>JARGNG010000167.1 GCA_029213265.1 Verrucomicrobiales bacterium | reverse complement strand
GCTTTCGATCAGCTCTGGAGCAAGCACCGTCACCGGCTCGCGTTTCACATTGTCAACGGGGACTACACCTATGAGGAAACGCTCGACGGGACGCCTGCGGGAATCGAGGGTAACTACCGTCTCTACCTTGAGCGGGGGCGTTCCCTGAATCGCTTTCTCCGTCATGTCCCGATGTTCACGATGTTCAATGATCACGAGGTCACTGACAACATCGATGGAGCGGGGGAGGTGGGCCTGAATAATGGCGGCTTTCTTGTTCGCGATCCCGCCGTGGCAATCTGGGACTACTACGCGAACTGGGCGAATGATCTCGCGCCGCAACGCGGAAAGGTTCGGTTTGGCACAGCCAGGCTGGAGGGGGGAAGCGACATTCTCGTAGATGACGCGGCCGATTTCTCAACCCTCAATCTCGACTCGGTCAGCACGCTTCACATCGGTCCGTATATGAAAGGGGGCGACAAAGCGAAGGAGCATCCCAGGCTTCGGGGCGGCCCCAATGTGGGTGTCTATCGGGTTGAGGAAGTGATCGATCAAAACCGTCTTCGGATTTCTCCGAAACTGGAGGCGACGAATTCGGCTCCGTATAGCATCGGCACGCATCACTACTTTGACCGGGTCATTGGAAATTCCCATTTCATCTTCCTCGATACCCGGAGCGAGCGAACGAAATTCAAAGGGCCGCAGAACGCCGCGAAGGAAGGCGAATCCATTCTCGGGCCGGTGCAAAAGAAGTGGTTTCTCAAAACGGTCGCGGAGACGAACGCGGAGTTCATTTTCATCGTTTCCGGCGACCCCTGGGTGATTTACCACTCCGCGTATCACATGCGGGGCGAGAGCACGGAAACGAAAGGAGACGGGTTCGCCGGCTATGTGGAGGAGCGGGAACAGTTGATTGAAGCCCTCGACGGAATTGAGAAACCGGTCATCATTTTGACGGGCGATGTGCACCATCCCTTCGCGGTTCAGATCACAGACAATGTGTGGGAGTTTCTCTGTTCGCCCATCAATTCGGCGAATCATCCGATCGGGACCGCGGGCCTGACTCCTCTTGGCGGCTGGTTCGACAGCCAGGGCCGAAAAGTGAAAATCAAATGGTGCGGGGGATACCCTGACAATGTTCACTATCTCCGCCAGCGACACACCAATTATACTGTGGTGCAGGTCAATAACATCGTCCGGGCCGGACTGAATGATGGCGAGGGCTATCAGTATCTGGCCTACGACGAGCCGCAGGTCGTGATCCGGTTCCATGACGGCTACACCGGAGAGTTGCTCTACTCCGAAGGGATTTCCACTATCGACGCGAAGCCGGAAGGGGACGCCGCGCCGAAAGAGAACCGTTTCGGGCACTGGTTTGAAAAAGAAAAAGCGGAAGCGAAATGAGAGTTCTCGTTTTCCTTGTTCTGTTCTCGTTAGGAATTCGGGCGGGTGCTCAGGAGCGTCCCAATATCGTCTACATCATTTCGGATGATCAGACCTGGAGCGATTTCGGATTCATGGGAAATGCCCGGGTCTATACGCCCCATCTCGATGCCCTCGCCGAAAAGTCGGCCCGGTTTCCGAATGGGTATCTAACGACTTCGGTTTGTCGTCCTTCGCTCGTCACCCTGATGACCGGGCTCTATCCACATCAGCATAAGGTCCATTTTAATCACGGACCTCCGGGAAACTCGGCCTACAACCGTATGGAGACACGGGAGGAGTATGAAAAGGCGCGGGCACCCGAGTTTGAGCTCATCAAAAAGGTTCCGACTCTGCCCCGGATCCTGAGCCGGCAATACGGATACCGCTGCCTGCAGACCGGCAAGTTCTGGGAAGGTCATTGGAAAAACGGCGGGTTCACCGAGGGGATGACGACCTTTGCGCCGCCGCCTCTCACGCAAACCTACGGAGGAATTCGAAAGCTCGCGAACGGCGAAAAAGTGGCCCATGGAAACGGAGACCGGGGATTGCAGATAGGCCGGGAAACGATGGAGCCTATCGAGTCCTTTATCAGCGAATGTGAGAAGGAAGAGACTCCCTGGATGGTTTGGTATGCGCCTTACCTTCCTCATCAGCCGCACGATTCTCCGGAACAGTTCTACGATCTTGCAGAGAGCACGCCGGGGGTGAGGGAGCATGAAATTCCCTACTTCGCGGCGATCGCGCAGTTCGATGAAACGGTCGGCCAATTGATCGACTTCGTCGAAAAGAATGCGGACGCTGCGAATACCATTTTTGTATTTGTCTCCGACAATGGTTGGAGTCCGAGCACAACTCCACAGAAAGGGCGCGAGGCCGAATATGCTCATACGAAGTCGAGCAAGCGGGCTCCGTTCGACGAGGGCGTCCGCAGTCCGATTCTGATCCGCTGGGATGGAGTCGTGAAGCCGGAGGCGCATCCGGAGCTGGTCAGTAGTATCGATATTGTGCCCACCTTGCTCAGGACCGTGAATGCAAAGACGAAAGAATTTCCCGGTCGCAATTTGCTGGGTGACCTGGAATCAGACCGGGCCGTCTTCGGAGCGATTTATCCGGGCGATGCGACGAGCCTGGGCCATCCCGGGCGGGACGTTGCCTATCGCTGGGTGCGGAAGGGAGACTGGAAATTGATTCTCCCGGTGGGCGATGCGCCGTGGGGAAATTATTTGAAGGGGCCGGCTCTCTACGAAGTGGCGGTCGACCCGAAGGAAACGAAGAACCGGATTTCAGAGGAGGGTTCGAGAGTCATCGCTGGACAACTCGAGAAACTGCTGGATGACTGGTGGGAGGCGGGAAAAGAATCGGAGCGCTAGCTTTCGACCCCAAGAGAGCGGTAGATCGCTTCCACCATGTCGAGCGACTTTCGATTCGGAAGGATGCCGGTTTCCATCTGGTTCATCACATAGGCGAAGGAGATGCCGTTTTCCGGATCGGCGAAGGCATGGCTGCCACC
>JARGNG010000166.1 GCA_029213265.1 Verrucomicrobiales bacterium | reverse complement strand
ATGCGTTGATGACCCAGTCCCGGTAGGGCCACATTTCCCGGTAGTTGTCGAGGTGAAGACCGTGGGTGTCGCCATAGCGCGCCGCATCGAGCCAGTAGCGGGCGCGATGCTCTCCAAAGGTGGGACGGGCCAAAAGCTCGTCGATCAACTTCTCGTAGACGTCCGGAGAATCATTGGAGACGAACGCTTCGATCTCCTGCGGAGTAGGCGGGAGTCCCGTGAGATCGAGTGTCGCCCGGCGAATGATCGTTCGTCGGCTTGCCTCCTCCGCGCGGGACAACCCCATTTTCTGCAGCTTTTCATCGACAAAGAAATCGATCGCCGAGCCTTTCCAATCTTCCGGCTCAGCATTGGCAATCGGGAGAAAGGCCCAATGCTCTTCATACTCGGCCCCTTCCGTAACCCAGCGGGTCAACAGATCGATCTGTGCCGGAGTCAGCTTCTTGTGCGACTCCGGCGGAGGCATGAGGTCGTCCGCGTCCGCCGTCAGAATGCGGGCGACCAATTCACTTTCTTCGGGCGATCCGGCCACTACGGCGATGGGGTCTCCCGCGACGGCTCCTTCGCGGATGTCGAGGCGGAGGTCCGCTTTGCGGCCGTGCTCGTCGGGCCCATGGCAGGAAAAGCAATTGTCGGAGAGAATCGGGCGGATATCGCGGTTGTAGGAAATCTTCTCTCCCTCAGCCGAAGGCTCGGACGTGAAGTTGGTCGGAGGGCGGGTTTGCGAGCCCGAGCCCAGAGTCGCGAGAATGGCACGCTCGTATTGCTTCTCCGGCTTTTCCTCCTCCGCCTCAAGGGGAGGGGGTGCGACCTCAATCGATTGTGCAGGCTTCGCTTCCGCGAGAGCGGCCGCAGTTTCATCGCTGGTTCCCGGCTTGTCTTGCTTCAGCAGAGCAAACGCTCCGATCGCAAGTGCCGCGGCGATGCCTGCCCCGATCCACCAGCGAGGGCGATTGGCATTGCCCGTAGGGACGTTGCCTGTGGGAACAGCGGGAAGCGAATCGGCAGACACAGATTTTCCTCCGGCCAGGGAAACGACATTGTGCGGGAGGTGATCCCGGGAAAGGGCCGCCTGAACGTCGGGCTCCGCCTCCAGCATCGAGTGAAGCTCGCTCATTTGGACAAATTCACGATGAGCGTCGGGGCTCGCCTGCAGGAGTTCGGCAAGTCGACCCATTTCGCCGGGGCTGAGATCACCATCGAGCATTCGGCTGGTGAGACAGGCCAGCTCTTCAGAAGATTTCGAATCAGGATTCATGAGGGGGATTCGTTGGAAAGGGGAGTGGAGGTGGCTTTTTCAATGCACTTGAGAAGATTGGTGCGGGCACGGAAAAGAAGTTGAGAAGCCGCGTTGGCTTTGAACCCGAGGTCATCCGCAATGTTCTGGACCGCTTCCGACTTCAGATAGCGGCGTTCAATGATCTCCCGTTGGCGTTCGGGAAGCTCCTGGATGCAGCTTTGCAGAGCGGTCAGACGGTCCTCGTATCCCGGTGCCACCGTTTCGACGGTCTCCGCAATTGACTCGACCAGTTCATTGTCAAAGTGGATCCTGTCGCGTCCACGTCGCCGGCGCCAGGTTAAGACCTCAAAATAGGCGACCCGGAACGCCCAGGCGGTGAAGTTGGATCCCGGCTCAAAATCCCGGGCCTTCTTGAGCAGGGTCACATTGGTCTCCTGAAGGACATCTTTTGTGGCGTGTTCATCCGCTACCAGTGAGCGGATGTAGGCAGCGAGGCGTGGCTGATGATCCGCCATCAAATCGGGGAAATCCTGGGGGGAACTCTTCGAGGAGTCGGTTGTTTTCACCTGGAATGTCATGGAAGTTTTTTGTGGTTCTGCCGAATGCAGCCCCCTGCAAACTCCGCTCGCGGCTCAAATCTTACGCGGAAGTGAAATTTCCCACATTTTCCCCTTGAAAACAGTCACGTGTGCGCGCAAATTCGCCGTCCGCTCGGGGTCGCCCCTTTTCGAAGGTACCTCCCGAACGTGAAATCAAATTCCTCTGTAGCTCAGCGGTAGAGCGGGTGGCTGTTAACCACTAGGTCGTTGGTTCGAATCCAACCGGAGGAGCCAAATTTATAACTCCCTTACAACTAAGGACGGGTCTCCACCAAAGTTTGGGGACTGTTCTATTTTTAACCGCACTCCGCGATGACTGGGTCTCCACCAAAGATTGGGGACTTTTGTATTTTTAACCGCACTCCGCGATGACTCTCAAGCGGTAGTGGAACCTAAGAAACGGGAAATCGAGAGATGAATCAGAAATTCAAGATTTGTCTGCTGACCCCTTCCCCCGCGCGGGACGAAAATGGGGGGTCTCCACCGGGGTCTGGGAAAATATAATCGGCATTCAATTGTCAAGATTTGTCAAATGACCCCTTTCTTGCGGTTCCCAGGTAGTCCGTGAAAGCCGGATTGTTTTTTAGGACCAGCTACGTGGCCAGTAGCGGTAGTGAAAGCGTTTGAGTCGATCCCCTCACCGCTTTTCGACGGTAATGGGAACTGCGGCGTGAGAGAATGCGTCGGTTTGTTCCGAAGAGGCCTTCTCATTGATGTCTTTAACAGACCGCGGAGTGCTGCGTTCGATTCGAATACCACGGCGAAGTGAGTTCTCGAGCGTCGCAATACCTACACTCTGGAAAAGAGAATCCGCATCGGGGGCAGCAGCGACTTCCAGGGGAGAATCTGAAGCCAATGCTAGCAGCGCTTCGGAGCCGAAAGGCGGGGTGATTCTGAATCGAAATGTCGAATCAGCTGCAGGAATTTCAACCAATGAGCCAGGCTCTAACTACTGCTAAGGATTTGCTTTTTCAACCCCGCCACTCCGTCACCGCGCATCGCCCCGGGTAGGAGGGGGTGCAGTGGCGTATGCCTACGCGCTGCTTTACGACAGCGTCGCGGACAGCTTCGAACAGG
>JARGNG010000060.1:20216-22991 GCA_029213265.1 Verrucomicrobiales bacterium | reverse complement strand
ATGCCCTCTGGCAAATCGGGGAATTGATTGCCGACGCTTTCGAAAAGGTGATTGAAAGACAGGATCTCCTCCAGGATTTCCCCGGGAACGACGGGCCCTCCTGGGAGGAACTGGGCAGGCGATTTCGAATGAAGTGAGGAGTGGTTGCGGGGCCTGCTTTCTTCCGTTGCCATCGCGCAATGCGCTTTGCCCATCGCACCGGGATCCACTAACAACGCTTCCCGGGAAAAATCCCCGCCCCTGAAAACGCGAAGCCGTAACCCCGGTTCCAGTCTGGCGACTTGCGATGAGAGGGCAGATCAGGTGAAATCAAAGGAAGATGAAAAGACGACATTTCCTCGGAACCACCGCGATCGGATTTCCCGCGCTCCTTCAATCAGCTGGCTCTCCCTCCGGAAAAGTCAACATCGCCTGCGTCGGCGTTGGTGGAAAAGGGTTCAGCGACATGAAGGAACTCTCCGTCGGTCACAACATCGCAGCCATTTGTGACATCGATGAACAACGACTGGCGAAGGCCGCCACTGAATTCCCCGGGGCGAAGAAATACACAGACTGGCGAAAGCTCCTCGAACAAGCGGACATCGATGCCGTGAGTGTCACCACCCCGGATCATACTCACGCTCCCGTAACGATGTCAGCGATGGACCTCGGGAAGCATGTCTACACGCAGAAACCTCTTACCCACACGATCTTCGAAGCCCGTCGGCTCACCGAAGTCGCCGCAGAGAAAGGCCTCATCACCCAAATGGGGATCCAGCATCACGCGACACGGAGAATCAAAACCGCCGTTCACGCGATCCGCGAAGACGGCGTCATCGGAAAGGTCCGCGAAGTTCACACCTGGACGGACCGACCCGGAACCTTCTGGAAACAGGGACTCGATCGTCCTCCTGCCGCCGGGGCGGCCCCCTCACACATTCACTGGGACCAATGGATCGGGACTTCGCCGATACGCCCCTATGTCAGCGGCGCTTACCATCCCTTTCACTGGCGCGGCTGGTGGGACTTCGGGACCGGGGTCGCCGGCGATATGGGTTGCCATATTCTCGACCCGGTGGTCGATGCACTCCGGCTCGGTCCTCCGAAGACAGTCCGCGCCGAGGGTCCCCCACCCCATCCCGAGTCCGGGCCGACCTGGTGCATCATCAATTACGAGTTTCCCGGAACCCGCTACACCGCCGACACTCTGAAGCTCACCTGGTATGAGGCGGGAAAGATGCCTCCCCGTGAACTGTTTCAGGCTCCCGCCAACTGGCCCGGATCGAAAAACGGAGTGCTCTTTGTCGGCGAAAAGGGCAATCTTTTTGTGGGCTTCCCGGAAATGCCGGAGCTGTTTCCGAAAGAGAAATTTGCCGACTATCGTTTCCCCGACATTCCCGATCACTTTCACTACCGCGAGTGGACTGCCGCCGTCGCCGGAAATGGAACCACCTCCTGTCCTTTTTCCTATTCCGGTCCTCTCACCGAAACGGTCTTGCTTGGGAATGTCGCCTATCGCAGCGGCGAAACGATCGAGTGGGACAGTGGGAATCTCAAAGTCGTCAACTCCGCGGAAGCCACCCGCTTCATTAAACGGGAATATCGCAAAGGCTGGGGAGTCACGGGGCTCTCATAGAATGAAGGTTCGCCTCGCCGCTCTTATTGCCGCAACACTTCCGTTGTTGGTGGCGGTTGCCGATGAAAAGCCCAATGTGCTCTTCATCGCGATCGACGATCTGAACTGCCGGCTCGGCTGCTATGGAGTTGACCACATCCAGTCACCCCACATCGATCGCCTGGCCAACCGCGGGGTCCGGTTTGATCGCGCCTACTGCCAGTTTCCATCCTGCGGACCGAGCCGGGCGTCTGTGCTGAGTGGATTACGACCTGATACCAGCGGCGTTCTTCACAACCGGATCCACTTTCGCGATGCCGCACCTGACGTCGTGACACTGCCGCAGTTGTTCCGGAAAAACGACTACCATGTGGTCCGTGTTGGAAAAATCTTTCATCAGTCGGTCCCGACCGACATCGGCACCAGCGGACCGGACGATCCCGAGTCATGGGATGAGGTGATCAACCCCCGCGGCCGGGACCGCGACGAGGAAGACCTGTTAACCGTTTACACACCTCAACTGCCGCTACCGGATCAGATGGCCTACCTCAAAGCGGGCGGGGATGACCGCGAGCAAACCGATGGCAAGGTCGCCGATGAAGCCATACGCCTGCTTCAAAAACACCGCGACGAGCCTTTCTTCCTTGCGGCCGGATTCTACCGTCCCCACATCCCCTACATAGCACCTGAAAAGTATTTTGATCTCTATCCGGTCGAAGAGACTTCGCTTCCGCTCCTTCCTACCGACTACGATTCGAGTGTGCCCGCAGCGGCCCTCGCCTCAACACCGGAATGGCCGAACTTCGGAACGACAGCCATGGAAGCGCGCGAATGCATCGCGGCCTATGATGCCTGTGTCTCCTTTGTCGATGCGCAGGTCGGACGACTTCTCGCTGCCGTCGATCAGCTCGGCCTTGGCGAAAACACGATCATCGTTCTGTGGGGGGATCACGGATACCACCTCGGCGAACACGGTCTCTGGCGAAAGAACAGCCTCTTCGAAGAATCTACCCGCGCACCTTTGATCGTGTTCGACCCCCGGATCAAACAGGAGAGACCTGACTGCCCGCGCATTGTCGAATTCGTCGACATATTTCCCACGCTCGCCGAACTTGCCGGTCTTGAACCACCCGGAGAACTGGAAGGTGTCAGCCTGGTGCCGCTGTTGCGCGATCCCCTTG
>JARGNG010000060.1:0-20116 GCA_029213265.1 Verrucomicrobiales bacterium | reverse complement strand
CCACCCGGAGAACTGGAAGGTGTCAGCCTGGTGCCGCTGTTGCGCGATCCCCTTGCCGAATGGAACCGCCCTGCTTTTTCGCAGGTCCAGTTTCGCGAAGTGCCCGGCCGCTCCGTGCGGACAGAACGCTGGCGCTACAACGAGTGGGGGGAAAACGGGAAAGACGGGATCGAGCTCTACGATCAGGAAAAGGATCCGGGGGAAATGCAGAATCTGGCAGGGAACCCTGAATACGACGGGATTCTCAAGACGATGAAAGAAACGCTCCAACGGAATTGGCCATGAGCCCGATGATTCTTCGGACGCTGTAATTCTTCAGCCGTGGCAAAAAGATTCCCTTGATTGCTTTTCGAAGCTACTGAGCTCCGATCAAACGGCTCGCCCTTTTCTCCGGAAAGCGGGAGCCAGCAACGCCCGGAAGTTGGCTCCCAGGATTTGCTTCCTGGCAGCCTCCGGAATCTCCGCGGCGGTCACTTTTGCCAATTCCGTCCCGAGGGACCGGGACGGAAGGTGGCTTCCAAATACAATTCGCTCCGCGCCCAACTCACGCACCCCCATTTCCACGAAACCGGCCGTGGCATCGAAACCCGACGTCTCGATCAGGATGTTGGGGGAATCCCTCACCGCGCGAATTCCCTGCTCCCACTCGCCGCCCGCATGAGCGCAGAGAAACTTCTGGTCCGGGAACTTCGCGGCGAGTTCCGCAAGCTCGGCCGGGGTCGATTCGCCCGGGCCCTGTTTGCCACCGGTCTTGAACCAGGTGTGTTGCATGATGACTCCGTCGAGTTCCGCAATTTTTTCGATCAGGGGTTCCATATTCGGATGAGTGCAGGTCATCGCCCCGGGACCCCCGCCCGGAAAATATACGCCGAGCATGGGACCGTCTCCCAGCCATTGATCGAGTGCGGCAAGTGAGGATGCGAGATCATTACCATTCATCTGTATCATCCCGAGAAGGAGATCCGGATATCGGTCCAGGGGCTCCAGAACAAGCTCTGGCTTTTCACGCAACAGTGTTTCCAATTCCGCATCCGTGGTTGTTCCGATCCCAACATGGGCAAAGAAGCATGCTTTTTCAAACCGCCCCACCTCAAGGGCCCGTTTCGACTTCTCGATATCCGCGAGGAGGAGGCTGCTTCCGTCTTTTCCGGGGTGGGAATGGGACGGGGTGAAATACGAATCCCAGATTCGATAGCTCTCCAGTTCCTCTCTGGAGGGTAGCCCAAATTGTCCGTCGATTTTCATGCCGGATTGCCTCCCCTCAGCCGCACGGAGTTTGTCTGCGCGATCTTTTCCAGGATCTCCTCTTCCAAACCCGACTCGTGCATGAGTCGGATCAGGGAGGCTTCGGGAATGAGAAAGTGAGCGCCGGAACCGAAAAGAACGCGGTCCGGTGAAACCACCTTCTGCAATTGCTCAATGCCGTCGGTCCCGTCCACCCGGGCCGTGTCGAAGTGAATTCCGGAAACATCTTTCATGGATTCGAGCTCGGCCATCCGCGGACGCCAGTTCAAAACCTGAACCCGAACGCCTGGAACCGCCGCCACCACCGTGGGAAGAGGTGTGAGATCCACATCGGGCACCGCGGCAATCGAGTTCTGCGTTCGCCTATCCTCCATCGTCGCGGCAAGTTGCACAAAGAGTCCGATCTCCGCCGCCCTCTCCAACAATTCCCGAAAGCGAGGATCATCGAGGGTATAGCCATGATAGTTCGGGTGCAGCCGGATCCCCCGCATTTCATGATCTTCCGCACAACTCCGAAGTACTTCCCTCCAAGCAGGAAGATCGGGATTGACCGATCCGATCGGAAGCAATTCCGGAACCCCCGTAGACTCTTTCGCGAGCCGGTGATTCACCGCCGGCAGATCGCGATGAAAGAGGCCCTCATAGCTGCCGGCGAATGCCTGCCCGACCCCCAGCGAACGAAGTTTCTCCATAAGAACGGAAGTCTCGTCGAGGGGAAGTTTTCGAAACGGCCAATCAAAGAGGCTCACGTTGCTGTCGACGAGCTGAAAGGCTGAGTCCTCCGAGGCGCCAACCGGCAACCAGGCGGCAGCCCCTGTCGCGAGGGCTGTCCGAATGAATTCGCGGCGTTTCATTCTCATGCAAATGGCGGACGGCTAGGCCAGGATCTCCTTCACGACGCGGGGTGGCTCGATTCCGGTCAATCGCTCTTCGAGACCGCTCCGATTGAAATACAACTTCTCATGATGCAGACCTAACTGGTGCAGAATCGTCGCATGGAAATCATGCACACTGACCGGATTCTCGACCACAGCATGACCGAACTCATCCGTCTGCCCGTAGCTCAATCCGCCTTTGATCCCACCGCCCGCCATCCAGCTGGTGAAGGCCTGCATATTGTGATCCCGACCCGTATACACATCGCCCGATTTCTGAGTCGTCGGAGTCCGGCCAAATTCCCCGCCCCAGATCACGAGGGTGGAATCGAGCAGCCCCCGCTGCTTCAGGTCCCGTAGCAAACCCGCGACCGGCTTGTCGGTTCGTTCGCAGATCGCCCGATGATTCGGCCCCAGATCGACATGACTGTCCCACGGTTGTTCCTCAAGAAAGATCTGTACAAAGCGGACTCCTCTCTCCACGAGCCGGCGGGCCAGCAAACAACGCCGACCATAGGAATCGGTCGTCGATTCACCCACTCCATACATCTCGAGCGTATGCGGCTTTTCCCTGCCAATGTCGAGAGCTTCCCCGGCCGACAGCTGCATCCGCGCAGCAAGCCCATAGGTTTCGATGCGGGCATCCAGTTCCGGCTGATAAGGGCGATCCTTCTTATGAATTTCATCAAGCCGGTTCAACAATCCGCGCGCCGATTCGGTAACCGCGGAGGGTTGCTCAAACTGCGGTTTTAAATTCAGAATCGGGGAACCGGTGGGGCGAAGACGCGTCCCCTGGAAGGTCGGGGGGAGAAATCCCGAGGTCCAGTTACGGGTTCCGTTTTTCGGAAGACCCAGTTCATCATTGAGCACGACATAGGCGGGCAGATTCTGGTTCTCCGATCCGAGCCCGTATACCGTCCAGGCACCCAATGTCGGATAGCCCATGAAGAGGCGGCCACTGTGAATCTTATAGAGTGCATTGTCATGATTCGGATGGTCCGTCCACATCGAATTAATGAGACAAATGTCGTCCGCCATTTTCGCCGTATGCGGCAGGACGTCCGCCATCCACATCCCCGATTGTCCGTGACGCGAAAAATTGTACTGGCCGCCCATCATTACGCCAATCCCCGCCGTGCTCTGGTTGCCAATCTCCTCGACGTTCCCCGGAAAAGGTTTGCCATCCATCCGGTTGAGAACCGGCTTCGGGTCGAAGAGATCCATCTGACTCGGACCGCCATTCATGAAGAGTTGAATCACCGACTTTGCCCGGGCCGGATGATGCCCCTGTCGCGATTTCAGGTCGAGAGGAACGGAAACATCACTCCCCAGTGCCGATTGTCCTCCGAAGAAATCGCTCGAAAGCAGATGAGTCAGCGCGGCTCCCATAAGACCATCACTCGTCCGGGCGAAAAAATCGCGTCGACTGGTTTGCAGTGTTGGAAAATCGCTCATGGATCTACAGGCTGGCCCTAATCAATATACAGAAACGCGGCCGAGTTGAGAAGAGTATGGCAATAAGCTTCCAGCGGACCGGTCATGCTTCCCTCCCATTCCCGCTGCAGTTGAATGAAGGTTTCCCTGCCGAGCCGGCGCTCCTCTTCACTGGGCGGACGGCTCAGGGCAAGGTGATAGGCAGCCTCCACTTTCGCCCCGGAATCCGGTGCCGACTCTCCGTCCCCGACAACGGTTTCCTCAATCCGCGCCGCCATCGCTGCGGCAAGTTCGCGAACGTGGTCGTTGTTCATCAGGAAGAGCGACTGGGGTGAAACGGTCGAGATACTGCGTTCGTAGCAATTCGGTCCCATCTCGGGATAGTCGAAGGTTTCCATCATCGTTGGAATCTCGGTGCGGCGATATTGCGCATAGACGCTGCGCCGCCATCCGCCCTTCAAAGTCCGGTTTACACTGACGAGTCCATTTCGGTCGACGGAAACAGGATCGGGTGGGCCGCCGGTTGAATCATCCAGCTTTCCTGCCACAAAGAGCAGCGAGTCATGAAGCGCCTCCGCATCCATCCTCCGCATCGACATTCTCGAAAGCAGACGATTCTGCGGATCCACTGCCAGATGCCGATCGGAAATCCGGCTCGATTGGCGATAGGTGCGGGAATTCATGATGACACGATGCATCTCCTTCACACTCCACCCATGGTCCACGAACTCGACGGCGAGCCAGTCAAGCAACCCGGGATGAGTCGGCGGTTCCCCTTTCACCCCGAAATTCTCCAGTGTCCTCACCAGTCCTCTTCCGAAATGATGATACCAGATCCGGTTCACCATGACCCGGGCTGTCAGGGGATGATCCGGGCGGGTCAACCAGCGTGCGAAGGCAAGGCGACGCCCCGTCGACGCAGTGCCATCAGGAAAGGGAGGATCAACTTCAAACGGAGTCCGTCCATCGGTCAGGGCCGAGGGCACGCCCGGTCCGACCAGACGTCCGGGTTTGTCGTGATCCCCACGCCGGAGAATATAGGTTGGCGACGGGTGGCCCCGGTCCCACAGGGCGCGAATCGCGAAGGGTGGTTCCATTTCTGATCGAACACGGATCATTCGATTCTCGATGTCGACCAGAGCCTGCCGCGCCGCGAGAACCGCTTTCGGTTGCTCCGCGTCCGGCAGGAGATCCGCCGTCACAAATTTCTTCACGAGGATGGCCTGGGTTTGTGTTCGCTGGTTGTCGGCCTTCTTCAACGCCACCAGAGTTTCCTGGTTCTCCTCCGCGGACTGTTCCGGATAATGCTCCCGGAGAATCGTCATTTGCCGTTCCACGTCCGCGCGTTTCCTCTCCGACTCGAGTGACTTCAATTCGGCCTCGAGCGGAGGATTCACCTCAGCATGCCGCTTCCGCTGCTCCGGCGTTGCCACCTGCAGCGTCCGGGTCTTGAAGCTCATCCAGTCATGCTCATCAAAGGCTCCCTGAAAGATCGCTTTGAGGCGGTAGTAATCACGTTGCGGAATCGGATCATACTTGTGCGTGTGACAACGAACGCACTCCATCGTCAACCCCATCACCCCGGACCCTAACACATCAATCGCATCACCAATCACCCCGAGCCGTTCCGGGACAAAATTCATCGTTCGTGATCCGGTCTGGTCAATCCCCATACGCAGGAAACCGGTCGCGGTCAGATTTTCGACCATTTCGTCGGTGATGACGTCCGCCTTCTTCCAGTCGAGCAATTCATCGCCTGCAAGCTGCTCCAGGAGAAACCGGTCATAGGGCTTGTCCTCATTGAAGGCCTGAATCACATAGTCCCGATATTTCCACGCCACCGTACGGACCGGGTCCGCGGAGATGCCCCCTTCTGAATCCGCGTAGCCGGCCAGGTCGAGCCAGTACCGCCCCCAGCGTTCTCCATAGTGCGGAGAAGCCAGAAGATGGTCGATCATCGCAGCATACCAATCCGAATTCTTCCTCTCCCGCCATTTCTTCCATTCCTCCACGGAGGGAGGCATTCCCACCAGATCGAGGTAGGCCCTTCGAATCAAAGTATCCCGGTCCGCCTCCGGCGAAAAATCCAAACCTGCCTTCTGCAATCCGGCCCCGACAAACTCGTCGACGTTGATCGGTGAGTTGGTTGCTCGGGGCGTCCGTTGCGGAACAACGAACGCCCAGTGCAACCTATCCTCTTCGCTCACAAGCGTGTCCGGTTCGGTCGTTGCGACGTCCGGGGCAGTCTCCACTTCCGGAGCTCCGGCCAAAATCCAGTCACGCAGCAGTTTGACTTCGGCCGAAGGAGGACGTTTCACAAACACGGAGAGCAACTTCTCCCGGGGCGGGCAGGCTTCGCTCTCAATTCGCTGGATCAAGAGGCTTTCGTCCGGGTTTCCCGCCACCAGGGCCGGACCGCTTTTGCCACCCTTTTTCATCGCTACAGGAGTCCGGAGATCGAGCTCCCCCTGCTGCTGCCCCGGACCATGACACACCGTGCAACGCAAGAGCATGACCGGAATCACATCGTGCTGCGTCGGCAAATTCTCTGTGACTTTCGGAGCCTCCCTGAACTCCGCCCCGGCTACAATCCATTCGCGAATGGTCTCGACCTGGAGCTCCGAAAGCGGCCCTCCCTTTTTCGGCATCTCGCCGCGATGAACCAACTCAAACAGACGACTGTGCTCCGGGTCCCCCGGCTCGACTACAGGACCGCTTTCTCCACCCCGCAAAAAGTTCTTTGCCGTGGTCAGATCGAGTTCCCCTTTCTGCTTCTCCGGATTGTGACAATCCACGCAGTGTGCTTTCAGAATCGGGGCAATAACAGTTTCAAACACCAACTCTGAATCCTTTGCCTCCATCTCGAACGGAAGGCATGACAAAACGCCCACGCAGAGCGAGGCAATGCGGAACAAACCGATGGGTGACGAATACGGCATCTACAGCGACTAGTTTGCCCTACTCCGAGCTTCCCGCCCATTGGTAAGTCACCCGCACCTGCGCCAACCCGGCCGCGGCCCCCGGTCAGGTAAACCATTTTTCGAGACGATCCGCGAGAAAGGCGAGCGTCAGGATAATCGGAGTGAATCCGATCAAAGATCCGAGAATGTAGTCCCGATATCGAATTCCCGACAGGGCCAGCGCATAGTTCACCACAGGACTCAATTGCAAGACCAACCGCAAGAGTGCGACGGTCAACAACGGCCGCTCTTCCAAGTGGCTCAACACCCTCTGGACCCACTTGAACCTGATCTGACGAAACGGCTGCCCGCCAATCCGACGCACTACGAAGAAACTCACCGTCAATGCGAGAATGCTTCCCCCAAAAGCGAGGGCGGCACCCCGAACCGGATCATAGACAAGAAAGCCTGCCACTACAAAAACCATTCCCGGCACCTGAATCAGCAAGCCGATCACAAAAAGAAGCACCAACAACAGAGCACCGCGCGGACCCGCAGCAAGAATCTGCTCCCGCACGCCTTTCAAGGTCATCTCCTCGTAGAGGCCGCTCCATTTTCCGAGTGCGTAGAGCCCTGTCAGAAAAAGAAGAACCAGCACGAGACGCGCCCTTCCGGCCCGCGGCCTCCCTCTCCTTGTATCGCCCTGCGATGGCAACTCGTCATCCATAGTTTGGTAGAAAACCCAATGCTGTTCGTTGCGAGAGTTCCATTCTTCCGCGAGACGTGCAAGGAATCGATCCATCCAGACGAAAGCAGGCCTTTCTTCCGAAAGCTTCCGCGTCTGACGTCTTTACCGGAAATCGTTTCCACTCACAGCCTCAGCAACTCGAGCCGATGCGGGATCGCGGGGATACGCGATCCACGGCACGGGCGGGTAAATGGTAAAATGAAGATCGCCATTCGGAATCCCCATGCCAAGATTCACAAGAGACTTCCATTCCAATGAAACACAGCCGCCGAAAATTTATCGTGACCGCCGGGTCGACGCTCAGTTCTGCCGCCCTCGCCTCTTCGAAAACAAAGGAGGCTCCCGTATTCTCGTTCGGGCTCATGGCGGACTGCCAATACGTGGACGCCGAAACGCGTGGAACCCGTTTCTATCGGGAAAGCCCGCGCAAGTTGGCGGAAGCCATTGGAGAGCTGAATCAGAAAGATCTCGCGTTCACCTTTCACGTCGGCGATTTTATCGATCGCGAATTCGAAAGCTTTGCCAAGCTCGATCCGATCGCCGCAACCCTGCGTTCGACGCTCTACCATGCCCTCGGCAACCATGACTACGAAGTGGCTGATGAGGACAAAGAAAAAGTGCCGGGGAGGCTCGGGCTGGAGCGGAATTACTACAGCGTTCAGAAAGATGGTTTTCGCTTCGTCGTGCTGGATACCACAGACGTGAGCGTCTATCGCCATCCGGGTGGAACCGCGCAACAGAAAGCTGCCAAAGAGGAATTGGCCAAGTGGAAAGCAGCAGGCTCCAGGTCGGCAAGCTCGTGGAACAGTCGACCCGGAGAGGAGCAGATCGCGTGGATCGAGAACGAACTCAAAACGGCGACCGAAAAGGAAGAAACCGTGTTGGTCCTCGGACATCACCCTGTCCTGCCTGACGCTAGTCACTCGATCTGGAATGCGGGAGCGATTCATGAACTCTTTGCGAAACACTCCTGCGCCAAGCTCTATCTGAACGGCCACAACCACGCCGGCGCCTATACAGACGAACAGGGTGTTCACTATCTGACACTCGATGGAATGGTCGAAACGGAGTCTACCAATGCCTTTGCTTATGCCGATCTGTTTCCCGACCGGCTCGAGATCACTGGATTCGGCAGGCAGGAATCCCACACTCTCAAATTTCGCTGAATCCCCGTTCTCCTGATCCCGGTCACGTCCTTCCCATTTCCGAAAAAATCTGAGAAGATTTCGAAATGAGGAAGAATTACCTGGTTTTCGGATTCATTTTCACCTGGCTCGCCTCATGGGCGGGGTATCGTGCCGAAGCTTCTCCGACGATTGCCGGACTTCTTCACCCGCGGATTTCGGAGGATGGCTCGCGGATAGTCGCCTCCTACCACGGTGCCATTGTTACCGTCCCGACAGAAGGGGGCAACCTGAAGTCTCTCCCCGGCACGGGGTCATGGGACATCGAACCTGCCTGGTCGCCCGATGGGAAGAAGATTGCATTTCTTCGCACCGCCAATTTCGCTTCCGGTCAACTGCGTCTCATCGACGCGGCAACGGGAGAGCTCATCCCTCTACCCAAGCCAATCCGCGGCGACGGGAAACTGTATTTCTCTCCCGATGGTCAGAGAATTTTGGGACTGTTCACCGGGGGAAAGAATCCTGCTCAGATTGCCTGGTATGACCTCAAAACCGCTGCCCTGACACCATTGCTGATCGGCCCGGAAGATCCAGCCACCTTTCGAAGGAAGAGAATCCGGTATGCCTCCAGCCGGGACAGTGAATTCATCATCTATGCCATTCATCAGGACGAAGCCGATGAGCAGGGCGGAAATCGCGGCCCTCAATCCGACTTGTGGCGATGTGCTGCGGACGGAAGCAATCCCCAACAGCTCTGCACCTGGCCGGCCCGGATCTATGACCTCGCCATTTCTCCCGACAATGAGGCGCTGATATTGGTGACTGACCTCGGATCAAGTCACAACGATCTCTGGAGTTTGCCCTTCGACGATCTGCTGACTGGAGCGGAACGACTCACTTCCAGTCACGCAGACGACGACCGTGTCTCAGTCGACCAGTCCGGAGGCCAGTTGCTTTGGACCAACAATTTCAAGGGGAGCACCGAGCTGAGAGTCCGCGATTTTGAATCCGGATTCGAGCGTTCCATCCCAATCTCTGACATCGACTACGGAGAACCAACCGGGAAACTCGAACTCCGACTTATCGACGGAGACACTGGAGAACCTGTAACGGCCCGCGTTTCGATCAAGAGAGTCGGCGGTAATTTCCATTTTCCTCCGGGAGCACTTTACCGACTGACCGGCTCGGTCGGTCATTTCTACGTAGAAGGACAGGTCTCGCTTGAGCTACCTCTCGGGGAATATGAGGTTCGCGTCTATCATGGTCCCGAATACCGGGTCGACAGCCGGACTCTTACCGTCTCCAATCAGAACGAACCTGTTTCGATCCCGCTGAAGCGATGGATTCACATGGCGGATCGAAAGTGGTATTCGGGAGAAAATCACGTCCACGCCAACTATGGCTATGGCGAGTGGTACAACAAACCCGGGTCGATTCTTCTACAATGCACCGGTGAAGACCTCAATGTATGCAATACCGTGATCGCCAACTCTGATGGTGATGCGGTCTACGATCGGGAATTCTTTCTCGGACAGTTGGATCCCCGCTCCTCCGACAATCACCTCGTTTTCTTCGGGCAGGAATTCCGTTCCACGATCTGGGGACACATGACGCTCTCCAACCTTTCCCAACTAGTCGAACCGATCATGACCGGATTCCCCGGAACTACAAATCCCAATGATGTTCCTACCAATGCGGATATTGCACAACGTGCCTCTGATCAGGGAGGCACGATCGGCTACACCCACCCCGCCGGAAACCTGCTCGACCTCTATGACCAGCCCTACTCGGCGAAAGGACTGCCGGTCGATGCGGCGATTGGACGGGTCCGCCTGATGGACATACATGGGCACACCTACGACGGCAGCACACAACTTTGGTACCGTCTCCTCAACACCGGCCTGCCCGTGATTGGATCTGCCGGCACCGACGTATTTCTCAACCGGGTTCGAAGTTATCCCCCCGGCTGGGCACGCACCTATGTTCATCTTCCCGAGGGGCTCGAGTATCAAAGGTGGATCAAACGACAGGCGGAGGGACGCTCCTTTTTTACCAATGGACCGATGCTGGAATTCTCGATCATGGATGCCGAAATCGGATCCTCGATTTCACTCGCCAAACCCGGTCCGGTACGGGTAAGCGCCCGCGTCGACTCACCCGTCCCGCTCGACCGGGTCGAGGTGATTGGAAATGGAAAGGTGCTGAAGGAAATCGATCTCGGAGAAGACCGACTCTCGGCAGAATTCACAGGCGAACTCATGATCGCCGAAAGTGGCTGGATTGCCTTGCGGGCACACGGGCCGGCTCATCCGGATATCATTCGGGACCCCAACGCGCACACCAATCCCATCTGGATTTCGCTGGAAGGACATCCCAATTCCTCGGCATCCAAAGATGCCGCCTACTTCCTGAAATGGATCGACCGCCTTGAGGCCGATCTCAGGAAGAGAGATCGCATTCCAACCGATCGACAGTGGGAACAGGTGCGCGCTCAACTGGATGGCGCTCGCAATTACTATCGCTCGATTCGATAGGAGGCGATACCGTTTCGGGACGATGGCTAGACCCAATGAACACTATCCACTACTTGTTTCCACTGTCCGGACGAAGAACCAGACGAAACCGAAAAGTGCCCACTATCTGCATGCCGATCATCAGAATGGTGCTTTTCCTCGCTCCCTTTAGGCGGGTAAACCCCAGAAAGTCAGATTCGGGACTGCGTTCACTTATGATCATGATGAAAAAGATTCGACGCTTACTCCCGGCTCCACCTGATTTCGCAATCCTCCTTTTTGCCCTCGTGATCAGTATTGGCGAACTAAGCGTCGTCCAGGTGGAATCCCGCGATGGAAAACCCAATGTTGTCATTCTTTTCACGGATGACCAGGGGACGCTGGATGCGAATTGCTATGGCTCGAAAGATCTGATCACGCCGAACATCGACAAGCTTGCCGCGACCGGGGTTCGTTTCACACAGGCCTACGCACACACGGTCTGCTGCCCGTCCCGCGCAGCGCTACTGACGGGGCGCCATCCGCAACGGGGCGGAGTCCATCACTGGACTCAGGGTGACATGAATGCAGCGAAAGGAATCAACATGGCTTTGGAGGAAGTCACCCTGGCAGAGGCGCTCAGGGAAGCGGGCTATCGGACCGCGCTCTTCGGGAAATGGCATCTCGGGGCGCATCGTGATTTTGGTCCAAAGAAGCAGGGTTTTGACGAATTCTTCGGGATTCGGGACGGATTCATCGACAACTACAACCACTTCTTTCTGCACCAGAAGGGCTTTCATGACCTCTACGAAGGAACGGAGGAGGTGTTTGCCAGGGGAGAGTATTTTCCTGAGCTGATGATTCAGCGCTCCCTCAAGTTCATCGAGGAAAATAGGGAAAGCCCCTTCTTCCTCTATGTGCCTTTCAACATTCCCCACTATCCCGAACAGGCACTGGCAGAACACGAAGCCCTCTACTCCGCCATGAAGGATCCGGCACGAAAATCCTATGGCGCTGTCGTTACGACGACGGATGCCTACATCGGGCAGGTCGTGGACAAACTCGAATCTCTCAAACTTCGCGAGAATACCATCGTCATTTTCATGAGCGACAACGGCCACTCGGAGGAAGTGACGAACACAATCCGGATCGACGGACACAAGAGCGGATACCCCAGGGGACACTTCTACGGAGCCAGCGGTGGTGGCTACACGGGAAAATGGATTGGGAACAAGGGTAAGTTCCTCGAGGGCGGAATTCGCGTGCCGGCCATCGTGAGCTTCCCGGCAAAACTGCCCGGAGGAGAGGTCCGGGAACAGATCGTCACGGCCATGGACTGGTTTCCCACGGTGCTCGATTTGTGTGGCATCCAGCAAGCAGAAGACGCACCGCCGCTGGATGGACACAGCTTGCTTCCCATCATCGACTCGGCGGAATCGGAATCGGAATACCGGGGTGTGCTTCACTTTGCCTGGGGCAATCACTGGGCGGTTCGCGAGGGTGACTGGAAGCTGATCGGGGTTCAGCCGAAAAACGGGAAAGAGCCCGGGCTTTCCCTGCACAACCTTGCCGATACGCAGCCCGAAGCGAAGGACCATCTCAGGGAACAATCCGAAGTTGCGGCACGGCTGCGGGAGCTCCACGAACGCTGGGTCAAAGAGGTAACTCCAAAGTGATCAGGGAAGAAATCCTGAATGAAGCACAAACTCACGCCATGAGACACTTCCTCGCTCTCTCTTCGCTTTCAGCCGTCCTCACGGTCGGCCCTGCTGCCCTGGCCCAGTTGCCGGAAGAGCCCGTTGCGATGAAACGCGGCATCCCTCAATTTTTCATCGACGACTGGCTCATCGACAGTCGATTCGCGATCAAATACAAAAACAACGCGGTCGTCCACGTCGCCCATTCACCCACCAAACACTCCGCAAACCCGGTCTATGACGGTGACTGCGGCTACGTCAGTGTCGCTCGACACCCGGAGACAAGGAAGTTTCAACTCTGGACCCAGGTCCATGAAAAAGTCGAAAAACCCGGTGGAAACTTCAGTAGTCGCTACGCGATCGCCTACGCCGAATCCGAAGACGGCTTGACCTGGAACGCCCCCCGTCTCGGCCTCTTCGATTGGAAAGGAAGCAAGGACAACAACATTGTCATCCGTGGCCCCGGCCATGCACGCGCCAGCGGACCACAGATCCTGCTCACCCTTCCTGAAAAGGACAGGCGCGGCTTTTCCTACGTCATGAGCTACCGCACCGGTGGCGCCGGGAAGGAGGAAGACGGCATCCGCCTGGTGGGTTCGAAAGATGGCATTCACTGGGATCCGGACAGCGAAATGCGCCTCAAGCACCTCCACTCGGACACTCTCAACAGCATCGTCTATGATGCCGATCGCGACCGCTATCTCATGACCTGCCGGGCCAAGGACCGCTACCGCCGTTTTGGCGATACCATGATCGACACCGGCGCCTCGCGGCGCATCTCCATTTTGAAAAGCAACGAACTCTGGACCAAGTGGGAAGGCAGCCCTCAGGCACTCCTGACACCCGACGAGATCGATGCCGAAGAGGACTTTAACTTTTTCTACGGAATGCCGATGCATCACTACGCCGGGATCTACTGGGGGTTTCTCTGGGTGTTCCGGATGAACGATCCTATCCATACCGAACTCGTCACAAGCCGGGACGGCATTCACTGGAAACGCGCTCCGAAGAGGGTTCCCCTCATTCCACTGGGCCCCGAAGGGAGCTGGGATGACGGAATGACCTTTGGCGGCCCTCACTGGATTGAGGTCGGCAACGAATGGCGATTCTACTACGCGGGCCACGACGGCGGACACGATTCGAAAGATCGAAAGGCCGCGATCGGTCTCGCTACCTGCCCCAGAGAACGTCTCGTGAGCCTGCGCGGTCCGCGCAACGGGGGAGGCGTTGTCGTTACCCGACTCGTGGAATGGCCCGGCGGAGATCTATTTCTCAACGCGGCCCCCGCCGGCGAAGGTGAGGCCCGAATAACGGTTCGCGTCAGCGACGCCATTCGCGATCCTGTATCAGGCTACGAACACTCCGACTGTCAGATGCTTTCCGGCGATGCCATACGCCACCCCGTCACCTGGAAAGGCGGCAAATCAATGGCAGATTTCGAGGGGCAGGCAATCCGTCTGGAGATCTTCCTTGAGAATGCTGACCTCTTCACGATCGTCGCAGAGTAAACTCAGTTTCTTCCCTCCCTTTTTAATGAAATCGAACCGCTTCTTTCTGTTCCTGCTCCTCTTTGCCGTGGCTGCGCCGCTCGAAGGCAATGACCGACCGAATATTATCCTCCTCATGGGAGACGACCATGGGTGGGAGGAAACCGGATACAATGGACACCCGGACCTGAGGACTCCCGTGCTCGACGAGATGGCTGCTTCCGGTCTGCGAATGGATCGCTTCTATGCCGGGCACCCCTCCTGTTCACCGACTCGCGGCAGCGTCCTCACGGGGCGCCATCCGAATCGCTACGGAACCTTCTCCCCCGGTTTTTCCCTGCGACCCGAAGAAATAACGATCGCTCATCTGCTTTCGGCATCCGGCTACGCCTGCGGTCACTTCGGAAAGTGGCATGTGGGCACGGTCAAGGCAGGCTCCCCCACCAATCCCGGTGCCATGGGATTCGACACCTGGGTTTCCCACGACAACTTTTTCGAACTCGATCCCCCGCTCTCGACGAACGGTGGTCCTCCGGAAATCCACCCGGGCGAAAGTTCGGCCGTTGTGATCGAGGAAACAATTCAGTTTATCAAACGCGCCCGGGCCGACGAGAAGCCCTTTCTTGCCGTAGTCTGGTTTGGATCGCCCCACGAACCCTACAGCGGACTTCCCGGTGATCTTGCGATCTACGACGAACTCCCTGAAAAATACGCCGACCGAAAACCGGTCCGACTGACATCCAACGAAACGGGCCGGCCGGTCGAGCGCCCTCTCGGAGAAGTGCTGCGCGAACGCTACGCGGAAATCACGGCGATGGACCGTTCCATCGGAACCCTGCGTGATTTCCTGAACACGCAAAACCTCCGCGACGATACCCTGCTCTGGTATTGCGGCGACAACGGCACGCCACCCAGTGGTGTTCTCGCTTCCCCTTTGCGGGCCATGAAGGGAGAAGTCTACGACGGGGGCATTCGCGTTCCCGGCGTCATTGAGTGGCCCTCGCGCATCCCCCGGGGGCGCGTCAGCGAAACCAATGCGGTCACGAGTGACATCCTGCCCACGCTTTGCGCCCTCACCCGCACCACTTTGCCGAACCGCACACTCGATGGAATCAGCCTCGCACCGCTGTTCGACGGGTACCTCACGAAACGCCCCCAACCGATCTTCTTCTGGTCCTTCGATACGCGCCGGAACAACCTCGCCGAGCGGAAACCGTGGATCGATCCCGGACTCCAGGAAGGCACCACTCCTCTGGTAAAATTGAGTGGCGGAATCCCCACTCGAAACTTTAAGAACTTCCATCATCCGGGGATCGAAGATGATGACTATCGCGGAGCCCGCGTCATGCTCGACAATCGCTACAAACTGGTCGTTCACGATGGCAAAAACGAGGGATCCGACCCGAAACGGGAGTTGTTTAATCTCCGCGCTGATCCCGGTGAGAAAGAGGACCTCTCCACCGTGGAGCCTGCGGTGCTTGAGGGGATGCAGAAATCCTTACACGACTGGCAGGAATCGGTTCTCGAAAGCCTGACCGGGGCTGATTACGAAAAGTGACTTCCCTCTTCGAAGACATCCGGACTATTTCACCGGAGACAAATCAAGATGGTAGCTTTTCTCTCCGGGGAACAGGATTTGGATCCGCGGAACCGCCTCGTCGTTAATGTAACTCAGAAAAAGTTCGGGGATCAACCTCGACTTTCATGCAGACCTTACCACCCTTCTCAAAGAATGCCCGGACAGGGATCTCAGGAAGTGCATCTCACTCCTTCGGCTTCGCCCGCCAGAGCGACACATTCCGATATTTTGCGCCCTGCCCTCTGTTGACGAGAGCTACAATTCCCTTCGCGTCCTGAAAGCGTTCGTGCGTGGCTTCGATCACCTCGTCGCCCACCTTCGCCCGGTACCGGTCACCGATGATTTCGATGGTGACTTTATACCACTTCTCCGGATCCAGATCGACGTCCCGGGTCACGAGTTTCTCGCTCTTCGTCGTCTTGGCGATCCCTGACATACGCTGAATCCAGAGCTTATCAGGCGTGATGTAGAGGCGTCCCAGGTGGAGATTCGGAGGAACCGTGTCGCGGCACGCAAACGCAATCTGCTCGGCGGTCCCGAGTTGGACTTCAGCTGTAAGGATGAGATGGTCCGCCTCGAAACGATAGGTCAGAGACGATGCGTGATTGTCTTCGGCCACCTCATCGCCGATGAGAACCCCCTCTTCAATCCGCCATTCTCCGATTCCGGCCTGCCAGCCCAGGAGTTCCCCTTTCCTCGTTCTCGGAGTCTCCTCATCAAAGGCCGTTTCCACAATCGATTTGGTCGGAATCCCCAGTTCGATGCCCGCTTCTTCCAGACTCGCTGCCGTCTCTTGTTCCTTTTTCCACTCTTGGACGAATTCCCGATCCGCTTCACTCAGGTCCGCGAGTGGCACGGTGTAGGTTCGACCGTTTGCCATTTTGAGAATCGCACTATACCCTTCAAGACTGACTAACTCAGCGGAAATCGTTTTCCCCGCAGCATTCGACCAATCGCGCAATTCACTCTCCGCGGAGCAAAAAGCAAAGGCAGCCAGGAGAGTCACACAGAGAGAAATTCTGGAAATCATGACTCGAATCGTATCACGCCCCTTCCGCATTTCGAGGGGGAATTTGAGCCAACATAGGACGCCTCTCTGCAAATGTTCAGGTGACGGGGAGTCCAATGCATGCGTATTCTCCCTCCACTGAAAGAAGGACCTCTCCCATGACCAACTCCTCCCCCCTGCTGATTCATAAAGCAGCCATCCTCCCGACGCTCCTGGCTCTCCTCGCTTTCGCCCTCCCGGCGATGGCGGAAGATCCCAACGGAGCCGGTAAACGCCCCAATCTTATTTTCATCCTCGCAGACGACCTCGGCTACGGCGACATCGGTGTGCTCTGGCAGAACGCCCGCGCCGGGGAAAAGAAGTTCGCGACGCCGAACTTCGACCGGATGGCGGCGGAGGGGATGATTCTTAACCAGCACTACACCAGTGCGCCGGTCTGTGCTCCGGCCCGCGGAACCCTTCTGACCGGCGTGCACCAGGGGCACTGCACGATTCGAAACACCGACTTCGACAACGCACTCGAGCACAATCACACGCTGGCGAGCACTCTGAAACAAGCCGGATACGCAACGGCACTGGTCGGGAAATATGGGCTCCAGGGAAGCGGCGATTCTCCGGCAACATGGACAGCCTATCCAACCAAACGCGGCTTCGACTTTTTCCACGGCTATGTCCGCCACGTCGATGGCCACCAGCACTATCCGGCCAATCACTGGCCCATCGGAAACTCCGAGGGGCATCGCAGCCCCCAGGAACTCTATGAAAACAATCGCGAGATCTCCGGCACTCTCGACAAGTGTTTCACCCCCGATCTCTTCACGGCCCGGGCCAAGAAATGGATCGTCGATCACTGTGCCGACGAAGATCGCGCTCCTTTCTTTCTCTACTTTGCTTTCGACACTCCACACGCGGCGCTGCAGTTGCCGACCATGACTTATCCGGAAGGATCGGGTGTCGAAGGCGGAATGCAATGGACCGGCACACCCGGAAGCATGATCAATACCGCAGCCGGCACGATCGACTCATGGCGCGACCCCGAGGTCGTTGGAAAAGGCTGGTCCGACGGAGAAGAGCGTTTCGTCACTTTGGTGCGCCGGATGGACGAAAACATTGGCGACCTGCTCCAGACGCTACGCGATCTGGGTATCGAGGACGAGACTCTGGTCATTTTCAGCGCCGACAATGGCCCTCACAACAACACCTACATCACGGGCGAGAAATACGAGGCGAACGCCTTCGATTCGTTCGGCCCGTTCGAGGGAATCAAACGAGACTGCTACGAGGGCGGAATGCGTCAGCCGACCTTTGCCTGGTGGCCGGAGACCATCGCGAAGGGTGGGAAAAGCGAGCGCCCCTCCCAGTTCCACGACTGGATGGCAACCTTCTGCAACCTCGCCGGAGTCCCGACTCCGGCCCGGAGCGATGGAGTTTCTCTCGTTCCGGTTCTGACCGGAAAGGGCCAAGCCCGGGAGGGAATTATCTACGCGGAGTTCCGACAAAAAGGATCCGTGCCGAAGTATCCGGAATTTGTGAACCATGCCGGAACTCGTCGAAACGGGCAACAGGTGATCTTCCTCGATGGCTACAAAGGGGTGCGAGTCTTTATCGAATCCCATGCCGACCCCTTCGAGATCTATGACCTTCGCACCGACCTCCAGGAGGGAACCGATCTCTTCGTCCATCCTCCGGAAGGACGAGTGGACTATTTCAACCGTTTGCAGCAGAGGATGAAGGACCGGGTCCTTCAAGTGCGACAGCCGGAAAGAGACGACCCTTTTGATCCCAGCAAGGACAAAGTGCAAGTGAGGGCCTACGACCATGAGTTGGTGCCCCCGGTCGATGCAGCCGTCATTCAAGGCGTGAGGATCGCGAGCTTCGAAGGGAAATGGCCCTGGCTGCCTGAGTTCGATGAACTCGACCCGGTTGCGGAAGACCTTGCATACGGGATCGATGTCGCCAAACAGCTCCCCCGCCCCGATCATGCCGGACTCCGGTACCGGGGATTCCTCAAGATTCCGAAAAACGGACTCTGGACCTTCCACGCCACCTCCGACGCGGGGACCCATCTTCGCATTCACGAGTCCCAGGTCATCGACGACGACTTCAATCACGACGGCTCTGAAGCCAGTGGAAGCATCCGTCTCAAGGCGGGCCTCCATCCTTTTACGCTCTACTATCGAAGCGCGGAAAAGACTCCCGCGCTGACCTTGCAGTGGTCCGGCCCCGGTATCGAGAAGCAGGCAATCCCGGAAGCTGTGCTCTTTCGCACCGGAGATCGTTAAGATTTGAACCCTTGGAACTTCTTCCGACCTAAGAAAAGTAAAGGGAAATCCAGAGGCCCGCGCGCCTTTACCTCCCGATCCAGAGCGCGCCCCACTGAGCAGATCTGCGATTTATTTCCTTCCCGAAAGGGACGATCAGTGCCCCATGAAGGCCGGCAGAATCCGTTCAGGAAAGGACTTGAGCATTCCGCCCATCCCCTTGATGTGAGCGGTTACGACGGCGATCATGTCGAGTTCAGGAAAGATCAAGATGAACTGCCCCCCGGCGCCGCGACCCGAAATGCAATCGACTTTGCGAGAGCCCACCTCCATATCGTGCCGCCACCAGAAAAAGCCGTAGCTCGTTCCCCGGGGATTGGTATGGAGACGATCGGTGGCGCGCCTCACGAACTCAGCTGGAATGAGCTGTTCGCCGTTCCATTTCCCTTCATTCATAACGAGCAGCCCCCACTTCACCATATCGCGCGAACGCATGCTGCTTCCGGCCGCGGACTTGGGCAAACCGCTGAGGTCATCCTGCCAGCCAAAACGATGGATGCCCATTTTGCCGAGCAATTCCGTCTCGATGAACTCGCGTGCCGATCCCGGCACGACGGCGTCCACCACCTGCATTGTGATGCTGGGATCAGAACCCTGATACTTGTATTCGCGTGGCACGGGCGGAATCGGTGCGCTGTTCTTAAAATAAGCCTGAATCTGTCCCTGCCCCTGGAGAGTTTCCGGGGTGCGACGAAGACGCCTGGCTGTTTCATCGTCAATGCGAATACCGGAGCGCATATTCATGGCTTCGGCCAGAGTGATCAAGCCGGCCCCTTCGACGAAGGATTCCGGTTCGAGCTCCCGGAGAAATTGCGTCACCGGTTGGTCCAGATCAGCCATGGTCAGATAGCCAAGTTTCATCGCCCGCCCCAGTGCCATCGCCGTGTAGGATTTGGTAATCGACATCTGGTAGTGCGGATAGTTGAACCGGCCACGGCGGAAATAGGATTCGAAAATCAGTTTTTCGTCCTTCACGAGCAGAAAGCTGTCGATGTCACCATGTTTGCCTTCGGCAATTTCCCGGGAGAAGGCGAGAACAACCTCTCTCCCGCCGTTGTCACCACCCAACCTACCAACAGCAATCCCGTCATCCTTGTCGTCCGGCGTCGGATCGATGAAGGGCTTCTCCAGATCGGGAAGCTTTGCCTCTAGAGCGTAGGAAATATCTTCGGCGTTCAGGTCCGTGACCTCCGGCGCGAGTCCGT
>JARGNG010000165.1 GCA_029213265.1 Verrucomicrobiales bacterium | reverse complement strand
TTTCTTCTCAGCTTTCCTTTGAGTCGTCTCGAAAAGTGGGAGGAATCGGTGAAGCAGTTTGAAAAGACGATTGAACTGGCAGCCGAAGAGCAGCCCCAAATGCTGAACGAGTCTTTCTACTTCCGTTATGCCGCGGCGATCGAACGGGGGGGTGATCTTGAGAAAGCGGCGGGGCTTTTTGAAAAGACGATCGAGTTGATTTCAAAGAATGATCCGGATGATCAGAACAAGGAATTCACGGCGACCGTTTACAACTACCTCGGCTACATGTGGGTGGAAAATAACATGAACCTCGACGAGGCCGGCGAATTGATCAAGACAGCCGCAGATCTGGATCCCGACAGTGGGGCCATCGTCGACAGTCTCGGATGGTTTCATTTCATGAAAGGTAACTACGAAGAGGCCAAAAAAGAGCTTCTTCGCGCGGAGCAAATGGTCGAGACGCCCGACTCGGTGATCTACGACCACATCGCGCGCGCGCATTACAAGCTCGGGGAAAAAGAGGCGGCGATCGAATACATGAAGAAAGCCGTCGAACTCGATCCGGAAAAAGAGGAGTTTTCGAAGAGGCTGGAAGAATTCGAGAAGTCGGCAACTGCCGCTCCTGAAAAAAAGGACAAGCCCGCAGAAGAAGCCAAGCCGGAAGAACTCAAGCCGGCTGCCTGAGCTCCTTTCTGGAAATGGGAGCATCTGCAGGGCGGGCGCTCCCCCTGCCTCGTCTCCTGACCCGGTCCGTCCATCTCATTCCTCTTTCCTGCTTTACTTCTCCACTTTTCTCCTTCTTCGTACCACATGCCCTCGACCCCTGCTCCCGGCTTCACTCCCGATCCTGTCCTGCCCGATCCGCGCAACGATTCCATTCAGATTTGGGTCGGCGATCGAATTTGGCCCCGCAACGAAGCGCGCGTGTCTGTGTTTGATTCGGTGGTCCAGGGCGGGGATGCCGTCTGGGAAGGTCTGCGCATTTACGACGGTCGGATTTTTCAACTGGATGCCCATCTGGACCGGATGATGGCCAGTGCCAAGGCCCTTGCTTTTGAAAATGTTCCGGATCGTGATTTTATCCGTTCCGCAATCTTTACGACGCTGGAAGCCAATGGCATGCGTGACGAGTCGCACATTCGTCTCACACTGACCCGGGGAAAGAAGGTGACGTCCGGCATGTCACCGACGAACAATCAGTATGGGTGCACTTTGATCGTCCTCGCGGAATGGAAAGCCCCGGTCTACGACAACGAAGGAGGAATTCGACTGATCACTTCCGCGATTCGCCGGAACAGTCCTGAATTTCTCGATTCGAAAATCCATCACAACAACCTGCTCAACAACATACTCGCCAAAATTCAGTCGAATCTCGCCGGGGTTGATGATGCGGTCATGCTGGATGACCGGGGGTTTTTGGCCGAGACGAACGCGACCAATCTTTTTCTCATCCGAAAAGGGAAGGTTTTGACTCCCTTCGGAAATGCGTGCCTTCCGGGGATCACCCGTGGTCTTGTGATCGAGCTTTGTCAGGAAAACGGCATTCCGATCGAGGAGCGGGATCTGTCTCTTACAGAACTGCATACCGCGGACGAGGCTTTTACGACCGGCACCATGGGCGAGCTCAGTCCCGTTCTTGAAGTGGATGGACGAACGATTGGAGACGGAGAGGTCGGACCGATGACGCGACGCCTGCAGGCGATTTTCACGGAAACGACGGCAAGCGAGGGCGATCCGCTTCCTTTCTGACATCGCGCTACAATTTCTGTTTCCTTTTGCACGGATCGTGCGTAAAGGAGAGTCAACATGACACGCTTCACTTCTCTTTTCCTGGGAGCTATATTCCTTTTTTCCCCCGCTGGATTCGCCGAGGAGCGGACAGAAGAGTCATTCATTCCGAACTATGCGGTCGGAAACACGTACTACACGTGGTCAGACGATGCTGATTTTTCGAATGCCCCCGGATCCTTCTCGCAGGAGGAATTCGGGTTTGAAGCGAATGTTCCGGTGATTATGCGGGACGGTTTCCGTCTCACCGCGGGTGTGAAATACCGCCAGAACAATCTCAAGTTTTCCGGAGCTCCTCTTCCCTTCGGAACAACTTCCCTCGATCTCCATCGTGTCGATGTGCCTTTCAACCTCTGGAAGGATTTCAACCAGCGCTGGAAAATGTGGATTCGACTGCAGCCGGGGTGGTATTCCGATTTTGAGACGATGAATTCCGACGATTTCATCCTCACTTCTCTCGCACTTCTTTCCTACCAGTGGAACGACACCACCAAGGTCGCTTTCGGTGCTTACTACTCACGAGACCTCGGCGAAGAGCGAATCCTCCCGGCAGTGGGATTTATCTTCGAGCCGGACCCTCACTGGTCAATTGCGTTGACCTTTCCCCGTGCCGAGCTTGCCTATGCTCCCAACGAAGACTGGCTCTTCACCGGTCGTGCATTGCTCAACGGAGCAGGATGGAACATTACTAACCCGACCGGAGCCGGCCCGGACGTGGATTTGAACTATCGCGCGATCCAGGTCGGTTTGGGAATCGATCGTCGCATCAGTGGTCCCTGGTGGGCCTACCTCAATGGTGGAATGCAGGTCGGCCAGGAAATCGAGGTCGAAGGAGGAGCGATTCCTTTTCAGCAGGATCTCGAATCCTCCGCTTTCCTTACGGGCGGAATCAAAGTGCGGTTTTGATTCCGACCTCGGAAAAGTATAGGTCGGCATCACAGTCTATCTTTTCCGTTTTCGTGCTTCTTCCTGCGAATACTATTTCAGGATCGGACGGTTCGTTCCCGGATTGGTAGTAACGTGGCCTCAAATTGGGGCTGAAAACTCTACCATTTTCTCTCAGAATCCGTTATGTCAATAATGGGCCCATATCCTGTTTGTATGTTGTATGTCGTATGCAGGATTCGAGGATTCGAGGATTCGAGGATTCGAGGATTCGAGGATTCGAGGATTC
>JARGNG010000012.1:3511-123653 GCA_029213265.1 Verrucomicrobiales bacterium | reverse complement strand
TAAGGCCGGGCTCTGCAAAAGCTCTATCGCGGGTTCGATTCCCGCCCTCGCCTTTCAACACAGCGCAAGTCGTTGATGTTGATACAAGTTGTTGATAATGAGAGAGTAAGGAATCTGATATGGCACACGAGAGTGATACACATGCCGACTCAGATCCCATGCCAAGGATTCCTCATACCATCAAAAGAAACGGCGTCTATTATTTCAATTTCCGGTATCCTCAGCGACTGGAAAAAGCCGGATTAACACCCAGCCACGCGAAGAAGAGTCTTCGAACCAAGGATTGGCGCGAGGCAAAGCAGCGCGCAATTCGTGAGGCAGCGATTCACAGCGCGGAAGCTGAGCGCCTTCTGACGCAATTAGAAGAGGATGAGTCCTTTCGCCACTTTCGGCAGCGTACGGAGCCCCTGGTGGACATTGCGACCCTTTCAGAAGGGGATCAACGCGACCAAGTACTGAAGTGGTTTGTCCAGATGGAGACCGAGGCGGAAGCCAGTCGTGAAGTCTTTCGAGAAAGCCGCGACGAAGACTGGAAGAACAACGTCTTAGATACAGCACGTGCTGATCTGACTGACTACGAAGGAGCTTATTGCTATCAGCCGAGTGATTGGGAAGATCTCTTTCGACGCTTTCTTAAGGAACGGGGATTTCTGTTCGACGCCGAGACGGCGAGCGCGGATCTCGTGAGGATGTTCAGAAAGGCCGTTGTCGAGTCACAGTGGAGAACGGTCGAAGAGTTCGAAGGGAGCGTATTCAAAACGAGGGATCCTTTATTCTCTGGATTACACGCAGACTCGACTGCGGCAACTTCCGAACCGAAGGGGCACAGTGTCGATGAAATTTGTGAGCGATATCCACGCAGAAAGAAAGAAGGCAGACTCAGCAAGGCAACCTTGTCGAGCTACGCGCTTCCAATTCGCATTCTGAAGGAGTTCTTCAAGGCCTCGACCGAGCTAAAGGCGATTCAATTTGAAGACGGAGAACGGCTTGTTCGACTTCTCTCAAACGTCCCGACAAATGCGTCGAAGCGCTACCCCGGCAAGACGATTAAACAAGCTGCGGATCAAGAAGCTAAATGTTCGAATCCGAAGACCATTTCACCGAAGCGTCAGAAGGATGTCTTTATCGCTGTTAAAGCGATCTTGAACCATGCCGTCGAAATCGGATGGCTTGAACGCAACCCGTTTGGATCACGTGCCCTGCTGGATCAACTGCCCAAGGTTGTGAAGCGTGCTCGCGAGCAATTTACGGCAGATGAATTGCAGTTGCTCTTTTCGTCACCTGAATTCCTCAAATGGCGCGGCAAGCGCAACAGAAGCGGACAACCTAAGGAAGGGCGCTTTTGGATTCCGCTGATGGGAATGTACCTTGGCGTTCGTGCGAACGAAGCAGCTTCTCTTCTCGTGGAAGACGTAAAAGAGGAAAACGGAGTACCGTTCATTTGGATCAGGGAAGCAGACGATGCAGGAGCGATTCTGAAGCAATTGAAAACCGCCGCTAGTGAACGTCGAGTTCCAATCCACAAAGAGTTGCTAAAAATTGGGTTACTTGAATACGCACAGATTCGAAAGAAAGAAGATCCGAAAGGATTTCTCTTTCCGGAAATGATTCCGTGCCCACAAACTGGAAACCGGGCGAAGGTGTTCAGTCAATGGTTTGGAAGACTAGCAAGGTCAACGCTAGGTGATGACGCGTTGGTTTTTGGAAAGGACTTTCATTCCTTTCGCCACGCGATCACTGATCGTCTGCGAGAAGTAACGGATTCGGACGAAAAACGATACGCCCTTCTTGGATGGGTAGAAGGAGCAGGCAAAAGAAACGCCGGATTCAACTACGGATCAGGCTTCAAGATGAAGGAACTAAAGAGGCTAATCGACAAGGTGACTTTTCCAGGACTTGATCTAAGCCACCTATACAGCAGCAATGATTAGATTTGCACGAACGTGCAACTGCAAGAACCAACGCTGACCCAAAATCAATGCACCTTTGAACAGTCCTTGACGAATCTTCGAAACAGTCCAGAATCTCAAGTCTAAAGCATGAGTAAATTTACCTCGGTTGAAATATGTGCGGGAGCGGGCGGCCAAGCACTAGGATTGGAAAAAGCCGGTTTTGAGCATTCGGCACTTGTGGAAAACGATGCTCACGCTTGCGAGACTCTGAATTTAAATCGGCCAAATTGGAATGTGTTTAATGGCGATCTAAGGGAATTCGACGGAACGCCGTTTAAAGGCGTCGATTTGCTCGCAGGTGGAGTTCCCTGCCCGCCGTTCTCGATAGCGGGAAAACAGTTAGGGAGAGATGACGAACGCGATTTATTTCCAGAAGCATTGCGATTAACAAAGGAGATACGCCCGAAAGCGGTGATGTTTGAGAACGTTCGAGGGCTTTCCAGTGCCTCCTTCGCTGACTATCGAAACGAACTTTTGGCAAGTTTTGGAAAGCTTGGGTATTTTACCGATTGGAGATTACTCAATTCCTCTGATTATGGAGTCCCGCAACTTAGACCACGGTTTATTCTTGTCGGAATGCTTGAAGAATACGCCTCGTGTTTTCGCTGGCCTGATACTATTAGCAACCCGCCCACAGTTTCTGAAACGATTTATGATCTGATTTCAGAGAACGGGTGGGAAGGTGCAAAGAACTGGAAGAAAAAGGCAGCGGGAATCGGCCCTACCGTAGTAGGAGGCTCCAAGAAGCACGGCGGACCAGACTTAGGCCCCACAAGGGCGAAAAGGCAGTGGGCAGAGCTTGGGGTTGATGGAAAAGGAATCGCCAACGAGACACCACCACGCGATCTTCCGACCGATTTCGTTCCAAAATTGACCAATCGAATGGTCGCCCGAATTCAGGGCTTTCCTGATGATTGGCAATTCGCTGGAAAAAAGACAGCCACCTACCGCCAAATCGGCAACGCGTTTCCTCCGCCCGTGGCAGCAGCGATTGGAAAGGAAATTTTAGCGGCACTCAAGAAACAAGTAGCTTCCGATTATGGGGAACATTTATTGCCCCCTCTCCATCGCCAAGCGGCCTAGTCCAACTCAGTAGCAGACGAGATCAAACGGATTATTTCCCTCTCGATTGCATCTTGCCCCTCGCCGTCCGCTCTACTTTCAATCTTGTCCCGCAATAATGCGGGAAGGCGTAAGACTGTTAGTATTCCAACGTTCTCAGGGAAGGCCCACGGGCACTTCTCACAATCTTCCTCACAGCCAGCGCAAGCTCGCTTTTTGCCAACATTGCACTCATTGCAAACCGCCTGCCAATTTGTGGTTTCATGATCGCCTCCACGAATTAGCGGAATTTTGTGATCTGCTTGCAACCCCCGCACGCCCGCTTCCATTCGTCGACCACAGACTTGGCATTTGTTTTTAGCCAATGCGAATAATAGCTTTTTCTCCTTCGCGCTTAGATAGAATCGCGGATTGGCATTCTTTATAACTTCAGAATTCAAACGATAGCAATGCCCTCCATTCACGCTTTTAGTTTCAATATCGCAGCCTTTTTCGTCCCTGAGTTCACGCGTTCTGCGATCAAAGTATTTCTGTCTAGTGAGAGCGAGCAAGGTTGAGCTTCTGACCCAATCCCCGGATAACGTTCCGGAATCTTCACCCCACAATTTATGAAGAATCGTTCGTTTAACTTCACTGAGTCGCCCCAGTTTTGAGCAGTATTCTTCAAAGCTCATGAAAGTTTCTCAGCCTCCGAAATAAGAATGGAGAGTCGCACACCAAACGCAGCGGCGATTTGTTCGGCAGCCTCAATAGTTGGGTTCCGCTTTCCCCTTTCAATTAGCCCGATATAAGTGGCGTGAAGATTCGCCTTCTCGCTGAGTGCTTCCTGACTCAAGCCAGAATCAACCCTGCGCTTGCGGACGACTTCCCCAAAGGCCTTACTAACTGAACGATTCACGTCCTGACGATGAACTAACCCCCATGACAGTCCACAGACTATAGTCTGTGAAAGAAAACTGTATTCAAAGAAAGGTGGCTTGATTCACCTACGGTATTCTGAAGACTGCAGCAGCAGAAAACAGGGCGAGAGATGTATTCATAAAATCACTTGATTTTTTGAATACAAATTGAAAATTGTTTCAATGATCGCTCATTCTTCAATCCCTGTTGCAATTCTCGTTCGTGTTTCGACTTCGGCGCAAGAAACAGATCGTCAGGTTTCTGAACTCAACTCCTTTGCGGAGGCGAAGGGCTACGAAGTGGTCGAGACTTGCAAAGAGGAAATTTCCGGTGCTGCTTCCGAGGAAGATCGCGTCGGACTTCACCGAGTCGAGGAGCTGGCGCGAAGCGGGGCGATTAAGAAGGTCTTGGTTCACGAGGTGTCTCGCCTCGCCCGCAAGAACAGCGTGGCTCATGCTTTTGTCGAGACGCTGGAAGATTTCGGTGTGTCCCTCTACTGGCATCAGCAAGGAATCGAGACGCTGCTTCCTAACGGGAAGCGTAATCCCGCTGCGGCTATTATGTTCGCCCTTCTCGCGGAGATGGCGCGGGCGGAACGGGAAACACTGTCGGAAAGAATTAGGTCGGGATTAGAAGAAGCGAAGCGGAAAGGGAAAAAATTGGGAAGACCGAGAGGATCGAAGCTTCCACAACATCAGTTTCTTCGGAAGCATGGGGACGTGGCGCGTAGGCTGCGCGAGGGACAATCGATTCGCAATACGGCAAAGATTACTGGCAAGGGGATATCGACAGTGCAGCGCGTGAAGGCGAGAATTTCCTCGCAGATGATTGAGTCATAGCCATTCGCTTGCTGCACATATTCTGAAAAAATGGACTATCAGGTGATTCGCTTCTAGCCCCGGCTTGAAAGCAGCTTCACTGATTTTCAGCGTCTTTTGAACTGCACACTTTCCGCAGGTTGATCTTTGCTTCTCTTTAAGGAGATGATGAGGTAGGACAGAAGTGCAAATAAGTATGCGTCGATTGTCTTTCAGAAATCTTGTTAACGCCGACGGAGTGCGTTTTGATCGAATTGAAGTCGAACTTGGAACATGGAGAGTGTCAGGCACAGTCGCTGATATTGATGCATTTCGAAGGAGCCTCGGTATTCCGCCGAAGGATCAAAGAGAAACACAGTCATCTCTGCATGGCTGGATTTTCAGAGCTCCTGATAATTCGGGAGGTCTGCGAAGGTCAATGCAGGTGCGTCGAAGCAAATTCGAATGGGGTTCACAGAACTTCGGCACTCCGCTTTTCCAGGGCGCCGTCAAGTTCTCGAAGTATTTCAATGAAAATTCGAACTTGGAAACGCAGACTTACCTTAGACTAGCAATCCAGATCAATCCGACGCGTTGGATCTTGCACCAAGGAAATCTGAGCGAAACTGACAAGCCGCATATGATGCGTCAAAATCTGCCCGACGAATTCGGGGGCGAGTTCTCCTTGGATGGAAGAGACAATTGGATTCCAGACGATGAAGAATTCTTCGAAAACTCAGATCCTCAAAGTTCATTCGGTAGTGTGCAGCGATATCTTGATGCGGTGATTGATTCGTGGGAGGAAGAATTGCATCGGGCAAATGAATTTGTTTCGCCTATCTCTTGGCAAAGAATCGATCGGTTGCTCAACCTGAAATCGGTCGAAAGCTACTGGGAATTTATTTCGGATGACCCGACAGGAGCAGTGGCGATGTTGGAACGGCCGATGCGTGCTTTTGGTGAGAAGCTTTCCGTCGTGCGTGAGTTCCAAGTACAAGTTGATGAAGAGAGAGTGGTCAATAGCCGTGCATTGAGGATTGAATCGCGGACAGGCGAAACGATACGGATCTATGCGAAGACGAATCGAAGAATTCGCTTTGAAGTGATTCATTCGCTTTCCGGCCAACGCCGATTCCAGGAGATTAGTCCCCACACCGACCCGCAATGGCAAATCGAGCAGCTGCTGAATTTTACTGCTGGAAAGGCGGCGAAGGCATTGAACAAGTTTTTCGCCTATCTTGGAAAAATGCGAAAATTAGCACCATCGCAAAAGTCTTCGATCAGGTTGCTTTTAGAGATCATTCGTGTGTCAGGAGAACACGCGGAAGATATTCTCTGCCTGCTCATTCACAACGGTAGCATCTCGTCACGATCAACTGCCGCACGGCCTATTTTGAAGCAACTTCATGCTCTCAGACGAAAGGGGATACTTGAATCATCAGGTTGCACCTACGTGGTCACATCCAGCTATCGAATGGCATTGGATGCACTTCAGAAGCACGCTAGCGACTACCCTTCAAAACCGGGGGAAGGACCGTTAAACTTTCTTCCTTTCGATTGAACGGAGCGTAGCCTGAAACATCAAGAAAATGAGTTTGAAAATATTTTCAAACTCATTCCTTCAATATCCCGCTTCCCGCAAAAGATCTGAGATATTGCTACCGAGAGCTTGTGCAATTCTCTCAAGAGTTGCGATATTCGGACACCTCTCCCCTCTCTCAAGAAATCCGATGTAAGTTCGGTGATGGCCCGATGATTCGGCAAATTTTTCATGAGACATGCCGATTTCCAAACGCTTGGCGCGTATGACCCCGCCGAGCTTTTTGCTGATCTCCCGCTGTCCTGTTTGATGCGATCCCACTCTTCATAGAGATAGGAGTTTGCGACTTTTTTATCGACATACAGAAAGTAGCAAAGAAAATTAGATCATGAAAAAAGGATGCACGTTTATTTTCGTTCTTCTCGCTGGGATTCTAATCCTAATTGTTGTGGGGCTATTCAACCTTGGCAGTGATTCCGCAGGTAGTAGCAGCAAACATGGAGCGTGGGCTTACATGCAGCAATTCGTTGAGAAGAAATTGAAGTCACCAAAAACTGCTGAGTTCCCTTCACACGGCTCTCAATATGTCACAGAATTGGGAGGAGATCGCTATCGAGTCCGGGCGTTTGTCGACTCACAAAATTCGTTTGGTGCGACGGTCAGGACGGAATTCGAGGGAGTGATAAAGGCAGTCGATGAAGGTTGGGAATTGGAGGAGCTGTCGATTTCTGACTGAATCAGTTCGTCGCTTCAAATTTCTCGTCCGTTCAAGCAGTGATGAACGCGAAGAGCGACTTGGCACTGAAGCATTGAGCTTCATCAGCCGGATTGCCCTGTTCGGTCAGGTTGATTTGAAACAATTTTCAAAGGCGAAGTCCATTGACCTGGCTGAAGGAAATCTGTATTTTACTGTAACACACAAGTGAGACACACAGTGCCATAGCGTATTTTGTAACTCTCTTATTATCAGTGTATAAGGATTTTGGCGTTCGATTCCCGCCCTCGCCTCCATCATTTCGCGCAGCGGAATGCAAAGAGCCCCACCGGGGCGGGAAGCGAAGATTCACTGCCACCGGCAGATCGTGACCTAAGGGCAGGATAATTCCAGCCCTCGTCTTTTTCGCCAGGTGTCAAAAAAGCCTCGGGCCAGATGCGCTGTCAGGTTTCGCTCCGCGAAACGAATTATTAGCTCTCGCTGCGCTTGAACTGGCGCTGCCCGCCCTCGCCTCCGACATTTCCATGGATTGGAATTTGCCTTTTCAAGGAGTTCCTATCAGTGCGTCGGCCCAACCGGGATGGTGGGGGTGCCGTAGCGTGAAAGATTTCGGAAGGTTGATTCGTAGTGACAGGAGTTGAGCGAATTACTACGCTACCTGTTGCTTTGAATTCAAACGGATATCGACCTTTTTCCAGGCTCCAATTTTTTGTGACGGCAACACTTCTGGCCGGCACTTTGTTTGCTGAGCCGCCCCGATTATTTCTCGCCCCCGGGTCGGCGCGTCCGCAATTCCATCCGATTCCCATACCGCCGAAGCCCCGTGCGCCCGGCTTTCGAAAACAACCCGAACTCCAAATTGGCTGGAGTAATCGAGAGGGCAGGATCGGTCAGCTCTCCGCTCGGCTGAGTCAGCCGCTTCCCGCTTATCCGGGAATTCCGAAGACAGTCATCGTCGCCGATGAGGAGCAACAGGGCACGCTTCCGAACGGAGAGAACGTGGGGATCGAGTTGATTGAGATGTTCTACCCGACGGGCCCCGATGCGGGCGATCACGTTCATGGGATTTTTGACGGCGCAACTTTTGAGCCGGTACCGGATGCCGGGGAAGCCCTCGAAGTGGATGAAAGAAGTCCGACCCTGAAGCTGAAATTCGGAGGACCGGATTTTCTCCATATAGACGATACGGAAATCCGTTTCGCTAATGGAGTTCCGTTTCGGCAGAACGGACGGAGTCGCGGGACCTGGGACTCACGCACGAAACTGGTGTTTCCCGCCCCCCTGTATTCGTCGCCGGCGGTAGTGGTTTCCGAATTCAAGTACGGGCACGCGAAGAAGTTCACCATTCCGCTCCAGAACGGGGCAATTCATCGGGAGGACGATTTTACCGTCGAAGTGATTGCGACTTCCCATTTTCCTCCGGGTTCGGGAGGGGGACCCGTGGAATCCGGTTCCCGGGTGGAGAAGCTTGGAATCGAGAATCTGACATACACCCCCAGCGAATTGAATGACGGGCGAACTGTCGTTTGCCTCGAATTTACTCCCCTTCACGATCTGCCACGCTACTTCAAGCGGACCGGGGCCGGCCTTCTTTCCTTCCACAATTACGATGATCTGCTCCAACACCTTGCGATCGAGGATTCAGCGGATGGACCGGTTGAAGAGATCGAGTTTTCCTATCAGCAAAGGGCGCTGGCAGTGTTTCAGCTACCCGGGATTCCGGGCATTCCCCGGGAAAACAGGGATCTGGAAAATATCTTCGACCTGCATGTCCCCTACGCGAGTTTTGAGAATGCGACGGACCACTTCTGGTTTGTGGCCAATCACGCGGGGGTGAAGCTCAATGCCATGTATGAGCGTCGTCCTTATCCGAAGGTGGAGTATCCGATCAGCTACCGCGGAGTCTCCCTGACAGAGATGCTGGAAGACTGGAAGCAGCTGTATTCCCTGGAGAGATTCGAACTGAATGAGGAGTCGGTGCTTGTCGAGATCAGCGGAACTTCCCAGTGAGATGCCGTTTTAGACGGGACGGTTGGAGGCGATTGAGGCGTGACTCATCGAGACTCCATGAGAACGATTTCCCAAGGCTCCACGGCGAAGTCACAGACCTCACCTACAGTCCTGAAGAATGAAGTCGTGCGGATCGGTTCGCACGGCCCCCACCGGGCATAAAGGATTCCATTTCTGCCCGTCATCTGATTCAATACCGGTTGTGATGCGTGGATTTCCAATGGTTCTTAGTTTGGTCGCCGGGCTTTTTTCCAGCGGCTTCGGAGCAGAGGCCGCGGAGGCTTCGAAGTTGGAGCGGATTCGCATTTCTGAGGACGGGAGGCACTTTGTGTTTGCCGACTCCGGCAAAGTCTTTCGTCCTTGGGGCGTGAACTACGATCACAATGAAAATACCGGAGGGCTGATCGAGGACTACTGGGCGGACCAGTGGGAGGTCATCGTGGAGGATTTCGATGAGATCGTGGATCTCGGAGCGAATGTGATCCGGATCCATCTTCAGACGGGCCGTTTCATGGAGGCACCCGACCGAACGAATGCGGCGAACCTGGAACGCCTCTCGAAGCTGCTGGCGCTCGCAGAGGAAAAGGGGCTCTATCTCGATATTACGGGACTGGGTTGCTATCACAAACACGACGTGCCGGAATGGTTCAACGCGCTGGACGAAGCGGAGCGATGGGAGGTGCAGGCGCGGTTTTGGGAAGCGATCGCAAAGACCTGTCGCGGGAGCCCGGCGGTGTTCTGCTACGACCTCATGAACGAGCCTGTCATGGCGGGAAAGGACAAAGTGGAGACGGAGTGGGTCACCGGCGAGCTTGCGGGGAAATCATTTGTCCAGCGGCTCACGCTCGATCTTGCCGGGCGTGAACGCGAGGAGGTCGCGAAGGCCTGGGTCGACCGGCTGACGGCCGCAATCCGCAAGCAGGACCAGGGGCACCTCATCACCGTGGGTGTCATTCCTTGGGTATTTCACTTCGGCGCGGGCAAACCGTTTTTCTACTCGGAGTCCGTCGGTGAAAGCCTCGATTTCGTCGCCGTGCATTTCTATCCGAAAGCGGGCGAGGTCGACAAGGCGGTCGCCGCGATCCAGGCCTACGACATCGGAAAACCCATCGTGGTCGAAGAGACCTTTCCCCTGCGCTGCAGCGCCGATGAGTTGGTGCAGTTCATGGAGGAAACGGACGACATTGTCGACGGGTGGATCAGTTTTTACTGGGGGAAGACTGCGGAGGAATACGGCGCGATGGAGGAGCCTACGATTGCGGATGCGCTGAAGAAGGGTTGGCTGGAGCGGTTTCGGGGCTTGTCGGTAGGGAGGTGAAAACTCCCTCCTTCATTCCACCTCCGCCCAGGTCAGCAATCTCTCCGCGGGTTGAAATCCGGTCGTGCGGGCCGCTTCACTTCCTCCCGTGTATCGAATGAACGCGGGAATCCCCTGGATGCGCTGGGTGTTGGAAATGCCGGGCAGTTTCTCCGTATTCACTTTCGCAAGGATGGCCCGGCCGGATGCCATCCCGGCGGCTTTTGTAAATTCGGGCGCCATCATTTGGCAGGGGCCGCACCACGTCGCCCAGAAATCGACAATCACGGGCAGCGGGGATTGGGCGATCAGGTTCGTGAAATCCTCCTCCGCGGTGATGTCCACCGGGAGCGCGGGAAAGGGCAGTTCCCCTTTGCAGGTACCGCACCGCCCCTTCTGACCGAGACGGGCATAGGCGATTCGATTGGCGGATTCGCAGGCAGGGCAGGGTAGGATAATTCCACGGGAGTCGGCAGTGAGAGAAGATGTCATCACGGAGAATAAAGCACGGTGTCGGTCGAAGTATCGAGAAATTCGAGAGGTCGAAGCCGTTTTGGACGCAGGCGATACCGGGGCGTGCGGGGAGTAGCCGCCCATTGTATCTTCCACCGGGGAATCAGGCACTATTTCCTGACAGCCTTCTTGATATTTCCCGGCCATTTTCGTAATCCATACCTCTTCGCATCCCATTCGTAACCCATTCAAGCAGTCACCATTCCGTCCTATGCCCTCACGTATCCTTTCCAAAACCCTACTCCTCACCGTGACCATAGTCACATTTTCCTCCGTCTCCGCCCGGGGCGGGAACTGGCCTCACTGGCGCGGGGACAATGGCAACGGGGTTTCTCTCACGGCTCAACCACCCACGGAATGGAGCGCGACGAAGAATGTGAAGTGGAAGGTCGCTGTTCCCGGACGTGGTTCCGGCTCACCGGCAATCTGGAAGGACCAGGTCTTCGTTGTTTCGGCAGTGGGAAGCGCAAAGCGTGAATTCAAATTGTTCTGCTATGACCGAAACACCGGCGCGTTGCGCTGGGAGAAAACGGCCGTGACGGCGACACCTCATGAAGGAACCCACAGCACGAACGGCTTTGCCTCCGCCTCGCCTTTCACCGACGGGGAGCATGTCTACGCGCACTTCGGATCCCGAGGTCTCCATTGTTTCACGATGGAGGGGGAACTGAAATGGAGCCGTGAGTTTGGCGAGATGACCACCAGGAATTCGTTTGGCGAAGGCAGCTCCCCCACGCTGGCCGGAGACAAGATTATCGTCCCCTGGGATCACGAGGGGCAATCGGCCCTCTACGCGGTCGACAAGAGCACCGGTGAGACCATTTGGAAAACAGATCGAGACGAGCCGACCTGCTGGGCGACTCCTCTCGTTGTTGAGTCCGGCGGGAAAAAGCAGGTCATCATGAACGGGGAAAATCAGGCCCGCGCCTACGATCTGGAAACCGGCGCCGAGCTCTGGCGCTGCGGGGGACAGACGCAACGTCCTGTCGCCTCCGCCGTTTTTGCGAATGACATTGTCTACATCGGGAGCGGCTTTCGGGGGTCCTTTCTCGGGGCCTTCCGACTGGATGGAAAAGGCGACATTGCCGGCACCGACAAAGTCGTCTGGTCGGTGGACCGCGATACTCCCGACATTGCTTCGCCGCTTCTCTCCGACGGGCGACTCTACTACCACAAAGGAAAGACCGGTATTCTGACCTGCCACGACGCTGCCACCGGGGAAGTCCTCTTCGGCCCCGAGCGGATTCCGGGCATCGCGAATACCTACGCTTCGCCCATCGCGGCCGGTGGTCATGTCTACCTCACCGGACGAAGCGGAAACACGACTGTGATCAAGGACGCGGGCACTCTCGAAGTCGTCGCCACCAACTCCGTCGGGGAAACCGTCGACGCGACTCCTGCCCCGGTCGACAACGAGCTCTTCATCCGGGGAGAGAATCATCTCTTCTGTATTTCCGAGTAGTCGTCATGTCCGACCGCTCCCACCCCTCCAACGCTTCGACCTTCTGCTGCGCCACGGAGACCCCGGAAACTCCGGCCGGAATCCTGCGAACCCCTTCATGAAAAGTATTGGCATCGCTCTGGGCGGGGGCGGGGTGAGAGGACTCGCTCACGTTCTCGCGATCGAGGTGTTCGACGAGTTCGGCCTTGTTCCGAAGGCCATCGCCGGCACCAGCATGGGCTCCCTGATCGGTGCCCTCTATGCTTCGGGAATATCCGGGGCGGAGATTCGGGAGGGAGTTCGCGAACATATTATTCTGAAGGAGGACCGGTTTCAGGAATTGCGAAGAAAGCGGCGGAATCTCTTTCAATGGCTGAAGTTCTTCCGGCCTGTTCCCACTCACGGAGCCGTTCTCTCGCCGGATGGATTTCTCCGCTACCTCCTCGATCAGCTTGCGGTGGAAACCTTCGAAGAACTGAAAATTCCCTTCTACGCAGTCGCGACTGATTTCGAAGCGCGGGAGCGGGTCGTTTTCGAGAAAGGGCCCCTTCTACCTGCGCTCAAGGCGAGCATGGCGATTCCGGGCGTATTCGAACCGGTCGTGCACGAGGGGCGGGTCCTCGTCGATGGAGGAGTCGTCGAGAATTTGCCCCACTCAGTCCTCGTCGGAAAATGCGATGCCATCATTGCGATCGATGTCACGCCTACCCGCCGGCCGGGAACCGGGGAACCTCCGAAGATGATCGACGCTCTCCTCGGGACCTTCGATACCATGACAGAAAGAGCGACCCGGGAAGCCGTTCAGAAATGTCCGCCTGCGATCTACCTGCAAACGAATCCGGATGGAATCCGCATTCTCGATTTTGACAGGATCGAAGATGTCTACGAGCAGGCGGCAAAACCCATGGACGAGTTGCGCCGCCAACTGGAGGCGCTGCTCAAAAACGAAAGCGAGTGATCCGAACATTGCGACCGGGATCTTTCCCATCAGTCGTCAGTCAGCGACTTCATGACCTCTGGCAGCAACTCTTCCAGATTTTCCGCGATCTCTTCCCCGGTGTAGCGAGGTTTGATGTTCTGCGGACAATTCCAGTCGTAGGCCTGAATCGTGAGAGTGATGAGCCGCTCCACTTTCGAGGGATACTCCGGATCACGAAGTCGGGCGGCGAGATCCGGGTCGTCTTCGGCATCGACGACGGTAGCGGTCGCCCAGATCTTAAGCCGGATACGACGTGGGAAATCGAGAAGGATGAGAGCAACCTTTCCGCCGTGGTTGATGTTACCAACACTGATGTATTGCCGGTTTCCCCGGTAGTCGGAAAAGCCGAGCGTTTGATCGTCGAGGACCTTGAGAAATCCTTTTGGCCCGCCTCGATACTGCACGTAGGGCCAGCCATTCTCGCCGGTGGTTGCCATGAAGAAAAAATCGAGGCTCGGGATGTAGTCTTTCTCCTGGTTCGTGAGGAGATAACGATCAGGATCCTCCTCCATGCGTTCATAGTTCTTGCGGGAGCCATAGTGCTCCTGCGCCTCTTTGACGCTCGGGGTGAAAGCAAAGTCAGTGAAGTTCCGGCCCATGAGTAGTGTTGTGTTAGATGGTTAAAGAAGAGGTCTAGCGATCCCATCGGAACTGGCGATCAGATTCTCCGATCGCGAGGTCGTTGATGCTGGCTTCGCGGCATTGCATGAGACCATTGGGAGCAAACTCCCATTGTTCGTTTCCGTAGGCGCGAAACCACTGTCCTTCGCTGTTGTGGTATTCGTATTCGAACTTCACCGAGATGCGGTTCCCGGTGAAAGCCCAGAGTGTTTTCCGGAGCCGATAGTCCAGCTCGCGATCCCATTTTCCTTCGAGAAACGATCTCACTTCTTCCCGCCCATGAAGGAAGGTGGAACGATTGCGCCATACGGTGTCGTTCGTGTAGGCGAGGGACACGCGTTCGGGGTCGCGAGTGTTCCAGGCATCCTCGGTGGCCTGCACTTTTTGCCGGGCGGTTTCTTCCGTAAAGGGGGGAAGGGGAGGACGGAATTCCGATGGGAGGGAAGGTGAGCTCATTGCTTCGAGTGGTTGTCGTGGTAGTGCTGCTGCTGGATCAGCTTAGCGATCGTCCGGGTTGGTGACATTGCGACTGAGGAAATCGAGCATCAGCCCTGCGATGACATCGCCATCTTCTTCGAGAGCGAAGTGCCCGGTATCGAGGATGTGAAACTCGAGGTTTTTCAAATCGCGCTTGTAGGGGTGAGCACCTTCTTCAGGAAAGATGGGATCATTTTTGCCCCAGGTGAGAAGGGTGGGAGGCTGATGTTCACGAAAGTAGGTCTGCCACTCAGGGTAGAGCGGTGGATTGCTGCCATAGCTGAGAAAGAGATCGAGCTGGATCTCCTGATTGCCTACCCGATCGAGGCCGCGCTGATCAATCAGCCAGTTGTCGGGACTGATCGCAGTCAACTCGCGAACGCCTTCCGTGTATTGCCAGCGGGTGGCGTCGCTGGTGAGGAGGCCACGAAGTGCATCCCGATTTTTTGCGGACGGGTCCGCCCAATAGGCTTTGATGGGATCCCAGAATTCCCGAAGACCTTCGTCATAGGCGTTGCCGTTCTGAATTATGAGGGAGTCGATTCGCTCAGGATGATTGGCCGCGAGTCGGAAACCGACCGGGGCACCGTAGTCCATCAGGTAGAGGCTGTATTTCTCGAGACCCTTTGCTTCAATGAATTGCTCCAGGATGGAAGCGAGGTGATCGAAGGTGTAGTCAAACTCATCTGCCGCCGGCATCGAACTCTGTCCAAAGCCCGGGTAGTCCGGAGCAATCACATGATATCGATTCGAGAGAGCGGGAATCAGATTGCGGAACATGTGAGAAGAGGTCGGGAACCCATGCAGCAGTAGAACGGTGGGAGCATTTTTGGGTCCCGCTTCGCGATAGAAGATCTGCTGTCCCTCGATCTGGACCGATTGATAGTGAATGGTCTGATCGTCGAGCGAAGTTTGATCGGATCGCACTTCGGTGGGCTCGGAAGCGACCGCAGAGGTCGGCTTCGCGGCGAGAAAGGTGAGGACGGCGATGCCGGCGAGGAAGAGGGATCCGTAGGCCACGAGAAATCGTGGAGTTAGGTGTTCCGGTTTCAGGTCAGGGGTAGGATGGATATTCATGATGTTAGTTTGGGGTGGTGGTTTGATTGGGTTTCTGGGTGTCTCTGTCAGGGTCTCCACCGCGTGGCGGGTAATCGGACGGAATAAGAGTGATAAAAAAAGACTGGCTACGGTTACAACCGACCGGTCGGTCTCAAGTAGGGAAAATAGAGGAAGCCTTTGAAAAATTGGGGAGAGATCAGCTCGGGAAAGATTGGCGATGCGGGGGGCATAGGGCAGGAAAGTGGAGAATAGTAAGCTGGCATGAGGTGGGGGGGACTTGCGACTGGTAGATTGTCTAATTTTCGAGAAGCGATTGCGCGGAGCTGCGGGCCGCGTCGATGGGCCACGAGTCCTGAAAGTTCTGAGCTTCCACCAGAGCGCCTTCGAAGAGCAGGTAGAGCGTCGTTCCCAGAGTTTGAGATACCGATTCCGCCTCTCCGGAATCCTGGCAGTGAACGCCGGCCAGTTCCTGGAAACGCTCATGGAGCTTCTGTTTATGGCTCATGACTTCCCCGCGCATGGGATTCGCGGCGTTCGGTGTCTCCGCCATCGTATTGATGAAGGCACACCCGCGGTAGTCACATTCTTTGAGCCACGAAGCGAGAAAATCGAAGGTGGCGATCAGTTGCGTCGAGGCGCTTCCTTTCCCGGCGATGGCATCTTCGAACCATTGGTTCCAGATGTGGTGGCGAGCTTTCAGCCATGCAAGTCCGAGCTCTTCCTTCGATTGGAAGTGGGAATAGAAAGTGCCTTTGGCAATGCCTACTTCGTCGATGATCTGTTTGATGCCTGTCGCGCCGAAACCCTGCTCGTAAAAAAGACGGGAAGCGATTTCGACGATGTCTTCGCGTTTGGAATTTGCTTTCGGAGAAGTGCCAACCATGTGGAACTGTTCGCATAAACCGACCGGTCGGTCAATTAGTTTATTACTTTATTTTGAAAGCGGAGCCAAAAGGGCATTGGATTCCTCTGACTCTCAGAATCGCACGGTCACGTAGTCACTCGCATCGAGCGAAAGGGAAAACCTCACCTGCCCGTCGCGTTGCTCGAAGGCAAGGTCACTGTGATAAACCGATTCCATCTTTTTCACCTGTCGCGTCCCGACCCGGAGGGAGAAGGTGACTTTCTCCTGTCGTTCAAGTGTGTGATTGGCCAGCGGAATCAGCCATGCCGATGACGAATCGTCCTGGAGAAGAATGGCGTCGATGAGCGGAACGTCGCATTGTAGATCCGGATCGATCCCGGCCCGGCGGACGGGCTGGAGCAGAAACTCCCGTGTCTGCGCGGAGAAATCCCACGGGTTGTAGGAGCGCTCGATACGCGGATCGGCAGCCGGTTCGGTGGGCTTCTTTCCTTTCTCCTGCTCGACCGGCGGGGCGGGATGATCGCCCTGCATCAGGCCCGGTTTCTTTCCTGCTTCCGCATCGGCCACGAGTTTCTGCCGGGCTGCGACGGCCTGCTTGATGTAGTCGAGCGCCGGAAGAAATCCGTGGGAAACAACGGCACCTTTTCCGGCAGAACCGCGAACGGTGGCGGGCGACCCGTCGGCGAATTTCGCGAGCACGGTCGCTTCTCCGCGAGGCTTTTGTCGTTGCAAAACGGAAAGCACTTCCAGGGTCTGTCCGCTCTCCGTGGTTACGATATCCTGAGGTTTCAGGATCGGCAGGTAACTGCCCGAGTTGAGATATTTCTGGCTGGTCAAGAGTTCCTCCCGGTCAGAGGGCAGGATGTCGTCGAGCAACTCGAGAGGGCGATTGAACTCGTCGCGCTCCGCGGCACCGGCAGACAGGATGAGCGTTCCTCCGGCCCGGACCCAGTCGCGTAACTTCTCCGCGGCGGCCCGGGAAAGATTCGGTCCGGAGAGGTAGCAGACTTTCCTGCCGTCGAGTTGGCCTTTCACGACCTGGCGCCCGGCCACCAGGTCGACCGGGACTTGCGCGTGGGCCAGTGCCATCCAGTTGTGCATCCGGTTGAATCCGAACGCCCGATTTCCGCCGACCGTCCAGATGTCTGACGAAGTGCTGTAGAGAATCGCAACCTCGGCGGGGGCGGGTTTCAGTTTCGGGTCGAGCAGCAGATCTTCGACCGCACCGATTTCGCGAACCACTTCGGCCTGCGACGCCCACATCTCCGGTTTGCAATACCAGTTGTGGTTCTCACCCCAGAGCGGCCCGCCGTTGTGAGTTCCCCAGCTCGGTCCGTAAAAGTAGTTCATCCACATGCGTACTCCGCGAGCGGTTTCACCGGCGGCCTTGGTCTTGGTGTCCCACGGTTTCCGGTTGGCGTAGGCGATCAGGTAGTGGCCGACGAGTTGGTTGCGGTCTCTCGCTGCCGCCCGCATCAGGTCCACATTGAACGCGGCGCACTGGTAACTCGAGGCGCCGTTCGACCAGTCCTCGCCCCAGATCGCATTCTGATTCGGATCGTCAAGCAGCTCAAAGTAGTCGACGCCTTGCGCGTAGAAATTGGCCTGGTAAATCGCCCCGTCACTGAAGTTCACCACGGTGGGAAACTCGCGCCCGTTGGCTTGCTCGATCAGCTCTTTCTGGATCGTCATGAAATTGCCGAGGGCACGGGTTCGGAATCGCTGGCTGAAATAGTAGAGAGCCGGAAACTCATCCCGCTCCGCTTCGGTGACGGTGCGGACAGCCCCCCAGCCTTCCACGAGCAGGTCCTGCGGAGATTTGCCGAGTCGCTCCTTCAGCCAGTCACGGAATGCCTCCTGGTAGGCCGCGTCTTTGGCCATGAAGCTCAGCGGCTGTCCGGTCGGCTCATCGGTCAGCATGCAGTAGATGACATCCTCGATTTTGTGGCCGTCTTTCCGGAACTCATCCGCTTCGGTGGTGACCACTTTTTTCATCAGTTCGAGATCCGGGCGGCAGTAGGACCTCTCTTTCATTCGCCACGCTTTGCCGTGGAGGTAGGGCATCGTCCGGTTGGTGAAACCGAAGTAGTCCAGCGTCTTCTGCTCGCGGTCGACGATCGACTGATCCACCGGCGTTCCGTAGCCACCCATGTGGGTCGACACGAGAAACGGGAATCGTTCCGGCTTCTTTCCGATAGTTGGCCATTCGTAGGCATCGGCAATTTTCCCGGTCGCCTTGGCAATGTCGCGCGGCAGGTAAATGCGTTCCCGGTTCTCGTCACTCGAAAGATGCGGCGGCACCACGATGACCGCTCCGTTGCTCGTGCTGTCCTCTTCGATCCGCTTCACGATGGACTTGTCATCCGGTTCCGAAGCGAGCTCGAACACGGCCTGGAGACGCTCCGCCTTACTCATGTAGGTGTGACGCATGGTGATGTTGAGAATCGCACCGCTGTCCTCGTGCAGCATGCGCGTGATGTTGCACCAGGGCGTCTGCTCGCCCGCGGTAAGGCGATCGGTCAGGGCCGGCTGATATCCCGGTGCGGCACCCGCTTTCGAGAGGGTCCAGTGCGCATACCACGGACTTCGGTAGTGATCGGCGAAGATGTGGACATGAACTGGCTCGCTGTAAATCTCGCCGAGCGTCACCCTCATCCACGTTTGCGGCCCATGCGGAATGTGGTCCGGCACCGCCTTGAGGTCGTCGGTGATGAGAATGCAATCGACGTTGCGCACGTAACCGGAGCAGTTGCGCTGGTTGGATTTACTCACCTCGATGCGAAACGGTATTGTTCCCGGCTCGATATCGAAGTGATTCCAGGTAAATTCCCAGTCCTTCTTTCCTTCCTGCGGTTTCAGATCGAAATCCCCGGCACCGAGTTCCTGATCGTTGGCCCGAGCCAGCGCCCGCACCCGGAACGGGCCGCGGATCGAGGTGTGATGCCCGTAGCGAACCCACACCCGGACCGGCTGACCGTCCCCGGACCATGTAATTTCCTCCGACCGGGCCGTCCCCTTCGGATCGCCGCTGGCCCCGTTCAGCGCGCCCGCCCGCGAGGCCGCCCGTATCTGCGCATTTTCGGTTACCTTCCACCCATCCGATAAAATTGGAAAATCCTCTGCTTCAAGGAAAACGGTATCCGCCCGGAGCGAGACGATCGCCAGTCCCCAGCCCAAAACCAATGTCGTGAACCACTTCATACGGCTGCGACTATGCTGCGGGGACGATTCTTCCGGCGAGTTCATTTCCTCCGCATGCACGTGGCAGGGTTGCCCGGCCTCTATTTTGCCTGAGGGAATTTCCGGTGTTGCTCCGGGTTCGCCGCTCATTCACCTCACCTCGAAATCACACCTCCGTTGATGCGGAATCACGGACTTTTCAATTGGGCGAGGATCGTCACGCTCTCTGCATGCGATTCGTTCCGATCTTTTCCCTCTTGCTTCTGTTTTCGGTTCCTGCATTGGCCGCCGAGCCGGACCTCGCCGGCGTTGATGAAAAACAGATCATGATCCCGATGCGGGACGGGGTAAAACTGTCCGCCTGGATCTACCTCCCTCAACCTGTCGAGACGCCTCTGCCGGTGGTTTTCGAACAGCGGTATGCTTCCCTTCGGGCCAACGGGACCCGGGAGTCGGCGGCGCGCCTGGCACGGGGCGGTTACATCGTGGCGCTGGTGAATTATCGGGGCACCCACGATTCGGAAGGAAAGTGGGTGGGCTATCGGGCAATGCAGTGGGGGGATTTGCGCGATGGGTATGATGTCTGCGAATGGCTCGCGACGCAGTCCTGGTGCGATGGGAAAGTCGGCACCTTCGGGAGTTCTCAGGGAGGGTATGCGCAGAACTATCTCGCCGTGACGCAACCACCGCACCTCGTGTGCCAATACATGATCGATACCGGGTTGAGCCTGTTTCACGAAGGCTACCGGATTGGCGGGACGACCCGACCGGGACGATTTTCAGCCTTTGGAGGCGCCAAAAATCCGCAGGATAATATCGATCTCCTTGCCGAGTGGTATCGGCATCCTCACTACGATGACTATTGGAAGGACGAAGATGCCTCACTGCATTTCGACAAGATGAATGTGCCGTGTTTCACGATCGGGAGTTGGTTTGATTTCATGAACCAGGGATCGATCGCGAGTTTCATCGGGCGGCAGCACAAAGGGGGAGTAAACTCGCGCGGGAATCAATGGCTTGCGATTGGTCCGTGGTTGCACGGTCGTACGAATAAAGGCCACCAGGTGGGTGAACTGAAGTTTCCCAAACGTGCCGCCTGGCCGGTCGAGGACCACATGATCCGCTGGTTTGACCACTGGCTGAAAGGAAAGCCCGAGGCCGCTGATGTAGTAAGCGCCCCACCGGTTCGCTATTTTGCAATGGGGGCCGTCGAGGAAGCGGGCGCGCCGGGAAATGTGTGGCGTGATTTGCAGGATTGGCCACCGAAAGCGCAGAAGACGTCCTATTTTCTGAATGCCGAAGGGACCTTGTCCGAAACTTGTCCCGACGAGAACGGAGGAGCGACTTCCTTTCAGTCTGATCCGCGCAATCCCATGGAAATTCCGGGACGGTCATTTCCCGGAGCACGGGATGCGCGGAGCTATGAGGAACAACCTGATTTGCTGACGTTTACGACGGCACCTCTGGAGAAGCCGGTCGAATGGACGGGCCGAATCTTTGCGAACCTGTATGTAAAATCGACCGCGCCGGACACCGATATCATCGTGCGTGTGAGCGACGTGTATCCCGATGGCCGCTCGATGCTGCTGGTCGATTATCCGTGGCGCATGCGCTACCGCGAGGGCCTGGATCGGGAAGTCCTGATGACCCCCGGGGAGGTCCATTCTGTGAAGTTCCCCGTCGGGTGGATCAGCCAAGTTTTCAACCGGGGGCATCGCATCCGGGTGACGATCTCGAGCACCGGCGCACCTCTCTACGAACCGAATCCGCAGAACGGAAAGCCGCTCACGCTTGCGTTTCCGGAGGATGCGCAGTCCGCGACAAATACGATCCTGCACTGCGAAGAGTGGCCATCGCAGATCATAGCGCCCACGGGAGTGATCACCAAAAGACCGGAATATGTGCTCGATGAAGCTTCCAGGAAAATCCAGCCCGATGAAAAGCGGATCTACAAAAAGATCGATGGTCGCGAGTTGGAAATGCATCTCTTCCATCCCGAAGGACACGACCCGGCCAGGGACCGCCGTCCCGCCTTCCTCTTCATCCACGGCGGAGGTTGGGCAGGTGGAGAGCCGCTTCGGTTCTATTCGTTCGCCAGACATTTTGCTGATCTGGGAATGGTCACGGCATCCATTCAATACCGATTGTGGGATCGCAGCGGCAAGGGGAATACGGTCTTCGATTGCGTGAAAGACGGTCGTTCCGCGGTCCGGTATTTGCGGGAAAATGCGGCCGCCCTGGGAATCGACCCTGACAAGATCGCCATCAGTGGCGGCTCCGCAGGAGGCCATGTCGCCGTCTCAGCGGCCCTGTTTGATGAGGTGAATGAATCGACCGATAATCTCGAAATTTCCTGCCGACCCGATTTGATGGTCCTGCTGAATCCGGTCATCGACACGTCGGATGCCGGATATGGAAAAGTTCGAATCGGTGAACGATGGAAAGAACTGTCGCCCGTCCACCACGTGAAATCCGGCCTTCCCCCCACGATCATCTTTCATCCCACCGGTGATCAAGTGGTCCCCTACCTCGGGTCCAAACAGTTTCACGAAGCATCACTGAAATTAGGAAATGAAAGTGAACTGGTGGACTACGAAGGGGGATGGCACGGCTATTTCATTTTCGATCTGAAACTCTACGATGCGCTGATTTCCCGGACAGAAAATTTCCTCCGATCCAAAACGTTTCTGGAGTAGTCACGCTCCTGGCCCGGGGGACCGCAGGCCAATGCGCACTGATCGCTTTGCTGCGGTCGGTATTGGCGGAGGCTCCTGGACCTGGGGGACATTTGATACCCTGGTGAACACTCCTGGTTCTTCAAAGAAAGACGGGATGAGGCGCGATAAGGGCCCGGTGGGACGTTGACGGAGTTTGTCCCAACAAAGTATTCTCCCAGGATGGCTGGCCGCTGCGATAAGAAACCTGGCTACGAAGGGGAAGGGGAAAGAAAGTCTGTTTGGCGCCACGCCTTCACGGATTTCAATCCGCTCGTGCGGGATGGGCTGGTCGTCCACAGTCGCAGAAGTGTTCTCAAATCCGGTCTGGCCGGGATGGCGGGGCTCTCCCTGCCGGGACTGCTTCGAGCTCGATCCTTGCAGCCGACGGCGGGGAGCGGGAAAAGTGTCATTCTCCTTTGGATGACCGGGGGACCGAGCCACATCGACACCTGGGATCCGAAGCCGGATGCACCGTCGGAGATTCGAGGTCCGTTTTCCACCATCAAGACTTCGCTGCCCGGAGTGCGACTGAGTGAGCACTATCCCCGCCAGGCTGCGATGATGGATAAGCTGACATTGATCCGTTCCATGGTCTGTCGCGGAAGCAGTCACCAACCGAATCAGGTCATGCAGACGGCGAATGAGGCGGCTGCTCCGAGGAAAAACGCGAACGGAAAAATGTGGCCTGCGATGGGGTCGATCGTTGCGAAGCATCATGGCGCCAACGATCCTGACATGCCCCCTTATGTGGCGCTGCATGTGCAACATCCGACCCATATCGCGTGGGGCGGATATCTCGGGAAGCGATACGATCCCTACACGACGGGAAAGAAAGCGGCAAATTTCAAGCTTCCTTCCGGGCTGACGATGGACCGACTGCAAAGTCGACGCACCTTGCATCAACAGATGGATACCTTTCGCTCTGACCTGGACCGCAATGGGGAAATGGAGGGGCTGGATCATTTTACCGAAAAAGCGTTCGACCTCATTTCAGGAGGAAAAGCACAGAGCGCTTTCGATCTGACGAGGGAGTCCCCGAAAACCCTTGAAAGATATGGCGATCACGAATGGTGTCGCCAGGCGCTACTCGCACGGCGTCTTGTCGAGGCGGGAAGCAGTTTTGTGACGATTGATCTGAGCGATCACCCTGCTTCGGGCACCTGGGACAACCACGGAATTCCGGGTGGCGTCTACGGTGGGATTTCGAAAGGGTTGAAGCCTCTCATGCCCGTTTTCGATCGCCTTTTCACGACGCTCGTATCCGACCTCGAGGATCGCGGTTTGCTCGACGATACCCTTGTCATTGCCATGGGAGAGTTTGGTCGAACGCCTCAGATTGGAACCCAGGGAAGCCAGGACGGGCGAAACCACTGGCCTGTCGTGATGTCGATGATGATGGCCGGAGGAGGGTTCCGCCACGGTCAGGTGATTGGAGCGACCGAAAAAGATGGCGGCGACGTAAAGGAGCGGGCCGTTCTCCCAGCCGATCTGGCAGCCACGATCTATCATCATTTCGGAGTGCCTCTCTCGACGACGTTCACGGATGTTTCGGGACGCCCCCATTTCGCAGTGCAAGAGGGCGGCAAGCCGATCGCGGAATTGATTTAGTAGAAGCTGTCCCGGCTTTTACCCGCGCCAAAGGCGAGGAGCCTTTCGCGGCATTTTTCGGGTTCCTAACGCAAAATTATCTATTCCCCCGGAGTAAGCGGGCCTGAGAAGAAGGGCTGCCGATTGTTGAAAGGATGACGCTCAACTGTCTTTGGAATCTTCGCCTGATTCTGAGCGCTTATCGGGCAGCTGTTCCACCAACTGACGCAGACATCGTTCCAGATTCTCCATCCGGGCTTCGATGCGCTCCAGCTTGGCGAGCGCCCGCATTTCCTCGGTCACCACTTCCTTCTCTTTCTCAATGAGTTCTGCCTCTTTTTCAATCACCTCCTCTTCCTCGCGCGAGATCAGGAAAGCAGAGAAGCTCGCTGTAATGAGAGAAAACAAACCGAGCCCGAGGATCATGAGGAGGCCGCCAAAGATCTTTCCCTGGGGGCTTTCCGGCACCAGGTCGCCGTAGCCGACCGTCGTTACCGTGACCCAGGCCCACCAGATACCATCCCAGAAGGTGTCGATGGCGGGATCGATCGCGGCCATCGAGGTGCCGGCCATCACGACGATGATCAGGGAGATGAACAGGGTAAGCCCGATGTGATTTCTCGCCAGCATCTGTCGGATCGTACTCGACATTTCGAAGAGAATCCCGAGGAGCAGAAGAAGTCGCAGCCCCCGCAAGGCACCGGCATAGGGATGATTCGTAAGCAAAAGCGGAATGCCCACGGCAATGATCAGCAGATTGATCCAGTTGCTTTTGAGATAGCGGCTCTTGTCGCGGACCAGAAAACACAGCAGTGCCGTCTCGAACACGAAGAACACCCAGATGACCCAGTTGGTGACGACTTCCCAGTGAAGCGGATAATTGCCCCTGGCTGTCAGGTACCACTCGACGAGTATCCAAAGAGCGAGCAGTAACATCGGCGCTTCGAACAAGCGTCCGCAGCGCTGGGCCCGGGGCGTTTCGTCGTCGGCAACTCCGGCGAGACCGATGAAATTGATGAGAGATTTGCGTGTCATGAAAGCGGGAATGACTACGCTTTTCTAACCACAAATAACGCCGTTGTCACGAACGCAGCGAAACGGCGTCTTTCTCGCGGCAGGAATTTGCTTTTTCCACCCGTCGAAACCATCACCACGCCCTGCCCCCGGGTGGGAGGGCTACCGGGATTGATGGCGAGTTGGAAAAGGGGGGGGCTCAGAGTCTCACTCGGATTTCGTCTGCTCGGAACTTTTCTCTTTTTCTCTGGCTGCGAGAGTTCGCTTCAACTGCCCCTTATTCAAATCCCAGGCCTTTTGAATGTGGTCGGATCGGGTTTTCCACAGCTCGCGGTCGTCGGGGACCCACTGGTAGTTCATCACGGTGAACATGCGGTCCTTGAGCATGTCGAATTCGACGGTGGCACCCGCTTCATCTTTCCCGGTGATTGCGATTTTGTTCACGATTTCATTCTCGTCGTCAGAGAGGTCGTCGTGAATTCTGAGCCATGATTCAATGGTCTCGAGGGCAACGGCCTGGTTGAGGGTGGCACCCTTTTCACGGGCCGACTTGATCACGATCTCGATGCCGGGTGACTCGGCCTGAGCCGCACTGAGAATCAGTTGCCTGGTGCAGGTATCAATGTTCTCCATCGTCGTCATGGCGTCGATGACGGAGGAGGAAATATGAATCTTCCGAATCACAGGTAGAACCTTGACCTTCATGATATCGGTAGGCCGAAGAATGGGTTTGATTTCGACCTCGCCGTCGAGATCTGCGACCCGCTTGAAGTAGCGGGAGAGTTGGGTCGCGGAGACAGCCCTGCCGTTGCGCTGCAGAACGAGGATGCCGGTTTCAAAGTCATAGAAAAAGGCGGAGTTCTCGGCCATTCCTTCATCCTGATTGAGATTCACCGCCGTGATTTCTCCGGAAAGGTTTGCCCGAAATCCCGCTGGCGCCATGGAGATACGCATCATGTCGCCGAGGTAGCCATCATCAGACAGTTTGCCTCGCGCGAGGCGCAGCCAGTCGTCGTCGATTTCGACATTGCGCTTGCTGCTGTCGGCGGATGCTCCGTGCAAATTTTTGAGAATAATTTCGAGATCCGTACCTTCGGCGATCTCGACAGTGAAGAAGTCAATTTTGGCTGTTTTGTGCATGAGCTGGGGCGGTGAGGCAGGGCCTTCTACCCGATGAACGCATTGGGGTCAACCGCTTCACGAAAGGAGAGGAAGATTTGTGCAAAGGTTCCGAATGGGGAGCCTTCCTTCTAACGCGATCCGGCAAATCTGACTGTTTGCCGGGCTCGACGAAATAGAGATTCCTCCAATCTACCCTCAAGCACTGAGAAAACAGGCAAGTTCCGGCAACGGCCCGGGGATGCCGGATCCCCTTCATCCGGTTCTACGGGTGGCGTAGTAGCTTTTTGAGTGCAGAGAGCTCCCTTTTGAAGCGCTGTGCCTTCGCGACATGCTTTTTCCGTTTGGCGAGTTTGGCCTTTTTCTGGAAGCGTTTGATCTTCTTTTGCAGACTGGCTTTTGCAGCGCGATTGCCTCCTCCGACCCCGGGCTTGGCAGGCGTGACTCCGGCTGACTTTGTCCACCCCCGGGCGCGTATTGAGTACTCGTCCTTTCCGCGTATGTTCGTCAGCATGCGCCCATTTCTCACTCTGCTCCTTCTGCCCCTGGTTTTGTCCAGCGCCGACTCCACGGCGGAAGAGTGGACGCGCTTTCGCGGACCGAATGGATCGGGTATCAGCACCGCCACCGGGATTCCTGTTACCTGGACCGAAAAGGACTACCAGTGGAAGATCGACCTTCCCGTTCAAGGGAGCAGTTCGCCGGTGTTGTGGGGAGGCCGGATCTTTCTCACGGGGGATGACGCCGGAAACGGTCAACGCAGCATCCTCGGCATCGATGCCGACAGCGGGCGCATTCAGTGGCGTCACGATTATTCCTTCGAGGATCACTACCTTCATCGGGACAACGATTTCGCTTCCGGCACCCCCTGTGTGGACGAAGATGGGGTCATCGTCGTTTGGTCAACGCCGGAGCAGTTGCTCATGATCGCCTTGAGTCTGGATGGGCAGGAACAGTGGCGTCGCGACCTCGGGCCCTACAAAGGACTGCATGGATCGTCCAGTTCTCCCATCATTGCTGACGGGCTGGTCGTCCTCGCGAACGACCAGATGGATCCGAAACGCTTTTCCTTCTACCTTCCCGAAGACACGAACATGGATCCGGGAAAGAGCTTTCTGATCGCGCTGGATCGAAAGACGGGCGAGACGCGCTGGAAGGTCGATCGGAAGTCCGAACTGGCCGGCTACGCGACCCCCTGCATCCGCCGCGTCGGAGATCGAGCCGAAGCCATCTTTACGAGCACCGTTCATGGCATCACGGCGGTCGATCTGCAAACCGGCGGGATCAGCTGGGAGATCGACCAACTCTGGGACAATCGCACGGTCAGCTCCCCGCAACTGTACCGCGAACTGGTCTTCGGGAGTTTCGGTCAGGGCCTGTCCGGGCAACGTCTCGTTGCGGTGCGTCCCGGCCCCGCCGGCAGTGCCAGGGGTGAACTCGTCTACGATGTTACGAAGAGCGTTCCGCTTGTTCCCAGTTTCGTAGTCAAAGACGGTCTTCTCTTCCTGTGGACCGACAGCGGTGTCGTCACCTGCCTCGATGCGGAGACCGGCAAAGTGCATTGGCGCGAGCGAGTCGATGGCGATTTCTACAGTTCCCCCCTCTGGATCGAAGGGCGTCTCTATGGCATCAGCAAACGCGGCGAAGTCGTCGTTCTTGCGGCGAGCCGGGAGTTTGCCGAGTTGGGCCGGGTGAATCTCGGTGAAAAGACATTCGCGACGCCTGCGGTTTCCGATGGGGTGATGTATCTACGCACCCAAGCGCGTCTGTATGCGCTGGGCAAGGCGAAGGAGTGAATCGAAACCGAATGCCCTCGTATCCGGCACAGGGACGGGTTCTTTCTCACCGCCCGGGGAGGAGGATGTGTCGTTTCCGAAGACCTGCCTGCAGTGAAGGTCCCGGGACTCTGTTAGGAAAGGGTGTTCGGACCAAACAGGGTCAGGTTATCGACCCAACAGGGTTGAGTCAGTCCTTGTTACCGTCCCGCAGAGAGGGTGGAAAAGGACTCCCTTTTTGTGTTTCGAGATGGGAAGGTTTCCGCATTGCCATCATGAAACGCCGCCAAGCTTTGCTTTCTCTCGCCGCCGCGCCCTGCCTTCCTGTCGGCGCTGCGGGAAAAATTTCGCACGAATATGAGAACCCGTACGAAGGCGTCGACTGGGACACCTGGGAATGTGTGCCTTCGATGTCGCATCAGCATCAGGGCACGACGACCTCCTCTCTGGAGTCGTTTCGCGAGATGGGGTACGGCCATTTTGCTTTCAGCAACTACTACCCTTCGGCACCTACGCCCCTGCTTCCTGCGTTTCGTGAAAAGCATCCCGATGTCGTTTGGGCGCCGAACGCGGAGCAGCATTCCTTTCTCGACACAGGCTTGCATTTCAATTCTCTCGGCAGCCGGCTCGCGACCGGCTATGGAAAATCTCTTTCTGCAGCGGAGCGCAAGGATTCCCCGATCCAGTATCGCTTTGAGAACCTCACCCCCTTCGAGGACGAGCGCCCCTGGGAGGGTGTCTATCGACTCGACCTGACTCTGAATCCCAGCATCGGGAAACCGGAAGCAAAGCTAACCGTCCGGGGAGCGACCGCCTGCAATCGAAAAGAGAATTTTGCCGATGAGGGCCCTGTCGAAAACCGCACTCTTCCTGCCGGCAAGAACACCATCTACGTTCGCGCAAACGGAGACGCAATGGACCTCACGCTGGAGTATGATCCCGACGAGATCTCCATTTCGCAGCTTCGACTGATGCAGGGGACAAATCGTCCGTGGCGGGACATGTTTCGGGCCGCTCTCGACGGCGAAGTGCGAGACGGGAAAGTCGTCGGTGGCCTGCTTCACTCAGACGGCGGCGGCCTTACGCTGAATCATCCCACCGGAAAGCTGGAGACCTACACAGAGATGCTCGACTTCGATCCCCGCGTGCTCGGTATCGAAGTGTGGAATCAACTGACCTCCGGTTTCGGATCCGATCGCGGCTTCTACGCATCCATGAAAAATCCTCCCGGTCATTTCTACCAGCTGTGGGACCAGATTCTCGCGACCGGTCGGCGGTGCTGGGGATTTTTTGTGAAAGACCACAACACCTATGGCCGCGGGCGCAACGTCCTCCTCACGCCGCCACTCGCAGATCTGCCACCCGGGAAACGGGAAGCCGCCCTTTTGCGCGCCTACCGGAACGGGGCCTTCTTCGGATCGGTTGCTTCCATCGCGACGAACGAAAAGGGGGAAACGATCCCTCCCTACGACCACAGCAACTTTCGCTTTTGCCACCTTCGGCTGAAGCGCGATGAAACGGGAAACGCCGTCGCCGTTGAGGCAGCTGTCGGCGGAAATGATCCTGTCCGAACCCCCAATGTGCAGATTCGATTCGTTACCGAAAAGGGAATCGCTCATGTCGTGGATGCAGGAATGGGAGAGCTGGAACTTTCCCTTTCCGACCCTCCCCAATTCGTCCGCGTCGAAGCCTGCGCCTATCCTGACACGCACCAAAACGGAAAGCCACTCAACGCGGAGACGATCCGAAAACTGGCTCCCGCACAGATCGCGACCCTGCACGATCGACAGATCGAGCGGGGCCCCGGCTTCTTTGGAAACTCTGCCGAACTGAGAACTCCCCTCCCCATCGTCGACCAGATTTTTTCTCAGCCAATCCTCCGAATCGACGGATAAGCAGAATTCGTTACCCTCCCGGAACCGACGAGAAATGATACCCTTGAAAAAGCTATTCCCACTCACTCGTTTGCTCTGTCTCTTTTTCTTTCAGGTCGCTCTGTGCGCTTTCGTATCCGCAGCAGATTCGGAAGGACCGAAGAAGAAGGGGGCTGACCCACTCCGGCCGAACATCATTCTGATTCTGGCCGATGATTTGGGGTTTTCTGATCTCGGTTGCTACGGAGGCGAAATCGACACTCCGAATTTGGATCGATTGGCCGCCGGGGGAATGCGGTCCACGCAGTTTTACAACTGCGGAGTCTGCCGAACAACCAGGGCTACTTTGCTCACCGGGGTGCACCCTCGACGTCGAAACCGGGGGCGCCTCCTCCATCCTGAAATGCTCACTATTGCGGAGGTTCTGAAAACGGCAGGATACCAGACCAGTCTCACTGGAAAGTGGCACTTCCCTCAGAATGACATCGGATTCCCTGTGTATCGTCCGACGGATCGCGGATTCGACGAGTATTTCGGAATCGCCAATGGATGCTGCAATTATTTCGATCCCGCTAAAGCATTTCCCGATTTCGACAAGGGAGTTCCGCCTCTGCCATTTTTGCAAAACGAGAATCAGCTTACAGAATTTCCGGACGACTTCTACGCGACCAATGCATTTACGGATCATGCCATCGAACAAATCGATGCCTTTTCTGCAGGCGCTAAGACTGGCGAGGCCCCGTTTTTTATCCACCTCAGCTACACCGCACCGCACTATCCGCTGCATGCGAAGCCCGAAGATATCGCAAAGTATAAGGGGCGCTATGACGCTGGCTATGCCGCGATTCGGAAGGCGAGGCACAAACGACTGATCGATTTGGGCATACTCGACGCGGCTGCGAAGCTGTCGGAAGCCGATCCTCAACTCGGCGATTTTCGCTACGACTACGCGATGACAGCATGGGAAGATGTCGAAAACCCGGATCGCGAAAAACGGCGCATGGAAGTTTACGCGGCCATGGTCGACTCGATGGATCAGGGAATTGGTAAGGTTATGGCGGCGTTGGAGAGAAATGAGGTCGCCGATAACACGCTTGTCATTTTCCTTTCCGACAATGGCGGCTGCGCTTCCCATGTTGGATATTCAGACGAAGAGCAGCGTCGAGAACACGCGGAATACAATCAGGATTTGCCCGGAAGTGTCGATACCTTCGACTATGTCGGACCGGGATGGGGGTGGGTACAGAATTCACCGTTCCGGCGCTATAAGGTGTGGACCTACGAGGCCGGGATCGCTACGCCGATGATTGCCCACTGGCCGGGGCAGATCGACTCCGGAGAGATCACTTCAGCGATCGGACATGTCGTTGATTTCATGCCGACGTTTGCCGAGCTGAGTGGAGCCGAGTATCCAGGACAGCGAAACGGAGTGGACGTTTTGAAGCCGGAAGGCGAGAGTTTTGTTTCCGTGCTAAAGGGAGAAGACCTTCCGGAAGCGGGCTATTCGCGATATCACTTTTGGGCGCTCTACGGCAACCGAGCGGTGCGCCAGGGCAAGTGGAAAATGGTCTGGGGAACGACGGCGCGGAAGTGGGAGCTTTACAATCTCAAAGTGGATCGCACCGAAACGATGGATGTCATCCAAAAGCACCCCAATCAGGCCCGGCGAATGGAGCAGGCGTGGTTACGTTGGGCCAAAGAAACGGGCTATCCACTGAAAGGAAACGGACTGTAAACAATATGAAGAAATTGGGCCTGACATTCCTACGAGTTTTTGCCGCTCTGTCATTCTTGACGAGTTACGCAACGGGAGCTGATGATCAAACTATAGTCGTGACCTTTGGCGATTCGACTACGGCTGCCCGGGGGGAGTTACGGGTCTATTCGCAAGTTCTGGAAGAAGAGATCGATGGTATTGAGGTGATCAATGCCGGCGTCGGTGGTAACCATACAGGCCACGCGAAGGCGCGTTTTGAACTCGATGTCCGGGCGCATAACCCGGACCTTGTCGTCATTCAGTTCGGCATCAACGATGCCGCGGTCGATGTTTGGAAAAGCCCGCCGGCAAAGGAATCCCGGGTATCGTTGGCGGATTATGAATTGAACCTGCGGCATTTTGTCGAAACTCTGACAGAGGACGGAGCCGCCATCATCTTGATGACACCGAATCCTCTGCGCTGGAACCGGAAGATGCGCGAGATGTATGGCAAACCGCCGTATGACCCCGACGATGAAGACGGCTTCAATGCCTTTTTGAAAAACTATGCCGGGAAAGTGCGTGATCTGGCAAAGGAGAAGAACCTGCCTCTCGTGGATGTGTATCAATTGTTCGAATCACACGGCGCAAAAGCAGGGCAAAGTGTCGATGAATTGCTACTGGATGGCATTCACCCAAACGAGCGCGGTCAAAAAATCGTCGCCGACAATCTCCTCCCGTTGCTGAAAAAGGAAGTCGTGGAGAGGGCTGCCAATCCGAAGCCCAGGGTGGAGCTGAAGGTGGCCGTGAACCCTGTCGCCTCTCTTTTGAGTGGCAGCGGGAAGGGAGCTGCAAGAATCCGTTTTGAAGACTACGTTTCCAATCCGCCTCCCGGAACGAGCGGCGGGGTCCAGGGGCGGGTGGCACAATTCCCTGTTCCTTTCACGGGATTGGTGACGCCTCTTGCAACAGCTACGACTGTGGCTCCGCTTCCGAAACCGGTCGGATTGTTGATTGAAAGTCCGGCGGGGTCTGTGGATTTCTACGATCCCAGTTCGCTTGTCGATTGTGCCGACGTCCGGGCCGACAAACTGATTTTCCGTTTCGTCGACCCGAACAATCCAACTCTTGCTGCCACCGTTTCGAGAGTGGCATTTCGAGTGACCGGAACTTCCGTGATCAACGGGAAAGTTCGCTTCAGCATTTATAATATCGCGGGAAGGGCACTGGGATCAGGTGTTGCCCAATTGGCTCCCGGTTCGAAGCGGGCGGAGGCGGAGATCGATGTCACTGCACTGGTTGACGGCAAGGGAGTTCCCCTCATTCATAAACTCATCGTTGAGCACTCCGGTCCGGGCTACTTCGTCGTTGGCGGTGTCATACGGAGCAGGGAAGCAGACATCGGCTTTGAGGAATTTACAGTCAGTGAACAAGGAGTGAAGCGTCCCCTGGGGGAGCAGATACCGCGAGTCCACTCTGAGCAATGGGAGAACTTCCCGGATGCGAAACTTGTCACCGATATGACACTTTGCACACCTGCCAGCGCCCTGTCACAGCGCCGCGAGCATGACAAATGGAAGGTGTTCGAGTACGAAACAGCGAATTTCTCCGGGAATTGCCTTTCCGTCGGGCGCGAGTCTTCGGCCCCTGACCTGGCTTTGACGCTGGATCAAAAAGGCTGGCACGCCGTGTATCTCGGGATCAGCACGATTACCGATCTGGTACGTCCGTCCCCGAATCTGCTCGAAGCAAAATTCTCCAGTGATCCTGCCTTCACCCGGCTGACGAACCGGCTCGATCTGGCATCACCGCGACGGAGGGATGTGCTCGAGGAGGTCTTCCTCGGTGTGGCCGACCTGACCGGGAATGACCTGCAGTTCTCAACTGTCTACGAGATGCCCACCCGGCTTCACTATGTGAAAACGATTCCGCTGACGGAGGAGGAAATCGCTGCCGTAAAGGTGGATCGAGCGCAAAAGAAGAGCAGAACTTCGGTGGCGACTTTCGATGGCTTCACCTGGATTCATCCTTTTCGACCACAGAATCGAGCCGACTTGGCGGCGACATTCGCCCACTACCGGAACAGCGATTTCAAAACCTGGTGGTTTCAGGTGGGCGGTGCGGATCTGGTGCATCATCCGAGTAAGGTTGGCAATTTGATGGGTGGTCATCTCGATACCTTTCCCAGATCCGTGGATCGTGAATATGTCGAATCTGTCAGGCATCTGCATTCGCAGGGGATCGACCCTCTGCAAGTCGCGGTCGAAGAGGCCCACGCCCAGGATGCTGAAATATTAATCTGTCTCCGTGCCGCAGGATGGAAAGGCGCGCCACCATGGGAAGAGTTTTTCATGAGCGATTTCTACGAGGTTCATCCCGAGTGGCGTTGTGTCGACTACGACGGAACTCCAACGATGCACCTTAGCTATGCGGCGGAAGAGGTGCAGGACCATCTCATCGAAGTGTATCGCGAAGTGTTAGAGAGAGATCCTGACGGGCTGGGCTTCCTATTTCACCGGGGGCTGCCGCTGATGCTTTGGGAAGAGCCATTCAGTAAACGGTTTATCGAAAAATTCGGAGTCGACCCGCGAGAGCTTCCGGAGGACGATCCTCGCGTTTTCGAGATGCGAGGGGGGATCATTACAGGATTCTTCCGAAAGGTCCGTGCCCTTTTGGATGAATTCGATTCTAAAAAGAATGATCCGAATCAGAGATCGAAATTTGCTGTGACCACATTTGCCACCAAAGCCGACAATCAAAAATTTGGTCTCGACGTAGAGAAGTGGATTGAGGAGCGGCTGATCGATCAAATCGGAATTGCCTGGTTTGCCTACTACACCAGTGGTCAAAAAACAAAATCGGGCGACACTTCCTACTACGCGAAGATCACCGGGGGTACGGATGTAAAAATTTATCCATTCTACGTTGGTTGGAAGATGAACAGCGCCGCGGATCTGTTGAAAAGCGTGGCACGCGACTACGAACAGGGAGCTGACGGAATTGCGGTATGGGATCCCAATCAGTTCGTAAACTGGGCGGAAGGAAAAGCTCCCTACTGGCCATTGGTTTCCAAGCTGGGGCACCGCGAGCAAGTTCTGGATGGATCGCTCCTCTTCAAGCCGGTTCAGATCCCATTGACCCGCCTGGGCGAAAATCACTACAGCCGCTGGTATCCTAACACCGGGTTTTAATCTTCGTCTTTCAGAAATGAAACCCGCAGGAAAATATTCCGGCTTGAGCGAGGAGGACTTAGGAATTGCGTTAGGAAGATGTTTGACCTGGATCGCGATTGCCTGCTGTTTTTGAAACGACCCTGTGCCGGGGATTCCGGACGTCTGCGTGGTAACGGAATACTCGCCGCACTTCCGCTTCGTGGAGTCGATTCCCGACGACAGAGAGTTGCTTCGTGAGCGCCTCGAAGATGGTTTCGGAAAAAGGGGCTAGCGTTTGTTTTCCAATTCCATCACCCTCTTGTTGAGGACTTCGAATCGGTTGGACAAGGCATGGATCATCTGTGAGACCCAGGGACTCAGCTTATCCATTTCAGCATTCACCTCCGCACTTCGCATGAGGTAGACCGCGGTGTCTTCCAAAGCAGTCGCTGTCGCGGTGCGGGGCATGTCGGAAAACACAGACAGTTCCCCAATGACGTCCCCCGGTCCCAGTTCGGCGAGCACCTGCCTTGCTCCTTGATTCTGCTTTGAGATTTCTATCTTACCGGTCTTGATTCGGATCGTAAAATCCCCGGGGTCTCCCTCGTGAAAGATGACCTGTCCTGCGGCAATCTCCCACAAAGGGAAGGCTTGACCGGATGTCTGGGCCGCCTGCAGGTCATGGAGGACTTCGTGAGCACTTTGGTGACGGTCCCCGGGGGCTTTCTGCATCATCTTCTGGAGGATGTTGGAAAGCCGCAGCGGGATATCGGGATTCAACTCGTGAACAGGGGGTGGATCCAGGGTTCGAACCTGCTCCACAATCTCCTCCACCGTAGCAGCAGCAAAGGGGCGTTGTCCGGTCAACAATTCATACACAACGACCCCGATACTGAAGATATCAGAAGTTGGGCCCAGATTATTGCGAATTAGTGTTTGTTCGGGCGACATATACAAAGGCGTCCCGAGGATCGTGTCTCTTGCCTCCATCTGAATCTGGGCATCTGACTCGTCTTTCAGGAATTTCCGGACATAGTCCTTATAAAGGGAGTCATCGTAGAGATACGCATTCCCCCAGTCCATGATCATGACTTCGCCATAGTGGCCGAGCATGATGTTCTCTGTTTTCAGGTCAAGATGAACGACTCCCTTGTCATGCACGTAAGCGAGAGTCTCGCATAGCTTGGTAAAAACGCTGATGACATCGGATAGGTAGTTCTCGTTCACCACGTCCGGTTGTATGTGATATTCAAGAAACGCCTGCAGGGTTTGACCCTCCACCAATTGCATCGTGTAGCGTACTTGTTGGCTCTCAGTCAGATGAGTATCATATACCGTGACCACTCCCGGGTGATCCAGATAGCTGATCATCTTTACTTCCGTAATGAAGGCATGGAGAAGGTCCGGATCGGATAGGAACTCCCCCTTCAACTCTTTTACCGCGACGATCCGATTCAGGTGGCTGTCGAAACTTGAGGTGACCTTTGAGAGTCCGCCTTCGCCGATGTCGTCGGCCTTGTGATAGCGCTCTTTGGAGGAGAACGGTTGCAACAATCGACGCACTGCCGGACTTGCGATTTGCTGGTTGTGCTTGATCAACATGGCTCAGCCACCAGTCCATCTATTGTTTCTTCCGTCAAGGCCGACCCTTAAGATCAGATCATTCGGTGGGTGAGAAAACATGGCGGAATTCAAGCTGGCGGGGAGCACTCCGGAGGAGGATCCGCTTTACCAAATTCCGGGAAGCCGACTGGTTCCATCAAGACCGGAGGCCATCGCATCGGGCACATGGCGCAAAGGGACGAGCCTTCCGTGGTATTGCAATCAATCGACTTCCACGGTCGTGCCCCGGGTCACCGAGGTCTCGATCAATCCTGGAAGGTCCCCATATTTGACGGAACCGGGAATGAAATCGACGTCGCGATAGCTGGCAATGCTAGCGAATCGGAACTTGTCGCTGCCGAGTGAGATTTTCTTCACCGCGCCGGGCTCTGCCGCCGCCGCTGCGGCGAGTGCGATGGGCTCGCTTCCGTCTTTTGCAAACAGAATGACAGTATCGCCACGCTGTCGCGCCGTTCGAATACGAGCGAGCAAGGTTCGTGCGCGATTCGCGAAAATGCTGTGATTGTAGCCATGGGTGTAGCCAGCGAACTCGCGCTTATTTTCCACCACCGGCGTTTCTTTCATCTCAGGCAGTGCCCCCAGAGAAATCGTGGAAATGCCGTCCGCGGATTCGACGGAAATCCAGTTGGCGGTGCCGTCATCGGTAATCGGATCATCGACTCCAACGAGAATCTGCCAGGCTTCTGCGACGGTTTTTGCCCGCTCTTCGGGCGAGAGTGCTGCCAATTGCTGATCGGACTGATCGGCGAGCCAATGGGTCAGAGTTCGCTCAAAATCATCGCCGCCGGCGGGCCGGGCATGTTGATCGTCGTAGACAGCATGTTCCTCTTCGGTGAGACGGGGGAAGTCCTCCTCAATGATGGGAGTTTTGAGTCCGAGTCTGAGATGCTCATTGAACCACTCATACATGATCTTGCGGGTGACGTAGTTGTAGTTGTGGGAGAAATGCAGCAAGTCTCCGCAGATGACGTGATCGGACTTACCGTAGAGGCCGTAGAGTTTCTTCAGTTCGGGAAAGCCCTTGCCCGGGACCAGCATTTCTTTGGTCCAATCGTTGGCCGCGGTCATGCCTTGCGGTTTGGGAGCGAACAAAGCCGCGAGTTCCACGTTGCCGGTTCCGATCCGCAGCAGGCTGGCATTTTCGCACGGACATCCCCCCTGCATCGAACTGGAAACCATGCCGTTGGGGAAGGCGACGACGGGGCGTGGATCGATCGCACAAATCATGATCGTCTGTGTTCCTCCTCCGCTGCCGCCGGTCACTCCGATGCGCTTCGGGTCGACGTCGGGAAGTCCCTCCAGAAAGTCGAGCGCGCGAATCGAGTTCCACGTTTGCAGTCCAAAAATCGACTGCAGCCGCATCTCTGCCTGTGTGCTGTAGAAGCCCCAGCTTTCCTTCCCTTCGAATTCCGGTCGCTGTTCGGAAAAGCCATGTCCGAGTTGGCGGGACAGCTGCTGATTGTCCGCGTAGCCGATCATGTCGTAGAGCAGGGTGACGCAGCCAAGCCGGGCAAGAGTTACGCAACGGGCCACCTTGGGAAAGCGGCCCGATTCAGCGAATTTCTCGCCGCCGTTTTCGAGGTGTTTTTTGATCCCGTCTTCGCCCAGGTCATAGAGCCGCCCTCCATGACCATGAGGCGAAAGCACGGCGGGATACTTTTTCCCGGGACTCGCATTTTTTCCAGCAGGCCGGAATAGCAGCCCGGTAACATGAAAGCCCGGAACGCTTTCCAAATAGACTTTTTCGATCGTAAAGCCCTCGCGTTCAACCTTGCCATGGACGACCGCGTTGAGTGGGGTCCGTTCCGGCAGCGGAAACAGACCATTGGCGACCAGCACCCGGCGACGCAGCAACTCCGCCCTTTCCTCCCAGGCTTCGAGAGTGTCGGGAACCGGGAGTGGAAAGAACCCATTGAGATCTTTCAGTTTCCCGGCCGGCTCCTTTTCAAGATCGGCGGCCTTCGTCGATATCACGATCGACAGGGCCAAGATCAGATTCACGACCAGAAAAGAGAGAAATGCGGGGCGTTTCATTCCTCAGGTATCTCAGTTCCCCCCCGACTTGTCCCGTGCGGGTTCGCGTCATTGCTGGGAATCGTCTTCGGTTCCTTTCTGTTTTTCCTACACTCGTTCTTTCGCCTCAGTAATAGGAGGACGAGTGAGAGCGGGGCATAGCTACTCCGCTTCTTTCCGGGTGACTTCCGGCAGCGGCTTACTCCTCTGCCGGAACTTCCGGCATTCCCTTGAGGGGGACGAATTGATGGCGAAGACCGTTTTCATCGGCCACATTCCAAAGGCGGAATCCCATGGGCCGCTTGTCAAAGTTCTTGCTGGTCGTCTCCCCGTTCACGAGCTGAATCCCTTTGTACTCGTTCGTGATCTGTTTGTGGGTATGCCCGGCAAGAAACGCGACCACTCCATTTTTTTCGCACAATGCCAGGATCTCTTTCCGTTTCTCCAGTGGCAAATTGTAGTAGCTCTCCTTTTCGTCGAGTGTCTTCAAAAACAGGGGATAATGGACGACCACGATGACAGGGGATCCTTTTGCCCCGGCCGCTTCGAGAGTCTTCCGAAACCAGGCGTCATGCGCCTCCGACTCGCCTTCGACGGGAGCTTTCCACAACTGGGTGTTGGCAATGACAAGGGTGTATCCCTTGTGCTCCACGGCATAGTAATCTTCGCCCACCTTCTCACGATATCGCTTCAGCGACTCCGGAGTCGGTTCATTTCCCACATCGTGATTCCCGGGAGCGCAGTAACATGGCAGCGTAAACTTCGCTCGAATCTCGTTGAAATCGGCAACCGAATTTTCGTTGGCCGTTTGAACCAGATCACCGCAGATAACAACGAAATCCGGATTCATCGCATTGATCTGTTTTACGGCGAGATTGAAAGTCATTACGTCATGTTCATACCCGCCCATACCGAGCTGAGTGTCACACATCTGGACAAAGGAAAAGGCCTTCTTCGTCAGGTCCTTTTTCTTTGGGGGATCAGCTGACTCTGCCCGACTTCCTGAACTGAGCAGCGCCACAAGAAAGAGGATCACCGTGGATAGCGCGCATGTGAGAGAAATACTGCGAATGGGAATGGTCTTCATGGGGGAGCCTGGATCGAACGGAAATAGTGGCCTAAGCCCGCTTCAGGCAAGGTGGCACTGCCTTTCGCCGGGAACAAGTTGCCGGTTTCCGGTGATGCTGCTGAGGAGAGAAGGCGTTTCGCGGGGAGGGGCGACGTTTCCGTCATCCCGCTAGCTTGCCGACTGGCGGGAGCCGGGAAAGGACCATCACCCGACGTAGCCCGGCAATGAGAACCACCCCCTTTCCGCGCGGGGTTGGGGGAAGAATGGGCTGGTTAAGGGAAGGGGGAACGTTATGGTAGGGCCTTCCATGCCTCTATCATTTCGAATCGGCAGCTTCGTGCTCGCGTGGTCGCTCGTTTCGGCCAGCGCCGCCCCGATCAGCTGGCAGCCAGTCGGAAACTCTACTGACCCGACCGTTATTCTGACCACAGGTACCTTGGTCGAAGCGGTTAACGCCACTGCCAATACCGGTGTCGTTACCGTGAACGGTGTCGACTTCTCTCCGGACAATACGCTGCTCCCGAACAACGCGGTCAACGTGGGCCTCTCCGATCAGGAGACGCTCGATCCGGGGTTCGACGAGATGCTCGACTCCGTCGATTTCGGTGGAGGCACCTCGGGTTCGCTGAGCGTCGGAGGAGGGGCGCTGGTGAGTGGGCAGAGTTATTCGATCCAGGTGTTCTACACGGATCTGCGCGGGACAGGGCGCGTGATGATATTTGGAGACGGATCGGGCAACACGGTGAATCTCGATTCTCAAGGAGGCGCGGGATCGTTTGGTCAGTTCGCGATTGGCATCTTTGTCGCCGACGGGACCACTCAAACTCTGAGCATTGAAACCCAGACTGCCAACAATGTTCACATCAACGGTTACCAAATCCGAACTACTACCCCGCCGCCAATCATTTCCAGTTTCACGGAAAGCCCGGCACTCATCGCCAGCGGCGAATCGTCCATGCTGAGTTGGCAAATCAGTGGTGCGAACACAGCCGGGATTTCTCCCTCGGTAGGCAGCGTCAATCCTACCTCGGGAAATGCGACGGTCAGCCCAACGACGACGACGACCTACATCCTCACTGCAACCAACGACGGTGGTTCGGTGACTTCCGAACTTACCATCGGGGTGGACTTGCCCCTCCTCGAACCCATCATCAGCGAGTTTCTGGCGAGCAACAATTCCGGCCTCGTCGACGAGAATGGAGCCGACTCCGATTGGATCGAGATCTACAACCCGAACTCTTTTGCGATCGACCTTGCGGGCTATCATCTGACCGATACGTCCACCGATCCGGACCGGTGGACGTTTCCCGCTGGCACGCGTCTCGACGGTGACAGCTACCTGGTAGTCTTTGCCTCGGGGACAAGCAAGCTCTCCGGCCCCTTGCACACAAATTTCAAACTTGCTTCCGATCCTGCCTACCTCGCTCTGGTTGCGCCTGACGGCAGCACCGTGATCGATCAGTTCAATCTCTACCCGGGCCAGCGGACCGATTTGTCCTACGGCGTAGCCAGTGGCAATAGCGTCGGCTATTTCAAGCCACCCACCCCCGGAGCACCCAACGGCCCGGCTTTCACCGGATTCGTGACCGACACCAGTTTCGACGTCGACCGTGGATTCTTCGATGCTCCGTTCACCGTGATCATCTCCACCCCGACCCCGGGCGCTACGATTGTCCACACAACCGACGGGACCGAGCCCACGCTGTCGAACGGAACGGCGACACCTCCTGTCGATGGAGGAACCCCGGGAGCGGCGTCGGTATCGATCAGTGGTACCACTGTGTTGCGTGCCGCCGCATTCAAAACCGGTTTTTCGCCGACCGATATCGATACCCAGACCTACCTGTTCGCCGCCGATATCATCGAGCAGCCGGAGATGGATCCGGATGTGGTCGATGCGCCGGCCTACAATGCAGAAATGGTTTCTGCATTGAAATCGGTGCGCAGCCTCTCAATCGTTACCGATCCCGACAACCTTTTCGACAGCGCGATCGGGATCCTGGAGAACACTGGTGGCCGCGGAATCGAGTGGGAGCGCCCCGTGTCGATTGAGTTTATCGATCCGGACAACGCGGTAAACTCCTTTCAAACCAACGCCGGCCTGCGTATGCACGGCAACGGCTCGCGTGGCAGCGCAAAGAACTCGCTGCGCCTGCTCTTCCGTGGCGAATACGGAGCGAAGAAGCTCGATTACCCGCTGTTCGGCGTGGACTGGGTCGCGCAGAAATTCAACACGGTGGTGCTGCGTGCGCAGAATGCCAACTCCTGGACCAGCGGCCGCGCCTTGGATCGCACCTCGACCACCCTCCTCCAGGACACCTTTGCCAAAGACACTCAGGGCGCAATGGGGCATCCGACTGCGGGTTCCACCTTTGTGCACCTGTTTCTCAACGGCACCTACTGGGGACTCTACAATCCCACCGAGCGTCCCGATGGATCGTTCGGTGAGGATCATTTCGGTGGTGATGACACGGACTACGACGCCGTCAGTCGCCGTTTCAGCATCGAGGTTCAGTCCGGCACGAAGACCCATTGGGATGAGATGATCGCTCACTCGAACACGCTGCTCGACAGCCCGGAGGAATATGAACAGATGCAGGGATTCATCGATGTCGACAACCTCATCGACTACATGCTTTTGCACCAGTTCATGCAATCGCGCGACGGGCCCGACGACTTCGGCCACAACAACATGCGCCTGCTGCGGCGCAACAACCCGCCCGGACCGTGGCAGGCTTATGCCTGGGACATGGAATATTCGATGATCGATACCACGGGCACCCGCGACTACTCCTACCCCTTTCCGATCTATTCCAGCATCCGCACCAACAATCGCGACATCTCAGACAGCATCGCGTCGGTATACCTCCGCTTGAAGGACAACAACCCGGAGTTCCAACTGCGCTACGCCGACCGCGCCTACAAACATCTCTACAACGGCGGCGCCCTCTCGGAAGAGTTGGCCGCCGCCCGTTTCGAGGCGAGAGCTGAGGAGATCGAGAGTGCTGTCATTGTCGAGTCCGCCCGCTGGGGGGATCATCGCCGCGCCGAGCCCTACACACGCGATGTTGAATGGATGACTGAACGCAACCGTCTTCTCAACGAGTTCTTCCCCGCCCGGCCGGACCACGTCGTCTCCCAACTGCGCCTTCATGGGCTCTACCCGGGCATCGACCCGCCGGTATTCAACCAACATGGCGGGGTAGTGACGGACGGATTCGAACTCACGATCAGCTCCGCCGCCGGCACTGCCTACTACACTACCGATGGTTCCGATCCCCGTCTGCCCGGCGGGGCGATTTCCCCCTCGGCAATTTCCTACAACACCGGGATCGTGCTCACCAACATCCATACCCACGTGATGTCCCGCAGTTTGGTGCCGTCGACGGGAGAGTGAAGCGCTCTCAGCGAGGCCGGTTTCGATATCCTGTTCGATCCTGTTCTGGTCAATGAGGTACTCACGCATACCGACTTGCCGGAAGTGGATTCCATCGAGTTGCACAATCCGGGTCCGAACCGCGTCGCGATTGGCGGTTGGTTCCTGACCGACGATTTTTCCAACCCTCAGAAATTCAGAATTCCGGATGGCATCACGATCCCTGCCGGAGGCTTCCTCGTTTTCGATGAAAACGATTTTTCAGTGGGGCCCAATGGCTTCCGTCTATCCGAGTATGGCGAACAGGCGTATCTCTTCAGCGGAAATGCGGAAGGGGAACTGACCGGATACTCTCACGGTTGGGACTTCGGCGCCTCTCCCAATGGCATTACGACAGGACGTTACGAGGACAGTCAGGGAAAAGTCCATTTTGTGCTGCAAGCGTCCAATACCCTGGGAGAAGAAAATTCTTTACCGCTGATCGGTCCGGTAATCGTTTCGGAAATTCACTATCGCCCGCCCGACCTGGACAGTGGTGTAAACAATGACGTCGATGAGTATATCGAGTTAACGAATATATCGAGCGCAACTGTATCGCTCTACAACACCGATACGAGTGTGCCTGGGTATGGCGCTGCCGCCTTGCATGATACCTGGCGCCTGCGAAATGCGGTTGATTTTGATTTTCTCACGGGCGTCGAGTTGGAACCGGGAGAAAGTATTCTCGTCGTTGGCTTTGATCCATCGACGGACCTCACGAAGCTGGCGGGCCTCCGCTCGAAATTCAGCGTCCCGGACAGCGTTGACGTCTTTGGGCCATGGTCGGGAGAACTGAACAATGCGGGCGAAAAGATTGAGCTGGAGTATCCAGGGTCAGCGGATCCGATGCTCGCTTTCTTCGTGCCTTACTACACGGCAGAAAAAATCGACTATCAAGACTCCCCACCGTGGCCAGTGGAGGCGGATGGGCGCGGCTCCTCTCTTCAGCGTCTCCGATTTTACGAGTTTGCCAATGACCCGCAAAATTGGAAAGCGGACAGCCCGCGCGGTGACGACTCCGACGATGACGAAATGGATGACTCGTGGGAAATTTTATACGGATTGATTGTGGGCATTGATGATTCGGGATTGGATTCCGATGGGGATGGTTTTACGAACCTGGAAGAATTTCTTGCGAAGACACGGCCCAACGATCCGAGGAGTAATCTCAATCTGTCGATCGATCACACCGCGACGGGTCTTCTATGCCTCCGGTTAACGGTGGCTCCCAATGTCGCCTATATGATCCAATACTCGGATTCGCTTGCCTCACCGATCAGCTGGACTGATATGCAGGAGATCAGTGCTGAATCAGAGGAAGGAGAACTTCAGTTTGAATTTCAAGCCACCGAGCCGCGACGATTTTTCCGGGTCATCCTATCCGTGAATCCATAAGGAATTCCGGGGGACAGGTTCTCTGCCGGTCGACGAATTTGTGAACTCCCATTCCTGATAGGAAATTGCTTTTTAATTCAACGGATCCCCCCAGCCGCCGGGCCTGGGTTGAAGGGGGGCAGGGGGAGGAAAGGGCAACTACGGCCGGGCGCGCCGTCTCCCACCACCAACGAACGAACATTGATCCGCTCCCCACATTCTGTTCTTATCCAACCATGCGACGCCTCACGATCCTACTCCTCTTCTTCTCCGCGTTTTCCGTGCTCTCCGTTGTTGCTTCCCAAGCCGCCGACCGCCCCAACATCATCTTTATCCTCTCCGACGACCTGGGCTGGGGCGACCTCGGCTGCTATGGTCAAAGAGACATCCTCACTCCCAACATCGATCGCCTCGCCGCCGAAGGCATGCGCTTCACCAACGCCTATGCCGGCAACTCCGTCTGCGCGCCATCCCGATCCTGCCTCATGCAGGGCCTCCATCCCGGCCATGCCCGCGTCCGCGGCAACGCCTACCGCGGCTACCGCGAAGGCCTCTTTGCAGACGACACCACCGTCGCCGAAGTTCTTCACCAGGCAGGCTACGCCACCGGCCTCTTCGGCAAGTGGGGCCTCGGTCTCTCCGGCCAACCCGACGCTGTCCCCACGGAGCAAGGCTTCGACGAATTCTTTGGCTATCTCAACCAGCGCAAGGCGCACTCCTATTACCCCGCCTACCTTTGGGAGAAAAAATCCAGGATCGAATTCCCGAAACACGTCGGCCACGATCACAAGCAGCAGAGCCTCTACGACAAAGCCGGTCGCGTCCGCCCTCACGGCATCGAAAACCCCAACGACGCCCAGTACTCCTTTGACCTCATCCACGCCCGCTCCCTCGACTTCATTCGGCGGCATGCCAAAAAAGATCGGCCGAAGCCCTTCTTCCTCTACCTCGCCCCCACCATTCCCCACGGTCCGCTCATCGTCCCCGAACTCGGCCCGTACAAAGACAAAGACTGGACCATCGGAGCCAAGGAATGGGCCGGAATGGTGACCCGCCTCGACGCCGCCGTCGGCGACGTCCTCGCCCTTCTCGAAGAACTCGATCTCGACGACAACACCCTCATCCTCTTCGCCGCCGACAACGGTCACTGCAACGACGGCTACGACCGCGACAAATCCGTCACCACCATCAGCGATCACTTCAACAGCTACGGTCCCACCCGCGGTCTCAAAGGCGAGAGCTACGACGGCGCCTTCCGCATCCCCGCCCTCGCCCGTTGGCCCGGCAAAATTTCACCCGGCCAGGTCAACGACCACCTCTGGGCCTTCTGGGATTTCCTCCCCACCGCCGCCGAAGTCGCTGGCGTCGCCCCAAGCGATCTCCCCCCCACCGACGGCGCCTCCATTCTCCCCAGCCTCATCGGCAAACCCGCCGCTCAGAAACAACACGAGTACCTCTACTGGGAATACGGTGGAAGCCAGGCCATCCGCACCGGAAAGTACTTCGCCCACCGCACCAAGGGGGGCGCCGTCGAACTCTACGACCTCGAAAAAGACCCCCAGCAACAAACGGATCTTGCAGCCTCCAGGACTGACCTCGCCGCAAAAGTCCTCACCTGGATGAACAACTCCCACACTCCAAGCACCGTCTGGCCCTCCCCGGGCGAGACCCCAACGGAGTACCAGGCCCGCCTCAAAGCCGCCGGAATCCCGCCTCACCCGGTGAACATCGACGGCTGACAGCCTGTCATCCTCACGACCTTCATTTCCAAAAGAATCCGTATTCCATCTCTCTCTGATCCCATGAGACTCACGATATTTCTCTACTGCTTTTTGTTTGCGTCTTCCGCCATGGCAGAAGACACACTGAACACAGTGACCATCCAGTTCGAAAACGAGCAACAGCCGACGGCAGATGCCGGAGTCGGGCCCGGTATGGACGTAGTCCGCGAGGGGGAATACCTGTTCATGCTCCAGCAACGGAACCTGGTGATTCTCTCGGTCAAGGACCCGGCCGCACCGGTGGTGGTGGGGGAAATGAAAGATCTTGGCAACCTTCGGCAGATTGTGGTTCGCGACAAGGTTGCCTATATCACGGCGCGGGCGGACGGCTTGTTCGTCATTGATGTTTCGGACCGAACCGCCCCGAAATTATTGTCGCACTACGACACCACTGAATTCGCGACCGGGATAGCATTGAAAGACCAGTTCGCCTTTGTCGCTCAGCGCTGGTTCGGCGTGGAGATCATCGACATTTCCAACCCGGCGAAGCTGCGTCACGTCTCCGTAGTGCGAGTCGGCGAGGCGCAGTCGTGCGTGGTTTCCGACGGGTATCTCTACGCCGGGGCCTGGGAAGAATGCCGCGTCGCGATTTGCGACGTTCGCAACCCCGCCAATCCCAAGGTGGTTGCCGAAGTGGAACTCAATGGCCGCGGCGACGGCTTATGGGTGGAGAACGGAATTCTCTATGCCGCCTACGGACATCATCAACCGGGAGCCGAGCTTTCACTCGACGATCCGCGATATGGAAACGGCAACGGAATGGAACTTTTCGATGTCTCCAACCCGGCCGAACCGAAACCTCTATCACGCGTGCAGTTTGCCTGGCGGTACTACTACGGCTGGCCGGATACGTGGCGGGTCAAACTTTCGTTCCCCTACGCCTACCTCTATCACACGCACAACGGAGTTTTCATCCTCGACGTTTCCGACCCCAAGCAACCGAAAGAGCTGGCGCAAATTCGGATTCCCCTCGCCCCGGGGGAGAAAGGCTTCCAAAAACTCAAGACCGAAGACAAATCCGGAGTCCGCCCCATTGCCATTCCCTTCGACCCGGAAAAGGTCTGCTACAGTCCGGTCTGCGGCCTCGAGACCGTCGACGGTTATCTATATTTCACCGGCCTGTTCACCGACCTGCATGTTTTCGAGAACGCGAATATTGTCACGGCGATTCGCGAGGGAGAAAACGATGCCGGCAAGCTGAAACGAAGTGGCGATTTTCACGACTTCGAGGCGCTCGAACCACTCGACCTGAAGAATCTGGCCACCTATCGGCCGGGCGGACAGGTTTACGCTGCGGTGGAGAAAAACGGACACATTTACGCTGCTTGTGGATCGGACGGCATTCATGTTCTGGACGAGAACCTGGTCCTTCAGAAGCAGTATCCGACCAGGGGCTTCGCCATGGATGTCCAGGTGCACGAAGAGAAACTCTATGCCGCCCAGGGCTCCGAAGGCCTCGTTTGCTACCAAGTGAACGGCCCGACGCTCGAGAGAGTGAGCTCGTATGAGACGAGTCGTGGCATCAGGCAGGTGCGTGTGGCGCCGAATGGTCGATTCGCGGTCGTTCATGCCGGAGGGATCGGCTACGAAATTCTTGATGTCTCTGACGGCAAGCAGATCAAGTTGGCGAAACACGAACGGGGTTGGGCCGGCTTGGTCTATTACCGGCAACTCAGCAACGGGTTTATCGACGGCGATCTTATCTGCGGAACCTGGTGTGCCGGCCGCACCTTCATGTCTGATCTGGGCGCCGCCGAACCAGCCAACCTGCCGGACCCGATCGGCCTTTTGCCGGACATGAAAACCGGCGGCTATGCTGCCTGCGGCGAATACGCGCTGCTGACGCGCGGTGGCGGATACTCCATCTACAAGCCGCTGCGGGAAGGCGAATACGATTTCGAGCTGCCCGTCTACCGGATTCCAGGAGGTCCTGCTTTTCGCGGCAAACCAACGGTTCGGGAAAACATCCTCGTCGCGTGTGATCGCATCGACGGGGACGTCACCGTTGTCGACATCAGCGATTTGAAAAGCCCGAAACTGATTCGCCAATTCAAGGTCAGCGGAAACCCCGATCTGGCCTTTATCGGTGACGGATTTGTTTTACTACCAGCGGGACGCCAGGGACTCATCAAGTTCGAATTGTGAGACCAGACCCACTCATCGAATTTAGAGGGACAGGTTTTCTACCGGGCGGCAATTTTCCCGTGGCTGGCAATTCGGACAAGAGCGACGATCAGGAGCCGCATCGCATCACGGCATCGCAAATTCGGTTTCATCGGTCCTTCGTCAGCACAAGCTCCTCTGCCATCTCCACCAACATCTCGACCATCTTTTCCGAAGCCTGCGGCTCCAGGTAATTTGTGCCCGGCCATGTCGAATAACCACCGAGCGCAAAGTGTCGAGGGGTGGGCAGGTAACCGAGATAACCATGATTCAGCTGCACTAGGAAGGTGTTGGCAAACGGGCTGCGCTCCTGAAACGCCTGGCCGATTTCGGTGTACGTCTCGCACGGCGTCGTGCCGATGCAGATGTCGCCGATCCGGAAAACCTGTAAGGGAATCTTCGCGGGCTCGGTCACCTTCGCGAGCATCTGGACGCGGCCGGCGTAGCTCAAGGAGGCGACGTATTCCTTCGTCGTCGGCCAGCGGGCGGCAATGGGCAGGTTGCCTTCGCGCAGCCGCGGTGCCCGGGTCTCAATGTCTTTGGCCCATTTGATCAGCTCCGGCTCGATGGTGCGCCAGGCGAAGTCCGGCTCGCGAAAGCGGACGCCGAGCGGCGCCTTGCTTTGCCACTTCACCTCGTCGAGGGCGCGTTCGACCCGGTCGGCGAGCTTGTCAGCGAAAAAACGCGGACGTTCGTAGTTGCCCCGCGGTCCTTTCAACTCGCTGAAAATATCATTGTTGGGACCGATGTCACCACTGGTCGAATTGGCCATCATGGCGACAAAGGGAGTATTTTGCTCCGGCGAACTGAGACGTCGCTTGAGGTTCTCGCAATAGAAACCGAAGTAGTCGGCCGAGATATGTCCGGGGCCCGTATCCCCGACATAGTGAACCGAGTAGGCCGAATAGAGGGAGATGGGGGCGCCGCCCGGTTCGCGCAGGGCGATGAAGTAAACATACGGATCCACCGGGCCGGCTGGCTTGGTAAAGGTCTCGTTCGGTGCTGAGGTTTTCCAAACGCGATTGACCTTGCCGAAGTAGTCGGTGCGTTCCTTGCCTTCGGCGAGGTGCCAGCGTCGGCTGCGAATGTAGTCTCCGGCGTCCACTTTCCCGGAAGCGATTTCGGCCGGTCGAAGCAGGTTTTTCGCCCGCTGGACTCCGTCGGCAATTCGCCTGGCGAGGAACTGTTGGTACTCATCGAGTTCCTGTTCGTTAGTGTAGCGAGTCGTTCCCATGGCGGTCCCCGCGGAGTGCGTGTGGGTGGCTGAGAGCATGACGTTCTCCGGCGGGATACCACTCCCCTTCTCAATCAGTCGCCGGGCCTCGACACTGACGCTGCGATGAAATCCAACCAGGTCGACTGTGACGAGGGCGATCGTCGTTTCGCCGTCATTCAACACGAGGCAACGCGCGTGCAATTCGTCATTCACGTGGGTGGTGGGATACGGCGCGAAGCTGCCGGACCGAAGAGTGCCCAGAGGCGGAGTGATGTTGCTGGTGGCTGCTCCGGCGAGAAGCACCGGGTTTTCCTCAGCCGCAGCCGCGTGGGATAGCAACACTGCGAAAGCAACAAAAATGGTTAGGACAAGGATCTGTTTTCGATTCATAGAACTCTGGTGATTACTGTGAGTTCTGCCCCCAAAAGTGCAATCATCGAAGGTCGGGAATCACGCAAGTATCCCCTTTGCGACGTTACACGAATCATCCAGGCCGACTCCGTTGTATTTCAATTTCCGATGATCGATGCCGCACATCCACAGGATGGTGGCGTGGAAATCGCGGACGTGAACGGGGTTTTCGACTGCGGTGAAACCAAGTTCGTCGGTGGCTCCGTAGGCGAGACCTCCTTTGCCGCCATACAGCGCGAATCACTCCGGCTTGTCGGTTTTGAGTTTGTCAGGATGCGTCATCGTATGCATCCCGTGGGCGATCATGAGCCCATAGACGTGGCGAATACCAAGGCGCATGACCCACCGGGTCACTTCATCATCGGTGTTTCCCAGTCGCACGCTGAACTGCCGGATCTCAAAATCAGGTGCCGCCGTTTGATCGATATCAGGAAGAGCGATTGAATCCATTTCCGGGATCACTTCACCCAATGCCCCCGGCATATACCAGCGCACGCCAAGGCTGCGGAGATACCCGCAAACCGCGTTGTAGGAGCCGCGTTCGTCGAACGCCCAGAAATACTCGCCCGGTTCCTTTGCGAGGTGCTCCGGCATGCGGCGGCGGTTTTTGTACATCCCTCCATTGGGGACACCGTAGGGTAGGCCGCTCGCTTCTTCCCACCGCGCCTGAAGGGTCTTCCGGCCGTTGCCCAGGGTTCGATCGGTTCGAACTCGGTATCGTCCCCAATCAGCGCCAGCCAGTTTTCTCCTGATTTGATGCGATAGGCGCCATGCTCGAGGCCATCCGCGGTGATGCCGAGTTTTTTCAGTCTTGGGCTTTCCCCGACATAGATGGAAAACTCCGCGCCGCCGGATTCGGTGGTCACGGGAAGTTTTACGCCGGCAATTTTCTCCAAGGTCAACTGCAACTCATCCGCCGCAAGGCGGGTCGTGCGCGAGGCGTCTGCAGCGATGACGATTTCGGCTTTCGGCTGACCGTTTTCGACAAGGAATTGATCAGTCGAAAAGCCGGCCGAAGTGAAGGCTGAAAAAAGCAGAAAAAAGCAGAAAAATCGCGATACGTGTCGTCATAAATAGTGTTGGTAACAGGTGGCCGTGCAAAATCCTCAAGCAAACAAATCCAAAACCGGCTCGCCTTTATGCGCGACGGTGAACGGTCGCTTGCTGGGGCTGTAGAGAACCTGATCGAGTGGCAGGCCCATGGCATAGGCGATCGTCGCGTTGAAGTCGGGAATCTCGACGGGGTTCTCGATCACATTCTCGCCGCCTTCGTCGGTTTTTCCGTACACAGTTCCCCCTTTGAATCCGCCTCCGGCGAGAACGCTACTGAAGGCCTGGGGATGGTGATCGCGCCCGCCATTTTCATTGATGCGGGGTGTTCGTCCGAACTCAGTCGTGAGCACGACCACGGTGTCATCGAGTTTCCCCACACGCTCCAGGTCCCTGAGCAAGGCTCCCATGGCCCGGTCCAGAATTTCGCACTTGTCCGGCGCCAATTGGAACACGCTTTGATGCATATCCCAGCCCTGATAGCTCACCTCCACGGCACGGACATCGTGTTCGATAAGACGCCGGGCCAGCAGACATCCCTGACCGAAGGGAGTCGTTCCATAACGCGCGCGGGTCGCTGAGTCCTCTGCCTTAAGGTCGAAGGCCTGTAAATCTTTACTCTGCATGATACGGACCGCGTCGTCATACATTTGCGTGTAGGCGCGGACTTGTTTGACGTCGTAGCGCTCTTGAAACTCCGTGTCGAACTGACTCGCCAGTTCGAGATCTTCATCGAGCTGTTCCTGGTCCATCCCCCGCAGTTTGGAATTCCTCAAACCGGAATTTGGATTGTTAATCGCCAGTGGCTCAAATTCAGGTTCGAAAAATCCACCGCCTCCGTTGATCCGGCTGTTGCCACCGATGAAAACAGAACCGGGAAGATTCGGGTTCATGCGGCCCTTGTACTTGAGTGCCCAGGCTCCGAGTCCGGGGTGACGGATCGTGGCGCGTGCCTCATAGCTGGTGTGCATGAAGTAGTTTCCCTGAACGTGAGCGCCCGCCGTGGAAGTCATCGAATTGATGATCGTCAGTTTATCGGCCTGAGAGGCCAGCGAAGGGAGATGACCCGATAGCTTGATGTGATCGACATTGGTGTCGATCGTTTTGGTGGGACCCTGATACTTGTGTTTCGGTTTGGTGTCGAAGGTATCGAGGTGAGTCAACCCTCCATCCATGTAGAGGTAGATAATGTGTTTCGCCGCACCGATGCGAGGAGGTAGTCCGAGACCTGCCCCGGCTGCCGCACCGGCACGGTTCGTCATTCCGAGGGCACCGACTCCCAGGAATGCTTTCGCCGTTCCTTCGATGAACCGGCGGCGGTTCCATTCGTTCGCATTGATGGCTGAGTTCATGTCTTTTTGCGGAAGGCCAGGTGGTTGGATGTGGAGGCGGGGAAAGAATGAGAATTACTGAACAAAGATAAACTGCCGCGTATTGAGAAGCGCCCAGACAATTCGCTCGTAGGCGCTGTCGCCGTATTTTTCGACTTTGCTCAGTGCGAGTTTTCGTTCTCTGTCGGAGGGCTCGCGGGTCAGCATCGCCTGGAAAATTAGTTCGATCTTCTCTTCCGAATCGCCCGCTTCATGGAGCCGACTACCGAAGACGGCGAAGGGGTTCGTCAGCGCCTCGGCGATCGTTCCGTTGAGCAGGTTGAGGGCCTGAGGAACCGAGGCGTGATCGGCAGCATTGTCGATGACCTCCCGATCGGACTGCCCGAACTCCCGGAGAAAGTGGCCTCGTGGAGCGGGGGATTCGAGTTCCGAAGCCCGTGCCATTTCGCTGATGAGTGAGGTGTAGTTCCTGTATGCCTTCTTCTGGCGCCTCAGCCATTCATTTTTCTGCTTGCTGTCGAGGTCTGCAGGAGGCTCGGGCATCTCAGGCTCCGGCAACTGAGTGAGAACGGCCCGCTTGCCCGTCGCATCCGCGGACATCGTGCCACCGTTCATCTTCATTTCTGACATTCCCATCGCAAGGAGCAGATCGTCTCCTTCGACGTTCTCACCTACGTTGCGGTAAGCGATCTCCGCCACGATCTCATCACTCCTATTCCTCGTATCGTAGTATTCTTTATTCAGCTTTTGGTAGAGATCTTTTTTCCCTGCGTCGCGGGCTGCATTCATCTGGACGCGAAGCGCCTCTTGTTTCGGTTTTAGGTCCTCGAACTCCTTCGCAATTTTTTTAACCATTGCGATGTAGTCTTCTACGCTGCGTTCCGCGAGGACATCGTGGATTTTCTTTACTCTCTCAATCGACGCGAGCTGTGACTTGAGGCGTGGACGGTAGCCATCCGCTTCGGGCAGGGCCAGACCGACAACGGAATCCCAAATCTGCTCGGCACTCATTCGACGCAGGGTTGGGCCGGCAAAATGATACGGCATACCGAGAACCAATTCTTCGCCGTTCGCGGCCCGCTGGTAGGATTTAGTGTTGTAAAGAACCTCCCTATATTTTCGCATATCGTAGTCAAGCGTGCGCATCATCTCTTCGATGTAAGCAAGGAGTTCCGGATTAGCGACGGGGGTATGGTCAGTTACATCATCGAGCGGCTCAAAAACGCCGTGACCATAAACTCGCTTCCAGAGTCGGTTGGCGATAACTTTGGTGAAGGTCGGATTGTCACGCGCCGTCATCCACGCGGTGTAAGCATCGATCTTACTGTCATCGATATTCTCAGGATCAATATCGCCACCGAACATGGTCGAGGCGGGAACGATGTCGTCCGGCTTCGCATCATCGTATTGGTAGTCGTGTGGGAGCTTGATATCGATCTCCCTTTCGACCGTGTGAGCGAAACGCAGCGGATTGTAAAGAGCGGCGTCCGCCTGTTCTACGGCACGGGAGTCATGCTGGTAGGATTCCCTAGCCTCGATCGCCTTCTTTGCCAAAACCCGGAATTCCTTGTCAGTCAATTCCAGACGCGCGAGGCTTTTCTCATAAGTCGGTTGATTCACGTAGCGATCCAGCACCACCTGACTCCGAATTTCCGGAAAGCCTTTGAGGGGAACCGCTTTCTTTTGTACCTCGGACTGCTGCCTGTTCCGGTAGGTTAGCATCGCTCTACGGTTGGGAAAATTGTCGACTCGGTCGGTCGCAGCCATTCCGTAGGAAAAAGCCGCCATCTTGAAATAATCCATTTGCGTCCACTTATCGAACGGATGGTCATGGCACTGGGCGCACTCGAGCCGCGTGCCCAGAAAGACCCGGACGGTATTCGACATGTTATCAAGAGGCATGCCCCGATCACGCATATAGTAACCAATTGCTCCATTGTCCCAAATCGTGCCGCGTGCGCCAACCAGTTCACGAACGAATTGATCGTAGGGCCTATTTTCAGCAATCGTCTTTTTCAGCCACAGCTGATAGGCCGCCTCCGCCTCGGCAGCGTTGCTCCCGAGCTCGGTATTGATCCGCAGCACGTCCGCCCAGAAATTATATCCGTGACTGACGGCTCCATCGCTCTCGAGTAAGTCAGCGATCAGTTGCTCGCGTTTGCGATCGTAAGTCGAGCCGTGGAATTCTTCCGCTTCCTCAATCGTCGGAATGCGCCCGACAATATCAAGATAGGCGCGCCGGAGGAACGTTTCATCGCTGATTTCCGCGTTCGGCTTGAGATCGTTTTTCTTCAGTCCGGCTTCGACAAGCGCGTCGATTTTCCTGGCTGCTTTCATCACGTCGAATGCGTCCTTTCCGGAGTTTGCAGCGGAAGTGAAGGATAAGGGGGAGACCAGAATCGTTCCGAGAGCGAAGAATAGAGCGGCGTTGGATTTCATGGGATGAGCAACCAGGTTACCTGAAGGTATGCCCGGACCTCGAAAAAATGTTACGTTAGGCACCCTACGTGATGATGCCCAGCCCTGATGATCGATTGGCAAATCTACCATCCTGCGAGAAGGGGGCGAGCCTCCGGAAAGGCATGATTTCCGAATCGCGGCGCGAGAAGGCGGCATCTTTCCAGAGTCCTGACCCTGCCTCTCTTCGGTTTCTTTTCTTGATCTTGCTGATTCCACCGTCAGGCTGAAAACATGAAAGGAATTGTCCTGCTCCCCATCATTCTTCTTCTTTCGACCGCACTCGGAGAAGACAAAGTACTCAATTCCCCGGAGCCGATTCGCAGTTACGAGGACATTCTCGATGTTCTCCCTGAGGAGATGGAGCCATGGAACGCACGGCATTGGAGTTCAGAAAAGAAAGTCACCGCTACCGCGATTCTTCGGGAAAAGGTGATTGATGCGAGGCGACCTGTTTCGATGCAACTCCGGGCCGAGAAACCACAAGCCTGGCCGGGGTTGACACTATACATTCCGATATCCAATAGCGAAGGCTATCCCATTCATCTATTCATGGGACTCTTTGCGGATGATGATGAAGCGGTCGCCAAACTGGCTTCCCTGACTCCAGGCGATACGATTCAAGTCGATGGCTATTTTCAAGCCCTTTCGTTTCGCGAGCTCTGGGGAAAATCTTGTTTGAGTCTGTGCATCGAAGAAGGTCGGATTACCCGCCTGCACAGAAATGGAGAGCCGCAAAAAATCAAACTGCAAAAGGATATCAAGCTGATTTCTGCTGCCTATGGTTCCGCTGATCAATTTGTCGATGTGACGAAACGAGTTGCACGTCTTCTTCAAGAACCGGATGCAAAGTTCTATGTCCGCCCCTATTGGCTGGGCGTAGATCCTGCCAAACAGACGAAAAAAGCCCTGGTTATTACCTACCGATGGAAGGGTAAGCGGGAGATCCGATCGGTGATGGAGCATGGAGAGGTGACGGCGGGTCTGCTTCGAAAAAAGGGGCCATAAAGGGACCAGCATGACGAACCCTGTAGGTAAATCGCTCAGCCTACCGCAGTTACGCCGTATCCCGCTGCCGACAAAGCGCCTATTGTCACCTCATGTTGACGATCCTCGGCGACCGCTCCAATCAAGTTCGATGCGATGGAATCGCGCGGCGGAGCTTCCTCAAGGCGGGAGCCTTTGCAGGAATCGGCAGCAGTTTTTCGCTGGCTGACCTTTTACGAGCGGAAGCGACTGCGGGCGTGGGATCGAGCCACAAAGCGATCATCAACATTCACCTCGACGGTGGACCGGCTCAGATGGATTTGATTGATCCGAAGCCGGACGCGCCGTCTAATTTGCGGAGTCCGTTTGCGTCGATTCCTACCAATTTGCCCGGGGTCCATCTCACGGAACTGATGCCGAAAGTGGCGTCGATAGCGGATAAATTCGTTTTTCTCCGCTCGCTGGTAGGGTCGGCCGCACGACACGATGCCTTTCAATGTCAGTCGGGATTTGCCGAACGCGATTTGCAAAGCATCGGAGGGCGTCCCGCGATGGGGTGTATTGTGAACAAGCTGTTCGGAAAACCGGAGGATCCGATTCCGGCCTTTGTCGATATTTTGCAGGGCAGGGGAAAGGTTCGGAACTCCGCGCGCCCGGGATTTCTCGGCCCGGTGAATCAGCCGTTTCGACCGGATATTTCGAAGATCTTTCACCGCGAGTTGGAAGCATCGATGAAAGGCGAGTTGAAGCGACTCGGCGCAAAAGGGCAGGGGGTTCAGCTTGGTTTGAGTGAAGGAATGACGCTGGGGCGATTGGAGGATCGAGCGTCCTTGCTTTCGAATTTGGATACGGTGAAAAAGAATCTGGAACGGTGCAGCGACCAGATTGCGGCGATGGATGAATTCAACCAGCAGGCAATGAACATTTTGACCTCGGGTCGATTGGCTGAGGCAATGGACTTGGAGAAAGAAGATCCAAAGGTACTGGCGAAATACACGCCGAATATGCGGGAGACCGAGCTAGCTCAGGTGACGAGCGAAGGCCCCATGGCAGCGCGGAAGATGTTGATGGCCCGGCGCCTCGTCGAAGCCGGGGCGCGAGTGGTCAGCGTTTCGATCAGTGATTTCGATACTCACCGGAACAACAACACGCGGATGGAACAGCTTGGTCCGATTTTGGATCATGCGCTGTGGGCGCTGGTTACGGATCTCGATGAGCGCGGAATGCTCGATGATGTGACGATTGTGGCCTGGGGAGAATTTGGCCGCACACCGGTGTTTAACAAGAATGGTGGTCGGGATCATTGGCCGAAATTGTCGATGGGCGTGATGGCCGGAGGCGGCATGAAGGTCGGCCAGGTGATCGGTGCATCGGATCGCAGCGCCGCCGAGGCTACGGAGCGTCCGGTTCATTTTCAGGATGTGTTTGCGACCTTGTATCACAATCTCGGAATCGATCCGAAGAGCGCACAATTGATCGATCCTACCGGAAGACCGCAGTATCTCGTCGGCGAAGGCGAGGTAATTCGCGAATTGGTATAACTGGTTTTACGAACCTCCCCGTTCCGCGGGTCCGGTGAGAATCGTCTTTGACCTCGATTCGGTTTTCTTCCATTCCTGGATGACTCAGGCAGTTCTTTCCCGGTCCCGACATCGACCGTCCTCCAGGTCAGACGGGTCTGACGCTGTAATTCTTTCAAGAGAGCATCCGTGGCGACCGGGGATCTTTGGGGGGGCGATTTGCGGAATGGCAGCGAACGTTCAACCGCCACCTACTCCAACTGCAGTTTCGCGAGCGATCCGTAAAGTCCGCCCGCTTGTGCCGTCAGCTCTTCATGCGTTCCGCGCTCAAGAATAGCACCGCCTGAGATCACGAGAATCTGATCGCAGCGTCGGATTGTGCTGAGACGGTGGGCAATGATGATACTGGTGCGGTTCTCCATCAGCTTGTCGAGAGCTCCCTGCACGAGACGCTCGCTCTCGGCATCGAGGCTGCTGGTCGCTTCATCGAGAATAAGGATGGCGGGGTCGGCGAGAATGGCGCGGGCGATGGCGATCCGCTGACGCTGGCCGCCGGAAAGCTGGGTGCCGCGATCTCCGACGAGGGTCTCGTAGCCTTCGGTGAGGCCTTCGATAAACTCATGGGCATTGGCCTGTTTCGCGGCGTCGACGATTTCCTCCTCGCTGGCCTCGGGTTTGCAATACTTCATGTTTTCTTTGATGCTGCCGCCAAAGAGAAGCACTTCCTGCGGAACGAGAGCGAGGTTCCGTCGAAGTCCGGTGAGTGACATCTCGCGAATCGGTTTTCCATCGATCAGGATTTCCCCGGCGGTCGGATCGTAGAAACGGAAGAGCAGGGAAACGGTCGTTGATTTTCCGGAACCACTCGGGCCGACGAGAGCGATTCGTTGTCCGGCTTCCGCTTTCAAATTGAAGTCGTGGAGTACGGTCACGTCAGGACGACCCGGATACGCGAAATTGACGCCGCGCATCTCGATCTCTCCCCGGAATCGAGTCAGGTCCTCCTCGCCGGTGTCTTCCGGCTCGATCTCATCCTTCAGGATTTCGCGGACTCGTTCCGTCGCTCCCAGTGAGCGCTGCAGCTGGGCGATCAACTCGGGAAAGGCGAGGAAGGAGGCGGCAATCATTCCGGTGAGGCCCGCGAATTGAGTGAGTTCCTCGTTGCCGATGTCCCCGTTGTTCAACATTCTCATCGCGAACCAGGTCACGAGGATCATCGCGACGCTGAAGGCGAAGATAATGAAAGCAATGAAAGAAGCCCGCGGGACGGCGGCTTTGATCACGGTGGTGAGGTATTCACCGAGGTTCTTGTTGTAGCGGGCAAGCTCGTAGCTCTCGTTGCGAAAGGCTTTCACGCTGATGATGCTCTGGAGACTTTCATCGACGACGACTTGCGAGGCGGCGAGATTGTCCTGGGCGCGACGCGTCAGTTTCCGGATGCGGGCCCCGAAGACGGCGATGAGGACAATCACAACGGGAATGGTGCCGATCATGAAAAGCGAGAGTTTGACCGACATCTGCAGGATGAGCACGAGGCAGAGTACGAGCATGACGGAGTGACGAATCAACATGGGAATGGTGCCGACGAGGGTTTCCCGCATCGCCTCGACGTCGTTGGCGAGGCGGGAGGCCAGCTCCCCGACGCGTCTTTCATTCAGCGTCGACATGGGGAAGCGGATGATCCGGCTGAAGGTATCTAGGCGGAGCGCAGAGAGGGCGCGTTCCGATGCCTTTGCGAAAAGGAGAATGCGCCAGAAGGCAATGAAGGCCTGGATCGAGACGATCGCGACGAGAAACCAGGCCTTGTCATTCAGCTCCGCCATCCACTCGGCTCCGGTAGCGCCGCCGATTCCTTTTCCGACGAGGGCGGTGAGTTCCTTGATGAAAAGAATCGTCAAGGCCCCGGTGAGAGCCAGCGCAAAAAGCGCCGGAACGAAGACCTTGTAGTGCGGGCGCAGGTAGGTCAGGAAAAAGCCGGCGTCTTTCCACGCGGCCCGGTCCCATATCTTTTTGCTGTCTTCTTCTTTTGTCGGCTCCATGGAATAGGGTTGGATACGAGACTTAACAGGGTTCCGTATCCCCCGGCAAACCCGGAAGCGCGATCTGACGGAAATTTACGGTGGCTCGCGACGCACCTTGATGGCGCATTCGGGGAGACTTTCGTCGTGTTCGCACCCAAGCTCCGGAAATCCCGTTTCTTTTGCGAGTCACCCTGATGCGGCATTTGTCTTGTCGGGCTTCCCTCCGGGCGGTATTTACTCGGACATGGCACGATGCATCCCGGTTTTTCTTCTCCTCTTCCTTGTTTCAGGAAGCACGCTTTTCTCCGCCGATGAGAAACCCAACATTATTTTCATTCTCCTCGATGATCTCGGCAAGGAGTGGGTCAGTTGCTATGGCGCGGACGAGATTGAGACCCCTGTCTTTGATCGACTGGCGGCGGAGGGAATTCGCTTCGAGAACTTCTACTCGATGCCTCAATGTACCCCGACGCGAGTCGCCTTCCTGACCGGGCAATACCCCTTTCGAAATGGCTGGGTCAATCACTGGGATGTCCCGCGCTGGGGTGGGGGATGCCACTTTGATTCCTCCAAAAATCCGAGTATCGCCCGGGTCATGCAGTCGGCCGGATACAAGACAGCGGTGGCGGGCAAGTGGCAGATCAACGATTTCCGGGTCGAGCCCGAGGTGATGGTGAAGCACGGCTTTGATGACTACTGCATGTGGACCGGGTATGAGGCGGGCAATCCACCCAGTGGAAATCGCTACTGGGATCCTTACATTCACACCAGGGCGGGGAGCAGGACCTACGAGGGTGAATTCGGTGAGGACATCTTTGCCGACTTCCTTATCGATTTCATGAAGCAAAACCGGGACGAACCGATGTTTGTCTACTACCCGATGTGCCTGCCCCACACTCCCTTTGTCACCACACCTCTGGAACCGGAGGCAGAGGGTAAAATCGGGATGCATAAAGCGATGGTACGGTATGCCGATCACGTCGTTGGAAAACTGGTCAAGGCCATCGAGGAGCTGGAAATTGACGATCACACGATCCTTATCGTGACGACTGACAATGGCACCTCCGGAAGCATCTCCGGGACCATGGCCGATCGTCTCGTTCGAGGGGGGAAAACGAAGACGACCGAGAACGGGATCAATGGTCCGTTTATCGTGTATGGACCCGGCCTCGTTCCGAAAGGAAAGGTCAATCACACCCTCTGCGACGTGACGGACCTGCTGCCGACGTTTGCCTCGCTTGGCGGTGCGAAGCTCCCGGAAGAGCCTGTTTTTGACGGCCTCTCCTTCGCCGACGTTATCCTCGGGAAAAGCGAAGCCGGTCCGCGGGAGTGGTCGATGGCGATGGGAGGACAGAATTCGGCTGCGCTTACCAATGAGGGAGTCGAAAATATGTGGTATTTCCGGGACCGGGTGATCCGGGGAGATCGTTACAAGCTCTGGGTTTCCCCCGCCCGGGAACCGGTCAAGTTGATCGACCTGAGCAAGGATCTGTTCGAAGAAAACAACCTGATCGGGAACACCGGGCTTCAATCCGTCGTCGAAGCCCTGTTTGCTCCGGTAGCCGACCAGCTCACGAAGGACAATGATCCGATCTACCTGCCTCTCGCCCCGCAACCCTGGGATGTGAAGGTCAAAGCGGCCAGCGGGGAATGGAAATCGGGACGGCCGGGGAGCGAGATCACCTACACGCCGGACTCTCAATCCGCCGGAAAGGCCCATAAGGGAAAGAAGAAGGAGTAGTCGAGGCGGGCTTCCGGGCTGTCTCCGGCAGCTCGGGTTTTTCCGCCCTCCCCCTCAGAGAACCAGTCCGGTCACTTCTCCCTCGAACACCATTTTTCCATCCACAAAGCCCTGCGCTTCAAAGACGGCCATTCTCGATCGCAAAGCCTTCGCTTTGACGATCATGAGCAAGTCACATCCGGGTTCTACGCTGCCACGAAATTTCACCTTGTTGACCCCGCCGAAACCAAAGAATTTTTTTCCGGCTGTGTTGAATTTCATATGATAGATCACGGAGCTGATCTGAGCGGCCATTTCAATCATCAGAACGCCCGGCATGATCGGACGCCCCGGAATGTGGCCCCGGGTCCAGAATTCATCGGGGGTTTGTGTTTTGATTCCCACCGCAAGGCCTTCCTCCAGATTAATCGAGATCAGCCTGTCGACCTGCTCGAATTCGTCTCGCTGCGCATTCAGGGCAAGAATCTCCTCTTTGGAAACCGCCTCGTTTGCGGTGTCGATGGTAGCTGGGTCTATAATCGGTAGAGATGCCATTCTATTCTTTCAATGATGCCGGGGTTACAAGGGGGCCCTTGATTACAAACTGTTGAGGAGGACCGGAGAAGCGCAACATCACATACGATGGGAGACCCGTTGTCAGTTTCTTTTTGAGGAAATAACCGGCGTCCTGAAAGTCTGCCCCTCCATTTTCCCATAGGGCAGAGCGGGAGCTCTCTCCTCCCTTCGCTTGCGGGAGAATCAATTGACAACGGATTTGATATCTCGATACTTCTAGAAGTATGGAATTAAAAATGGCCGTCATCGCTCTCTCGTCCTTAGCCCAGGAATCGCGGCTCAAGGTCTTTCGGTTGCTCGTGAAAGCAGGCCCTGAAGGTATGCCTGCCGGGACAATCGCGGAGAAACTGAAGATTCCTGCCAACACTCTCTCCTTTCACCTCAAAGAACTCGCCAACGCCGGGCTGGTGAAATCGCGGAAGGTCGGGCGATCGGTCATTTACGAAATGCATGCCGGGAACATCGGGGTGCTGATGTCGTTTCTTACGGAGGATTGCTGCCAGGGGCATCCCGATCTCTGCCTGCCGCAGGCGGCTCCTTCCTGCTGCGAGACTTCAACAAAGAAGGAGCAAATCCTGAGCGTCTGAAAGCATTCCCCCGCTACTTGCAGGGAATCAGAAATCTCTCCCAACCACAATCTTCGCCATGAGTATCGACAAATCTTCGATGGGCTTTTTTGAGCGCTATCTTACCGCCTGGGTGGCGCTTTGCATTGTTGCCGGAATTGCGCTCGGCAAACTCGCCCCCAACCTTGCCCAAACGCTCGACGGGATGGCGATCTATGTGAATGACGCCCCGGTGGTTTCCATCCCCATTGCTATCTGCCTCTTTTTCATGATGTATCCGATCATGGTGAAGATCGACTTTGGTGAAGTGGTTCAGGCCAGCCGCAATCCCAAGCCGGTCCTCCTTACCTTGTTTGTGAACTGGGTGATTAAACCTTTCACCATGTTGGGAATCGCGACCCTGTTTCTCGGTGTCTTTTTCAAAGACTTTCTCCCCGGCACGGAAGTTGTCAAAGGCGGCGATGAAGTCGAACTCTACCGCTCCTATATATCCGGCGCGATTTTGCTCGGCATTGCTCCCTGCACCGCCATGGTCCTGGTGTGGGGATACCTCGCCCGTGGAAACCAGGGGCTTACTCTGGTAATGGTGGCGATTAATTCTCTCACGATGTTACTGCTCTACGGCGTTCTCGGAGGCTGGTTGCTGGGTGTGAATCGAATGCCGGTTCCCTGGCAGGCGCTGTTGCTTTCGGTCGCCATCTACGTCGCGCTACCGCTCGTAGCGGGTTACCTATCTCGCCGCTGGATTATGAAGACAAAAGGCCCGGAGTGGTTCGAGAAAAAATTTCTTCATTTTCTGACTCCGGTATCTATTACCGCACTGCTGGCCACCCTGGTGCTGCTTTTCAGCTTTAAGGGGGAAACGATCCTCGCGAATCCGCTCACGATTCTCTGGATCGCCATTCCGCTTGCCGTTCAAACGCTACTGATCTTTGTGCTGACCTATGTCGCAGCGAAGTTTCTAAAATTCCGGTATGAAGACGCTGCTCCGTCGGCGATGATCGGCGCGTCCAATCACTTCGAGGTGGCCATTGCCACGGCGGTAATGGTCTTCGGCCTCTCCTCGGGAGCGGCGCTCGCTACTGTCGTCGGTGTGCTGATCGAGGTACCGCTGATGCTCTTTCTCGTTCGTGTTTGTCAGAGGACGCAGGGCTGGTTTGGTCAGCCTGAGTAGGTTGCCCTGCAAGCGATTGCCGGGAAATTTTCGCAGGCTGCCTGGCCGCTGGAGATTGGCGGAGGGGGCCGGCCGGGGTTGCCCCGTCACCCTGTCGAAGACGGGACGAAGATCCCGGAAACGGGCTGGACGCAACTCCCGGAGCGTGATTCTCTTACGGCCGGTTCGCCAGATGTAGCGCCTCATGACAGATTCCCTCTCCCTGCACGAAGCGCGAAAACTGGTGCTGCTGTCCCAGCGGGTTCCCCCGGCGAAAACGCCCGGTCCAGCGACCGCAGCAACTCTGGCGGCGATTGAGCACCTCGGCTATATCCAGATCGACACGATCTCGGTCATTCAGCGTGCGCATCATCATACGCTGTGGAATCGCAACCCCCGGTATCAGCCGTCGCAGCTCGATCAGTTGATTCACGACAAGCAGGTTTTTGAGTATTGGTCTCACGCTGCCGCCTGCCTGCCGATGCGCGATTATCGCTTCAGCCTGCCTCGCAAAGAGGCCTTCGCCAGCGGAGTGGAGGAGCACTGGTTTGACCGCGATGAAAAATTGGAAACCCGGGTCCTCAAACGCATCTCGGAAGAAGGCCCTCTCATGGCAAAAGATTTCGAGTGCAGGGGCAAAAGGACCGGTGAATGGAAAACGAAGCCAACCAAACGCGCTTTGGAGAATCTGTGGATGCAGGGCGACCTCATGTCGGCCCGGAGAGTGAACTTCCACAAGGTCTATGATCTCACGGAACGGGTCCTGCCCGAGGGCACGAACACGACGGTTCCCACGCCGGAGGAACAGGCACGTTTTCTGATCGCCCGATACCTCCAGGCCAACGGTCTCGGGCGTCCGGCCGAAGTGGCTTACCTGCGGAAGGGTGCGAAGCCGCTCATTGCTGATACAATGCAGGAGATGACTTCCTCCGGAGAACTGAGACTCATCCGGGTCGGGGAGGAAAACTATCATGTCCTGCCGGGATCGCTGGAACTTCTCAAGAAACCGCTGTCCCGTCGAAAACTGAAGATCCTTTCCCCGTTCGACAACCTGGTGATTCAGCGGAAGCGAATGCAGGCTCTGTTTGGATTTGACTACCTGATCGAATGTTATCTTCCCGCAGCCAAGCGGCGCTACGGCTACTTCACGCTCCCAATTCTCTGGGACGGGCGACTGGCTGCGCGCATGGACTGCAAAGCGGAGAGGAAAGAATCACGGCTGCATATCCTGCATCTCGCGCTGGAGCCCGGGGTAGTCCAGACCGATGCCTTTTTTCAGGCCCTGTGCCGCGAGTTGGAATCCTTCCTGACATTCAATCAATGCAGCCGCCTTCGCCTGCACCGAACCTCCCCGGACCAGCTCTTGCCGGGTCTACAGGCTGCGATCAAAAACAGCGAATTGCTCGAATCGTGAATGGGCGCAACTCTCCTGTCAGGCTATCGCGTTTGATTGCATGGCGGCTCACGGGCGGGCGCCCTCAAACAACTTGCGTCCCGTTCCGGCTTGAAACACGAAGGTCGAGACCTGCGATCGGTAGCGGATGTTGACGGTATTGACCTGCCCTTTCACGACATCCAGAAGAATCGTGTTTTGGATGAAAAACGACGTGCCGACAGATTCCGGGATCGGGGTCTCCTGGTAGACCCAGAGATAGCCGCCTTCCAGCTCCTGTCCGACCAGGGTCAGGGGGAGTTGCTTATTGTTCTCCAGAGTGAGCTCAAATCGTTCCGCGGCATACCGTGCGAATGCCTTCCGGGCCTCCTCGGAGAGACTGAGATCGCCCCTGGAATCCGTCGCCTTATGAAGCGTGTGTTCTGCATCATGAAGGCGGAACCGGTGGGCGATTTCCAGGTTTCCAGAGCGCTCATTGTAGAAGAGGTCGGTCAGCGCGGTTTTCTGCTCGTGAGCGAACGAAAGAGGTGAATCCAGAGAAGCGAAAACCGCAGTCAGAAGCAGGGTTCTCAGGGGAGTTGAATTCGCAAGCCTATTCATCTTTTGCCTCCTTGCCCTTTTCGTCCTTCTCCTCTTTGTCGCTTTTGAGCTTGGTTTTGCGGTCCTGCATGATGTCCCGCCGGGACAGTCCGGATCTCTTCTCTTTGAACGCTTCGATCCGCGAAGGGATGATTTGTCTCGGATAGGAATTGTTGTCGACATTGGCATCTGCGGTCTCCCAGTCGGGATCAACCGTAACGCTGGTGAGTTCATCTCCTTTCTCAAGAATGATCAGTTTGCGCACGCTATGAGGGTTGCGGCGCCAGATTTCCGCCGGGATGTGGAGGCGCTCTTTCCGCTCGTCGGCGAATTCGAGATCGAGGATGATCGGCATGACGAGTCCTCCGAGATTGGAGAATTCGAGGACGTAGTAGTTCTTGTCCTCCTTTACGGCGCGGTTGAATGCCTCCCGCTCCCAGTCCTCAAGCTCTTTGAGAAAGGTTTGGTATTTGTTCCGCTCCTTGTTGGTGACGGTATAGATGTCGTTTTCATCGTAGAAATCTTTGATATCAGGATGGCGCTCGACCCAGTTTTTCACGCCGGCTTCCTCGTTTAACTTGATTCCCACCTTGGTCGGCTTGTCTTTCTCCTCCTCCCGGCTTCGAGTGAAATCAATGTCAGGATCTTCCGTATCGAGACGGAGTCGATAGATGTGGTCGACGGAGATGTCGACATGATCTGTCGTGTAGAACCAACCGCGCCAGAACCAGTCCAGATCGACTCCGGAAGCTTCCTCCATCGTTCGGAAAAAATCAGCGGGAGTAGGTCGCTTGAACTTCCAGCGCTGAGAGAATGTCTTGAGCGCATGGTCGAAGAGTTCCCGACCGAGAATGGTGTCGCGCAGGACATGGAGCGCGGCGGAGGGCTTGCCGTAGGCATTGTTGCCAAACTGCAGGATGGAGTCCGATTGCGTCATGATCGGAACCTGGTTTTCGCTTACCATGTAGGGAACGAGATCGCGGGCGAGGGATCGTGTCCAGGGCATTTCGGGATCCCATTCGTAGCCGGCAACCGAGTCAAGAAAGCTGTTGATGCCTTCGTCCATCCAGGTCCACTGGCGTTCGTCGGAATTCACGATCATCGGGAAATAGTTGTGCCCGACTTCGTGAATGACGACACCCACGAGGAAGACTTTTTCCGACATGGAGTAGGTCCGGTCGCCGTCGTCCTGCAATTTGGTTCGCGGTCCGTTGAAGGTGATCATGGGATACTCCATGCCTCCCACGGGTCCGTTCACGGATTGGATGACCGGGTAGGGGAAGTCAAAGGAGAAGCGGCCATAGACCTCCATCGTGTGGATGATGGAGGGCGTGGAATATTTCCTCCAAAGCTCACCGCCCTCCTTCGGCCAGAACGACATCGCCATGACGGTTTCGACTTCGGCGCCGGGTTGTTCGTAGCCCTGAGCATCCCAGATGAATTTCCGGGATGACGCCCAGGCAAAATCACGCACTTCGTCCGCAACAAATCTCCAGGTCTTCGTTCCTTCGGTGAGCGAACTTTCGTTCTTCAGCGCTTCCGCCGGGGTGACGACAAAAACGGGGCGCTCTGCCGACCGGGCCTGTTCGAGGCGTTCTCGTTGTGCTTCGGTCAGGACTTCCTCCGGATTCTGAAGGACTCCCGTGGACGAGACGATATGATCTTCCGGAACCGTAATCGAAACTTCGTAGTTTCCGAACTCGAGGGTAAACTCGCCCCGGCCGAGGAATTCCTTGTTGTGCCATCCTTCGTAGTCCGAGTAGACAGCCATGCGGGGGAACCATTGCGCGAGGAGAAAGATATCATTACCGCCGTCCCGCTCGTCTTTCGGGAAATGCTCGTATCCGGCGCGGGCTCCAATCGCATTCTCCTCCACGATATTGTATTCCCATTCGATCGAGAATGTGATCTCCGCTCCCGGTGCGAGCGGTTGTTCGGTATCGATCCGCATCAGGGTCCCGACGATGGTATGCTCGAGGGGGGCGCCATTTTCCCCGCTTACGTTTCCGATTTCGAATCCGTAGTCTCGATCATCGAATCCCTGCTGTCGGCGCAGCTCGCCGAAACTGATCTTGGCGGGTTCCCTCCCTGCCGGAGCTTCGGTCGCAGGGCCGCGGCGCCCGAGACCACCAAAGTCCGAGGTCCGCTCCTTGATCGAATCCCGGCGGAAAATGTTTTGATCGAGATGCACCCAGAGGAACTCGAGCGAGTCCGGGGAATTGTTCCGGTAGGTGATCATTGCCGAGGCCGAGAGACGACGGTTCGCTTCGTCGAGACTTACCTCGATGACATAGTCCGCCTGCTGCTGCCAGTATTCGTGGCCCGGTTGACCTGCCGCATTGCGATAGGAATTCGGCGTGGGGAGAACTTCCTCCAGTTGGCGGAACTTGTCGGCGAAATTTACCTTGGTCTGCTGGATTCCCTGGGGAAATGCAGGGGAGGTGAGAACAAGGAAAAGACCGATGAGGGGAAAGAGGCGAATCATGGTTGCCCACCTTGATGAAGAGAAACGGTCCCCTTTTCAAGGATGAAGATTCCTGTTCGCGGGACCGGACTCTGTTGGGCGGCCGATTCGGTAAAGGTCCTCCTCCTATTCCGCCCCCGCGGACCAGCGGACGACCTGGTGGATGATGGGACGCAGGGCCGGTGTCTTCTCCGGGTGGGGACTGACCGAAACGACGCGGCCTTTCCCGAATTTGGCGGAAACGATGGCCGGCGTATGGATCATGGTCCCTTTCTGCGGCTCCCAGAGGCCGGTTTCACTTCGGAACCAGGCCAGCACTTCGTACTCCTCCAGAGTCTCCGACCCGTGAGGGGTGATGATCGGCCCATTGGCGTAGCGCACTTCGAAAGCCTTCGGGATTCCCTTGCTGCCGAACAATGCCTGCCCTTTCGGAGTGAGTTCCAGATCAATGCCGGTTTCAGGCCCGCGATACCAGAGTTGCTTCCTCCCTTTCCCGGGAATCTCGACCGAGCCGGTGAAGACCCTCGAATCAACCACCTTGAGAGACCAACTGTAGTTGGCTGAGCACAGGTAGGCCCCGGCGCAGACCCCGACCACTCCGCCACCGGAGTCGATGAAGTTTGTTACGGCAGCCCGACCCTTCTCAGCGATCGCATTGGCCTGTTTGGATCCGCTTCCTCCCGGAAAAATCACGACGTCGAACTGTTCCAGCACTTCCGGCTGCATCTCCTCAGGGCCCACAGGAGAAAGGGACAGGTCGGCTGCCGCATCGATGACATTCATCAAGGTGGAGCTACTCGTTCCGGCCCCGTCAAACAGGGCAACCTGCAATCGCCCGGCGCGTTTCGGAGCCGCGATCCGGTTGGCGCAGTCGCTCCCGACCAGGCCGATGTGATTCAGAAGAATATTTGCCATCACCCGGTGCTGTCTCGTTCGCAGGGAGAGGGGCTGGCCTTTGTAGGTGGTCTCAAGAATGAGCGCCTCCGCTCCCATCACATTGATACAGGCCCGGGCCAGTCCCGTGGTGACGGGCCCGCTGGAGATTCGGGAAAACCGTTTCGCAGGATCGTTTATCGTCGTGTCGGCGGCGGCGATGACCTTTTCGATGAGGGGATCCATTTTTTCCCCGCCGAGGTAGATAACGCTGGAGCCCACTGACTTCTTCCTCCCCTCGGGGGGAGTGTGAGAACCGTGAAACTCGAAACCCTCATGAAGATCGATGACCCAGTCGGGTTTCATTTTGAACGCAAACCGCCAGAGGGCGGCTGCCAGTTCTCCCCGCGGCTTCACCTCGCTCCCGTCCCCGGGTTCAATGGAGGGGAAGTTGCGGTTCAAGTTCCCTGCCTCTTCCGGCTGCCCCGGACTCATACGTTTGTTCGCTTCGAGGGCGAGAACATTGGCTCGTGGAATGACAATCAGTTTGCCGCTCACGATGGGCCAATGCCGGATTTGGTCCGCAGCCCGCGAGCCGGCTGGTTCGTTGCCGTGCATGCCGCCGACGATCAGCACGGTGGATCCGCTCTTTCCGGAGTCAGCGATAAAGAATTCGGTCTCCCAATCCGTTCCCTCCGCGATCTTCCCGCTGCGGTAGGAAATGGCGGGAGAGGCTTCTTCCGGGGGCACCGCGTCCCGGGCACCCGACACGTGAATCAACAGGGAAAAGACGAGGAGGAAAGAAATGCGTTTCATAGGGTGAACGGGATTGCCCTTGTCAGGCCCGTGCAATTGCGGAGTATCCGTTCCGGCTTTCAGGCATCCGGATAATCTAACCTTGTTGGGGACAGGCTGTCTATGGTAGACCTTTTCGGATCCCATCCCCCATGAAACTATCACTCACCCCCTACCAGGGCATTCTCCTCAGTGTTCTCCGTATCATTTCCGGGCTGCTCATGATGCAGCATGGCGGTCAGAAAGTGTTGGGGGTTCCCGCCGCTTCAAAGGCACCCTTCGAACTCTTTTCCCAGATGGGGCTCGCTGGGATTCTCGAGCTGGTTGGAGGATTCCTCCTCGCGATCGGGTTGTTTACACGCCCCGCTGCCTTCGTTCTTTCCGGAGTGATGGCGGCTGCCTATTTTATGGTTCACGCTGGGAAAGGCTTCTGGCCCATGCTCAACGGAGGAGAGCTGGCCGTGCTCTATTGCTTTGTCTATCTCTACCTCGCTGCCGCCGGTGGTGGAACATTCGGCGTCGATGCGATGCGGGGGAAGAAGGCGTAGCCTTCGGACATTCCCTCTTTTCCGAATCGAGGACGGGCCGGCCTGGAGGGAGTGGACCACTTCACTTCCCGAGACTTCGCAGATACGCCACCACATCCCGCAGCTCGCTCTTCTGCAGAAGGTAGCCCATCGGAGGCATCGTCGAAACGACCGCGCTGCGCTCTTTGATTGAATCGACCGGCACTCTCGTTTCCTTGTTTTCCGGATCGCGGATGACGACGTGACCGGCTTCCTCCTTCCGGAACTGACCGGCCAGGCTGGTTCCGTCCTGCAAGGTCAGAGCTATGTTTCCGTATCCCTGCGCAATCACCTTTTGGGGATCGACGAGGCTTTCGAGAATGTATCTGGCGTCCTTTTTCTTTCCGGTTTCTTTGAGGTTTGGCCCGACATTACTGCCTTTTCCATCCTTCACTTTATGACAGCGGATGCACTGCGCGGCGGCGTGATTCATGAAGACGGATTCGCCACGTTTGGCATCCCCACCCTCCATGGTCACGAGAAAGGGAGCGAGTGGATCCGTCGCAAGGGCGGCCTGCCATTGGGCCTCCAAATCTGACACTTTGTTGAAAATGTCAGCTTCGCCGGTAAAAGCCGGAGCCTTCGCGGTTTCGATGACGTCGAGATGCAGTTCGGGGTCGAGAGTCCCGGAAAGAAGGCCCGCGACAAGTCCTTTCAGAGTCTCCTTTCCCTCCGTTTGAGTGAGAGTCCGAACGGCATGTTGTTTGACCGGGAGAGGGGAACTGCCCTTCACTCGCGCCCCGATTTCGCTGGAAGCGGCAGCCGGGTCGCGTTCCGCGAGAAGATCGAGGGCAGCAATTTTCACGAGGTCGTCCTGATCGGAGAGCGACCTGGAAATCACAGACTCCGCCACAGGGGCCTTCTGGGATGCCAGCGTCTTGAGCGCTTCGGCACGAAGGGAGGGACTGGCCTCCCGGTTGTCCAACACGGCGACCAGAGTTGGACTCGGAATCGTCAGTTCATTGGTCCGTGCCAGCTCAATCGCGGTGGATCGGACGATGGAATGATCGGATGTCAGCATCGCATCGAGATACATTTCGATTTCATCGGCAATGATCGATGGATCACGTGGCTCCAGCGGACGGTAGCGTCCCACGACGAGATCAAGCTCGGCAGGTTTCGTCCAGTGCTGAAGCGCCTCCAACCCGGCTTCGAGCAGAGCAATTTCGGCTTGGCCCTGAGCGACAAAGTCGGCCACCCGTGCGGCGGATTCGGGTGTTCCGATGCGGAAGTTCGCATTGATCGCCCGACGGGTGAACGGCTCGTTGCCCGAACTCCTTCCCAGCGCGCCGGCTAGAGCCGGCATTGCTTCGGGGATTGTCCAGTCATCGTTGATGGCCCGGGCTGCATCGGCTGCGGTGATCGGATCGGCATCGGAGAGAAAAAGGGAAACCGCTTCGTCGCCCCGTCGGCGGAGGGCGATCACGGCACAGGCACGGACAAAATCGCTTTTGTGGTCCTTGAGTGAGGCAAGCTGTTCCGTCGTGGCGGCGCCGGCCAGCGCCTGAATTGCCCCATGTCGGAGTCCTATCATTCCCACATGATGTTCCTTCCGGGCGAGTAACCTCAGGATGTTTTCCATGGCGGTGGAATCCCCAATGCGCCCTAATCCTAACAGAGCCTGAATCCGAACCCGTTGCGAAGGGTCCTCCAGTGCGGCGACGACGTCTTTGGTCAGGGAATGTTCACCCACCGGGCCGGTTACGCGATCCAGTCCGAGGCGGCGACCGAAAGGATCGGTAAACGTGCGAATCCACTGGGCGCGGACTTCCGGGTCGGGATCCTTAAGAAGCTCGCGATTCGAATCGCTTTTGGCACTTCGGTGCAGCTGCCCCATTCCCCAGATGGCATGGATGCGCGGAAGGGTGGCTAGTTCCACATCGGTGGCGACCGACTCGAGCGAATCGAGTTCCTCCCGCTTGACCAGGGCAAACTGGGCTTTTAGTCGCACGCGCTGATCGGCGTGCCCGAGCAAACCCTGCAATGCCTGGCTCTCTTGTTCGGAAAAGTCGGCCCCGATGAGTTCTTTTGTGGTGGCTCTGTCAGGGGTTCGCTTGTCTTCGGGAACATCGATGCGCCAGACTGCTCCGCCCTGGTTAAGCGGGTAGCCGCCGCCCCAGTCGACTCCGTAGAGGGCTCCATCGGGGGCGAAGTTCAGTCCGACGAGCGGAACTCCCTCCCCGATTTTGTGGTCGTTGACCATCGCAAAGCTGTCTCCCGCAGGCTTGATCTGAAAGGCCCACTGCTGGCCGGCAGGTGCACTTGTCAGGAAGAAGTAGTTTTCATAGTCGGGACCGAGAGCTGTGCCCGGATTGAATTTGAATCCGGCCGGTCCGTTCTCGTAGTTTTTCAAGGTCGGGGAAAACCAGCGGGGCTGATCTTTCTCCCAGGGGATCGTCATGATCTCGTCCATCCACGGATTGTAGTCTTCCTTAAGATACTGCCAGTTGGCCCGCCACCCGATATCAGCATACTGCTCGATGTGGACGAGGCGTTCTTTCTCCCCGCCGTTGTCCGCGTCATTGTCGACCCCGAAGAAATTTCCGAACTGATCAAAGGAAACCTCCTGGATGTTGCGGAGACCGTGGGCAAAGACTTCGAAATTTGATCCGTCGAGTTCGCAGCGCATCAACCCGCCCTGATTGGGAAAACGATAGTCGAGACCATCGGCCGTTTTCACCCGGATTCCTTTGTCGCCGATGGACCAGTAGACGCGTCCGTCGGGCCCGATGAAAAGCCCGTGCATGTCATGGCCGGCGTAGGCAAGGTGGACTCCGAATCCGGAGGCGATCACTTCGCGCTCATCCGCCTGCTTGTCTCCATTGGTATCGCGAAATCGAACCAGTTCCGGAACCGGGCTGACGAAGACATCGCCCTCGTGAAAGAGCACGCCGCCCGCAACACCGCCGATGAGATGGTCGAGCTGCTCGGCATAGGTATAGATCGAGTCCGCGAAGCCATCCCCGTCGTCGTCGGTGATCAGGTGGATCTTTTCGCTGAGCGCGGTGAGGTCCTTGATGTCGTGAACGCCGTCTTCGTTGTAGTCCGCGACCCGCTTTTTGTTCGCTTCGCTGTTTTCCGGAGTGAATTGCTCGCGGTAGAAATTTTCTTTGTCTTCCGGTGAGGTGAATCGGAGATCGTCGAGCAGCCAATCCATATTCTGCCGGATATCGAGATCGTTCGCCTTGCGGCGCTGCGTTTGCGTCACGTAGGCCCGTCCCTGCGGATCGAAGGAAATCGCAACGGGATCGGGAACGGGGAAATCCGGAGTCCACTTTTCAAACTTGAGTTGTTTCGGATCAGCCTGCGCCTGCTTCGGTGCCTCCACCACGGTTCCCCGCAATTCCACATCATCCCAGAGGCCGAGGTCGTCAAAGGTTCCGATTCCGATTTGTCCCCAGGTGAAGGTCTTGTCGTGGGCGACGTGGGTGGGAGTCTCCATGTCATCAAAATAGATCTCGATGAGACCGGTCGCGACTTGGCGAACGATTTTCACTTCGTGCCAGGTCTCACTTTTCCAGGGGGTTCCGTCCGACGCCTTTTCGGAAATCGCGACGCGGGGTGCTTCGTTCACGAGGAAAATCTGGTTCGCGTGCGGGTCGGCTTTCTGCCCGAGATGCACGTAGTAGAAGTTAGCAGGATCCTGGTATCCAAAGAAAAGACACATGTCGCGATGATCGCGCGGCTCCTGCTTCGATTGCACTTTCGCTGTGAGAACAAAATCGCCGACAACGTGATCTTTGCGAAGCGAGATATTCTTCGGGCTGCGAAAAGGAGGTTCGTATTTCGATCCGCCGAGGTTCTCATAGACAGGGTTCCCGTCGATTTCCGTGATTTTCCAGGCCCTGGTATCGGTGGAAATCCAGGACTCGATGCCCCCGGAGAAATCATCCGCAAACACGAGCGGGAGTTCCTCTGACCGGGCGGGAAACAGGGAGAGGCACCCGACGAGGATCGAGAAAATGAATAAACGCATCGTGGAATGTTCCATAAATTTTGCTCCCTGCCACTGGCGGAATGCGAGGGAAACCGTCAGCATTGATCCGCCTCTGGAAATGTGTTTCACTGGGCGCGTGCGTATCTCTTCCTCCATCCTCACTTTTTCCCTGCTCGCGGGAATCACTTCGCTGTCGGCTCAAGTTCCCGAGGCACCTCCGGTTCCGGATTCGCCTTCCCTGCGCCCGGAGGCAGCGAAGCCGGAGAAACTCGAAGCAGCATTTCTTCCCGGCAAGACCTATCGCTTTGTGAACAAGACCAAGGTGCGGATGCAGCTCCCCGGTCGCGGAATCCGGGAAATTGCGATCGAGCACCAGGCCCGGTTCGATTCGAAATCGAGGGGCGACGGAAAAGAAGGGGCCGAGGTCAAGGCCCGGACCGAACGACTCAACATCGAAATCCGTTCCGGGGAAAAGCAGTATACCTTTGATTCCCTGAAGGAAGAGGACAAGGAGAAGCGCATTGGAAAACACTTTCGGGCTTCTCTGAATCGATGGGTTGATCTGACTTTGAACCGGGACTTTCGCGTTGTAAGTGCGGTGGAGGGAGGGCGCGCCGGGATTGCCTCTCCTCTTCCCGGAATGCCTCAATTCGGTCCGAAAGAGCTGCAACAGCTCGTTGCCCTGATTCCGCAGGGGCTGCCCGAAGATCCTGTCGCGCCTAGCGATGAATGGGTTCTCAAGGGAAGCCGGGAGGTTGGAGAGGTCGGGGCACTGGGTTTCGATATTACCTATCGAAATGCCGGTGCCGTGGTTCACGAAGGCCACAACTGTGTGCAGATTGATCTGAGCGGGCGTCTCTCCGGCGACGTCGCTCTTCCTTCCGCCGGAGGTAGCGCCTTTTCGGGCGGGCGGATGGATTTCCAGGGAACAAGCCTGCGCGGAAAAATCATTTTCGACCCGATGGAAAAAACGATCCGCCTCAGCGAACAGATGATCAGTATGCTGATGGAGTTGCCCGGTGCTCCCGGTCAGCCCCCGTCGCAGATTCCGGTGGAGCAGACCGCGATTCTCCGCTTAATCCACGTCATTGCGAGTCCCCAGCTGTAAGGGAGTTCCCGGCAGGAGACCCGGCGGCGGGCTCGAGGTGGCGGATGAAAAATTCGATCATTTCCTGGTAGTGATCGTCGCCACCTTTGGCGAGCACATTGGAGTGGTAGCCGTCTGGGATTTCGCGCCAGACTTTCTCCGTCGAACCAATGGAATCGAGGATTCTCAGGGAATGGGAAGGAGGAATGACTTCGTCTTTCATTCCATGCATCAAATAGATTGGAACTTCGACGTCGGCGAGTCCGTCGGACGGGACGATCGAAGAAGGGTTGAATCCGGCGCGCCATCCGCCCAGCTTCATGGACCCGCGAATGAGAAACTCCGGCAGGGAGGGGTGAATCGTCCGGTGCGAGGATCGAATGACGATTTCCGGAAGCTCTGCGAACGGAGCGACCGTCACTGCGGCTTCAATTTTCGGGTTTGTGGAAAGAGCCTGGAGAATGACCGCAGCGCCGAGCGAGTTTCCGAAGACGCCGAAGGGTCCGGCGCTTTCTCCGCGTGCGGAAAGGAGTGACTCAAAATGCGAGAGGAGGAAGGAGAGGTCCTTCGTTTCCCTTTTTCCAAAAGTGCAGAACGTGCCTTCGCTCTGTCCGTGAGCGCGGGCATCGTAGACGAGACAGCGAAAGTCCGCTGCGACCAATCGCTGCGCGACGGAGAGCATGTTTTCTTTCAATCCACCTCTCCCGTGGAGCAGAACGATCGTCCCGCGACCCCTCGAAGGCGGAATGATTCCCGCTTCGACAAGTCGGGCCTCCATATGGCGGGTTGTCCCGGCAAGTCCCATCGGATCAGCCCGTGTCGCCACGATGGTTTGCAAAACGACCCCGTCCGGAAGCTTGACGGCGAAGGGCTCCAGCTCCATTCCGAATTCAGCGGGGGCTGCCAGAAGCTGATGATGTCGATCCTCAAGAGGGCGTCGTTTTGGAATGATGAATCGGGAGGATCCGATCCAGAGAAAAATGAAACCGGCCAACACCGTTACTCCGACCAGGCAAATTGCGATTGTCATCCAGTTGCGGCGGAGCCTGCGGAGAGGAAAAAAACTCATGCCGCCCGATACGGGAGGGGCAAAAGGTTTCTTTCACCTCTCAGGTCATCAATTCGTATCCCACGACACTGAGCGCGTAGATCGCAGCCGTCTCGCTTCGCAGAATAATGGGTCCGAGGGAAAGCGGAGAAAATCCGGCGGAGAGCGATGTGGAGATCTCGGCGGGAGTGAAGTCGCCTTCCGGCCCGATCAGGAGGGTCGCTGCGGCAGGACGGCTTTCGTTTTCGCCGTCCCACTCCTGCAAAATCGTTTTGAGTGTCTTCGATTCGGGGCTGATCGCGGCGACAACACGAAAGGGATCTCCGGCGCGTTTCACGAAGGCCTCCACGCTGAGAGGGGTTTCCACCGTGGGGAGCCAGTTCTGGCCGCATTGCTTGCAGGCTTCGATTGCGACGCGCTGCCATTTCTGACGCTTCTTTTCGAGATCGTCTTTGTCGATCTGGACAACGGTTCGTTCGGACAGAAGCGGAACAATCGTCGAAGCACCGAGCTCGGTCGCTTTCTGGATGATCAAATCCATATTTTTCCCTTTCGGGATCGCCTGTCCCAGCGTCAACGCCGCCGGTGGGCGGTTCGTTTGGCCGACGAGGAGCGAGCGGAGCTCGACGAGTTTTTTGGAAGCGCCGGTGATTTCAGCCTCGACCTCGGTCCCTTCTCCGTTGAAAACAATAACGCGATCTCCCTCGCGACAGCGCATCACATCGATACAGTGATGAGCTTCCTCTGCAGATAAAGCGAGGTTTTCCAGATTCCAATCCGATGCGGGAATGTAAAAACGATGCGTTGCCATGGTGGGAATATGGGATCAGTAAACGGGAAACCCCGATTTTGTCCACCACCGAAACCAATGGCTCATCCGATTCCCCCCTCTGATCTCCCGCCGCTCGAGCGGCTTCGCGAAATCATGCACCTTCTCCGTGCGCCGGGAGGCTGCCCCTGGGACGCAGAGCAAACCCACGAGTCGCTTCTCAAACACCTCATCGAAGAGTCGTACGAAGTCGCCGACGCGGTTCGCGGAGGCAGCGACGCTGAAATCATTGACGAGCTTGGTGATCTTCTTCTCCAACCGGTTTTTCATGCCGAAATCGCAGCCGGGGAGGGGCGCTTTACCCTCGATGACGTGGCGTCCTCCATTTGCGAAAAGCTGATCCGGCGGCATCCCCACGTGTTCGGAGATGCCGTCGCCGACGATCCCGATGCAGTTTTGAGCCAGTGGGAAAAGATTAAAGCTTCGGAAAAAGGAGAATCCAACCCGGCTGCCTCCTCGACCCAAGAGAGTTCGATTCTCAAAAAAGCCAATGATGGACTGCCCGCCCTGATGGCGGCACAGAAGTTGCAGAAGAAAGTCGCCAAAGTGGGTTTCGACTGGCCTGAGCTCGCTCCCGTTCTCGAAAAAGTCCGGGAAGAGGTCGAGGAAACGGCCGAAGCGATGCAGTCTGAAAGCGGGGAAGCGGTTGCCGAGGAGATCGGGGATCTCCTTTTCGCCGTCGTAAATCTTGCCCGTAAAACGGGAAATGATGCGGAACTGCTTCTCCATCAGGCGAATCGGAAATTTGTCTCCCGCTTCCAGGAAGTGGAGCGGCAGCTCGCCGCGGCCGGCAGCTCGCTTGAGGCCGCGGATCTGCAGGAAATGGATGAGGCCTGGGAAGCAGCAAAATCGAAGAGCTGACTTTTCGTTTTCTCTCGCGGAAAATGGGCGTATCTTTTCCGAAGCATTCATCAATTTTCCACGTGACAAGCTTCAGAACGGAAAGAATGCTATCTCAGTCTCTCAGGATGACGTTATCCCCCAAGATCCATTTCGTTCTTTTCCTTCTTGGTGCCGCCTTGCTCGCGACAGCGTGTACCACCACGGACTCCGGACCGGTTGCCATTACCAAGGTGAATCCATACCACCTCACCGAATCGAAGTTGGTGAAGACGGAGGATGAGATGATCAAATTTGAGCATCGTCGCCATATCTACGGCAATGTTGATGCGGCCGATCTCCGGGAGCACAAGGGCTACTACTACACGGTTTTCTGGAACTCAAAAAACAAGGCACCCGCTACGGTCCGGTTTGATTACCGTCAGGGCGCGACCGGCCCGGAAATCCATACGAAGGAAATTCAGGTTTCCGATCCGAAGCGCAGAAACGCAACCCGCGTTGAGATTGTCGGGACCGAATACCAGAAGCTGGGCCGGGTGACGCAGTGGAAAGCATCCATTATTGAAAACGGCACCGTCGTTGCGGAATACAAATCCTTCCTGTGGAAATAAGACCAAAACCCTCCCCCATTCGCTTGTCAGCGGACTGGAATCGAACGATTTCGGAAATTGGGGGTCAAAAAAACATGGTGAGTATACAAAGTTCCATACTTGTTGGTTGTTTAGGTTCAGTGGCATGGGTGCGCATCACCGGTTCTGCAAACCAGGAAAATGCCGGTCAGATCCGGGAATTCCTGCGCGGTCGCATGGACAACGGGTGGACGCGATTTGTGATCGATCTCAAGGATTGCGCGGGAATTGATTCGACCTTCATCGGTATGCTCTACCGACTTGCGGTGGATGTGATTTCCAAAGAGGAATCCGGCAGCGTCGAAGTCATCAGTCCCAATGATCGCAACGAGCGCTCGATTCGCAAACTGGGGCTCGACAATCTCATTCAAATCGACTCCGACGGCTCTAAATGGGCCGAGGAGAGATCCTTGATCGAAGAAAATTTAAAACACCCTCTCTGCCAGGGGCCGAAGAGTAGAGAAGAGCGGGCCGAACTCATTCTCGACGCGCACGAAGCGCTGATCGAGGCGAACGAAGAGAATCGGAACCGTTTCTGCGATGTGGTGGAGTATTTGAAGCAGGACCTTCAATCGCAAGCTTCCGAACGCTGAGTTCGACCCCCGTCGGCCCCCCATGGAACACTTCGTCTATGCCGCCGTCATTTTGATCCTGGGGATCTCCGCCCTCTTTTTCTGGGGCAATGAGCATCGGGCGAGGAAGCGCGCGCATGAGAACGCTCGGACCCTCGCGCAAGAGCGCGATGCGATTGAGATTGAAGAGCGCCGCATGTTTGGCTTTCTGCACGGACTGGGTGAAGTGCTCCAGGAAGACAATTCTCCGGGCAACATGCATCGTTACGTTGTGAACGGGGTCGCCGAGGTCATCGGTGCCGATGCAGGAATCCTTTACCTGCTCGATGCGGACACCGACAAGCTTGTTCCCGTTGCGCAAACTCCGAAGCTGGCGCCCGTCCTGCCTCTCCCCTCTGAGATTCTTGCGCAGGAAGACGAGAAACGAAGAGAGAGGGACTACAAAAATTATGTCCGCCTGTCTCCGATTCCGATGAAAGGCAGCCTGGTTGGCGAAACCCTGGCCTCGGAGGAACCGATTCACCTGGTCAGGATTTCCGATCACGCCGATTTCAGCACGAATGAAAATCCGTTTCAGGAAGGCGCAGGATATCTCGGAGCTGCGCTTGTCTATGGAAAGAAGCGGGTGGGCGTCCTGATCATGATCAAGAGTAACGAGGGCGTCTTTTCCACCAATGACCGGGAAGTCTTTACAAGCGTTTCCGAGCAAAGCTCATTCGCTCTCGGCAGCGCCATTATTCACTCGGAGGTGACAGAAAAACGGCGGCTGGAGCAGGAGTTGATGCAGGCCAGCGAAATCCAGCGGGTCCTGCTTCCCCGGAATTCCCCGGAGCTGAGTGACTACGAAATCTTCGCGGACTACAAAGCCGCCCGGATTCTGAGTGGGGACTACTATGATTATCTGAAAGTCGATGATGACCGCTATGGAATCGCGATCGGCGATGTGTGTGGAAAGGGCGTCGCCGCTTCCCTCATTATGGCGATGTGCCGGGCAAATCTACGCGGGCGAACCTTTGAGAACCTGTCACCGGCTTCCGTCCTGCACGAGGTCAATCGGATGATTTTTCCGGACATCAAAGAGGATCTCTTTGTCAGCCTGCTTTATCTCATCCTGGAGCGCGGATCCAATGAGGTCACTCTCGCCCGGGCCGGGCACGAACCCCCGATTCTCTATCGAAAGGCGACCGGGACACTGGAACTGATTGAGCCCCCGGGCCTTGCCGCCGGAATCGACGAGGGTCCTGTTTTCAAGCGGTCGGTAAAGGATCACCGGTTTCAGATGGAATCGGGAGACATTCTTCTGCTTTACACGGACGGAATTATCGAAAGTGAAAACCGCAAAGGCGATGAGTTTGGAATTGAGCGGCTCTCTCAGGCCGTGGAGACCTACAGCAAGTCATCTTCCGAAGATCTCGTCAATTCGATCACCCGGGAAATCACGGAGTTTTCCAATGGGATGCCGCAAACTGACGACATCACCTTGATTGCCATCGAGAAAAGGTGAATAGTCCCCGCCCTGCCGAAATCGGAAGCAAACTGCTGCGATTTGGCGGACCGATTTTGACTTTTGCAAACCACGATGAGCACTGATCACGAAGAAGAGAATTCAGATTCACTCGTTCCTGAAGAGGGCGAAGAGGAATTGGAAATTTCAGAGGAAGCGGTGGAGGGTCATGCCGCTGCGGAGCCAGCCACTGCGGAGCCAGTTCCGGCGGAGGAAGTGGAAAAGTGGAAAGATCATGCCGCCCGCTCCCAGGCTGAATTGGAAAACTATCGCAAGCGGATGGCCCGCGAGAAGACCGAGGCGATTCTCTACGCGAACCGCAATCTCCTGGAGCAGCTCCTTCCCGTCATCGATAATTTCGAAATGGGCCTGAAAGCAGCGCAGGATGCGGACGGGGAGTCCTCCTCCATGATCCTCCAGGGGATGGCCATGGTGAAAAAGCAGATGGACGACTTTCTCACGGAACAGGGAGTGGAAGTGATCCCTTCGGATGGCATTGCCTTTGACCCGAACGTGCACGAGGCTCTCAAGCAGGAAGCCAGCAGCGACGTTCCCGAGGGCCAGGTTCTCTATACGATGCGCCGGGGCTATCGCCTCAAGGATCGCATTCTCCGGGCTGCCAATGTAGTCGTCTCTTCCGGTCCTGCCGGCGAAGAGGGCTGAGTCCAGCTCCTTCCCTTTGAAATTTCTTCCCCCTGTATCCCATGGAAAAACGTGATTATTACGAAGTCCTGCAAGTGTCCCGGGATGCTGACGGCACGGTCATCAAAAAGTCGTACCGAAAACTGGCGATCCAGTTTCACCCCGACAAGAATCCCGACGATCCGGAGGCGGAGGACAAATTCAAGGAACTGGGTGAGGCTTACGAAATCCTCATGGATGAGCAGAAGCGGGCTGCCTACGACCGCTATGGGCATCGCGCCTTCAGTCAGGGAACCGGAGCGTCCGCCGGAGGGGGCGGATTTGGCGGGGCTGATCCTTTCGATATCTTTCGTGAAGTCTTCAGCGGCGGCGGAGGCGGGGGCGGAGGAAGCATCTTCGACGAAATCTTCGGGGGAGGTGGAGGTGCCCGGGCCGGGCGCGCCGAACGGCGCAAGCGTGGCTCGGATTTGCGCTACGATCTCCAGATCACACTGGAAGAAGCAGCGAATGGCGTGGAAAAAGAGCTCAAGATTGAGCGTCTCGTCGACTGCGATTCCTGCTCCGGATCCGGAGCGAAAGGCGGCAGCAGCGACATTCGCAGCTGTTCCACCTGTGGCGGAGTGGGTCAGGTCATCACGAGCCGTGGTTTTTTCCAGGTCCAGCAAACCTGCCCTGACTGCAATGGCAGTGGAGAAAGTATTTCCAATCCCTGCCAGGATTGCTCCGGCGAAGGGCGGACCAGCGGAAGCAGCCGGATTAAGCTCAAGATTCCCGCAGGAATCATGGAGGGCGGACGTCTGCGATCCCTCGGACACGGAGATGCAGGTCGCCAGGGAGGCACCTCGGGTGACCTCTATGTGGTGATTCACATCAAGGAACATGAAGTCTTCGAACGCGAGGATTCCGATCTCTTTTGCGAGGTGCCTCTGCCGTTTACCCTGGCCGCACTGGGTGGGGAACTGATTGTGCCAACCCTCAACGGGAAAGCTTCGATCAAAGTTTCGGCCGGAACGCAAACGAATACCTCATTCCGCCTGCGCGAAAAAGGACTGCCCGATCTCCAGACCGGTCGCAAAGGCGATCTGCTCGTCAATGTGCAGGTCGAAGTCCCCGTCAAGCTGACGAAGGATCAGGAAAAACTCCTGACTGAGTTTGCGGAGACTGTGACCGAGAAAAATCACCCGGTCGGAGAAGGCTTCTTCGAGAAAGCGAAGCGTTTTTTCAAAGGGTAGGCCTACCGGCGTATCGAACCGGATTTCGAACGGAAAGTGCGCTCGTCGAAGTGCTCGTTCTGTTTGAACTTAAGAATCAACTCCGCGTCGTTTTCGATTCGGGCGGTTGACCCGCGTGTTTCGATGATTTTCCCGTTGGCGGTTCGCAGTTGGAACAAGTAGCCGGTGTATTTCTCCCCGTGCTTGTATCCGTCTTTGTCATACTCATATTGAACCAGCTTGCCTTTGATTTTAGTGGTCTGGCCCTCTGGTATATCAATCTTTTTGAACTCCGTTCTCTCCATCACGACGCCTTCACCCTTGGTATACATATAGTCACCGAGGGCAATCAAAGTAGCAGATGCCCCTTTGAGATCGAAGTTTCGTTCCTCATTTTCGATTTCGATTTCGAACTGAAACTCCCCGCGACGATCTTCGTAGGCGTTGTCTTCCCGGCGATCCCGCTTGTTCGTGTTGATCCGGAGTTCAATCTTGGGGATCAGATTCTTCTTTTCCTCGATCGCCCATTTTTTCAGCCAGGCCTGGTCGTCGAGCGTGAAGCGCGAGATTGGAACGGTTACGTTGGGCGCACCCGCACGTTTGAATACTGCACTGGTTTCGGTGACTTTGACCGGCACTGCGATAAAGCTCTTTCCATCGGTCGAAGTAAATGTTCGCGGCTCCGCCTGGAGGTGCGGTATCAGGCAGATTCCCAATAATACTAGTAGTTGAGAGCGAAGGTGTTTCATGGATTCCGGAGGGTAGCCTGAAAATACGCCTATTGGAAAGCGTATTCTCAGGAGAAAGAAGGCTGGTTCCGCCTCCCTATTGATCAATTGATAGTAGTTAATTGGTGGTTTGATCTTCCCGTGTAAGTGGAGTTACAGTCCCCGCAAATGTCGCGTCCCGTCCCCATTGCTCCGATCCGCCGCCTTCGGTTCCTGGGAATTTATCTGCTGATCTGGGTGCTCGTGCTGGGGGCTTTTGCGGCTCAATATCGTTGGGGATTTGATCTCACCTGGCAGCGGGCGGTTACCCGGGTTGTCGTTGACTGGAGTCCGTGGATGATTCTGGCACCCTTTGTCTGGTGGCTCGCCAATCGATTTTCCATTTTTGAGAAAGAGGGGAGGCTTCGCAAAATTTTGCTCCATGTCGTCGTATCGGTGGGACTCGTCATTCTCGCTGAAGCGATGATTGTCTATGCGGTTGGCCCTTTGACCCAAACGTTGATTTCCCAGGGCACGGCTCAGTCCGCGTCTCCTCCGCGGGGAGGAGGTGGCAATGCCAAGGGTCCCAAGCAGAGGCGCCGACCGATCAATGCAAGGCATGGGGACGGCGAATATGAGTTCCAAACATTCCTGCTCGTCCGCAAAGCGCAGTATTGGTTCCCGCTATACTGGGTCCTTGTGTTTCTAACCAGTTCCGCTCAGCACTACCGCGAAGCTCAGGAGCGGGAGAAGGAGGCCCTCCAACTGGAGCGCGATCTGGCCAAGGCCCGGTTGAAGGCGATTCAAAGCAAGCTGGAGCCCCACTTCTTCTTTAACACTTTAAATTCGATTTCGAGTTTGGTGCACTCCGACCCGGAGAAGGCGGATGAAATGATTGCCCTGCTGAGCGGGTTGCTCCGCCGGGTTCTTGCCCGCAGCGAAACTCAGCAGATTGCTCTGCGGGAGGAACTGGATTTGTTGCGGGAATATCTGGCCATTCAAAAAATCAGATTTCCGGAGCGCCTCGCAATTCAGGAGGACATCGATGACAAGACGCTTGCGTATTTCGTTCCGACCTTGCTGCTTCAGCCACTTGCGGAAAACGCGATTCGACATGGAATCGAACCGAAGCTTGAGGGGTCGACACTTCTCATTCGTTCCCGCATGCGGGACGACAAGCGTATCGAGTTGACCGTCGAAGACGACGGGATTGGGTGGGAGAATACGCGAAAAAAGGACAAACCACCCGGAGGTTTCGGTCTGGCAAATATACGATCCCGTCTGGAAGCTCTTTACGGAGGTGAAGGTGAGGTGTCGATTTCCACACCGGAAGCAGGGGGAACCCGAATTACGATTTGTTTTCCCGCCTCCGAAGAATCGATCAAAGAGCACTGAATGGATATCCGCACTCTGATTGTCGACGATGAGCCCCTTGCGCTGGAGAGGCTTCGTCATATGCTCTCCCCGATCGAAGGGGTGACCCTGATTGGAGAATGTTCTTCCGGATCGGAAGCGGTGGAAGCCATTTCGGAGAAACAACCTGACTTGGTCTTTCTCGATATCGGTCTTCCTGATCTCGATGGATTTGAGGTGGTGTCGGAGTTGGCTGCTGAATCGATCGAGTTGCCCTTGTTGATTTTTCAAACCGCATTTGACCATCTTGCGGTCCGTGCTTTTGACGTGAATGCAATTGACTACCTTTTGAAGCCGTTTCGTCGGGAGAGATTGGAGAAAGCAGTCGAAAAGGCACGCTCTTCTCTTCAGGCAGGAGCGCTGAACGCCTCCCGGGATCAGATTCAAAAATGGTTGGCAGACGAGAAAGAACGCCGTTCCGGGGAGGTATCGGAATACCTGAAACGGATCGAAATCCGTGACCGGGGGGAAATTTCCTATGTTCCGACAGCCGAGGTCCTGTATTTCCAGGCCGACGGGAATTACATCGAGGTTCATACCGCTGCGAAAACCTACTTCTGGCGCCAGACCTTGGGGAAATTGGAAGGTCAACTCGATCCCGCAAGCTTCGTCAGAATCAGTCGGTCGGTCATCATTCCGGTCGGAGGGGTGAATTCCATCGAAACTCCTGCGAGAGGGGAAGTGTGGGTAAAGCTTCACTCGTCGGAGCGGATTGCCCTCACTCGAAACCTTGCCGAATTGAAAAAATTGCTGGTTTCAACCTGAGATTTTGGAAGTTCATCCCAAAAACGACAGGGTTCGTCCCAATCGAACGCCGAGCGCGTTTCTCCGGTGTTACTCTTTCACGAGAGCAACCCGATGAAACCACCCTTCGAAACCCTCATTTCCACCAGGAGCGAAACTCTTGCTCTTTTCTGCGTGATTTTGCTGTGCGGTCTCGCTCTTGTTCAGGCAGAACGAATTGGAGGCTTCGTCCGTGTCGACTGCCCGGCTGGCTCTGATACGATTGTCTCGGTGCCGTTTCATCAGGAGCCTGTCTATGTAGGCGAACTCAGCGGGGCTCCCTCTTTGAATGGTGACGAGGCCGTTCTCTCTCTGACAGGCACTCCGGATTTTTCTGATGACGAGTTGGTCCTGTCTCCTTCGTATGTGCGTTTCACTTCCGGTGCTCGATCCGGTTATGTCTTTGCGGTGGTCGCCAATGGCGCAGCGAGTGTAACCGTCGATCTCAAGGGGGGCGATTCCAGTGATATCCATTTGGGGGATGAACTGAAAATCATTCCCCACTGGACTCTCGACTCGGTATTCCCTCCGGGAACGCAAGAAACCGTTCATCCCTCTTCGTCCGCTTTTGCTTCCGGCCGGAAAACGGAGATTCAATTTTTTGACGCGAACTCGAATGGTACCGAACTGGCTCCGGATCAAATCTATTTCCTTCAGGGCGCGACCTGGCGTCAGGCTGTGAAGGGCTTTCCCGCAGCTGGCGCAAAAGTCATTCCGCCTGGATCCTCCTTTCTGATTCGCCATCCGGGTACAGTGGTTCCCACTTCGTTTGTTTCTCAGCAATGGGTCGATACGGAGGACTTCGCTACTCTCTTCGAGACGAGCGACGCGACAGCCAAAGATTTTTCCGTAGGGCTGGTTCGCCCGGTTCCGGTTTCGCTTTCCGAACTGGGTCTGACGACAGCCAATGGATTCGTGGAGAGCCCTTCCCCTGATCCGGAGCAACGCAAAGATGAGCTCCATCTATTCGACAATGCCAATGCGACCATCAACAAGCTACCTTCCGCGGTCTACTTTCGGACAGGAGGGAACTGGGTTCTCGACGATGGAAGCTCGTATCCCCTTTCTAACGACGTCCCGGTTTCTCCGGGTGCCGGTCTATTGATTCGAAAGTCACTCTCCAACGATGGCGCCACCCACGTTTGGATCAATACGCCCTCCTACTGATCCGCTCTATTTCCAGCAGCATGAAGCAACGCCTTTTTACCTTTTTCTTTGTGAGCCTCCTTTGGCTCGTGGCTGTGCGTGCGACGGTTACGATCGAGTTTTCCTTTGGGGAGTTGGCGGTAGCGAACGGGACGATCGGGATTCTGGTTGCCGATGTGGATCAAGATGGATTCACGAGTCTGCTTGACGGAGCCGGGACCGTTCTCGCAGTTGGATCGACGATTTCCGGATCTGATGACAAGATTATCGCCACCATTCAGGCCGATGACGGAGGGTACTGGAACGGAGCAACAGGGTTCTCCGATACGCTGTCTGCGATTGATTACACTGCCCTGGGAATCAGCGAAAATACCCCCCTGCAATTCTGTTGGTTTCCGGGGCACCAGTTGCCTGGCGGGACTCTTGCGAGGGGAGACTCCTGGTCCTGCTTTCAAACATCAGACATTGGCACCAGTGGCGGAACGATCGGATTTCTTGCTCCGGCCGAAAGAGGCTCGTATCGCATTTCGCACTTGAGCGCTGCTTTCGATGGAGATTTTGATCCGTTGAATCCAGCGGCAACCGGAAACCACGCCAGCGGAGTGGTGGGAACGCCACTCCCTGCGCCGACCGACTTGACGGCTACCGACGGAACTCATCCGGACAAGGTCGTGCTCTCGTGGGACGCCCTTTCCGGAGCCCAGGGATACCGGGTCTTTCGGAGTGCGGGGAATGATTTCTCCAGTGCTTCCGAGCTGACACAGTTGGCCACGAACACTTTCGAGGACAGTTCCGGAGATTTCGGAGTGTCTTATTTCTATTGGGTATTGGGCTACGATGAGTTGGGAAATGGAGCGGAAAGCCTTCCGGCGACTGGTTCCCGGGATATCGCTGCCGTGGAAGGCCTCGTGGCGACCAAAGGAAGCTCCGCCTCGGCCGTTGACCTCTCCTGGAATGCTCATACGAGTGCTGGCAGCTACGATGTCTTTCGCAATACGGAAGACAGCTTTGTGACCTCGTCGTTCCTGATCAATACTGCTTCGAATTCCCACAGCGACACCACCGTGGGGGAGGGGGTTGCCTACTACTACTGGGTCGTGGCGAAGCAGGGGGGGAACTCGAGTGAGCCGGGAGTCGGCGACGCAGGATGGAAGACAATGGGATCCGTTGCCGGACTGGTCGCCTCGACAGGGGAATTCGCGGGCCGGGTTTCTCTTTCCTGGGCGTCCGTCGCTGGCGCGACCGTCTACAAGATCTATCGTTCTTCGAGCGATGATTTTTCGGATGCTGTATACCTGGGGGATACCGGGGAGGTTCAATTTGATGATCTTTCAGCCGGGCCGCTGACGGATTACTACTACTGGGTCGAAGCCACGAATGGTCAGATTGCAGGCCCTGCGGGCGAATCGGGTGCGTCCGGACGACGCGGAGATGTTCGTCCGGATTTGACGATCGGATCCAAATCCTCGCAGAAAAAGGGGGACAACATCTATAATTCCTCAGCCAGCGGGCAGAAAATTACAGAGAAATCGAAAAGGCACTCCCGCATCACCAGTTACAGTTTCCTCCAAAACGATACCGCGGTGGATGACAGAATGGTTGTAAGTGGATCCAAAGGGAATCGATACTTCAAAGTGAAATACCTGAAGAAGTCCCCCACGTCCGGCAACATCACCTCTGCGGTCAAAACGGGAAGATATTTCAGTACTTCCCTGTCGACAGAAACACAGGAGTCGATTCAAATTCAATTGAAGCCTACGGCGAAGACAAAAGATCGTAAGAAGTCCTATTCTTTGATCGTGAAATCCTACGCGGAATCGAATTCCTCACAAAAGGACGCCGTAAAAGTGAAGGCGAAGCACAAACCGTAGCGCCGGACACTCCTCCTGACCTTCTCACTTTTTTGCACCATGACTGCAGCGACTTCCTCCCTATTAAACCGGAACCAAACAGGTTCCCCTGGCCACCTGTTATTGGGTTTTCTGGCTCTTTTTCTAAGCGCCAACTCATCGCTGGCGGAACCCGTCGTCACCTCCTGGTTCACGGATCACTCCGGTAAATATGCCCGTATCTACGAAACGCTGGAGGATCAGAGTCAACAAACCCCGACGACGACCTGGAATCGCGGCGCTGGAGTTCAAGCGCTGCCGACCTACGCGGGAGTTCACGAGATCAGCTATACGGCGACTGACGTGTATATTCGGACAACGGGATTGGGGTTTCACATCATGGGTCCCTGGTACGGGAATGAGGAAAAGACCAACCTCTTTCCGAACTACCCCGCCAATCGGGCCGCCATTTTCCGGTTCCCCCGGATTCCGGGCACACCACCTTCGACCAAGGTTCCAACCGGTCTCGGTGTGATTGGCTACTTCGTCGATGGCATTGCCATGTTCGATAGCCGTGATGCCTTCTCCTTCTCCAATGTAAACAATCGGGACTCCACTCCGGGATCCGCTTTTACCGGAGACGGAGTGTGGAACCGGGATGCGTTTGTGAATGAATCGGTCACCTTTGACAACGCCAATGCACATCAGGCGGGGGCAAATCACCACTACCATGCCAATCCGCCCGGACTTCGTCATCTCCTCGGCGACAGTGTCGACCATGATGAACCTTCGAATGTCTACACCGAGAACTTCAATGGAAAGCATTCCCCCATTCTCGGATGGGTAGAGGACGGCTATCCGGTCTACGGACCCTACGGCTTCTCTGATCCGAATGACCCGGACAGCCCGGTTCGCCGCATGATTACGGGCTATCAGCCGAGATCGCTTGCCAATGGAGCGGCGAGAACAAGCCTCCCCCAGTGGGTCGTGGTTTTGGAAGGTCGGTCCACCACGATTGCTGCGAATCAGTACGGCCCCAACGTCAGCGCTCAATATCCGGTAGGACACTACTTGGAAGACTATGAGTACAAAGGCGATGTCGGAGAGACTCTGGGAGTCGATTTTGATCTCGATCTTCACAACGGTCGCTTCTGCAAAACGCCGGAATTTCCCGACGGAACCTTTGCCTACTTTGTCGCAATCGAATCGGATGGAACGCCGACCTACCCCTACAATATCGGGCGTTCCTACTACGGGGATCCAACTGGTGGTAACAGCAATTCGATACCCGCGGGAGCGACGACCTACTTCGAGGGAGGCCCCGAACGGTCCACGACCGTGCAATCCGTTTCCGCGGATGATGCCAGCGGAGATATCGTTCTCAAGTGGACGTCGGCAGAAGGAGGTCACTACAAGGTGGAGACCTCACCGGATGCCAATGCGTGGACGGACCTTCCCATCCGCGTTGCGGCGGACGGAGCGTCGACGACGTGGACAGACGGGGCCCGGGCGAACAGTCTCGAAAAAGCCCACTACCGACCCCGGCTCGATACGCTGGCTGCTTTCGACGATCAGGGATTTGACTACGACAACAGCAATGTGGAGGCACCCCGGAACACGATCTTCGTCACCCTGACCAGTGGAAATGATTTTCCTCCTGCAAATCTGGCGGCGCTGCCTGCTTCCCTGACTTTCAACGGACAGCCTGCTGTCCTTGCGTCCCGGCCTTCCCGGTATGTGATCGAGATTGAAGTGAACACGGACAGCCTTGCTGACGGTAGCTATCCTGCCAGTGCAACCTGGCCCGGTTCCATCACCTGGAGCGGAGATTATCAATTGGTGAAGAGTCCTAACATTTTGCTACTCATTGTGGATGACTGGGGGGTCGACTCGAGTCCGATCGATAACAATGCGACCCTGAACCCGGGGACTACCTTTGCGACGATGGCCAACCTGAGTGCTCTCGCGGCGAACGGCCTGCGTTTTACCCGGGCCTACGCCCAGCCGGTTTGCTCTCCTACCAGAGCTTCGCTGCTGACCGGGCGACAGGCTTTTCGAACCGGGGTTGGCAATCCGGGAGACCTGCTGGACGCTGCGGAAACCACCCTTCCCGATGCCTTTACGTCTGCGAGTTCGCTCTACCAGCTGGCGACCTTTGGGAAATGGCACCTTGGTGGAAACGTGAACGGATACAACACTCTGGGAGGGTGGACTGAATTTGCAGGTATCACTGGCGGCGGCGTTCCCGAACAGGCGGATGGGTATACCAACTGGACGAAAAATACGAACGGGACGAATGCTGCGACGACGGCCTATTCGACGACCGATCAGGTTGATGATGCGAAAAGCTTTATCGATGCACGGGAAGCTTCGAGTCAGCCCTGGTTTGTCTGGATGGGCTTCAACGCGCCTCACACGCCTTTCCACGAACCTCCGGCCGGCCTTTTGCAGGGCGGAACCGGGACGAGCAACAAGGAGCTCTATCAAAAGGCACTCGAAGCGCTCGATACGGAGATCGGACGATTGCTGCAGTCGGTGGATCTTGCGACGACCAATATCATTCTGGTGGGTGACAACGGCACCCCGGCCCAGGTGGTGCAGGCTCCCTACGGACCAACCGGAGGAATGGGGCACTCGAAGGGTGACCTCTACGAAGGGGGCATCCATGTGCCCATGGTGGTGCGGGGCCCTTCTGTCGCAGTCCCGTCCGGAAGCACGACTGACAAGCTCGTTCACGTTACGGATCTCTTCGCCACCATCTTGGAAATGGCCAACATCCCTGTTCCCGCTGAGGCGGTCGATTCAACCAGTATCACTCCGATTCTGATGGGATCAGATACCGCACAGCGAAACGCAATTGCAGAAGTTTTCGGAGCGGCCGGTGCAGGTGGCGCGGGACGTTCGATCCGTCTCGGAACGTATCCGGACTACAAGTTGATTATCCACGGAAACCCGCTCGATACCCAGGACGATCCTGTGTTTGAGTTTTATCACCTGGCTACGGATCCGAACGAAAATTCCCCCCTCACGATTGCGAACCTGACCGGCGAATCGCTCGATGCCTATAACGCCGCAATTGCGATGGATGCATTGCTGGGTGGCGGCTACAGCGATCCTCCTTCAGGACCGGAGGATACGCTCTATATTGAGCTGCCGACTTCGACCGGGCCGGCGAGCGTTCCGCAGAATCTGAACCTCAGTCCCACTTCGATTACGGTGGATGGGGTCGCCGCAAGTTTTGTCGCGCGGGTCGATAATACGGAGACGCAGGACCGTTACTGGGTGAAATGCACCGTTCCTGAAGCTCCGCCTTACAACTCCGCCACCGTTACCTTTTCGGATAATCCCAATACGGGCGATTCCCGCGTGTTCAATTCTGTTCAAATTATCGCGGGTCCCTGAAACCATCACGCAACCCATCCAGTGCGCTTCTCCTCCTCCATTCTCCTTTGCCTCTTGCTGCTTCCGTTGTTGACGGAGGCCGCCACGGTGCGTCTGGAGATCCGCCACCTCTGGGAAGGGGAGCCGTTGGAGCTTCCCGGTTCGGCGGTGACTACCGCGGCAGCGGAACAACTGCGCTATACCCGCCTCGCCTACCTCCTGAGCGAGCCGGGCTTTGTCTCGGCATCGGAAGAGAAAACCGTCGTGAGGAAAGATTGGAACGCCTTCGTCAACGCAGAGAATACGGTCTCCGAATTGTCACTCGAGGGAGTTCCCTCCGGCGAGTACGCCCGGCTGCAATTCTTTATTGGTCCGGATCCGGCTACCGATGAATCCGACCCGAATCAATATCCGCCCCGGCACCCGCTCAACCCACTTGTGAACAATCTCCATTGGACACCCCAGGGAGGATATATCTATTTCGCACTGGAAGGTAAAGCGGAGGGCGGTCTCGGGTTTTCCTATCATCTCGGCACAGGTCGAAATCGCGTGCTCTGCGAAATTCCCCTTCGCATCAGGCTGGAGGATGCTGCGACCATTTCGATCGACTTCCATCTCGATCGACTGTTTCAAGGTGCTCCGTCATGGGCGACGCAGACGCAGACCTCGACTCACTCGCGGGAGGGTGACCCTGTCGCATCTCTCCTGAAGAAGCGCCTCTCCACGGTATTTACGATTCGTGAAATCCGCCAGTCGGTTGAGGTCCCGGAGATCAAGCATGAGGTCACGCTCGATCAGGTAGGGACGCCCTATTCTTTCCGCCTGAAAAATGGATTTCCGATTCCGGAGCTTCCTTCGGACTATCCCCTCACCAACGAGCGGGTGGAACTCGGTGAACGATTGTTTCACGAAACCCTCCTTTCCCGGAACGAAAGCATTTCCTGTGCCTCCTGCCATCAATCGGAGCACGCCTTTTCTGATCCGCGTCCTCTTTCGATGGGCGTGTCCGGAGAAACGGGCACGAGAAATTCCATGTCGCTTCTCAATCTCGCCTGGAAAAACTCGTTCTTCTGGGATGGCCGGAAAAAGTCCCTTCGCGAGCAGGTTCTCGAACCGATTGAGAATCCCTTCGAAATGAACGAGTCGATTGAGAATGTGGCAAAGAAGCTCGCAGGAGACCCGAACTATCCGGGGTTGTTTGCGGAAGCCTTTGGTTCACGGGAAGTCTCCGGGGAGCGCATCGCGATCGCGATGGAGCAGTTCCTTCTCACGCTGACTTCTTTCGATTCAAAATTCGATCAGGCCCGGCGCGGGGAGACCACTCTCACGCAACAGGAGCAGCGCGGGCTCGAATTGTTCATGACGGAGTTTGATCCGCGGCGCGGTCTCCACGGAGCCGACTGTTTTCATTGCCATGGCGGACCGTTTTTTACCCTTCACCAATTTCACAACAACGGACTCGTTTCGACCGGTGACATCGGCCTCGAAGGGGTGACCTCGAAAGAAACCGACCGCGGGAAATTTGTCAGTCCATCTCTTCGTAACATTGCCCTGAGCGCGCCCTACATGCACGACGGTCGATTCGAAACTCTCGAAGAGGTCATTGATCACTACACGTCCGGTGTCAGGAGAAGTGGCTCGCTGGATCCGAATCTCGCAAAACACCCAGAACCGGGAATTCCCTTACCCGAGGAAGACAAGATCGCATTGGTCGCCTTTCTCCAAACCCTTACTGATGAGCAGTTTGCTCCCCCCCTCCCATGAAAAAAGCAGCCCTGATCCTGGTTTCTCTTGGCTTATTGCCGCTTTCCCTTTCCGCCCTGGAAATTGGAGTCGGCTTTCATCGGCTCACCGGGCTTCCTTCCGAAGACAACAAAGCCTGGGATGATCCGGATCGATTTGCCGATATTGATCTGGACGCATTCATTGCTTTTGACGGAGTGATAGCGGCGGCTTCGGGGGCGGATATCGAAGTGACGGGAGCGTTCTGGAAGGTGGATCAGTTCGTGTATGATCCGGGCACCCAGGATCAACATTTCTTCATCGAAATAACGACAGGAGCCGCTGCTGGCGCTCGTTTTGACATCGTGGGAAACCGTGGGAATTCCGTGACCGTCGATCTCGACGGCGGAAACCTCGGCTCGATTTCTCCGGGAGATGAAATGCGGGTCGTTGCAAAGTGGTCACTCGATCAGCTTTTCCCGGATGGAAAGAGTCTCATCGTTTCGACCGACTCGACAATCGGGAGTGAAATTCTGTTCCCTGTGACTGTTCCGGGTGGAGTTGATTTTTCCACTTCGGCAGTCTTTCGCTATCGAAGCGATCTCGGGCGTTGGATCGATGCATCGGCACCCGCGACGGATGTCGGAAAGCAGGTCATCGAAAACGGCGCCCTCCTCGTCATTCGTCAGGAAGACCAGACTCCCATCACGCCGCTCTTCGCAGGATTCTCCTCCGCGGGCACTCCCCTCAAGGCCGCCGTCACCTACCAGGGAACCGAACTTCCCGAGATCTCGGTGGAACAGCCCGTCAACGTCGACCTGACGGATGGCAGTTCGATCATTGATTTCGGGGAGGTTGGCGAAGGGGCAAGCGGGCAATTGACCTTCACGATTCGAAATCCGGGAACCGGAGAGCTGAACGGGCTGGCGACATCCGTTGCCGGAGCGGATTCTTCAGAATTCGTCGCCTCGGTGCCTCTGGTGACTTCTCTGGACCCCGGTCAAAGCACCAGCTTTACGGTTCAATTTCAGCCCGATGAGGAAGGTGCCAAGACAGCTACTCTGTCCATCGCGAGCAACGATGCCGACGAGAACCCGTTTGAAATCGCACTCACGGGCATGGGAATCCCGGCTACCACGCTCACTTCGTGGGGAGCGGGTTTCGGGCTGAGCGGGGATCAACTTCTCCCCAATGCGGATGACGACGGAGACCAGATCACTCTGATCGAGGAATACGCCTACAATCTCAATCCAACGGAGCGGGACCGGGAAATCCTGACGCCGGGATCCGGAACCTCGGGCCTGCCTTTGATTCGCGTGGTGGGTGGCCGGTTTCAGGTGGAGTTTCTCCGTCGCATTTCCGATGCTGACTTTGCCGCCCATGCGCAATTCAGCGGAACGCTCCCGGGAGGCTTTGATGTCTCTCCCAACGCAGAGGTCGTGACTCCCATCAATAGTGAGTTTGAGCGAGTCGTGGTCGATGACTCCGAGACAACCGCGAACTCTTTCCGTCGCTTCGCCAAAGTCGCCATCGAGCTCAAAGCGCCGTAGAGGAATGTTTACTGCTTCTTGCGGTTCAAGCCTTCTTACAGAGCATCGTAATACCGATCAGAATCATCATGACCGCGAAGATCTTGGTCAGTTGTTCATTGCTCAACTTCCGCAACCATCCCGTTGCGAGCCAGGCGGTAATGAGTGCCCCGATTGCCGTGGGTAGAAAAATATTCCATTGAACCAATCCGGCCTGGGAAAAACGGCCGATCGACAGGATCGCCGTTGGAGCGATCACGGCCATGCTGGTCGCGACGGCCGCTTTCTGTTCCATCCCGAGAAAGAAAGTAAAGGCGGGGACCATGACAATCCCGCCACCAACTCCGCAAAGCCCGGCCATGACGCCGGCAAAGATTCCGATGAGAAAGGGGATAAGAATGAGTTTCATGAGGGGCGCCGGGAAGTAAGAGTGATAGTAAGAGGAAACGGGATTGCCCGTCAGCGAACTCCGTCCTGAGCCAGCATTTTGGTCACCAGTTGATTCAGGACCATGTGAGGCTCGAGACTGGAAGTCACGAGGCGCTCGTTCGCCTCGAGGCAGGCTTCGAGAGCGACTCGCAGCTCGGAGGTCGTGAACCGGTTCGATACCTGCGCGGCGAGAAAGAGGGGGTAGGCCGAAACACCGCCGTCTTTCTTTCTCGGCAAATGCGCTGTTTCAGAATTTGGCAGGGAGTCAATCGCTTTGGCAAAGGCCGGATACCGACCACTCGCGCGCAATCCGTGGCGCTCCATCAGATCCCGGGCGTGGAGTAGGCTCCGAACGCGGGGAACAATCGCGGCGAGGAGGATTCCCACGGCATTTTCCCCCTGGTTCAGCTGGCGCTCGATCAGATCGATCGTTTTCGGAAGATTTTTCCGCGCGATGGCATCGCCGATTTCAAAAATCACGCCGAGGTGGCTCGATGCGACAATCTGACTGACATCTTCTTCCGTCGCCAGTTTTCCGCCTGTGTAGAGATATAGTTTTTCGAGTTCACTCTCCAGAACTCTCGAATCGGCACCGACCATGAGGACAAAGCGCTCGAGGGCCGCCCCTTCGAAACCCAATCCGATTTCGTCCGCCTTTTTTCCCACCCAGGCCATGACCTCGGTTTCCCATCCGGCTTTGGAGATGTCGACTTTGTCAAAAGTCTCGACGTTGCCGACCTTGCTGATCCGTTTGTAAAAGGCACGGCGCTTGTCGACCTCGCTCGCGCTGATGATCAATTGCACGTCGGGCGGAAGGCCCTGCTCCAGCAGATCGGTGAGCGATTCCACGGCCCGCAGGGTCGATTCGGCCTTTCCGGTCTGGTTATCGCTGAAAAAATTGGCTCCCTGCAGCCAGACGACCTTGTCTCCCCCGAAAAAGGGCATCGTCTGGATGGCCTCGATCGTGCTCGCAACGATCCGGGTCGCGTGATCGGCGTTATCTGCGCCTCCACTCACGATTTCGAGACCGAATTCGTCGTCCTTGGGTGCTATTTTCTCAGAAAGTCGCAAGGCGGCCTCCTTGACCTGCGCCTCGTCGCTTCCGAAAAAGGCATGAATGTTCGATTTTCCCGCCATTCCGCTTCAGTGATAGCGGGTCACACCACTGTCTGCAACGGCGAAACCGAGTTTGGCCCGATTTGGGGAAGGAAATTTCATTCCAGAGAGCATTTCGCTTGAAACCGACGTGAGATCTGGTACTGGATCAATCCGCATTGTTCACGGAGTTGCGGTCGTGCCTACGCCAAGCCATCACCAAATCCCCGTCGATGCGGGATACGTGTATCGTGAAGGCTGAATGTCCGAACGACGCACTCCGAATCCGGGTCTACAAAACCGGTCAGGAGTCGTTGGGAAGCAGGAGGCATTCGCATTTTCGAACTCAGCCCCAAGTAGACACCAGACATGAGCTTCATCGCCGAAAAATTCTCAGAAATCGCCCCCTCCCAGACTCTTGCCATCACCGCCGCCGCAAAGAAATTGCGCGACGAAGGCCAGGACGTAGCCAGCTTCGGAGCCGGCGAGCCGGACTTTGATACTCCACAGCACATCAAGGATGCCTGTATCGAAGCTCTTCAGGAGGGGAAAACCAAATACACTGCCGCGACCGGTATTCCGGAACTGAAAGAGGCCATCGCCGCCAAGTTGCTCGTCGACAACGGGATCGAATACGAGACCAGCCAGATTTCCATCAACTGCGGAGCAAAGCACTCCTGCTACAATGCCATCCTTGCCTGCTGTGATCCCGAAGACGAAGTGATCATCCCGGCTCCCTACTGGACCAGCTACCCCGATATGGTTCGCCTCGTCGGAGCAGATCCCTACTTCGTCGAGACGAAGCGGGAAAATGGTTGGAAGCTGACGGCGGACGAATTTGAAGATGCCATCAGCGGACGCACGCGGATGCTCATCCTCAACAGCCCGAACAACCCGACCGGTTCGGTCTATACAGAAGAAGAACTCAAGGCTCTTGCTGAAGTGGCTGCTTCCGAGGACATCATCATTCTCTCCGACGAAATCTACGAAAAGCTGGTCTACAACGGCAAGAAGCACGTCAGCATCGCTTCTGTCAGTGATGAGGCCAAAGCGCTCACGATTACGATCAACGGATTCAGTAAGGTCTACTCCATGACCGGATGGCGTCTCGGTTACACCGCGGCTCCTCCTGAGATCGCCAAAGCGATCAGCATCATCCAGAGCCACACGACTTCGAATCCCACCACCTTCGCTCAGTACGGTGCGATTGCCGCCCTTCAGGGGGACCAGAGCAAGATCGAGGAGATGGTCGAAGAATACGACATGCGCCGTCAGTATATGCTGAGTCGCCTCCAGAAGATCAACAACATCGACGTCGTCGAGCCGGAAGGCGCCTTCTACTTTCTCGTCGACACGACCAAGATCGGCCTGAACTCGATGAATCTGACGGAAAAACTCCTTTCCCGCTTTCTCGTTGCTGCCGTTCCCGGTGTTGCCTTCGGATACGACCAGTCGCTGCGTCTCAGCTACGCGACCAGCCTCGATATCATCAAGAAGGGCCTCGACCGGTTCGAGGAATTCTGTCACGCCCACTGATCCTGAAACCACCGTCTCGCGACGGTGGCCACAGTCGCTGCGCTCGCAAGAGCGCGGCCCGCTTCAGTGAAATTCCGGAAGCACATTCTCACCTGGATTGAGAAACGCGACCCGCTCTACCCCGGGTGGGTCGCTTTGCGTCAACGAATACTCCGGGAGCCCCTCGGCCTGAAGACGTCGGAAGCGGAGCTGGAGATGGAAAGTAACCATCGCCATCTGATTGCGGTGGAGGAAAATGGTGTCATCGGGGGGCTGATCGTCGTTCCCCTCAGTCCGGAGACCTGGAAAATCCGGCAGGTCGCGATCGAGCCTTCCCTCCAGGGGCAGGGGCTGGGTCGCCGGCTTATGGAACGTGCGATCGGGGACGCCGGTGAAGAGAGCATCGCCGAAATCGTCCTTCATTCCCGCAGCCATGTGGTGGGATTTTACGAGCGTCTTGGCTTTTCCTTTCTCGGTTCGGAGTTTGAAGAAGTGGGAATTCCGCATCGGAAGATGGTTCTTGCCCTCTCTTCTGCTTGAGGATGCCGTTTCCTGCGCCACACTTGCTGCATGTCCCCTGAGCTCGAACTTGCCACCGCCGCAGCCCGTGAGGCCGGTGCTCTCCTCCATGAAAACTACGGGGGGGATCTGGAGGTGGATGAAATGCTCACCCATGACATCAAGCTGGCCCTCGACGTCAAGAGCCAGGAACTGATTGAAAACCGCATTCTCGCCACCTTTCCCGACCACGCGATCTACGGCGAAGAAGGTGTCGCCGGAAATCAGGAAAGCGACACCGAGTGGATCGTGGATCCGATCGACGGAACCGTGAATTACTTCTTCGGCATTCCCCATTTCTGCATTTCCATCGCGATGCGACAGGCGGGGGAGTTGAAAATCGGGGCGATCTACGACCCGATGATGGATGAAATGTTTGCGGTCGACTTCGAAGGTCCCGCTACCCGGAACGGCATCCCGATCAAGCCGAGCACTCGCTCCGAACTTTCCGAAGCGGTTGTGATGATTGGCTTTTCCAAGAACGCTGAGTCGATTGATGCCGGGATGGAAAAATACAAGCGCTTCGCTCACCGTGTCCGCAAAACCCGCATGATGGGAAGCGCCGCCCTCGCTCTCGCCTACATCGCCTGCGGGCGGCTCGACGCCTACATCGAAGAAATGATCAGCATCTGGGATATCGCGGCCGGGCAACTTCTCCTTGAGCGGGGCGGTGGAAAAGTCGAATTAACACCTTCTGAGATCAATCCGGACAAGTCAGCCATTGTCTCTAGCAACGGCAAACTGAGTTTCGACGGCGTTCTCTAACATTTTTCTATACAGACATGAGATATCGAAGCGGAATCGGATATGACGTGCACCAATTTGCCGAGGGGCGGGCTCTCGTTCTCGGCGGAGTAACCATTCCCCATGATCGGGGTCTCGCGGGGCATTCCGACGCGGATGTTCTTTCGCATGCGATTGCCGATGCCATTCTCGGCGCGATCGGTGAACCGGATATCGGATACTGGTTCCCGCCGACCGACGAATCGATCGAGGGCATCAGCAGCCTGAAAATTCTCGAAAAGGCAGCCGAACTGGTGGCCGAAAAGGGTGGTCGCATTGAAAACATCGACGCCTCGTTGATTGCCGAAGAGCCGAAAGTCATGCCGCACTCCGCTGCGATGAAAAAGGCAATCGGAGAAGCGTTGGGGCTGGAAGCCTGCGATATCGGAATCAAAGCGACGACCAATGAGACCATGGGATTCGTCGGGAGGGGGGAAGGAATCGCCGCTCTCGCCTCGGCCATGATTGCCCTGCCGGAGCGGGATTGATTTTTCTACTTCCTGCGAGGTGCAATCCACGGTTTCCCGATGTAGATTAGTGCTGCGCGAATGAAATCTGCCTTCGCGTTTCAAATTTGAATGGAAGCCGTCGGCCTTTTTATCAGCCAGCACTGGAAGCACGCTCTCGAGATCGTGATCCTCTGGGTGATCATTTACAATACCTACCGATACTTTCGGGCAACCCGTGGAGCCCGTATCTTCACGGCTCTCGTCGGAATCTATATCGGGATGACGCTCCTCTCCGGGTGGCTCGATCTCTTCGTGATTGGCTGGTTGCTCAAATACGTCTCCGTCTTCCTCGCCATCGCCTTGGTCATCATTTTCCAGCCGGAACTTCGACGGGCTCTTGCGGAGTTGGGAAGCCACCGGCTTTTTTCAACCCTGAATGAAGGGGCCCGGGCCCGATTTGCCGATGACCTCATCGAGATTGTCGAAACGCTCTCGGGCCGGAGAACCGGTGCTCTCATCGCGCTGGAGCGCAGCATCGATTTGAAGCAATACCTCGAGACCGGAACGGAGATGGACTGCCAGCTTTCCCCGGAAATGGTCTACACCATCTTTTACAGCGGAACGACGCTTCACGATGGCGGCATGATCATCCGCGTCGCCGATGAAAGAATCTCCGGCGCCGGCTGTGTGTTCCCCCTCAATCAGCGTGAGCTGGGAGACCAAAGCATTGGTTTGCGCCACCGGGCTTCCATGGGAATCACAGAGGAATCCGATGCGATTGCCTTGGTTGTTTCCGAAGAAACCGGAGCCATCTCCATTTCCGTCGGCGGTAAACTGGAGCGCGACCTCAAGGAAGACGAATTGCGCGAGCGACTCAACGAACTTCTCAGCAACCAGGAGCACGTCGACGAAGAAGATTCAGGAGAGGAGGACGAAGATGACAGTTAAGTCTTTTTTCCTGGAGAACTGGCGGGGGAAGCTTGCTTCGCTTCTCATATCCTTCGCGATCTGGTACCTGATCAAATCGCATCTCGATGCGGAGAATCCCTCCTTCCCGGTTCCGGGAACCACGACCGCCCCGGCGCCGCGTCCTTCGACGGGACCGAATCTCGACGGTACTCTTCTCAGTCCTCTCGCCCCGCCCGTTCCGGGGAATGAGAACGGCAACTAAGCGGTCATCATCGGCCCCGGGAGTTTCTCTTTCCTTATTGTATGAGCGAAATTAAAAGACAGTTCTTTGGCACAGACGGTATTCGCGGGAAAGCGAATGTCGGACCGCTGACCCCGGAGTCGGTTGTGCGGTTGGGGCAGGCCGCGGCGGGAGTTCTCCTCGAAATGCGTGGCGATTCCCGCGAATGGCCCTGCGTCGTGATCGGAAAAGACACGCGGCAGTCCGGCGATATGTTGGAAAGCGCGATGGCCGCGGGACTGAATTCGCGGGGTGTTGACGTCCGCCTTGCCGGGGTGATCCCGACACCGGCCATTGCCATGCTGACCCGGGAAAGCGAAGCCGCTTTCGGAATTGTCATTTCGGCCTCCCACAATCCGTTTGGAGACAACGGGATCAAATTTTTCGGACCCGACGGCTTCAAACTCGACGACGCCGTTGAACTGGAAATTGAGAAACGACTTCTCACCCCGCCATCTGAGAGTGGCTCATTCCCGATCGGACGAACCGCGCCTCTGGAAGGGGCCATTGAACGATATGTCGATTTCGTCCGGGCCGGGGCGGAAGATTCCGAGCTTCTCTCGGGCATGACGATTGCCCTCGATTCCGCCAACGGTTCGGCCTGTCAGACGAGTGAGGCGATTCTCCGGTCCCTCGGCGCTACTGTGAAATCCTTTCACCACCATCCTAACGGGATCAATATCAACGAAGATTGCGGGTGCACTCATGCCTTGGTGATCGAAGATCTCGTACGCGAAACCGGAGCGGACGTGGGGGTTTCTCACGACGGCGATGCCGACCGGGTTCTGCTTTGCGACGAAACCGGTTCCGTCCTCGACGGGGACGAAATCATGGCGATCGCGGCGGTAAATATGATCGAGCGCGGAACTCTCCGGGAGAACACTCTCGTCGCTACCGTGATGAGCAATGCCGGGCTCGACGAAGCAGTTCAGAAAGCGGGAGGAAATGTCGAACGCGCCGGAGTCGGGGATCGATACGTGCTGGAAAAAATGAGAGCGGGGGGCTTTAACTTGGGCGGCGAACAGAGCGGGCACTTCATCTTTCTCGATCACAATACCACCGGCGATGGAATCGTTTCCGCGGTTCAGCTCCTTCGTATCGTGAGGGAAAGCGGAAAACTATTGAGCGAACTGCGTCAAGTCATGACGAAGCTTCCGCAGGCACAGCGAAGCGTTCGTGTCTCCAGCAAACCTCCGATGGAGGAACTGAAGATGTCGTCGCTGCAAAAGGAAATCGAAGAGGGACATGGCAGCGCGGGAAGAGTTCTCCTCCGCTATTCGGGTACCGAGCCGCTCCTTCGCATTCTCATCGAAGGGAAAGACGAAGCACAGATCCAGCAACAGGCCGATGACCTGGCCGCGGCCATTCGCGAAGAAATCGGAGAATGAAATCCAACGGCGTATTCGTGACCGGGACTGACACCGATGTCGGAAAGACCTGGATCAGTGTTCGTCTCGTTCGCGAGCTGCGACTTCGGGGTATCGATGCCGTGGGAATGAAGCCGATTGAATGCGGAGGCCACGAAGACTCTCAAGCGCTTCTCGAGGCCTCCGACACGCCCGGCCTTTCCCTCGAAGACGTCAATCCCGTTCACCTTCCCGAACCCCTCGCGCCGGCTGCTGCGAGCGAACCGGTTGTGATCGACTTTGCGCAGCTGAAGCAAAAGTTTGAGAGCCTGGCCGAACAACATGAGTTCGTCGTCGTCGAAGGTGCCGGCGGCTGGCTCGTGCCGATTGATGAAAGCCGAACCGTTGCCGACCTCGCCGCGCATTTTGCCCTGCCCGTTCTCGTGGTCGCTGCCAATCGACTCGGCGTGTTGAATCACACTCTCCTGACGGTAGGGGCAATCCGGGCGACTTCACTTTCCTGCTGCGGCGTCTTTTTGAATCAACTCGACCCGGACGGCGATCTTTCTTCCCGGTCGAATGCAAAAATGCTGGAGAAGAATCTGGAGGAAGTTCCGCTGATCGATCAGAATCTGGAGCAACTGGTAGAGCTATGTCTGCAGAATATACAGTGATCGAGTGGGAAGGTTTCGGCCTCGTTCTGATCGGAATCGTCGGCTTTGCGTTTCTCGCCGTCGGCTTTTTCCTTGGAAAGCGTTCCCCCCCATCGAAGGCGGCAGAGAAAGCCGGACCCGTCGAGGTGGAAGGGGAGGAGGAGGCCGAGGATCCGACCGCACCCATTGCGCCCATGATCGAAATGGCGCGCTCCCCCCACGACCGCCACCGCGATCTTTCGGTGGGGAAATCGCTGGTTCAACAAATCGATTTTCTCGAGTCGATGATCAAAGCGGCAGTCAAAAAAGGCGATGGCCAAAGCGAAGATCAATTGCAGATTCTCCGAAAGGAACTCGTTGCTCTGCTCGGGGAATGCTCCGTTGAGGCCTTTGAATTTGCCTCCGGCACCGTGATCGATTCAGATACTCGAAACCGGATCCAGATCGTCGGCGGCGAGGTCAAAGGCGAGCGCTCTGTCGTCGCTGAAACGGTGCAGTGCGGGTATCTCTACCTTCACGGCGATGATGATACGATGATCATCCGGAAAGCCGAGATCATGATTGGTTGAGCCTCTTACTTTCGAAGTCGAAGACCGTGCATCGTCCTTCCTTCGGCGAGCCATTGCTCTTCGAAGTCGGTTTTCGGGTAGAAAAACGCATCCGGTTCCCAAGGTTCTTCGGTGAAAAATTCACATGTTTCCTGGACTTCAAGCGCCTCCGCATAGTACTCCGGCGAGTCCGTTTTGAAAAGCAGTTCCCCGCCTTCCTCCAGTAAATCGTGCAGCGCCTGGAGAAAGGGCAGCTGACACATCTGCCTGCGCCGTGCGTGCTTCTTTTTCGGCCAGGGATCAGGACAGAGAAAATGGATTCTCCGAAACGCCTTCCGGGGTAGTAGCCAATCCACCGTGTAGTTGGAGTCGGCCCGAAGAACCTTCACATTTTCCAATCCGCCTTTCGCGGCCTTTCGGCTCACTTTGCGAACGCGTCCGAGGAGTCGCTCTACGCCGAGGAAGTTTCGATCGGGGAGGCCTTCTCCCATTCGGGCGAGAAACGATCCATCGCCGCACCCCAGATCAAGATCGATCGGAGTGTCTCCCGGGAACAGCGCATCGCGGGTCAATCTCGCAAACCACTCCTCCGGGTAGAGTTCGTGGGGAAGCGGAAACGATTCTTCTTTCGGCATCGAAGCACTACTAGCGGGAAATCAGGGAAACTCAACCGGGTTAGGTCCGGCGCTCAACCCTGTTCCCTGTCCGATGAAAAGTTCGACGGCCCTGCTCAGGTCATTTGACGGTGGGGGACGCTGCGTTACACTCTGCCCATGCTTGATATCCGACTTCTCCGAGAAGATCCCGAAGCCGTCAAAGCCAGCGTCAAACAGCGCGGCGGTGACGCCTGGGAGCTCGTCGACGAAATTCTTGTTTGCGACGAAAAACGCCGTATCGGCGAAACCGAAAAGCAACAGCTCCAGGCGGACCGGAATCGCATCTCCAAAGAGATTGGGATGCTGAAAAAGGACGGCAAGGACAGCAGCGATGTCGAGGCCGAGGTCCGAAAGATCGGAGAACGGATCAAAGAAATCGGCGAAGAGGTCGACGCTGCGGAATCCCGTCAGCAGGAGCTTCTTCTCCAGGTCCCCAATATGCCCCACTCTGACTGTCCGGTCGGGGAAGACGAAACCGCCAACCCCGAGATTCGTGTCTGGGGTGAGCAGCCGGCCTTTGATTTTGAGCCGAAAGACCATGTCGCGATCGGAGCCGATCTCGGACTCTTCGACTTCGAGCTCGCCACCAAGATCAGCAGCGGAGGCTTTATCACCTTTACCGGCCCGGGAGCGAAGCTCCAGCGGGGTCTGATCCAGTTTCTCCTCGATCTCCACACGACCCAGCACGGCTACAAGGAAGTGTCGCCGCCTTTCATCATCAATCGCGACTGCATGTTCGGAACCGGGCAGCTTCCGAAATTTGAGGATGACATGTATGGCCTCGAGGACGGTGCCTTTTTCCTCGCGCCGACGGCCGAAGTTCCCGTGACCAATCTCTATCGGGATGAACTGCTCAAAGAAGCCGACCTGCCGGTCAAAACAACGGCCTACACGCCGTGTTTTCGACGCGAAGCTGGTTCGGCCGGTCGCGAAAGCCGCGGCATGATCCGCATGCATCAGTTCGATAAAGTCGAACTCGTCAATGTGGTTCACCCCGATCAGTCGATGGAGAGGCTGGAAAAGCTGACGAAAGAAGCGGAGACCGTTCTCCAGCTTCTCGGCCTGCACTACCGTACCATCGAGCTGTGCACCGGTGACATCGGATTCAGCTCCGCCAAAACCTACGACATCGAAGTCTGGGCCCCGGGACACGGAGGCTACCTCGAAGTGTCGAGCTGTTCCAGTTTCGCCGATTACCAGGCCCGCCGGATGCGACTTCGCTTCAAGGACGCGGACGGGAAAAACCGTTTCTGTCATACGCTGAACGGATCCGGAACCGCCCTCCCGCGCCTCTACGTGGCCCTCATCGAGACCTATCAGCAGGCCGACGGATCGATCCTGATCCCCGAGCCGCTGCAGCCCTACGTAGGGACAGACCGGATCCAGGCATAAGTTGTGGCCGCGCCACGGTAGCCGCGCCACGGTAGCCGCGCCACGGTAACAACTCCGTTGTGGCCGCGCTCGCAAGAGCGTGGGGCAGAGCACCGGGGACCACCGTCTTGCGACGGCGGTTACTTTCTGAAAAACTCCCGTTGAGCAATCCCACCTCTTCCTGTTAGCTCTACGCCATGCAGGACAGCAAGCGATTGGGACAATTGTTACTCACGGGAGTACCGGGAACGGTGCTCGATTCGGAAACGGCGGAGCGCTTCCGCAAGCTTCAGCCGGGAGGATTTATCCTGTTCGGTCGCAATATTGAATCGCCTGAGCAACTGCGAAAACTGATCGACGATTTGCGCGATCTCAGTGAAATCGAGCCCTTTATCACGATCGATCAGGAAGGCGGGCGCGTTTCCCGTCTTCGTCTCATCGGCAGCGAGCCACCCAATGCGCAGCAGCTTAGGGAAAAGGCAGATCTCCAACTGATCGAACGCCACGGACGACTCACGGGGCAGATTCTCCGGGTTTTCGGGTTCAATCTCGATCTCTGTCCGGTGCTCGATCTCTCCTTCGATGACGAGGCTGATAATTCTCTCAAAGGACGCTGCTGGGGCAAGACTCCGGACGAAGTCATTCTCAATGCGACCCGCTTCAACCAGGGGATGCGGAAGGAAGGGGTTCTCAGTTCCGGAAAGCACTTTCCCGGCTACGCTTCCGCCGACGTCGACCCCCATCATGAGCTTCCCGTGATCAACAAGACGCTGGAAGAGATGGAGGAACTGGAGTTGCGTCCGTTCCGTGCCCTCCTGCCCGACCTCGACAGCATTATGACCTGTCACTCCCACTACCCCTGCTGGGATGCGGACCGTCCGCGCTGGCCCGCGTCGCTTTCGAAGAATATCATCGGGCAGTTCCTCCGGAATCAACTCGCCTATGAGGGCCTCGTCATGACGGATGATCTCGACATGGGAGCGATTCTCAACGAAGTCACCTTCGACGAAACCATCCGCGCCTGTATCGAAGCCGGCAACGATCTCGCTATGATTTGTCATCGCGTCGAGTTGGTCGAACAGGCTGCCAGAGTGATCGAAACCCTTCCCGACCCAATCCTCCACGATGCGCTTCTCCGGATTGATAAAACCAAGTCAAAAATGAAAGCGCCCTACGACTGGTCGATCGAAAAATTCCAGGAAATCGATTCCCAGATCTGGGACCTTCGTGTCGACACCCTCGGAGAAGAACGGGCCAGGGAGCTTTCGGTCGAAGACGGTAAGCGATCGCCGGTGGAGTTGTATTGATTCCGGAGATCACGCTATGAATTGCTATATTCATCACGAAAAGAGTGCCGTGGGAATCTGCAAATCCTGCGGCCGCGGACTTTGTCAGGACTGCGTCGTCGAAGTGGGCGAAGGCATTTCCTGTGCAGGCCCTTGCGAGGAGAAGGTCCGAATCATCAATCGAATGGTCGAGGGAAATGCCCGGGTTCTTTCCACCTCCAATCAATCCATGCGAACGGCCGCGCTTTTCATTTTGATCCTCGGGATCGCCTTCCTGATTTTTGGCGCGTGGCAGTATTCGATCGAGTCCGATTTCCTCGCCACCTTTCTGATGGTCTTCGGATTGGTCTTTCTCGGGTACGGCGTCGTGAGATTACGGAAGAGCGCTCAGTATCCGGTCGCGGATTCGACGGATTCCAAAAGCTGAATCGGAAAGAAACCGGGCGGAGGCTACGGAGCCTTCTCTTCCTCTTTGGCAGCCTCGACTTTGGCAACCTGTTGCCGCAGTCCGGTGAGCGCATTGGGCAGTGTTTTCTGGAGGGAGTTCCGGATCACGACTGCGGGAATGGGAACGCCCGGATCGATGTGGAGTTGATAAAGGACCAGCGTCCGCGAGGGATCCTCCATGGGGCTTAGGATCCAGTAGCCATCGACGCTTTTGAAAGCGCCGCTTTCTCTCCGAAAATCAATGCGGCGTTCGAACTCCGTGGGAATGTGGCGAATGACATACTTGAAGGTGCCGGGGAGAAACCCGACTTTCAATTCCTGGTAGACGAGGGTGTAGCCCTCGAATTCCTCGACGACCCTGGCCGCACGCAATCCATCGACCCACTCCACGCCGGACTCTTTGTCATCGAGAACCTCCCAGATCGCTGCCGCAGGATACGGAACGATGATCGCCGCGAGGGCTTTGCGCTCGCCCCCCTCCGGTCCGGAGAGAATCACCGCTTCCCCTGTTTCGAGTCGCTTCTTTGACTCATCGCTGATCGACAGTGCATCAGGGCCTGACAAAGCGGTGCTTTGAAAAAGCAAAAGAGAGCAGATCGACCCGCAAAGGGCCGTCAGAGTGGGGAACGGAGGAGTCACGGTCTTCTGTAGCGCGAAATACCCCCTCTTTTCAACCCGGAAATCACAAAGTCTTTGTTATCAATCGGTCACGTTTTCCTCGAAACGGGCCTCCGGTTTCGGGAAACGGTCTCCTTCGCGAATGGGAAAGTGACGTCGCCGGACTGATTTCCTACTCGATTTCGCCGATCACGAGAATGGACGAAGCATACCAGGCGTGGTCCGCATACGGCTCCGGGTTCTCGTCGAACTTGTCCCGGTTCCGTTCGAAAAGAATCTCTCGCTTGTCGAGTTGTGTCGGTGTCAGGGTGATCGATACCTGGTAGGTCCCCGACTCCTTTTCGGTCGCGAGATTCAACTTCGACATCCGGTGGTAGGTGCAATAGCCGTCAATGCGATTGCGTGTCACCGGTTCTTCGTCGTTGAGCTTCACGCGAACTTCGCCACCGTCCGGTCCGAGGATATCGAAGATGGCGGCGGTGGTTCCCTCGAAAGAAAAGGCCAGTTCCGCTCCCGGGGCCGCGGCCCGGTACAGTTGCGGCATATTTTTGGCAAAGCGTTTCGCCACCGGGTGGTCGGCGGAAAGAGTCTCCCATTTGCCTTTCAGCATGTCGGGACGAATCGGGACCAGTTTCGCTTGTTCCCAGTTGTCGGGACGGAGCGGTGAAGGTAGGGCGTGGGGAGCGGCCTCACCGCCGGCCTCCATGATCCCGGGCCAGGAGCGGGCGATGGCCTCGAGATACAGCTGATGACCGGTCTCGACGTGGGGGTGGACACCGTCGCTCGAGAAGATCATCGGTTTCGCGGTGGCGAGATTTTCCGGCTTCGGCGCTTTGAAAACCAACTCGCCCTCCTTCTCCATCCGGGCCACTTTCACTTCGAAGTGAATCGAGGGAATCCCGTATCGATCCGCCAGTTCCTCCATCGCACTCGCCGCCCGGGGCATTTTCCCCGCCTGCAGGTCGGTGAGCATCGTGTCCCGGAGTGTGTAGACGAAGCAGATGTCGATTTCCGGATCGGCCTTCCAGGTCTGACGGATGATGCCTTCCATCGACTTGTGAATCTGATCGGGGCTGGTCCCTCCATCATTGACCGCAAATTCCACAAAGAGGAGATCAGGATCGTGCTGCAGGACATCCTGCTGCAGTCGGAACACGCCGAGGTCCGAGCCGGTTCCGCCGATCGCAGCGTGAATTCCCTCCACCTTCGTTTCGGGATAGAGGGCGCCGAGCCATTCTCTTGAGAGGACGCGCCAACCGGGCGCGGCGGTGATGCTCCCGCCGAGATACGCCACCTTGAGGGTCTCGTTCTTTCCCGCCTTCGATTTTACGTTGGGAAGTCCACCCCGGGGATGGCACTCGACTGCATCGCGAAGCGGATATTCCTCCTCGGACTTGCCACCGATCGGAAAAAGCAGCAGCGAGGCCAGTAGAAAAACCCGGGCGGACCGGTCTTTCCCGGCGCGAAATCGTCTCATCGAAGTCAGCATTCCGAAGCCTGGCCAATTTCGCGGACCTGCAAACGGCCGGAGTGGACGTGATCCGGTCTTTCGGCCCGGGTGTTTGGTGGATCGTCGAGGTTTCGGGCGGTATCACGGAGAAGGTTGGTCTTTTCTTTTCCGTTGGAATCGGCTTTCATTCCTCCCTGCATCGCAACATGAAATTTCTACTCGCACTTCTCCCTGCTCTCCTGCTGTTCCCGCACACGGTCTCTGCGGCGGAACCTCCTAACATTGTCTTTTTCTTTACCGACGATCAGACGACCAGCACGATTGGATGCTACGGCAATCCCATCGTGCAGACTCCGAATATCGACGGCCTCGCGGCCCGGGGCACCCGATTCGAAAATGCATTCGTGAGCCACTCGATTTGCTGGGTCAGCCGGACGACGATCCTTTCCGGCCTCACTGGTCGGAGCTTCGGCACCTCAAGCAATCCGGACACGGCGCGAGCCGATGCGGTCGAGACTCTCTATTCCGACATTCTCCGGGAGAACGGCTACCGCACCGGCTACTTCGGCAAGTGGCATGCCAAGATGCCAAAGGGCTACAAACAGGCGGATCACTTTGATGAGTTCGAGGCAATCGGTCGCAACCCGTTTTACAAAAAGCAGCCCGACGGGAGCCTCCGACACGAAACCGAAGTGATCGTCGATCGCGGAATCGAGTTTGTGAAGAATCAGCCCAAGGGCAAACCGTTCGCGCTGAACATGTGGTTCAACGCCTGCCACGCCGAGGATGGTGACCGCCGTCCCGGCATCGGCCACTTCGCCTGGCCACGCGCCGTCGACGGCATGTATGACGACGTCGAGATGTATCAACCGCGCCTGAACGATCCCGCGATCTTTGACGCGCAGCCGGACTTTCTCAAAACCACGATCAATCGCGAGCGCTACTTCTGGCGCTGGAACACGGAGGAGAAATACCAGGCCAACATGCGTGCCTACTTCCGCATGGTCAGCGGAATTGACGGGGCGATCGGACGTTTCATCGAGGTGCTCGAAGAGCAGGGTCTCGCCGACAACACCATCATTGTTTACTCAGCGGACAACGGCTACCACATGGGCAATCGCGGCTTTGCCGGGAAATGGTCCCACTACGAGGAGTCCCTCCGCGTTCCCCTGATCGTCTATGATCCACGCGTTCCCGCTTCCCAAAAAGGACAGGTGACCGATGCGATCGCTCTGAACCTTGACCTGCCCGCGACCTTCCTCGACTGGGCCGGAGCGGACGTTCCGGAGCGTTACCAGGGCCACAGTCTCAAGCAGATCGTCAATACCGGGAAACCCGGTGGCTGGCGCAGCGAATCTTTCCACGAACACTTTGCGGTGCGAAACCGCATTCCCGCTTTCGAAGGCATCCGCAATGCCGACTTCAAATACGTCCGCTACATCGACGAGGACAACTACGAGTTCCTCCACGATCTGAAAAACGACCCCGACGAACTGGTCAACCTCGCGGACGATCCAAAGCATGCAGGTACGCTCGAGGCGATGCGCGAGCGCACGACCGCCCGGATCAACGAACTCGGGGGGCCGCTCGATCCGATGACGGCTCCGCTCTCCGCCTCCACCGTCCCTCATCCCGAAGCCTCCGCCGCCGTCACCGACAAACCGGGACCGGACGGATTCGTGAATCTGATCAAAGGGAACAAGCTCAGCGGATGGACCGGTGATCCGAAATACTGGTCGGTCAAAGACGGCGTCCTTACCGGGAAGACGGACGGCTCTCTCAAGATGAACCGTTTCATCACCTGGAAAGGATCCACGATTCAGAATTTCGATCTCCGCGTGAAGGTGCGCGTCAGTCCCGGAGGCAACAGCGGAATTCAATACCGGGGCAAATCCGCTCCGGAACTCGGGCTCGATATAGTGACCGGCTACCAGTGCGACGTCGTCGCCGACATTTCCAAATACAACGGCATGCTCTACGAAGAGAAGGGGCGGCGCATCCTCTCCCACACCGGGGAGAAAGTCATCGTCGATCCGAAAGGGCAGCCCTGGGTCATCGAGGAAATGCCGAAGAAGGAATTCGCCCCCGGCGAATGGCATGAGTACCGGGTCCTTGCCGAGGGAAATCATCATCAGCACTGGATTGACGGCCATAAGACCGCCGATCTGATCGACCTCGATGAAAACGGCCGTGCCCTTGAAGGCGTTCTTGCGGTCCAGGTTCACGTCGGCCCTGCGATGACAATCGAATACAAGGATTTCAAGATCAAGCACCTCCCCGATGACCTGCCGCTCAAGACAGCGAAAGACGCCCCGCTCCCGGCCGATGCCTATGGAGTGCGCCCGCAGGGCAAGCTGCCGAAGGACTGGAAGGCTCCGGTCTTCGGGGAGCAGTAGGCTTTGGTTCTCCGGGGGCTTGAACGTTCAATGTCCAACGCTCAACTTTGAACGCTCAGAGTTCCGCGGGGCGGGTAGACAATCTCACGCCAAGGCGCGGAGGCGCAAAGGGAGGATAGAGCTCCTGCTCTGTCCTCCGGGTTTATACCCCTGGGGCGTTTCAGCTCCCTTACCGCAAAATGCCACTGCCCGCAACCGCTCCGCGAATGGGTTTTCCGGGAGGTGATTTTGCGAGGTTCCGGATGCGTCTTTGCATGGGCACTTCAAAGTAGCGGAAGGTTGCGTAGGAGGAGGCGACGAGAACGGTGAGGAAGAGAAGTAACCAGAGCGGACTCAAGTAGAAGTCAGGGCGTAGGAAGCTGTTGGTTACCGCAATCATGAGAACGAGCTGCAGCGGGAAATGCAGGAGGTAGGGCGAGTAGGTGATATCGCCGATCCACGAGAAGCGCGGGAGAATGCCTTCGCCCCGGTTGAGTTCGAGCAGCGAGAGCGAAGCAATCGAATCTTCGATTCCCGGAACGAAGATGGTCGCGAGCCAGGCCATCGAGGAAACGCCAGTGGCCAGGTAGAGAAGCCGGTGCTGGAAGGCGCGGCGTTGAAACAGCCAGCCCGTCACTTCGTAGACAACTCCCCCGAGGAAGAAAAGGGAGAGTCCGAGAAAGAACATGTGTTTCGTGGCCGGATACAGCACCATGCCGACCAGAGCGATGAGCGCGCAGGAGAAAAATCGTCCTTTCCCTAGCAGGGCGACGACGAAGAAGACGAGATAGAGAAGGATCTCCACCGACACCGACCAGATCGGACCATTGAACGATTTCGTGGATTCCAATCCCCAGTGCGAGGCGAAGCCGAGCTGCAGGAGAAAATGGGGAGCATCGTTCGACGGGTAGATGAAAAACTCGCCGGACGGGTTGGTGGAAGAAAAGAGAAACTGCAACCCGGCGACGAGGAGCAGGGTCACGAAATGCAATGGGTAGAGCCGCGAAAATCGCTGAAGCCAGAAGTTCCCAAAGCCCACGGTGCGTTCTTCAATCCGCTGGCGATAGAGCCAGAAGAAAATGAAGCCGGAGAGAAGAAAAAAGTAGCTGACTCCGAAGTAGCCCTTCTCGTGAAAGACCTTCAGAAAGGAGTGAAATGGGTAGGCGCTCTTGTCGAGATTCTCGGGTCGGGCGTAGGAGGAATCGGCAAAATGTTCCCAGTGCCAGACCACCACCGCAAGAGCCGCAATGCCCCTCGAAATGTGCAAACTGAAGAGGCGTTTGGGCCAGCTACCCTCACGATTCATGAGAGTATTTCAAGTGAACTAACACTTAAATAAAACTTGTAATTATAACAAGTGTGGAAAACCCGGAATATAAGAAATACTGAACTAGTGGGAGGGTCAGCCGCCCCCTGCTCCCGTAGCTGCGAGCGTGAGCGAATCAGGTTGCCGAACCTCAATAAAAGGTCTGTCCCTCTATTGTCCCACTCCCTCTATCCCCCCACGTAATCCTGTTTTTGCACAGGCTCGCCAAAAGTCTTCGCTCTGTCAGAATCGGCTTTCCATGGAACGCATCGAACTCATTTCTTTCCTCATTTTGTTCGGTCTGCTTTTGCCCGGGAAAGCAGCGGAACCCGTCGACATCGGCTCTCGTCTGGAATTGTTCCTCGATGCCTCTCTTGTCGAATCGAAGGAGAATCTGGAGTTCCGGATGCATTCTCCGGTCAAAGTCCCGCGTCCGAATTCACCTCTTCCTGAAAAGCACTACATCACCGTGATTCGTGACGAGAACCTCTTCCGCGCCTACTGGCGGGGATCCGATCCGGCTTTTTCCGGGAAGGCCGAATCCGGCGGGGGAGGGGAAACGGTTTGTTACGCTGAAAGCACGGACGGGCACGAATGGACCTTCCCGGAGTTGGGCCTTCATGAAGTCGCGGGGACGAAAGCGAACAACGTCATTCTCGCGAAAATGCCAAAGTTTCTGCACAACTTCGTTCCTTTCCTCGACACCCTGCCCGGTGTTCCGGCGGCGGAACGGTACAAAGCACTCGCAGGGCATCCAGGTACCGGAAACAAACAGAAGCTCGAGGAGGTGGCCGGTCGGGGGCTCTATGCCTTTGTTTCGGAGGATGGCATTCACTGGACAAAAAAGGATGAGGTCATTCCCTACCGGAAAGGGTGGCGCCATGCCTTTGACTCGGCCAATGTTTCGTTCTGGTCGGAGGCGGAGCAGCAATATGTCTGTTATTTTCGAACCTGGCTCGAGCCGGATCCATTGCGCAGCGTGAGCCGGACCACCTCGAAAGACTTCGAGACCTGGACCGCGCCGGTGGCGATGAATCCGAATTTTCCCGGCGAGCATCTCTACACGACGCAGACTCATCCCTACTTCCGCGCGCCTCATATCTACGTTGCTTTGGCGACGCGTTATGTTCCCGGTCGCGGCGACGATGCCGGGGGGCAGTCTTCGGAAAGGAATGCGACCGACATTCTCCTAATGTCGACCCGCGCCGGTTCGGAAACCTATGATCGACTCTTTCCGGAGGCCTTCATCCGGCCGGGGCTCGAGGAGAAGCAGTGGGGGAACCGGGCCAACTATGTCGCCCTGAATGTGGTTCCGACCGGTCCGAATGAAATGTCGATCTATCATCGCAGCGGGGATCGTTATGTTCTGCGAACCGACGGATTTGTCTCGGTTCAGGCGGGATCAGAACCGGGGGAGCTGCTCACGAAGCCGGTTCAATGTTACGGTTCGAAACTGATTCTCAACCTGAGCACCAGTGCCGTCGGTAGCGCGAGGGTGGAAATCCAGAATGCCGATGGAAAGGCGATCCCGGGACTGGAACTGGAGAACTGCCAAGCTCTTTTCGGCGACGCGATCGAGCTCATGATGAAGTGGAAAGGGGACCCCGATCTCTCCGCCCTCGCAGGCAAGCCGATCCGGCTCCGCTTTGTCCTGACGGAATGCGATCTCTATTCCTATCGGTTTGCGGAGTAGCTTTTCGCGGGAGTACGCTGATCCACCTTGCCGGTAGCTGCGAGCGTGAGCGAGTCGGGCCGCGCAGGACGGGGCGTTTCCTCTGAGCTGCCCGGCCCGCGATACCTCATAGCTTGTCCAACTCCGTCAGCGGCACGCGAAAGATTTCTGTCTGCACTTTTAGCCTCGAAAAGGCAATCCAGAGAAAGCCCTCGTGTTCGATGACATGCGGATACTGCAGCGAAGCGATTCCTTCCGAAAACTTTTTGGTCCGATGAGCCAGTTCGCGAGGCAGCGGAGGAGATGAGGGAATGCCCAGGCGGGCGAGGGCCGTAAATGTTTTGTCATCGCGGCTCAGTGCGAGATGAAGTTCGCGACGCCCTGCTTTCGGGTTGGCGTTCAGGATCAGGATGCGCTCCCCCCGGCTCGTGGGAAAGGCGAACAGTTTGCTCGTCGCATTCGGGAAGTTCGTCATTTCGGGAACGCCCCAGGTTTGACCGTTGTCTTTTGAAACGGAGTGAAAGAGTCGCTGCGAACCTCCGTTGTCGCGGTAGAGGGCGAACAGGGTTCCGTCTCCAAGCGGCCAGAAAATCGGCTCGTCCGGTCGAAAACCTTTCACCTCGCCCACTCCGACGACCGGGTAGGCATTCCAGTCGGTGAGGGATTCTCTCCCCCCGATGAGGACGGATACGTTGAATCTCGAATCCCGCCTCGTTAGGATCCAGTCGCCGGTCGAGGGAAGTTTCTGTGGGGCAAAGTTGTTGATAGCATCGTCGAACAGGGTTGCGCGGAATTTCCACTCGCCCGTCTTTCCGTCGTAATGATAGGCCTGTAACTTCAGTTCCTTGTCCGACCCGAAGGCACCCTTTCCCTGGTAGTGGGCCGCCAGCGCGAGCAGTTCACCATCCCGCTCCCAGAGCCCGCGGGCGATGAATGCGTAGGGTTCGGACGGGCGACCGGTCAGTGATTGTGCCTTGCTCCAGTGAAGCCCGTCTTCACTCGTGGCATGAAGGATTTCCTGGGTCGGAAGATCTTCGATCCTCGGGCCGTCGCTCCAGATCGCGTGAAATTTCCCTCCGTAATGAATCAGGTAGTTGTGCAGGTTGAGCCGGAGGTGGTGGATGTCCATTTCCGGTGCCGCGGTAGCCCCGGGACCGGGTTTGGCGAAGTTGATCACGGCATGGGTGCCTTCGATCACGGGAAGTTCGTCGTACCGAATCGCCTCCGGCTCGCTGCCAGTGCCTGGGAGGTGGAGAATCTGGACCGGATCAGCTGCCCCGGCCGCGAGGGGAAAGAGGATGGCGGTGAGAAGGATGGATCGAAGCGACATCTCTGAAATTCTATCGGGACGAATCCGCTTCTACCATCCCGCGTTCCGGTTAGAAAATCACAGCCAAAAGAGCCGGTTTCAGAGTGGAATCCCTTCTGAAACCGGGGACGAAAGTGAGTAAGATCCCGGATGCGAAAAAAGCAGATGGAACCTGGGCGCAAGTGATCCCGAAGTTCGAGAAAGTGCGATTGGATTTCGACTACGACCCTGCCACGATCGAGGGCGAAGTTTCGTTTTTTCTTTCCGACAAAGCCCTCGCAAGAGGCGGCGGGATTGTGCTTCGAAATTTCTCGATGGGTCGGTTCGAGGGAGGAGAATGAAGCGCGCTTCCACTTCGAAGGCAGCGTCTTTCATCGACATGCCGGCGACGGGGATTACTGGATCGAACCGTACTGAGTGGGCAAAACGCAGGTTTCTCTGACGGGGCGCATCAACCGAGCAGCGGGGCTTCCCCGGGGCGGAATACGATCACTCCGATATTGGTGCTTTTCTCTCGCAGGTAATGGGAAATGCGGGAATCGGTGATGCAACGCCTCCCTTTGCTGCGCTGAGAGCAGGCGTGCATGAAGCGGCAGGTCGCCCCATCCCGCTTCGCAAGCCCGACGTGGGAGGTGTAGGTGGAATGCCAGTTCGTCACGATCGCCAGCACATCTCCGTCTTGCAATTTTGACTCAATCGAAGCGACCTTGGAATTGGGAATGTAGTAAACGGGAAGAGTGGAAATGTGACTTTCGATTCTTGCCATTGCCGGGACCATCGAGGGATCGTTTCGCAGATACCGGGAGTTGCGAACTGCAGTTCGGGTCTGCATGTATTTGACCCGCCGGCGTAGCTGTTGTCCTCCCAGTGAGGCAGTGACATTTTTACCGAGTCCGCGCTGTTCATTGTTTGCAAATACCTCCTCCAAATGATGCATCCGGCTCACGTAAGTGCCATCGCACCGGCCACTCCTGTAGCGTTCGAGTTCGATGTAGTGGAGAAGTGCTTCCCGCGTCCACTGGAAAGGCGGATTCTTCACGAGTCGAGCCATTGCGAGAGAGGTCTCGTAGAACGTCCAGCAATCCATCCCGTTGAAATTCACGGAGGGGGACTCGACACGATCATCGATTTCGAGGGTGTAATTCACGTAAGCAGTGCCGCAAAGAGAGGTTCCGACAGCTGTCGTGCGCTTCCCGATTGGCAGGGAGGCCCATTTTTCCCTGCCGGCTCGTTGGCAGAGCTCCTGGAACCTGGCTTCTCCCTTGAAAACCGTGGACCAGGGCAATCTCGGTTGGCGGAGGGCCGTGGAACCTTCCTCATTGGGAATGGTCCGGCAACGCGGAAAAAGCAGGGCGGCTCCGGCCGCTCCGGAGAGGGCAAGCGCGCTGCGGCGTGTGTGATGCGTTACGAGACTCCGTTTGGACATAGAAAATGAGGGGTAAAGGACGAAGCGAAAGATTTCCGTGATAGTGTCTCTGCTGAGTTTCGCTTTTCAAGCTGCGTGATTGTTGCAAACGCAAAAAGGTTGGAGCCGTGAAACAGTAGGCTTCCGCTGACCGTGAGACGCTACCAGATCCACTGGAAATCAGCTTAAAGCCAACAGATCTACATCATCGTTCTCCCCAGCCAGCGATCGAACCAGGCGAAGGTCATGCGGTGGGCGACTCCCGGAAAGGCGTGTCCTCCCGGAAAGGAAAACCAGCTGTAGGCATCGCCCGCGCCGAGTTTTCGGAAGTCGTTTTCGATCTTCTCAGGTTTCATGCCGTATTGGCTGTCGTACTAGTCGAGCGTTTCCCCGTAGCCGAGACGCTCCTGCCTCGCCCGGGTCGGACTCGGGAGTCCTTGAGCGTCTTCCCAGTGGATGTAGACATCGGGGGCGTTTTGGCACTTTTCGAAAAACTTGTGGCGGGAAAACTCCTGCTCAGAGGAAATGATCAACTGAGCCCGTGGCGCGACGAGGGACATGAGGTCATCGAAGTCGACCGGGAGAGGGAGGTCGGGATTGTCGATGTACTTGCGAAGTCGCTTGATATAGATATAGGGCCCGCTGTTGGTTTTGAAGCCGAAGCGTTTCTCTAGCTTCGCACTGCTGGTAGGCTCGTCGACGCCTTCTTCCCACGGTTTCCAGGAGGGTTTGGGAATACGCGACCAGGCGTCGGCGTGACGATAGCAGTCCAGCACCCCGCCGTTGCTGACGCAGGCTGTGAAGCGCGTGTCGAACGCGGCGGCGAAGATAGCGGAGTGACCGCCGAGCGACCATCCTGTGACACCGATTTGGTCTGGATCGACGAGGTCGAGGGTCTGGAGAAAATCGACGCTGCGGCTGCAGTCCCAGGCATTCTTGCCGACAATGGACCACTCGGGGTGCTTCTCGTAAAACACCCGTGTGTCCATGACTCGCCGCTTGGGTTCGATGCGTTCGCCGTCGGTAAGCAGGTCGATGCTGAAGGTGACAAACCCGTGCCGCGCGAGTTCGAGACCATAGGCCGGTCTTTCACGAGCCATAGCTTTGAATTGGAAAAGGTCGACCAGGTGTATCCGAGGAGTCGGCCTTCCGCGTTGGTCAGCAAGCGAATCGGCCCTTCCCCGGCGCCGTCGTCGTGTCCCCCCGGTGGCGGCTTCATGCCGTGTGTCCCGTGAGGGCCCTTGGAGGAATCGATCACCCGGTTCTCGAAGGACGTCCCGAAAAATCTTCGATGATTCGAAAGAGGGAGGGAATCAGCAGGAGGATCACAAAGGTCGACACGAGTGTGCCGATCCCCAGCGAGATCGCCATGGGGACGAGAAAAAGCGCCTGAGTTGATTTTTCGAAAATCATCGGTCCAAGGCCGAGGAAGGTGGTGATTGCAGTGAGAAGGATGGGACGAAAACGACGAAGGGCCGCGTGTTCGGTCACCAGAGCCGGGTCCTCTCCCTCCTCAAAGTAACGATTGCGGGTGATTGCGAGAACAAAGGCTCCATTCACGACCATCCCGCACAAAGCGATCATGCCAAAGACACTGAAGATGCTCAGCTCAAATCCGAGAAGCTCATGCCCGATCACGGCACCTGACAATCCCCAGGGAATTGTCAGGAGAACGACAAACGCCTGCGCGTAGCTCCGCAATAGGGCCGCCATGATGGCATAGATCGCGAAGAGGGAGGCGACCAGTCCCCAGAGCAGTTCGGACATCGCATCACGCTGCTCCCGTTGCTCTCCCTCGAACGAGTAACGGAGTCCGGGGTAGCCGGCGAGGATCTTGGGAAGCTCCTGTTTGGAAAAGGCATTGAGGACACGATTCCCCGTCGTCACATCCGGGAGTACGTTTGCGGTGACATTGACGACCCGGCCCCCGTCGACTCGCTCGATCCGAACCGGAGCGCTCGCTTCCGTGATCGTCGCCGCCTGCGCGATCGGAATTTCTCCGCCTTCGGGCGTGCGAACGAGAAGTTCCTCCAGTCCGCTCATCGACCGTCGATCTGCTTCCGGGAGCCGCACCATGACCCGGAGCTCCTGTCGGTCGCGAGGTTGCCGGAGTGCCTCCGCTCCGTAGAAAGAGTGTCGGATTTGTTGTCCGAGGTCCCGGGCCGTGATCCCGAGGCTGCGTCCCTCCGGTTTAATTTCAAAATTCAGCTGCGGCATTTCCCGCCCGAAGCTTTTCCGGATGTCTTCCACGCCGGGGTAGCGGGCGATTGCCTCCGCCACCTCGTCGGCCGCGTGACGAAGCGTATCGGTTTCCGGATGAGCGAGCTGGATATCAATTTCCGCCTCCCCCCCGGGACCGATGAGCCAGTCGAAAAAGAGCGACTCAAGGTCGGGGATTTCCCCGATTTCCTCACGCCAGAGATGGACGAATTCCTCCGCGGTGATGGTGCGCTGGCTTTGCGGAACGAGCATGACATTGACCTCGCCGTTGTTGCTTCCGCTCTCGGCGACCTCAGTGAGAAAGCCGACCAGAATGTCTTTTTCCCCGGTCTTCTCCAGTGCCCGGCGGGCGGCATCTTCGATCTCGAAAGTGACGACACGGGTACGATCGACCGGAGTTCCCGAGGGAAGCTCGATCTCGGCCTGCACGAAATCCGTTTCGATCGCGGGACGGAAAATGAAATCGATCCGTCCGCTCGCGATCCACGCGCCCATAATGAGAAGTGCCGCCACGAAGACAGCGACGGTGAGGTAGCGCAGTCGCATCGCGGTTTGGAGGAGCGGCCGGTAAAAGGCTTCCAGCGCCGCGTCGAGGCGATTGCGAAAACGCGTCTGCAGCCGATCGAAACGTCCGAACCAGGTTTGGGCTTCCTCTTTCGCATGGGAAAAGGCGAGATGGGAGGGAAGGATGAGAAGACATTCGACGAGCGAGACGGTAAAAACCGCGATGACGACGGCAGGGAGAATTTTGAAGAATTGCCCGATCTCACCCGGCACGAAAAGGAGGGGCAGAAAGGCAATGATGTTGGTCGAAACCGCAAAGAGAACCGGGACGGTCATCTGGCGGGCCCCGGCGACGGCGGCATCGCGACGGGACATCCCTCGCGACATTTTGTGAAAGATATCTTCCCCGACCACGACGGCGTCATCGACTACGATTCCGAGTGTAATGATGAAACCAAAGAGCGAGATCATATTGATCGTCGCATCCATTATCGGCATAAGGATGAGCGATCCGAGTATAGAAACGGGAATCCCGATGGCGGTCCAGAAGGCGACCCGCAGTTCGAGGAAGAATCCGAGAGCGATAAGAACGAGGATCAGGCCGGTCGCTCCGTTTTTGAGAAGTAGGGTGACCCTTTCCTGGTAGTCGACCGAGCGATCGCGGGAGAGAGCGATTTTGATGGAGGGCGGT
>JARGNG010000012.1:0-3411 GCA_029213265.1 Verrucomicrobiales bacterium | reverse complement strand
TTCCTGGTAGTCGACCGAGCGATCGCGGGAGAGAGCGATTTTGATGGAGGGCGGTAGATTCGGTCGTCTCTTTTCGACAAAACGACGAACCGCGCGGGCTACTTCGAGAGGCGGTTGGGTTTCGGAACTGAAGACGGCGAGCGACACGGCCCTCTGTCGATTGAAATAGTTCTCCCGCTCCCGCTCTTCGAAACCGTCAACAATCGTCGCGATGTCGGAGAGGCGGACCCGTGATCCGTCGGCGGTGCTGAGAATGGGGAGTTCGGCAAACTCGCTTGCGAAGTCGCGGCGTTCCGTGGTCCGGAGAAGAATATCGCCCGCCGGAGTCCGCATCGTTCCGGCGGGGACGTCGAGGGCAGCTGTGTCAATTTCCCTGGCGATGTCGTCGAGTGTCAGGTTCAACGCGCGAAGCCGTTCCTGCGGTACCTCGACAAGAATTTCCGGTCTTCGCGCTCCCCGCAAATCGACGAGGGCGATTCCCGGCTCGGCGAGGAGTCCGTCCTCCATCTGCCGCGCGTAGCTGATCAGGCTCTGTTCATCGAGATCCCCGTAGATCGCGATTCGCATGACCTCGCGTCGGCGACCGGATCCCAGTGTGATGACCGGCGGCTCGACATCGTCGGGGAAAAGACTGACCCGCTGCACGGCCGCCGTAATTTCCTGCAAAGCACGATTTCGATCGAAATTCGGCATGAGTTCCACATCGACGGAGGCATTGCCCTCGCGGGCGACAGACACCAGTCTCCGAACCAACTCCATGCCCCGGAGTTCCGCTTCAATGGGAAGAATCACGGAGCGCTCGACTTCCTCCGGGCTGGCACCACGGTAGTCCATGTCGATCTCCACCGTATTGGTTTCGTAGACTGGATAGACTTCCTGGCGAATCTTCTGGGCCACAATGAGACCGGTCGCCACGATGGCGATCATGAGCAGGTTTGCCGCGACATCATTGCGCGCAAACCAGGCAACGACGCCCCTGTTCGTGAGATCGCCGGAGGTTTGATTCATCGGGTCTTCTCCGTTTTCTCCTGCCCCTCAAGGGGTTGAGGATTCACCACCATACCGGGAAGGGCGGATTTCAGCTCGCTCACAATGAGACGCTCCCCCGGTTTGAGATCGTTTGGCACGAGAACAGTATTCGGCCGGGTCCAGAGAATGTCCGGTTCGGCGATCCGGATTCGATTGTCGGTTCCCACGAGCCAGAGCCGGTTGCCCTCGCGAAGTGCGGACCGCGGAATCGTGAGGACGTCGGTGAGGCTTCCCGCTTCCATGTCGACCCTGACATAGCTACCAAGAAGAAGGGGGGTGTCGGAGGTGGCATCCTCGCGGAGACCGAGCGGATCCTCCACCTCGATGAGAAGGCGGGCCATCCGACCGGTGTCGTCCAAATCGGTCAACAGTCGCACTGCCGTTCCGGTCCAAAGGGTGGTTTCCCCGTTTCCGGTATCGAGATGGATTTCGGCGGCGGCGCCATCGCGATTTCCTTCGGGGAGGCGAATCCGCTTCAGCTCCGAAATCGGCAGGGTCGCCCGCACCCAGAACGAATCGGTACCGACGAGGCGGCAGATCATCCCGCCCGACTCGACGAGTTGCCCGACCTCGACCGATTCCTCTGTCACCATGCTGTTGAAAGGGGCGACGATCCGGGTTCGGGCAAGATCGAGTTCCGCCCGGGCGATCTCATTCTTTGCCTTGGTCAGCATGGCCTCCGTCTTTCGAAGCTGTGGCTCCCGAAGGGCGAGAGCCGGATTCATGTCCGCTTCGGGAAGATCTTTGCGCAGTTGTTCCCATTCCCGCTTCGCAATGATCTGGCGGCCCAGCTCGACTTCGTGTTCGAATTTCGCATCCTCGAGATCGGCCGTCTTTTCCGTCAGCATCAACTCGTAGTCAGCAGGATCGATCCGGACGAGTTCCTCGCCCTCTTTCAGTTCTCCTCCGGGAACCAGGGAATCGTTCTGGCTGATGACCCGCCCGCTCACCTGGGGACGCATCGACACCTCTCGGGCCGGAATGACCGTGCCCCATGCCGATACGTGGATCTTTTCATCGGACGGAGTGAGAGTGACCACCTGGACGATTTTGACGGATTGCTGCCGGTCTTCGGGGACCGTGGCAGGGGCACTGTTCAGAAGCAAAAAGGCAACCACTCCCGCGCCGCCGAGAATGAGCACGGCGATCAAAAACTGGAGAGCGGTACGAATCTTTTTCATCAGGCAACAATACTCAGTTCATCGGGACAGGACCGCCGAGGGCGAGGTGAAGCAGAACCCGGCTGCTGAAGCGTTCGCGGCGACTCGTGAGCAAATCCCGCTCCAGTTCCTGCAGCTTGGTGAGAGCGTCGAGCACGGGAAGGTAGTCGGTCAGGCCGAGGCTGTATTGGCTGCGGGATTCAGCGAGGAGCATCCGGGTCGTCTCCAGCTGCGATTCCTGCCGTCGAATCCGCTCGGTGATTTTCTGTTCCCTCAAAAGTGCCGTTTCCACTTCGCGGACGGCGTTCAGATAGTCGGAGGTGTAAAGATCGAGTTCCTCCCTGACCCGCGACTGTCGCAGCCTCACCTCGGCCTTTCGATTTCCGGCGTCGAACAGGGGACCGACCGCTCCGGCGATCGCGTTGCCGACGAGGCTTTCCATACCCGGAGTTCCGGCGAGGGCAGCGGATCCGCCAATCGAGAAACGGGGCAGGCAATCGGCGATGGCTTCGTCCACTTCGTGATCGAGAGCCCGGATCGCAGCGCGCCGGGCGAGGAGATCCGGGCGGTTTTCAAGGAGGTCGGACGGGTAGCCCGCCTTCGGAAGTGCAGGAGGGCTCTTCGGGGCGCCGCTCCGCGCGACCCGTTTCCGCGAGCCGGGCACATTTCCGGTGAGGGTATCGAGAACCAGTTCGAGTTTGCCAATTCTCAACTCAATGTCAGGAAGGAGGGATTCGGTCGATTGCAGTTGCTCCTGCTGCTGACGGACGTCGACGATGGAGCTTTGTCCCTGGCCAAAGCGGAGGCGGATCAGATCCAGCAAGGTCTCGTTGGCCTCGATCTGCTCCATTGCGAGTTTCCGTTGGCCCCGCTGTTCCGCCAGTTCGAACCAGGCTTCGGCGACCGCGCCGGTGAGGAGAAGGCGCGCCGCTTTCCAGTCTTCCCCGGCCACCCGGACTTCCTCCTCGCGCGCGGCCTGACCGGAACGGATCCGTCCCCAGACATCGATCTCCCAGTTCAGGGAAAGTCCGAGAGACGATTGGTCGGCGCGGCTGCCGTCAGTGTCCCATTTCGAATCAAACGAGCCGGAGCCATCGACCTGGGGAAACAGGGTGCTGCCCGCCTGCACCAAACGGGAGTTTGCCTGATCGATTCGGCGCGCGACGGCGTGGAGATCGGGATTGTTTTGCAACGCCGTGGCGACGATCGCATTGAGCTCCCG
>JARGNG010000164.1 GCA_029213265.1 Verrucomicrobiales bacterium | reverse complement strand
GGCAATCAATCCTCGGACCTCATCGAGTTGTCTGTGGTAACGCAAAATCCGTCTGAACTAGTATCATTGATTGACGACTTTCGCATCAGCCTCAATGTCGCAACCCTTCAAGTGGTCCATCGAGGAATCGCCCGGGATATCCATGAGTGGACAGATACTCCCGAGATATTCGAGGCCTGGGACATCCCTCTTTGTCCATAGGAAGAAGGGAGTACCCCGGCGTTTACTACCCGAGCCAATGCTTTCTACCCACGCGATTTAACGAAGAGCCTTTTCTTTCCTTCGGTTTTCCTTCCTCTGGTCGATTCGAAAACCCTCGCTTCGCCAGTCGTCCGGTTTTCAGGTTCAGCGTCAGTCATCATCACCGGAAACAGGGGGAATCGATCGTTCCCGGGCTGGACAAGTCAGCATTGAATATCGCTCCTAAGCGGCTTTGACGTTGCAAGCGCGGGTCGATTCGATGGGAATTTTCAGCAGCAGTGAGCCTGTTCCCGGAAGATGCGGCTCCTTTCTCCCCTACTTCGCTTCCGGAACGGCCGCAGCCAAAACCTGCGCGGCGTCCCGCAATGTATCCAGCGAGACATCCCGGCGGTTCATCTGCCGGGGGTTCCAGTGAAGCACCAGGGTTCTGCCGTAGCCTGCCAATGGCCGAAAAGGAATCGAGAAGACCCGGTTTGGATCGAGGCCGGACAGGGCCACGTTGGGCAGGATCGCAGCGCAGCCCCCCTGCTGGACGAGGCTCCTCACCTGAAGCATGGAACCGCATTCGAATCGTGGACGAAAAGAAACGCCGAGCTGCTCCATCGCATCCCGGATCGCCCCGTCGAGCTGGCCTCCATCGCGACCGGCCGCGAAGGGAAGATCCTGCCACATGGCAGTGTCGGAGAGCCTGTCCGGAGTGGTCTTGCGGGGCAGCAGTTGCTTGGGGACACAAAGATGAAAGCTCAACTCCACGATGGGCTCGCAATTCTTCCGTGACGGATCGGGAATGGCATCGCGGCGCACGATGCCCAGGTCTACGCTCCCCTCGCGCACCGCTTCGACGAGGGGACGGCTGCGACGCATCTCGGTGCGAAGTTGAACGCCACCGAGAACGCGGGCCAAGTCAGTCAGGAACGGAGTGACCATCCATTCCAGTGTGCTGGCTCCGGCACACAGGGTGAAGACCCGCGGGACATTTACCTGCACCGACCGGAAGTCCTCAAGCGTCTGAAATTGTTCCCGGATGATGGCCGCCAGCCGAACCCCTTCCGGCGCGAGGGCGAGGGTCTTCCCTTTCCGGATGGTGAGTTCCGCCGAGAAAAACTCCTCGAGTTCGCGAATCTGCCGACTGATCAGGCTCTGGCGAACGACATCTCCCGGAGCCGCTCCCGCAATGCTCCCGGCCTCCGCCATTTCGAGGAAGCCACGCATGCGTTCCAACGACAGCCCCTTCTGAGAGAAAAGTGATTTAAACATGACTACAAAGTCAGCAATACTGCAATACAAACCGTTTTTCAATCATAGGATTGCGGTAGCATAGTCCTGTATGAGAACTCCGGGATATGACTTGATTGGCGACATTCACGGCCACTACGCGAAACTGGTGAACCTGCTGGAAACCCTTGGCTATGAGCGGCGCGAAGGCGAGACTCACGGCTGGTTCCATCCCGAAGGACGACGGGTGATCTTTCTGGGTGATTACATCGACAGGGGGCCAAAAGTGCGGGAGGTGCTTCTGGAGGTGCGCGCGATGGTCGAGGCGGGCGATGCCCTTGCGATTATGGGGAACCACGAATACAATGCAATCCTCTACCAGATGGAGGATGGGGAAGGAGGTTTTCTGCGTCCCCGGATCGAAAAGAACATTCGCCAGCATGCCGCAACTCTCGCCGCCTTCGAGGGTCGGTCCGGAGAGTGGGAAGAGTGGATTGCCTGATTCAAGCGCCTGCCGATGTTCCTAGATCTCGGTCACCTGCGCGCCGTCCACGCCTGTTGGGATGAGAAACGAATCGATTGGCTGAAAAAGCAATCGCTCGAAAGCGAGGCCTTCCTTCGCAGCAGTGCCGAGCCTCTCTCTCAGGCACACCGGGCTATCGAGAACGTCCTCAAGGGTCCCGAGCTACCCATGCCCGGGGGAGAGTTCTACCTCGATAAGGAGAACGTTCCCCATCATCGTATCCGGGCCCGGTGGTGGAATCTGCCCGACGGGAATTCACCGGCAGGGCTGCTCGCCATGCCCGAGCCTTTCGAATGCAAAGATGAGATCCCGGGATACGAAATCCGGCGCGTCCCGAACTACAGTGAGGATGGACCACCGGTCTTTTTCGGTCACTACTGGATGCCGCCGCACCTGCCCAAGGAACCGCTCGCCCCCAATCTCGCATGCCTCGACTACAGCGGCGGACTCGGAGACGACCCACTCGTAGCCTACCGATGGGACGGAGAGTCGATCCTGAGCGGGGATAAATACCACTTCGCCAGGAAGAGTGGTGAAAATGGGTGACCAATTTTCCACTGAGACGTTCATCGCCGCCGCTCACCACTGCGCGATAGAGATGATGAACAACGCGCTCTATATCCGGAAAGAGATCCCCGGGGTGGAATTCCCGCCGGGCATCAAGGAAACCTTGAGCGGAGCCTGCGGGGCAATGCTCGAGGCGAAACTCGATCTCGTGTCGGATCTCCACGCACTCGACGAACAAGTGGTGGCCCCTCTGGAAAGTGTGCTCTGCTCATCAGCCTTCCACCGAATTCTCGCCAAGCTCGACGAAGCTGCGCTCCTCCTTCATCCGGTCGTCGTCGCCCTCAAAGAGGCAGCAGGGCTTGAGAAAAGATTCCAGCTTGCCTACCTTCTTGTGGCTGAGTCCGCCGTCAACGTGCTGAACGCACACGCAGCGATCCATCGGCCAGAGGAGAATATATCATGAAAGTCATTGCCTGGAACCTTGCTCACCAGATTAAGAAACGCCC
>JARGNG010000059.1 GCA_029213265.1 Verrucomicrobiales bacterium | reverse complement strand
TTCACCTGTTACCCCTCCTGATTCATGAGCGATAAGGAAGATTTTTTCTCCACGGATGAGCCCGGAACTCCCACCCGGAGATTTAAAAGGAAAAAGGCGGGCTGCTTCGGTCCATTTGTTCTCATGATGCTGATCGGGTTTGGTGTTCTCATACTCGCGCTTATGGTGATCGATGTGACCAACAGTGGAGGCGCAATCAAACAGGCCGCCATATCCCTGCTGGGGGGAGCGAAAGAGCCCGCTCCTCCCGCCGATCCCAAGGTAGTGGAGAAGCGAGTCGAAGTTCCCGTTGAAAAAGTGGTGGAGAAGGTGGTCGAGAAAATCGTCGAGATTGAGGTGAAGCCTCCGATGCCCTCCCGTTATGTTTCCTGGAGAAAGATCGATACAGCAGATCTCTGGAATGGAATTCCTGTTCAAACCAAAGTGGTGACGGAGCAGGGGGACACTGCCGTGAAAGAGCGGGAGACCGACGAGAGTTACCAAATCGAGATGACGGTGAAACTGACGATTCCGAAACCGAATCAATCGGCGGAAGAGCTCTCGGCGATCAATGAAAATCTCCCGAAGATTTTAAAGGACTTCGACAAGCTCGTCGGAGCCGCCGAAGTGTCCCCTTTTTATCACCACCTTTACGAACTGAAGACCGAACGAATTCAGCAAAAGGTGACCCGGATTGACCAGCTCCTTTCGCGCCACAACCTGTACGATTGCGAAACGGTTCTCCAGATCAAGCACCCTGGAACCGGACAGAAATTGCTTCTCGTTCAAGGGGAGATGGACGTCGTTTCCGACGGGTCCGACGGGGATCGCTGGCCCGAATTGGACAGCTACATCACGATGTCCCAATACTATCAGCCTTTCACGAGCTACGGATGGGGCAAACGAACCTCGAACCCGAATCCCCTCCTTGCCAGGTGGAAGGAAAACCTGAAAAAATACGAGGAGGAATTCGCGATTCCCGGACTTTCGATCGAGCGGAACCGCTACCTCCGCGAACAAATTGAAACACTCAAGCCTGAGATCGCCGATATGAAGGCCCGCAGCTACCTGATCGCCGAAGCCGATCCGTTCTTCGTCTTGCCCCTTTCCTTTCTCGGTCGGAAAGACGAAAACGAATTCGGTCCCGCGATCGGCGATTATGGCGTCATTATCTACGGTGATCAGGTCTTTCCGGCCATTGCCGGGGATGCCGGTCCGAGCTGGAAATTCGGAGAAGCTTCTCTTCGGATTGCAAAACATCTCAGCGAAAAGGCGTCACCCTACAACCGTCCTGTCAGTGATCTCGAAGTGACCTACCTCATTTTTCCCGGTTCCGCTGATGCCACCAAAGGACCTCCCGACCTTCCTGCCTGGCACGCCAGATGCGGCGAATTACTGGAAGGAATCGGCGGTCTCGGAGAAGGGTTTACCTTATACCAGTGGGAAGATTTGATCGCAAAAAAGAAAGCTGAGAAAGAGGCCGAAGAGGCAGCGAAGAAGGCCGAAGAGGAAGCCGCGAAAGGCGAGGGAGAGGAAGCTCCCGCCGATGCTCCGGCCCAACCACGTGAGGCGCCCTCCGGGACCACAGACGAGGTGGAACAGTGAGCGAAGGTGCGGCCGCAGCCGATTCGCTACGACTGAGGAGGACCTTCATTCCGGAGGCATTTCGAGCGGTCGCTGCAGGCGTCATCGAAACCGCCCTCGCCACCTTCGCCGTTCTCATTGCGGTGAACCAGTTTCAGTCGGGGCCGGCGATGAAGGCATTTCTCCTCGCCGCTCCTGCTCTGGGGCTGCTCGGCAGTCTCATTGTCGTTCCTCTCGCCGTGCGAACCGGGCTCACTGCCAGCCGCGCTGCTGCGACGATCAGTCTGGTCAGCATGACAGGATTTATCATTGCTGCGGTAGGTGCCCACCACGAATGGGTCTTCGCTCTCGGGCTGACTCTCGGGGTCGGGATCATCGCGATGGCGATCCCTTTGCAAACCCATTACCTTCGGCTCAACTACCCGACCCGAAACCGGGGGCGGCTTTTTTCGGTGACGATCTTCATTCGAGCCTCCACCGCAATGCTCGTGAGCTGGGGATTCGGAATCTATCTTGATGCCGACTTCAGTCGCTACCCGGTTCTTCTCTGGGCCATGGCGGGCGCGGCCGGTCTCTCTGTCGTCTGTCACCTCATCGTGCCGTCGACGACTCTTCGCGTGGCGGTTGAAAAAAGGCATCGCTTTCTCGAGTCGGTCCACGTCAGTCGCGACGACCGGGTCTTTGTCCGGCTCCTTATCGCCGCGATGGTTCTCGGACTGGGCGTCCTTTCCTCCAACGCCCTGCGGGTTGACTACCTCGCCAATCCGGTGCACGGGCTCAATCTCGATGTCAAAACGGTGAGTCTAATCACCGGGATCATCCCCTCCCTCGCCCGGCTCGGAACGACCTTTTTCTGGGGATGGCTTTTCGACCGTATGGATTTCTTCCGCCTCCGTGTTCTCGTCAATCTGGTTTTTGTCGCCGCGCTGCTTCTCTACTTTGTTACGGCAGATGTCATGCTCATCATGGTCGGGAGCGCGCTTTTCGGACTTGCGAGAGGAGGAGGGGAAATCATGTTCAATCTCTGGGTGACCAAACTCGCACCGGTCGCGCACATTGCTGATTACATGTCGGTGCACACCTTCTTTGCCGGGATTCGCATTCTCATCGCGCCTTTTCTCGGGTTCTTTCTGGTCCAATGGGCCAACATTTCCGCGATGGTGGCAGTCACTGGCGTCCTCATTTTCGTTTCCATCTCTCTTGTTTTCTCTGCTGCGCTTATTTCCCGGGAAATTCATCTGGAACCAAGGATCTCGTAAAAAGGCTGGATATTTTCTCCCTTGATCCTATAGAGTTTTCCCATGCCGAATTTGAATAAAGTGATGCTAATCGGGAACATCACCCGAGACCCCGAAGTGCGATACACCCCGAAAGGGACTGCGGTGACCGATATTGCGCTCGCGATCAACCGCAACTACACGCTCGACGACGGTGAACGCCGCGAGGAAACGACCTATGTCGATGTGACTTACTGGGGGCGTCAGGCCGAGGTGATCGGAGAATACATGAAGAAAGGGCGACCCATCTACGTGGAGGGGCGACTTCAGCTCGATCAGTGGGAAGACAAGACCACCGGTCAGAATCGTTCCCGTCTCAAAGTTGTCGGTGACAATTTTCAGTTCCTCGGTGGAAGAGACGACGGTGGTGGTGGTGGTGGTGGCGGTCAGCCGCAACAACAGGCACCACCCCAACAACAAAATTATCAAGAGGCACCACCGCAACAGGCGCCGCCCCAACAGCAGCAGGCTTCTCCACCGCAACAAACTCCTCCGCAACAAACTCCTCCGCAGCAGCAGGCTCCCACCAACTACGAGCCGATTCGGGACGAGGAAGACGACATCCCGTTTTAGGAAGTAGCACAGGCACTCCTGCCTGTGGATTCCAGGATGGGATGACGTTCGAGGGTGGGGCGACGTCTGACCTTGTTCAATCCTCGCCCAGTACCTTGATCCAGTGCCCGAGGAAAAACCGCTTCTCTTGCGGGAGCAGCGTTTCCTCTGCCGGTCCGATCAGAGGGCGTAGCGAGGTCGACATCTGCAAGGTCACCGTTACAAAGATTGCGGCCCACAGCACGAGGTAGCCGGCGTGGTCACTCCCGAAGGTGCGGGCGCTCCGGCTGATCAGGCGAATGCCGAATCCGAGCGAAGTGATCCAGAAAAGCAGGACCAGAAATCCCATGAAGCCGATCGAATCGGTCGACTGGGAAAAGATCCAAGCGACCGGACAGAGCCCCAGCAAAACGAGGCCCACCAGCGCCAGCCCTGTCAGGAGAAGGCCTGCCGACTTTCGAATCGTCATGTCGAGTCCGCCGAGGCAACTGAATACATAGAGGCTCGGAAGCGTGATCAGTGCCGAGATCGTGATCCCGAGAAACAGTTTCGTCGGTGCCGCCCACAGTTGCGTGCCTCCGGAAAACAGCCCGAGAATAAAACCGAAGAGGAGATACGAAGCGGCAACAATGATCACGAGATTCATGGCGACTGCCCTGCCGCGCCCCTCCTGCCATTCGAACAGCAAGTGCCCCGGTGACTTCAGTAGGCTGTCGATGGTATTCCCGAGGTTCGGGGGATCTTTCATCGCTTCGTATTCGATTTCAGAGTGGGTGCCCCTGTTGGGAAGCTCAGGTGGTTCCGGTTTGTTATTTTCTTTTTTCATATGGTTGTATTTTGGTCAGGGTTTAAAAAGCGTGGCGGAGAGCCCACCAGACCGACTCATAGAAATTTCCATCGAAGAGGTCCGGACGGAGAAATTCGATCACCAGCCCCGGTTGTCCGAAAATGGGGCGAAGCAAAAATCCGATCTGGGCACCGGCGAAGAGATTCCCTGTGATCAATGCGATGAGCCCGTTCTTCGCGGCGCCCGGCGAGAACGAAAATCGCCGCAGCAGGCGATGCAGTCGACAAGTGGAGACCAGCCCCGCGAAGGCAATGATCGACGTATGAACGAGAATCAATTGCCGATGGGTCGGGCCGGCCTGCGCTGACTCCGCACCCGGTGCATCCAGGGCCATTCCGAGCGTGATCGGGGATAGCGATCCAACGATCAGGGCAAAGACAGAAAACGCTGACAGCAAGGCAAGCGCCGTTTGCACGAACCCGAGCCGAACTCCCAGCAGCATGGCGAGAATCCCGTTGAGGAGTCCGTTGATGCCCAGGGTGAGTACGATCACGAGAGGTAATTTGACCGCCACAAACGCGGCTTGCCGCGGGCCCTGCCAGATCCCGATCGACGCGCCATAGAGTCCCACTCCTAGCCCGATGGTTACGAGGCAAAGCGGCACCGCTCGAAGATCCTGCCCCTCCACCCAAAGATCAGAGGACGCCGTTCCTCCGAGGAGGAGGTCCTTCCAGATTGCGGGGAGAGAGAGCAATTTTGAATTCATTTAAACCGGCCCCGATGGGCACAGCTAGGAATCGTCCGCGAACGTGAAGGGAAAGAGAAAGGACTGTGAAAACGAAGTGAAAAGGAATGGAGTGTCTTGCGGGGCGGACCTATCATGGGCAGATCCGCCATGAAAAATAAGCGTTCTGACCAATTCACCATCAATCCGGAGCGAGTCATGGGCCGGAACAGTTGGGCCCGTGACATTTTCCTGCCATGAAGTGGTCACCTCGCCGGGCTGTGGGATCGGACTGCCACTCGATTCAGAAGTTGCTTGTGAGATCAGCACGGGAGCTTCAGCGGGGGCACTATTCTCAAGAGCAGATCGAGGCTGCGACCGGCCCTGTTTTCGGTGTCGATGAGCAGATGATCGAGGATGAAACCTATTTTGTGATAGAGGACGACTGCCGAATAATTGGTTGTGGAGGATGGAGTTTTCGCGAAGCCCTTTTCGGCGGCCGCGAGGCTGGCGATGACGAGTCGCGTCGTTTGGGCCCGGCCCGGGAAGCCGCTCGCGTGAGGGCGTATTTCGTCGACCCGGACTTCGCACGGCAGGGGGGGAAGTTGCCTGATGAAAGTCTGCGAGGAAGCATTGGTCGCGCATGGGTTCAAGCAGGGCGAGATTTCAGCAACTCTTGCGGGGGAGCCGTTCTATCAGCGGTTTGGATACACCACCACCGAATACTATTAGATTTCCCCCGAGGGCGTAGCACCTCTCCGGGTAGCTCGCATGGTGAAGACCTATGAGGTGAACCTATGAGGTGGAAGAGCACGATCTTGATCCTGACTTCAATCGTACTAGTGTTTCCGGCGGGTCAAAATCTGGAAAGAAGTGATACATCACCCCGGTAGTTGAGGCTTGCATCCGGAGCAGGGGATTGCCAGCCTCGGAGTTCGGTGTTGAAATCATGAATATTCTCCAGGCTCCGAATGCTCTATTCTTCCTTGGTCTTGTCGTTCAATTCGGGATTCGCCACCACTTTATTCAGCAAACAAAGCTCGAGAAGAAGACCGTTCAGCAGGTCGATGGTATCGAGAAAGCCCTTCTCGCCGCCATGTACTGGATCCGCACGCCCCGGGAGGAGCGAATGATGTCCGATGAATTCGGCGAGGAATATCGCGAATATGCCCGACGAACCGGCCGTCTTCCCCCCCCCACTTTCCTCTTTCCTCTTTCTGTGAAGCCCGCAGATTGAGTCTGTGAAGGGTGTTTCTACCCTGACTCTGCACCGCGGCCGTCTCGAGTGGCATCCCACTCTCCATTGAAGCTGGATGGATACTTCAGCTCTCTAACGAGGTTTCCGTTTTTAGTTACTCTCAGGATAACTCCCTCCATTTGGTCGATCCGCGAACCGCGGAATCTTTGCGCAGGAGCTCGTCACGTCCCGCCGGAGCATTGACTGAGCGGTAATCGTTTGATCGATGTCAGGTCGACGGATTCGGTAGCGAGATCGGTCTCTTCCCGGGGTTTCAGGGCTGGAATCTCCATTTTCCCCCGATGCACCTGGTCGGTCTTTTCATTGTCCCGAAACGGATCGATGTAACCGGCATAGAAAATTTGATATTCAGCAACGAGCCCTTCAAAGGGAACTTCTCCATTGTTGCGAAGCTCAATTCGGTAACTGTTCTGCAATTCCTTGGTCTGATAGCCGTTGGTCGGGTTTCGCTTTTCATTGACGACGTTCTCCACATCCTCAAACTCAACCCAGAGACTCCGTCCCATGGTGGTAGCGAGTCCAACCTCCTGAATTCGAGCTTGATCGTCTTCGGAAAAAGCAGACGCGGGCGAGGTGATCGTCCGGCTGCTGCGCAACTTCAGGGTAACCATCCCTGACTTGGCATCGTACCTGAGGATTTCGGCTTCGATCTTCTTCGATCCATCAGCACTGGTAAGGGTGTGCCAATCTGCCAGGCTGAAGCAGGGTGCTGCCAGAAAGATGGCGAGCGGTAGGATCTTATTCATGGGTGAGTTGGGTTCAAGGTTTCGTCCAAGTCAATGCAGATTGAATCAACGAAGGCGTTTCCCGTCAAGGTTTGATGGGGACATCATTGGGCGTATCAACGCTTTCCGGCCGCACTTTGATAGGCAGGGGGAGGCGTCTATAGCTCTACCGTCGTCGCGCTCTGGATTCCCTCGACGCCGAGAATCTGTTCGATCACGTCTTCGCTGACGGGGGAGTCCAGATTCAAGATGCTGAGGGCTTTTCCTCCGACCTGGTTTCGACTGAGCGACATGTTGGCGATGTTTATCCCGTTCTGCCCGAGAACCTGGCCAAGTGCCCCGACAACTCCGGGAGCATCGGTGTTCTCGAAAATCAGGAGTGTTCCTTCAGGATTCACATCGATGGAGTGATCCTGGATCCGGACAAGGCGGGCCTGATTTCCGAAAAATGTTCCCGAGAGCGCGACGGACTCCTCGTCATTTCCAAGGGTGACGGTAAGAAGGTCGGTGTAGTCGCAGGATTCTGCGGGACGGCTTTCGGTGACCCGCAATCCGCGATCTTCCGCGAGGGAAGGGGCATTGAGGTAGTTTGCCGAACCGGAGGTCGACCCGGCTTCGAGATAGCCTTTCAGAGCGGAGCGCGTCACGAGGGTGGTGTCGATATCGCCAACCGTGCCCACATAATCGATTCGGAAGGAATCGGGCTGCTTGGGGCCGATCTGGCTCGCAAATTTCCCGAGGGTCTCAGCGAGCGTGAGGTAGGGCCCGATCTCCTTGAGAGTATCTTCGTCGAGGTTGGGCATGTTGATCGCGTTGACAACGGCTCCGTGGAGAAGGCGGTCCCGGATCGATTCGGCGATTTCGATTCCGACATTTTCCTGTGCCTCTTCGGTGGAGGCTCCGAGGTGAGGAGTGAAAACCATTTCCTCGCGCGTGAGAAGCTCATAGTCGGCGGAGGGAGGTTCATCTTCGAACACGTCCAGTGCAGCTCCGGCCACCTTGCCGTCTTTGATGCCCTGAAGAAGGGCTGCTTCGTCGATGAGACCTCCACGGGCGCAGTTCACGATCCGAACGCCGGGCTTCATCTTTTCAATCCGCTCGGCATTGATGAGATGGGTCGTTTCCGGCGTCTTCGGCATATGAAGAGTGATGAAATCGGCTTGAATGACGGCTTCGTCGACGGTTTCGCAGAGCTCGACGCGCATGTTTTTCGCCTTGCTCGCAGCGAGGTAGGGGTCATAAGCGACAACCCGCATGCCGAATCCCATGGCGCGGCGTGCGAATTCACCACCGATCCGGCCCATTCCAAGGATGGCGAGCGTTTTGTTGTAAAGCTCGACACCTTTGTACGCTTTGCGGCCTTCTTTGAAACGACCGTCAGTGACAGACTGGTGCGCCTGAGGAATGTGGCGTGCCAGCGACATCATGAGCGTAAACGCGTGCTCGGCCGTGGAAATGGTGTTTCCGGCCGGGGTATTCATGACCACGACGCCGTGCTTGGTCGCGGTGGGGATGTCGATGTTGTCGACCCCGACGCCGGCGCGACCGATCGCGCGAAGGGTACCGGATGCGCCTTCGATGATAGGGGCGGTGATTTTGACCCCGGAGCGAACAATAATACCTTCGTAGTTGGGGGCCAACTTGATCAGTTCCTCTTCACTGAGGCCCAGTTTGACATCCACTTCGATGCCTTCGGCTTCCTGAAGAAGTTCGATCCCGCGTTCTGCAATGGGATCTGCGACTAGAACTCTGCGTATGCTCATAGCGAAATAAATTTTGGCGGGAAGGTAGGGGTGCTGGGCCGTGACGCAAGGGGGAACTGTGCCCGAAGCGGGCAAAGTTTGTGCGGGTTTTGGACTTTTCCCGATCTCCCGCGCGGCGGTCGGGATAGTAGAGACCTCCCGGTTACTTTCGGACTTTCCTCTATCCTTCGGAACGAAAATGTTCTTTGATGGCGGATGCGCTCGACCTTTGCCTGGATGACCCATGCCTTTCCGCTGTGGATCGCGGTTTGCAGTGGCCTCGCGCTGTTTTTTCCCGAGTGGTTTACCTGGTTCAAGGGGCCGCTTATTGTCTATGGGCTCGGGATCATCATGCTTGGGATGGGGCTGACCCTGACCTTTGAAGATTTCAAAGAGGTCGTTCATTTGCCGAAGGCAGGGGTGATCGGGATTTTCTGCCAGTTCGTGATCATGCCCTTCCTCGGCTGGGCGATCGGGAAGTGGCTGCGACTCGACGAAATAGACCCCATGCTCGCAGTCGGGCTGATTCTGGTCGCCTGTTGTCCGGGAGGGACGGCTTCGAACGTGGTCGCGTTTCTGGCACGGGCCAATGTAGCTTTGTCGGTCATGATGACGGTCGTCTCGACCTTTGCGGCGATCCTGCTGACTCCGGTTTTGACGAAATGGTACGCCGGAACTCTGGTCGACGTGGACGCGGTGGGACTTTGCCTGAGCACGATCAAGGTGGTGTTCGTCCCTGTGATGCTCGGTTTGCTCGCTAATCGCTTCCTTCCCGAATTGGGTAAAGCTGTCCGCCCCTTTTCCCCTTTTGTCTCGGTTGTGGCGATTGTCTTGATCGTCGCCAGTATCATCGGTCAGCAACGGGAGGTGATCCTGAGTTCCGGATGGCGGCTTCTCGCGGCACCTTTTCTCCTCCATGTCGGAGGTTTTGCGCTCGGGTATGTCATCGCGAGAGTCTTTCGACTTTCGGAAGAGAGTTCCCGGACGATTTCGATTGAGGTGGGGATGCAGAATTCAGGGCTGGGGGCGACTTTGGCAAAAACCCATTTTGAGGGGACGGTGGCCCCTGTGCCCTGTGCGATCAGTGCCGTGTATCACTGCCTGATCGGGAGTTTTCTGGTCGCTTTCTGGCGGTGGCGAACGGGACGGGCCGAAAAAGCGGGGACAGACTGAAGTCCAGCAATTGAGGTATTTTCTTGCAGTCGTTCCGTGACTCACCAACACTGGCAGCCGGAGATTTCCGGAGGTTTTCCCGAGGTCGCGTCATAAGAAAACAGGTCATGAATTTAGGTTTTGGAAAGCGCAAGCAGGTCGACTGGTGTTATGTCGATTGTGTGGGGATGCAGCGGTTTGATGTGAGCGAGTTTCCATGCGTCGTCGGAGCGGCCGGATCCTGTCATTTAAACCGGGCAAAGAACGGGAATGTTTCCATTCACAAAACCAACCCTGACGCCGAGGTGCTCTTGAACGGGATTCCCATGAATGCCCCGCAGTTGCTCGAAATCGGGGCCGACTATTCGGTGAAAGTCGGCAGCCAGTTTCTTCTGCTTCGCGGCGATGCCGATTTGGATGCCTGGATTCGGTCGATGAATTTTCAGCGCTGGATTCTGCAGGATCTGGTGGCCGGTCAGGTGATCGGATCGATCTCTTTTGCGGAGCTCCCCGGCTTTGTGGCGCAGCGCGGACTCAGTGGCTCAGATGTGATCACGACGATCGAAGGTGCCAAGCAGGCGTTTTATCTGAAAGATGTGGTGCCCGCAACGGCGTTCGCGGCCCCGGCCAGTCCCGAAGAGCAGCCGAATTTGAATCATGTTCCGGTCCCCCCGGAACCCGGGCCGGAACCCGGGCCGGAACCCGAGCCTCAGGAGCCTCAGGAAAAAGTCTATTCGAACGAGACGCAGCCTCAGGCAGTTGCTCCGGACCCGGAGTATCCGGAAGAAGATGCGAATCCCATCAATACAGTGAGTGGTGAGTTTACCTGCCCCCATTGCTGGCAGCATTTTGATCGCGGCGATGTGATGTGGGTCGCGAAGCATCCGAGCCTGCGGGATCCCGACCTGGGAGAGGATTTTCCGCTGCGGTTTTTTCCGACCTCCTTTGATGAGCTGGGTCGTGCACTTGATGGAATGGGAGTGCGATGTTCCGATATGGCGTGCCCGAATTGCAAGTCCCGCCTCCCTCCGCAATTCCTCGATCTCGATACCCACATCATTTCCATCGTTGGCGCACCGTCTGCAGGAAAAAGCTACTTTCTCACCAGCATGATCAATGAACTGGAGGAATCCCTGCCGCGCCACTTCGGCCTCGCGTTCAAGGACTCCGATGCCTCGGGGAATGCGATTGTCAGTGACATGCGGGCCAAGCTCTTCAGCGACTCTTCGAATCCTGCGGAAATTGCGCTCGATAAAACGGTTCCGGGCGGGGAAATGTTCAAGAGTTGGGAGCGCGATGGTCGGCAGATGAAATTGCCGAAGCCGTTCACGTATCTGGTCAGTCCTTTTGCTGCCGATTCGGGAATCAATCAGACGCTTCATCTCGTCTTCTACGACAATGCCGGGGAGCAGTTTGAGCCGGCCGAGCGTTCGGAGAGCGGGGAGTCGAGTGATCTCGACAGTACGCAACACCTTGCCAGTTCGAAGGCGATTTTGTTTCTCTACGATCCCGCGTCAAACGTGCGGTTTCGCAAGATGCTTTCGGAGAAGATGGATCCGCAGCTTCGGGATGAGAAATTTCTCAAGCTGAACCGACAGGACAATATTATCGCGGAAATGCGTAACCGGATCATGACGGAGTTGAATATCGATGCCAACGACCGCATCGAGACACCGCTGCTGATGCTGATCGGAAAGTGCGACCTCTGGGCGGAACTGATTGAGGAGCCCTTTGAGAATCCGATTTCGGGAGAAGGAATTGACTATTCGATCGTCGACAGGAATTCCGCCAAGGTGCGCGACTTTCTCCTCCAGACCAGCCCTGGTGTCGTTGCCAATGCAGAGTCGATCTCGCAAACGGTAGTCTATTTCCCAGTGAGTCCGATCGGCCATTCGCCCCAGAAATTTGTGCCTTCGGGTGAGAGCGACGAGCGGATCGGCCCAGTGCCCGGAATGGTGAATCCGCTCTTCCCCGAGGTTCCCGTCATCTGGACGCTTGCGAGGATGCACCCGGAAATGTTTCGATCTGTGGAGAAGGAAGAGGTATCCGGATAACCCGGTAGGTCAGTAAAGAAAGAATCGGACCATGGCTTACCAGATGATTTACACCAGCGTGAAGTCGGGCCTCGTTGCAGGACGGTCCGGCTTTTGCACGGCCGCTCGTCACAAGGAGATTCGGGAAGCCCTCGTGGGTCGAATTGAAGATCTTTCGAATCAGTTTGATCGAAGTGCCGCGGCTACGGGAACCGGCGCCGACCTCCCGGTGATCTACAGCCATCGAATCGTTTCGATCCGCGAACAATCCTATCATGTTCTCATGAGGATTGCGGATGCCGGGAATGATTACTCCGGCAGGACCAACCACATTGCTCACAGTATCGTCCTGGAGCCCGGCGAAGTGGAAAGACTTCAGCTGACGCCGGCGGAGGCGATTCTCGAATTGATCCGCAAAGGAGTTTGGGTCGAGCGATATGACGGGGCGGCGAAGTATTTCGGCCCGGAGGACGAAATCGACCTGGTCTCATTCTCACCGTCGACAGCGCTGCCGGCGGACGAATGGACGTCGCAAGCGGGAGCTCCTGCCGGAGCGGCTTTTTTGGTGGAACCCAAGGCGGCCGGCGGAGCCGGGGTTGTGGTGCCGGACGGATACGATCCGGAGATGTTTCTGCGCCTCTTCTCCGAAAGTACCCTCGTGGAAAGCCCGAAGCGGAATCAACCGCGCACGCTCTGGGCACGCTCTTTCACGACTCTCTTGCAGTCTGCTTCGCAGCGGAATGACTACGATTGGCATGGTTGTGTTTACAACAGTCAGGTCCACATGCAGCAGCTCAAATCAAAGCGTTATTTGATCGAGCTGAGTCCCGGGATGGCTCTCCCGGGAGGAATTCTGGCTGATATTGCGGCCGGAAAAGAGAGGGAAGCGGCATCGCCCACTTCGGTGTCGGCTGCCGTGCCGGAAACATCGGGACAGGTCGCGCCGGGAGAGCGCCCGGTACCGGCTACGGTGGTGGCTCCGGCAACGATTCAGGAATCCAGTGCTCCTCCCGCGACGGTCACTGAAACGGATTCAGCTCCGGCCGACTTGATGGTAGCCCCGGCGATCTCTTCCGATCTCCTAGCCGGATCCGAAAAGGGTTCGGGTAGCTCACGCTCTCGAAGCGGCCTATTGATTGCGGGAATCCTGGGGGTGCTGACCTTGCTGCTTGTTGCGGTTTTCGCGCTCCTTTTTCTCAGTCCGGTCCGGAAGGTGGAGCGGGAATTGTCAGCTCTTTTGAAAGAAGGAAACTGGGCCGGAGCGGTGAATTCGCTGCGGGTGATGAGTGAGGAGGATCAATCAGAGTATGTCGATCAGTCGGCCACGTTTTCGGACCTCAAGGATCTCGTCGATGGTTACGGGAACCTTTCGGGAGAATACAATCTCGCTGCTTATGAGACGGAAAAATTCCTCCAGTCTTCCGGTCGAAGTCAGGGGGATCCGCTCAGGCAGATCGCAGAGATCCGGAAGAGCTGGGAAAGAAGGGTGAGCATCAGTGGTCTCGATTTGCCATTGCCCGGGGAGTTGGATCGCTTGGAGAAGGAAGCCAATGAAACCGTGCAGGGATATTTCCAGCAGAAGAAAGTCATTTCAGACATCTGGGGCCGGCTCATCGAAATGCAGTTGCCGGAGACAAAGGTTGGGGAAGTCCGGGGGAATGTGTTTGCTCTCAATACGGACGCCGGTCTTCTCCTCGCACAGCTCAAGGACATCGAAGCGATCATTCCTTTTGTGGAAAAATTTCAGGAGGAGTCGGGGAAACTTCATCCTGACAAAGCATCGCAATCCAAGTCGGCGGCTTTGCTTCTGCAGTTGTCGGAACAGCTCAGCAAGCTGGAGGCGAAAGCAGCAGGGAGAGGTTGGGATCGTTACATTTCGGCGGTTCGCACCAAAATCGCCACCTTTGAGCCCGCAATCGAGGCACCAAAGATGGCGGGGAATGCCAATCCGGCAGCGGAAGGAAAGAGAGAGGAGGTGAAAGTGAAGCAGGCCGAAGAAAAAGCCAATGAGGACTCCCTACTTCCGAAGACCTACCTGGTGCCCCTGCTTCCCGACAGCGAACGAATTTCCTATGCCGGGATTCAGGAAATGGCGGACGGATTTCCTGAATCGCTGACGATTCTTCCGGCGACCCGGTACTCGGGAGCGCCGATGGAATTCAAGAAGGAACTCGCCGAAATTGGTGGGGAGATTTCGATGTACTATTTTACGGGAAGCGATACGGTAAAAATCTTCACGGTGGAGGAAAAAGAAACCGTCCTCCAGATTTCCGATGAATTCCGCCGGGTTTTTGGAGGTGGATTCCTCTTTGGATTCGGAGCGGCTGATCAGAAAGAGCCTGACTTGCTTCTAGTGGGGCAGGTTCCGTCGGGAGCGGGAGAGCAGGCGACGACGGGCGACTACTTCCTTCGACTTCCTGTCGAAGAAGGGATTCGGAGAGCCGGGAGCGAAGGGCTCACACTGGAGCTGAGCGAAAAGGCAGGACGCTTGCTGAAAGATGTCGCTTTTGCCGGGGCGGTGGAAAAATACGATCTGGTTCTTTCCGATGGGACGGGTCCGGTTTCGGTGAGTGGCCCGGAAGCGGCAGCCCTGTCGATTTCCCTTTCTGAAGGAATGAACGCCCGCATTGCAGAACAGGAAAGAAAGCTTGAAGCGTATGCTTCGCTGCGGGAAGTGGCGTCGAAATTCGACGGGACATTCGGCAATCTCGGAGAGCAATTGTTCGGACTGGCCGAAGGCAAAGCAAAGACGAAGGGACTACTGGTGCAGTCGGTGAAGCAGCCACCCGGCAGACCACCGAAATTTGCTTTGGCTCCGGCCCCGGAAGATTTGGAGGAAATTCCGACAATTATCAGTCCAACGATGGAGGACTACATCGACAAGTCGGGGGATTTCATCGAGGGGCCGCCCTTCTTTCACTACCTTTCCGCTCATCTCTACGATGCCTTGTGGGACAACGGGATCTCTGATTCGCGCTGGGTCGGCCCCGGGGTAAAGGATACCCTGCGGGATGCGTTCGGAAAGATCAAATCGACGGACACCTGGAGCGCGGAGGAGATCAAAGAGGCGATCCGCCTGCTCGGAGTCGTGACAGAGAAGGCAAAGGAATACAAGCTCGCGACTCTCCCGAAACTGACCGAAGAATTCCCGTCGCAGAAAGAGGCGGAGGCCGCTCGAAAGCGGCGGGAAAAGTATTTCCGCAAGAATCAGGTCGTAGCGACATTTTTTCAGAACTGGGAGACCGTGTTTACTCCGGAGAACACTGCCATCGCCGAGACGATGATTTTGAAGGGGGGGAGTTTCGAGGAAGCCGCTCTCGAAAAAATGAAAGCGGATCTTGAGACCTTGAAGGGGCAGCAGGCAGCCCTCGCCCAGGTGCCGATCGAGGAGTTGGGAAGCTTTTTTGTGAATGCCGTGGTGAAAACTCCGGAAGGCAGGACGGTAGTTTTCAGAATCCTGGAAGTGAGCGACTCTCGACCGGCAGGTACCCGATAATTTTTGAATCGTTGATCCATGACTCACCCAGAGCTAGCCAGAATTGAAGATCTTGTTCGTCGTCTCCAGGACGGGATGGATGAGGGGGGCGAGGACTCAAGCAAGTCGCTCTTCGCGCTCGCCTCGGAATACGCAGATCTTTCCAAGCGGGCCAATGATCGCCTTCAGACCTGTGTCGAAATTTTGAGCCAGGGAAAGGACAAGGAATACCAGGCGCTCATGACCGCGACCCGCGCACCGGATGTTCTCGATCTCTGTGCCACACTTGGCGAGCTGGACGCGGATGAATACCGGGCCTTTTGCAAACAGCATCATCTGCCGGTCCCGGAGCCGCTCAATGAGCGCGCCAAGCAGACGATTGATCCGATCTACGAGCGTGCCGGAACCTTTCAAAAGGCCCTGATGGCGGAATTCAGTGCCGCCAATTCAAAGCGGGATTTCAAGGAAGCACTTCGAGTCATTCGCCGGGTGGCGACACTGAATCCGGACGACCTCAATTCTGTGAAGCAGGCTGCGACGCTGGAAGATCGACTCGTCCTTGCGGAAATTTCTAAACTGGAGAAACCACTTCGAGACGGTGATTCGGATCTCATTTTGGAGAGCCTTGCGGAGATTGAGGAGTTGGCTCCCGGACGCATTCCGAAGGAGGATAACAAAAGGCATGATCCGTGGCGAAGGGCGCTTGAGATGCGGGACGGACTTCGTCGTGACTTTGCAATTCAAGAGAGCGAAGGCCTCATGGAAGAGGCGAAGGCGGCGCGGGAGGGCGAGCAACTGAACGAGGTCCTCGGACTGATCAGTCGGGTTAGCGGGTTGATAGAGATGCACGATTTCACCCTCAAGCCGAATTTGAGAAATCTGCATGCGGAACTCAGCGAATGGAGCAGTGAGGAAATCCGGAAGTTGAAGCTGGAGCAGGAGTATCAGGGCCGACTCGATACCTTGCAGCAAACCGTAAAACGCATTCGGGATAAGGACTTTCAAAATGTGAAGCCCACGCTCGATGAATTGCAGGAGGATGCCCTCGGCATTCGAAAGCAATGGAAGGAAATTTCAGAATTTCAAAAGCCGGTCTCGAAGGAACTGCAGGAAGAAGCGAGAAAACTCCTCGGAGATCTCGAAGAGAAAATTTCGCTGAAGCAGCGGGCCAAGCGCCGCAATCTCATCTCCGCAGTGACAGCCGGTGCAGCACTTTTGATTTTTCTCTCGGTGCTGGCCTTCTTTTTCTGGAAGGCGGGGCAGAAAACGGAACAAATTGAGCGGGCCCTTGCGGGGGAGCGGGCATCGGATCTGGAGAGAAACCTGAAAGAGCTCGAATCGGACAGCCCCCTGTGGAAAGGGCTCGCTGGACTGCCCTCTACCGTCGAAAAGGGGCAGACCTGGTTGAATCTCGAAAAGTCGAATGCGGATCGCGTCGATGAAATGATTACGGCAATCGAAAATGATCTGAAAGCCATTCCGGATCCTCAGGCCTGGTCGGAGGTCTCACTGGTCGCGGTTCGAAATACGCTCGATCAAAGTCGCGAGCAGTCCGGGCAGGTGAACGCGGATTTCCAATCCGACATGGCCGATCGACTTTCCACCCTCGAGCGGGAGTACGAACGAATCACGGGGGAAAAGCGCAATGAGATTGCACCGAAATTTCATCAGGATGTGATCGAGTTGGACCGCATGCTCCGGGAGACCATGACATCGGGAAAGAGTCCGGACGAGGCAACCTCCGCGTTTACAGAAATGTCGGCTTTGATTTCGAGCCTGGACACGATCGCCGGGTCCGAACTCGAAGAGCTCCGGCCACTCCCCGCTGATCTTACGACCTTTGAGATTTTGAAACAGAAATACGGATCTCTCGAAACGGAAATGGAAACCGTTCGGGAAGTGATGTCCGGAATCGCAAGTGCATCGAATCTCAAGGAATACGTAACAGCGATGACCGCTTTGGAGGAGTCGGATATTCTGCAAGGCACTGAAAAGATCGCACTGGGAAGCCTTCTCCGGAAAGTAAGGTCCGAGGATGCACTTCTTCGGGAGATTTTGATGCCCGGTGATCTGGTCGTGTGGACGAAACTGGTGGAAGACCAGTATTCAGAAACCGGATTTCCTTTGAACGTGGAGGGGGCGGAAAAGGGGCTGTTCCTGGGATTGCGTGATGATGAGGCGCTTGGAAAAATTCATTCGTATTCCGTGGCCGAGGCGGGTAACAACCGGATGGTCTTTTCCAAAGGCGAGCCGATGAATTTTCGGAATTCAAAAATTGGAACGATGACGCAAATCGAGGCGATTGGCGGCAAAGTATATGACCCCGCGAAGATGGGGAATTCGAGCGCCGTTTTCGAGTCGGTCAACTACCGGGCGAGGAGGTCGCGTTCGGGCGGAACCGGGTTCGTTCCGACAGGTGGGAAGCTATCCAATGAATCGACTTTCTTTCAGAGCCTTCGACTGGGCGGCTACGTGGATCCGACGGTGTCGAACTATCGTGAGTCTTTGCTTCGTGCGGTGGAGGATGTTTACTCAGCCGGAGAGGAAATCAGCCCTCTTTTCAAAGGGTATATTCAGCTCAAACTGGGGGAGATCCTGAATACCCGGAAAGCAGCCTGGCTGCTCGACTTCACCGGATTTGGAGAAGATTTTGAGGAGTTGAAGTCGATCACGGGCAATGGAGGTCTCACCAGTTCTTCCTGGATGGTGCCGGACGAAGTCCAGACCTACCAGGGAGCCCTGACCGCATTTTACGAAAAACGGCAGGGTCGAAAGTTTGCGAAACCGGCCCAGGCTCTCTATCAGTTCTTTGCCCGGATGGAGGCCGCCGGAATCAATTACTGCGGATACATCGGATTTGATGGCAAACCCGATCTGGTCAAAGAAGCGATTGGAGCCAACCGGATTTGGGGGCTCGATGAAAAATTGACGGTTACGCGGGTGATGGAGCGGGAGGGCGGGGAATGGCGTCCCGTCTCGGGAGTCAAGAAATTCAGCCCCCTTTTCACGCTCCCAACGAAGCCGGACGCTGTGGTTGAGGCAGCAGCAAATATGGCCGGAATTGCGATCGAATTGCCGGAGTTCCAGGAGAGACTTCCCCGAATGTTTCAAGAGACAGGCGAATAAGATGGAGCGGTTTCTAATCAAATGGAAAGGGCGACAGACGGGTCCGTTCTCCGAAGCGGAACTGCGGGAGATGCTCGCCAACCGCGAGGTGAAGAGCCTGCACGAGGTGCAGGTCGCGGGAGAGTGGAAGACGCTTCGCAGCTTTTTTAAGGAGAGGGATAAAATCGGGGAGGACTTCGTTCCGGAGGATGCCCCTCCCCCTCAACCGGAGGTGTTGGTGGAAATTTCTCCGTCGCCGCCATCCGTGCAATCAGATGCCGTCCTGCCCCGGACGGATTCTTTTTCTTCCTCGATCCCCCCGGCGCTTCCAGTCGGGGAGGAATCCGCGGTGGTGGAACCCATGCCCAAGAAAGACGTGACGATCGCCCTGGGGCAGGAGACGGAAGGCGCGCTCGGTGCCTCTGTCGAGTTGAAGGCATTGCCAACGGAGAAGAAAGAGCCAACCAAAAAAGAGGAGGAAAAGTCACAGGAGAAACCCGCGGAAAAATCGCTTCCAGAGTCGATTGCCCCGAAAGGTCCGGCTCCTGACATTGCGCACGAGGTTGTTCTTCAGACCCGTGCCGGGGAGTTCCTGGTGTATGCGGGATTCTGGAACCGTTTCCTCGCGGCGACAGTGGATGGAGTGATTGTCTATGGCGCTCCTTTGTGGATTCTGGGAAAGATCTTCCGGATGAATCTGATTCCCTGGGAACCGGTGGGGAGTCTTTCCGAAATCCTGTCTCTCGGTGGTCTCGGAATCGCCCTCCTTGTCCTGGCTTTCGTTTACATCTGGATCTATTTCGCGTCGATGGAATCCTCGAGAAAACGGGCCACCTTGGGGAAGCAGATCTTCGGACTCGTCGTAACAACCGAGAAAGGGGAGCGGGTCAGTTTCCAGAGAGCTTCGAAGCGTTTCTTCGGCAAAATTCTTTCCGCATTGATGATCTTTGCCGGCTTCTTCCTTGCCGCCTTTACCCGGAAAAAACAGGCATTCCATGATATCCTGAGCGATTCGACGGTGAATTTTTCCTTTCCCTCCTACCGCCTTCTCAAACGCCGGGAAACGAAACCCCACTATCGCTAATCACTATGGATGATCTTACTTCCCCGACTCCGTCTTTGCCCTCACAAAACCTCCTTCCCGATGATCCGGAACTGAATTGGGCCCGTACTGATTTTGAGCAGCGCTTCGGATTTTCCGGGGCCCGTTACACTTCCGTCAACAACGTCGTCAGTTTCCTCATCGCCCTCGTCATGACGGTCGTGTTTTTTGTGTTCGTTATTTACGGGCTGAACAAGTGGGACCCGACGAAATTCGTTGCCGAGATGTTTCTCCGCGGAATCATCCCGATTCCGATCGCGTTTCTCTTTTTCTGGTGCATGGCGATTCTGTTCATCAAAGGGAAAAAGCTCGCTTTCCAGCGGCGCGCGCTCGATTTGAAACCGTTTCCAGATCAGCCTGATTTTCTTCTGAACTCAGAAACTTCGCAGGAAGTTCTCGGTGCGATTCACCGCCTTGTGGATGATACACGAAACTTCGTTCTCTTTAACCGAATCGAAAGAGCCCTTTCCAATCTCCGCAATATTGGCCGGATCAGTGACGTTTCGGATATCCTGCAAACGCAGGCTGATTATGATGAGGGGCATCAGGAATCCAGTTATCGACTCATCAACGGCTTCATCTGGGCAATTCCTGTGCTCGGCTTCATTGGGACTGTGTTAGGATTAAGCGATGCGATCGGGGGGTTCGGAGCGACGCTCGCCGCAGCGGGAGAGGATATGAAAATGCTGAAGGAATCTCTCGGAGGGATCACCGGAGGTCTTTCAACAGCATTTGAAACCACTTTGATTGCACTGGTGGCGGCCCTGATCGTTCAGGTTCGGATGACTTTTCTCCAACAGCAGGAGGCGGTGTTTCTGGACGAATGCAATGACTACTGCCACGCGCACGTCGTCTCCCGTCTGCGTTTGACTTCCTGATCAGAATTTCCCATGGCAAGACGACGCAGTAGCGGAGGAGCCAACGTCAGCTTTTTCGCGTTTCAGGACATCATCACTGCTGTCAGTGGGATCCTGATTCTCATCGTCATTTTTCTGATCCTGATGCTGGAACAGCCGGGACTAATGAATTTGCCGGTGGAGATTCCCAATGAACTGACCCTGGGAGAGCTCGATGATCTCATTACCGAGGCGACTGATAGAATTCGGGAGTTTGAGATTGTGAAACTGGAAATGGCCGGTGCGAGCGAAGCGAATCTCCGGGCTGAGATTGGGGAGCTTAAGGCAGGGCTGGAGGGCAAAGAGGACCCCCAGGGGAAAGAACTGCAGGAAGAGCTGGAATCAGTGCAATCGAAGGTGGCGAGCCTCGAAAAGAAAATTTCGGAACTGAACTCGGAGCAGGAAGGCATCGCCGGCGTCGCGGAGGAACTTCGGGGGCGGGTCGATTCGAAAGCGGATGGTCTCGCAAAGTCGAAAGACGCTTCCCAGATATGGCTTCACCCGGGAAAGCAGGGAAAAGTTCCCGTGATTCTTGTGGTGGGGGACGGGGGCGCGGAGATCCGGGATTTTTCCAATCCTGAGGATGTCGAGAAAGTGACTCCCGGTGCGTTCCGGGCGATCCTCGCGACGTCGGACAAGGACGCTTCCTATTTCATGTTTTTCATCCGGCCGGAAGGGATCAACGTATTCCGGACTCTAGCGAATATGGCGCAGGAGGAAGGATATCGAGTGGGCTATCAGGCGCTGGATGCGGAGACGGAAATTCGATTGATCGGGGAGGGGCAGCCATGAGAAAGCGCCGGACTAACACGGAGGGCAGCCTTGACCTTCTTCTCGACACGATGTGCAACGCTTTCGGTGGGATCGTTCTCATCGCGATCCTTGTGGCCCTGTTGATCGAGAAGCCGGGTGAAGATGCCGATACCACGTCCGGTGATCGTGAAAATGCAAAGCAGCTCGTCGAAAAGCAAAAGCAGCTCGAAGAACTGAAACCAAGGGTGGAGGAGATGGAATCGGAATTGAAAAAGATGGGAGAGCTGGTCGAACTCCTGCGCGAGCGGAATGAACTTGCGGGAGCCGTTTCCGAAATGGCGGAGTCAGGTGCGAAGAGAATCAACAGTCTTGCCGACCGGCTCGGGGAAGCCCAGAAAAAGCAGGCCAATGCCGAAGCGACCGCGGCACAATTGAATCAGGAGATCTCCTCGCTCCGGGAAATGGTTAAGACCCTGCAACGGCAGGAGGAAAAACTCCTGAACCAGGAAAAGGATCTCATCAATGAGCGCAGGCAGGATCTGAAAGCGCCGGTGTTGGGCAGCAATCCCGGAAGACCTTTTAACATAATTTACCGTTATGGCCTCGTCTATCCACTTCAGCATTTCACCCGGGACCGGAACGGGGGGATTTCCGCAGCCAGTTTCAACGCGGAAATGATCGCCATGCGAGGCGGCCTCGCGGAGCCCATTCCAGAAAAGGGAATCGACCCGGTTTCGGATCGGGAGAAGGTCCTCGCGATCCTGAATGGTCTCATGGTGACGAATCGCCTCAATGCAAATGAACCTTCCGAGCAGATCTTTCTTACCAACCTCGTCTACGCGGATTCGTTTGATGCTTTTCGAGAGGTGGAAAACATGATACGAGGTGTGGGGAACATTGAATCCGGTTGGCGCCCGTTCACCGAAGACGACCCCCTTCAGTTCGGACCCGGAGGTTCAAAAATCGGAACCCAGAAATAGATGGCCTACACCCCGACAGATAAGCGAGCCACTGGCAGGGACTGGGCGAAGGCGATTGCCTGCTCGATTCTGCTCCTGTTGCTTCTTCTATTTCTTTTTTGGCCCAAATGGGGAACGGGACTGGGCGGAGGAAACGGAAGCGGTTTCGGGAGTCGCGGAGCAGGTCCGGGAGGTCTCGGGCTTGGCGACGGGATTGGTGTTGGAAATGGCAGAGGCACGGGAGAATCCGGGAGCGGCTCGGGAAGTGAATCTTCCGGTTCAGCAGGCGGGGGGGAAGCCGACCGGAAAACGATGGGAGGCGATGCGGTGGCGGAGTCGACGACGACCTTTGGAACGAACTCCAAAGTCACCGGCGGGAAGAATGCAAATGAGGTGGATTCGGAGACGGATTCCCGGTCACGATCTCCGTTTTCCGGCGACGGGACGGCGGGAAAGGCGGATTTGCCTGATAACATTTCCATCGCAGAATCAGACGAACTCGTGAAAGAGACAGGGAACAACACGCTCGCGATCATACAGCCGAACGCAGCGCCGGCAGCACCGACCACCACTGCGAACCGCTTTGTCGGGGGGGCTGGGAAAAGTGGCGCTTCCGGCGGCACGAGCCCCGGAAAGAATATTGGAGGAATGACGGTGCAGGGAGGGTCGCTGGGAGTGATCCTGGATGTGTCCGGCAGTATGACTTCCTACCTTGAGGATCTGCGGGCGGAGATCAAAAAGAACTTTTCCGATGCGATCTTTCTGGAGGTGAGAGGATGCACGATTTACGGTTCGAACTTCGACAAAGAAGAGTTTCTCAACTCGCCGCCGCCCGATGACAATGAAAGGTATACCGTCATGGATGCGATGCTGGAACTGGTGGAGGTGTACCAGGTCGATGCGGTCTACTGGTTCTGCGACTTGCAGGACTCGCAGCAGGATGACGGCCTTCAGCAGCTGAGAAACCTAGTTTGGGGGAAAGCGATGCCGCCCCTCACGAATACGAATGGCCGGAGGTCAGGGGACCCCGGCTTTGATGGTTTGGAAAATTTGAACGAGCTTCAGAAGAATGTGGGGGGCCGCGCCAATGACGCCTCGGTATTTCGGCTCTATGTGCGAAGTACGGATGAGACTCCCGGGCCGAAGCTGAAACGGATTATCACTGAGAGTGGCGGCCAGTTTCAGAAAAAGAGATAGTGCCGCCACAAAAAAGCCCCACCGTTTCCGGCGGGGCTTTGGAAATTGGGAAAGCAGGAGTGGGCTTACTTGCCCGCAGAATTTTTCTCCAGCACCTTGTCGATGAGTCCGTAGGCGGCGGCCTCTTCTGCCGGCATGTAGTTGTCACGGTCTGCATCGCGCTCGATTTCCTCGACCGATTTTCCGGTGTGGAAAGCGAGAATCTCGTTGAGACGCTTTTTCAAAGAATACATGAATTCGACGGTCCGCTCGACGTCGGAAGCTGTTCCCTGAGCTCCACCGGAAACCTGGTGGATCATGATGTGCGCATTCGGGAGAGCGTAACGCTTGCCCTTGGTTCCTGCGGTGAGGAGAACCGCGCCCATGCTGGCGGCCATGCCCATGCAGTAGGTATTCACATCACAGGTCACGAATTGCATCGTGTCATAGATCGCGAGACCGGCCGTGACAGAGCCACCGGGGCTGTTGATGTAAATGTTGATGTCTTTGTTCGGATCCTGCATTTGCAGGTACAGCATCTGGGCAATGATGTAATTGGCGAGAGGATCGCTGATTCCTTCACCGATGA
>JARGNG010000058.1:7115-23940 GCA_029213265.1 Verrucomicrobiales bacterium | reverse complement strand
TATAAGGTCCCAGACTATCATTCAAGACGGACCAGATTTTCGAGGCTCAACCAAGCCTATCAAGACCAGCAGAAAGAAAAATGGAAGCCGTCTCATCATAACCACCGTTTTTTCCGAAAAGAAAGTAGGAGAGTTGTGGCAATTGTCGCCATGATCCCCAACAGAATAAAATAGCCGGAGCGGCTCTGCAGCTCCGGCATATTTTCAAAATTCATTCCGTAGATACCGGCAAGGAACCCTAACGGAACAAAAACTACGGTCACAATCGTGAGCACTTTCATGATCTGATTGAGACGGTGGGAGGAAAGCGACAGATAACCGTCAATCAGATCAGAGGCGAGTTCGTAAAAAAGCAGGGTAAGGCTTCCGGCCCGTTCCTGTTGTTCGAAAACGTCGTTCAACTCATGCTTCCTTTCCTCACTGAAACCGCAGTGAACCTGATCGCGCAGATTCCGGAGCAACTGCTCATGATACAAAAAGATACGGCGAAGCCTTTTTAAGCTCGCTTTGTAGCCGGTCACGACTGCCAGAACGCTGTCGTCCACTTTATCCAGAAGCCCTGATTCGACCGCTTCGAGCCTGGATTCCAATTGCAAAAGAATGGCCAGATAACGATCCACAAAGAGGCGCATGAGCCTGCTCGCTACCGCATCAGGGCCTTGCCGGATTCGATTCGGTTTGGCCAACTCCTTCTTCCACATTTCCTCGATACTGATGCAGGGGGCCGAAGTCCGCGTTATCAGAAAGCGTGGCCCGACAAACATGCAGTTTTGCAAAGTCGAGAAATTAATATCCACTGTTTCCGAAGTGAGCGTTTTGAAAATCAGAAAGGTGTATTCTGAAAATTCCTCGATCTTTGGCGGATGACGATTCCGGCTGGCATCCTGAAGAGCGAGGGGATGAAGGCCAAACGATGCTTTCAGAATCTTCCGAGTCGCTTCGTCCAACTCGCCTGAGATGTTCACCCAGATCAAGTTCGTATCACTTCCGGACCAGTCGGTAATTATGTCAGCGCCCCCAGAAGAAATAGTTTCGGAAGAGGGTTCGAAGAGGAGGCAATTCATAGAGGGGTGACGGGCATCGTCGCTAAGGAATGCCGAACAGAGCTGAGTATCGGATTCGCGGGGAGGTCCTGTCAAGATATCTCGCACCCCACACTCCCATCTCCCGGCTTTCCTCCCCGCCTCAGTGAAGTCGAACCGCAAGCGCTAAACCGGATGCTTGAAGTCCCGGAAACATTTCCCTAACTTCATAACAACGAAGCTCCTTCAAAATTGAATCTATGAAACGTCGACCTTTTCTACGAACGCTTGGGGCGGGTACTCTGCCTCTCTCTATTTCCTTCGGTCACACGGCGGATCCCGAAGCCCCTCTCTCCATCCGGAAAATTGAAACCTCCGTTGTCCGCCAAAACCGGAAGGGTGAAGAGGGCACCACCTGGTTTCATCCACGAGCCTGTGTGGTCCCGGACCGGGACAGCAACTCTTCGATTTTCATGAATCTGCAATCGATCGGTGGTTCCGATTACTTCGGGCCGGTGCATTGGATGCAATCCCCCGACCGGGGGCACACCTGGAGCGAGCCCGAGCCGGCTCCCCCGCTTGGCAGAGTTCCGGTCGAGGGTCACGAGGGACTCGAAGCAGGGGTTTGCGACGTCGTCCCTCAGTATCATCCGCAAAGCAAAAGCGTGCTCTGCATGGGACACGTTGTCTTCTATCGCGGCCCCCGTTTTTCGAAAGGCGATCAGTTGCCGCGATTCCCCGTCTACGCCGTTCGTCGAGCCGATGGCTCGTGGTCGGAGCGCAAAACGCTGGTCTGGGATGACCCACGCGGAGCCTTCATCTACACCAATAATTGCGGCCAGCGGGTCACTCTTCCCGGCGGCGATATCCTTCTCGCCTTCACATTCGGGCCCGAATCCAAATCGAGAATGGTGGCCGGCGTTCGCTGCGGGTTTGATGGCGAGAACCTGCACATCAAAGAGGTCGGGCCGCCTCTCGTCAATCCCGTCGGTCGGGGACTGCTCGAACCATCGGTTACCGAATTCAAAGGACGCTACTACATGACTATCCGCGCAGAAGACGACCATGGATATGTCAGTGTAAGTGAGGATGGAGTTCACTACCAAAAGCAAAAAGCCTGGACCTGGGATGACGGCAAACCAATTTCGATGTCGACAACACAGCAGCATTGGCTGACCCATTCTGACGGGCTTTTCCTTGTCTACACTCGCAAGGACAAATTGAATACCAATGTGATCCGCTGGCGCTCCCCCTTGTGGGTCAGCCAGGTCGATCCGGAAACCATGACTCTGATTCGATCCACGGAAAAAACCGTTTTTCCGTTGGTAGGAGACGGCGTCGCGGAGCCGGACAAAGTCCCTCTGATGGGAAACTTTCACGTCACCAACGTCTCCCCGGGGGAATCCTGGATCACCGTCGGTGAGTGGATGCCGAAGAACGGGGCACGGGGAAATCTGCTTTTGGCGCGCGTCCAGTGGTCCCGTCCCAATCAGCTGGCGACTACCCATGCTCCCTAGCCGGGAATTCCAATTTCACATGATCTCCGATTCACGAGCGATCGACATCCAAAGACGGCCATGAACAAGGGGGGAGACGGCGACTTCGTAACGCGCTTCCGGACAACATTTGCTCTTGGCCTTTGTTGCCGTCTCAGCCACGCTTTCGCCCATGCTTCCCACGCTCCCAAAGGCTTGCGCCGCGCTTCTTTCCATCGCTCTCAGCTTCGGGGTCGCTCTTGCTGACGGCCCCGCAGACAATCAGGCCGATCAGGTCCGGCCCGTCCCGCCTCCCGGAATAGAAGTTCCTCCGGAGAAGATTGAGGCGCTCAATCAGGGTCTCCGTGCGCTCGATGAAACGATTCAGCAGATCCGGGCGGACAAATCTGTCACCCCGGAATCCCTTGCCTACCTGCCCGATGTGGAAATTTGCCACAAGGCGGTTCGGGATGCGCTCCGGCACCATGAATTCTTCAAACCCGGCGAAATCGATTTTGCGATCCTGCTCCTTGAGCTGGGGCGGGAACGGGCAGAATCATTGAGGAAAAACCAAACGCCCTGGACCAGGCAAACGGGTTTCGTGTTTCGAGGCTATCGCTCCCGGATCGATGGTTCGGTTCAACCTTATGGACTGGAAATTCCGACGACCTACGATTTTGAAAGTCCCGCCGCAAGCCGCCTCGATTTCTGGTTTCACGGCAGAGGGGAAACGCTCAGTGAAGTGGCCTTTCTCCAGCAACGGCACACGGGCCGGGGAGGAAAAATCAAACCGGACAATGCGATCGTTCTTCATCCGTACGGTCGCTACTCCAACGCCAACAAGTTTGCAGGGGAAGAAGATCTCTTTGAGGCCCTGGGGGCTGCGCAACAGGACTACCGCATCGACGAAGACCGGATCTTTGTACGCGGATTCTCCATGGGAGGCGCAGCCTGCTGGCAGTTTGCGGTTCACTACGCAGACCGATGGGCTGGAGCCCAACCGGGAGCCGGATTTTCTGAAACTCCGGACTTTCTCAAGACCTTCCAGGGGGAAACCTTGAATCCGACCTGGTGGGAGGAAAAGCTCTGGCGGTGGTACGACGCTACGCACTGGGTCATCAACCTGACAAACACTTCCACCATTGCCTACAGCGGCGAAATCGATCGCCAAAAGCAAGCCGCAGACCAGATGGTTACCGCAGCTGAAAAGGAAGGACTGGAATTACTACACCTGATCGGACCCGACACTGCGCACAAGCTCCATCCGGAAACGCTGGAAGAAATTGAATCCCGCCTCACCTCCATCTCGAACCAGGGTCGGAGGCGCGTCCCGCCCGCGGTTCGCTTTGTCACCTTCACGCTCCGATACAATCGCATGCATTGGGTTCAAGTGGACGCCTTGACGGAGCACTGGGAAGAGGGGCGGGTCGAAGCCTTCCTCCAGAGTAATTCCAAGGTCGCGATTGAGACGAAAGGCATCGAAGCCTTTTCCCTGCATTTCGAATCGGGTACCTGTCCGCTCGATCTCCTCAAATCGCCGGAAGTGGAACTGGACGGGCAATTGCTCGAAGCTCCCCGGGTCATCTCGGATCGTTCCTGGAAAGTCTATTTTCGAAAAGTCGAGGGTGCCTGGAAGGCATCCGCCAGTCCCATTTCCACCGATCATCCGCTATCGAAAACGCATCGCCTGCAAGGTCCCATCGATGATGCCTTTACCGACAGCTTTGTAATGGTTTCCCCGGACGCTGAAGGTGCCAACCCGTCCGTTTCCCAATGGACGAAAACGGAGCAAGCTCATGCGATTGCGCATTGGAGAAAGCAATTCCGTGGCGATGCCAGAGTGAAAAATGCAAAGGACATTTCCGACGAAGACATCTTGCAACACCATCTTGTTTTGTGGGGCACCCCGGACAGTAACTCCATGATCGGGAAGCTGATTTCCGATCTCCCGGTGAACTGGACGAATGAGAAAATCACGATCGGCGCGCAGTCTTTCAACGCCGCTCATCATACTCTGGCCTTCATTTATCCGAATCCCCGGAACCCGGAGCGATACGTCGTCTTGAACAGTGGGTTTACCTACCGCGAATACGACTATCTCAACAATGCGCGCCAGACTTCGAAGCTTCCTGACTGGGCTGTCATTGATTTGCGGGAGCCGCCATCCTCCCGCTATCCGGGAAAAATCGTCGCGGCCGGTTTTTTCGACGAGAATTGGCAGATCAAAAAGAATCCGGCGAAATAGGCATTTCCGACCACTTCACAATGGAAGCTTGGCATATTCCGCCAGCTGGCCTATAATTTCCATAATTTATTTGGTAATGTAATGAGCTTTATTTTTGTAATGATCATCTCATCTGTCCTGGGAATGGTCGGATGGTGGGTTGGCAACCTGTTTGGTATCGTGTTTGCGATCGTGTTGAGTATGTTTGCCAGTACCTACGGCATCATTCTCGGGCAGAGGCTGAATCGGGAATATTTCGAATAGGCCCAAAAATAACACTTTTGTCATCATTCCGTTCATGAAGATGTCATTCTAGGATGGCTCTTTGTGACATGATGATCAAAGTGCCGCTTGTTTTTGCCCTACTCACCGCATCCCTCACCAGCCTCCTTGGGCAAGGTGGACCTGGTCCAGGTGGACCGGGCCCGGGTGGACCTCCCCCCCTGCAGCCGCTCAATCCTCCACCGGTCCCGGCCGGCAATCCCATTACAGCCGCAAAAACTAACCTCGGCAAAGTGCTGTTCTGGGATGAACAGCTTTCCTCCACTCGAACGATTTCCTGCGGAACCTGCCACCAGCCGGTTTCCGGAGGTGCCGACCCTCGCTCTTCGATCGGAGCCGCTTCCTCCACGCAGCTCGGACCAGACGGCATTTTGGGAACCGCGGATGACATCACCGGTTCGCCGGGAGTGATCCTCAACCGGGCGGATGGCTCCTACGAACTGGAAGACTTTTTCGGAATGATGGTGCAAGTCACGGGACGCTACGCACCTTCCGCCATCAATGCCGGATACTCCCCCACCCTCTTCTGGGATGGACGCGCTGACGGATCCTTCGAAGATCCTGTCACCGGGCAGGTCGTTCTTGCCAACGGCGCCGCTTTGGAGAGTCAGGCAGCGGGTCCTCCACTGAGCCAGGCAGAGATGGCTCATCAGAATCGCGACTGGTTGGCCGTTGCTCATCGCATCGAAGGATCAAAGCCTCTCGCACTTTCCCCTGAGATTCCAAACGAACTGGAAACCTGGATCGCTTCCCGGAACTACCCTGCTCTTTTCACCGAAGCCTTCGGAGACGATGCCGTCACCCCGAGCCGGATCATCATGGCTATCGCGACCTACGAAAGAACTCTTGTCTCCAACCAGGCTCCCATCGACGCATTCATCGCAGGAAATCAAAATGCACTTACGGCACAGGAGCGTCTCGGCCTGCAGCTCTTCGGCCAGAACCAATGTACCGCCTGTCACGGCGGCAATCGTTTTACCGATGACCGCTTCCACTACATCGGGGTTCGTCCGCAAGCAGAGGATCAGGGCCGATTTCTCGTGACTGGGAACAACGCGGATCGGGGAAGGATGAGAACTCCCAGCCTCCGCAACGCATCCCTCCGTGGAGAGTTCATGCACAATGGCAGGCTTGCCTCCCTCGAGGAGGTCGTCGAATTTTACGACCGCGGAGGTGACTTCGACGCGCCGAACAAAGATAACGACGTTCGCCCGCTCAACCTCACAAATACAGAAAAGGAGGCCCTGATCGCGTTTCTCGGGCGGCCTCTGACGGACCTCCGGGTGGCGGCTGAGACGGGACCGTTTTCCCGCCCCGCTCTCTATGCAGACTCTGAAAGTGCCCCGGCTGCGGGAACCGATTCGGTTGACTTGGAATCGGGACAAACCCCGGTCGTAGTGGTGATCGAGCCTCCTTTAGCAGGCAATCCAAACTTCACCGTAGGCCTCACTGACGTTCCTTCCGGTCAGACCGCCACGCTCGTGATTGATGATTCCCCGATTGCCTCCGGGACCGGAATTCCCGGTGCGGCTGAGGTCAAATTGCGCTTCGACCTCACCACCCTGGGGGAAACGGGTGAAGAGGGATACCTGTCCCAATCCTTTCGCATTCCGGGCGGTTCCTCATTCGCCGGCAAAACAATTTATGGGAAATGGTTTATCGCAGACGGTCCCGACACTGCCGAATCCGCGTCTTTTTCGGCAACCGTCTTCGGCAGTTCTGCCGGATTCCTACCGCCCTCATCTGAGATCACAGCCTCTGAAAACGAGTCCACTTCCGAAGTAGCCGTTTCCTGGGAAGAAGTTTCCTCCGCTGACGGCTACGACGTCTATCGGAGTTCGACCAGCTCATTCGATGACTCCTCTCTTGTCGAAACAACCGACGCCACCTCCTTTACCGATTCCGAAGTCTCAGCCAACCAGCTCTACTACTACTGGGTCGTCGCTTTTCACGACAACGAAGCAAGTGCACCGAGTGCCGTCGCTGTTGGCTCCACCTACGATCTCACCGGGTTCGAATTCACCGCCTCGGATTTTCTGTCCGACACCGAGACGGTTCTGAGTTGGACCGCCCACCCAGCGGCGGCCGGTTATCTGGTGCTGCGGGGAGACACTTCGTCCCCTTCTCTGATGACCGAAATCAGGAGCCCCGGCGGTGTCACCACGACAAGTGATACCACCGGAACAGCCGCACGCACCTACTTCTACCGGGCTGTCGCGGTAGACGGAGACGGAAACGAAATCGCAACCAGCGAAATCGATAGCGGAGGAAAAAGCCTTGCCGCCCCGGCGGATGTGACCGCTTCTGTGGCAACCTATCAGGACCGGATTGACCTGTCCTGGCCTTCGGTTGCCGAGGCAACACGATACCGAATCTATCGGAGCAGCACGGACAGCGCCGGAACCAGCATTGCCGTTACGACCTCCAGCACCTGGAGTGACACGACCACCATTCCGGGAAGCCCATTCTACTACGAAGTCGCTGCTGAAAATGACTATGGAAGCAGTGAACGCGCTACCCGGGTCCGGGGATCCCGTGCCGTATCCGCTCCCACCGGACTTACCGCCACGGTCACCGGCGAACCGGGACAGATCATCCTGAGCTGGATTGTTGCCAACGGAGTCTCGGAATATGCACTCTTCCGAAGCGCGACCAACGACTTCTCTTCGGCCACGGAGATTGCTACATCCAGCGCATCCTCCTACCTCGACGAAACCACGGAAGCAGGGCAAAGTTACTACTACTGGATCGCCTCCATCAACGGGGAAGACGAACGGATCGTCGAGGAAGCGGAGGTGGCTCTCGGCATCTCCGGATTTGTGGCTCCCGACCTTCTCGTCGGAAAACGGGCTGACTCGCTCACGGGAAACAGCCTTTACAACACTAGCGGCATTGGCCAGACATTGACCTCGAGGACCCGCCGCTACCGGAAATCGACCACTTGCGTATCGGCGCAGAATGACGGCAATACGGAAGACGTTCTGCGCTACACCGGCGGCGGCGGGAACCGGTTTTTCAAGGTCTACTGCCACCGCATCGCTCCGACCCCCACCAACCTGACTGCAGCGGCAAAAGTTGGAGTCGCCCTGAGCACCGATTTGGAGGCGGGCGCGACGGAGAGCATCCAGATCAAGGTGAAACCGGTTCGATCCAAACAGAATCGCAGCCGAACCTACCGACTCACCACGCTGTTGCGCGCCATATCGACGATGGAGGAAAGCGAGCAGGATTGCATCAAGGTCAAAACGATTGCCAAATACTGATCTCCTAGCAATGCCGCTCCAGAATTTCCCGCATCTTGTTTCCCCGGGCCTCAATGCTCTCACACAGGGAAAACTGGACGCGGGCCCGATTTAGATTCTGACCGTCGTAGCTGGTTTTGAAATAGATGTCCCCGGCGAGGTAGTCTGCAAAGAAGCGCAAACCGAGTTCAAAGGTGATCAGGCGAATGGAATCAAATAGATAGGTTTTGTCCGCCTCCGTCAGAAACCCCGTCGCCTCTTTCAAATACCCCCGCACAAGCGCCTCAAACAAATCCAGGTCGAGAAGGACTTCGCTGAGATCGGTGGTCTCCTCCCCGGCCGGATTGCAACTGCTTCGCACCGCATCGCCAAAATCGTAGTGTATGAGGCCGGGTTTCACCGTGTCGAGGTCAACAATCGAGGTTCCTTTCCCGGTAAAGGTGTCAATCATCACATTGGTGATCTTGGGATCGCCATGGATCGGTCGAAGTTGTAGATCCCCCCGCTCGAGGGCCGACTCCAGCACGTCGACGAAGTCACGACGCTCAGTCACGAAGTTATGAAGTCGACGGGCCTCGGAGGAAGCGGAGAGTCGCTGCTGCGCCCCGTCCGAGTCGACGATTCCATCGTACTGACGCAGGTAGCCCGGAGTGATGTGGAACCCGGGCAGTGTGTCTTCGAGCCCGTCGATCGGAAAATCCGAGATGATCCTCTGAAAATGCCCCAGCACGAGGCCGGCCTCGGCGGCATGCTCCGGGATACTCACCTTTTCATAATTCGTAGTGCTGGCGATCAGGGACAGGGCCCGCCAATACTCACCCTGACCGTCGATCACAAAGTCGTCGCCGTTGAGAGCGGAAATCACGCGCGGCAGTTGCCAGATGCGATCCGCCTCGTCTGCCTCTGCCTGAATTCGGCAGTGAGCATGATCCGTCACTGCTTTCATATTCGACATGACCGCAGCGGGATCTTTGAAGACCGTCTGATTGATGCGCTGGAGAATGTATTGCTCCTCCGAAAATGTGGTTCGCAGGATTACCCGATAGGTATCGTTTACATTTCCCGATCCAATCGGCTCCAATGCCACCAGTCTTCCGGGCACGTCGAATTGTGTCGCAATCGTTTCCGCAATCATCTTTTCAAAGTCATAACAGCCCCCTCCGCAGAGCGAACCAGAATAGCGAAGGAAAACCGGCCCTTTGTCAATGCCGTCCTGAACCGATTTCCACCGCCTCGATCCGAGTCTCCTGCCTCTGGAACTACCTCATAGCGATTCCATCAAGCCCTTTCGCATGGCTTCGACAGGAGCATCCTGATTAAACCAGAACTCAAATGACAACGCTCCCTGCCACAACAACATACTGAGCCCATTGGCAGCCCGCGCACCCGCAGCCCCGGCATCTGCCATGAGACGAGTCCGGGCCGGTGCATATACCATATCGTAAATCAGATGGTGAGGCGCAATGAGGTGGGCCGGAACCACTTCCGGGTCGGTTCGCTTCATCCCGATCGAAGTTGCATTGATGATCAAATCGATCTGATCCAATTCGTGCTCCATCGCCTTCACTTCCCAGGGAATCGCAACAAGACGTTCCGCCGGTCCTTCCAGCTTTTCCGGATCCGTCATCAGATCTTCCAACTCCTTCGCGAGGACTTCGGCCTTTTCCACGGTTCGGTTGACGAGAACCAATCGCTCACATTGATCCATCGCACACTGGACTGAGGCCGCTTTTCCCGCTCCTCCTCCGGCACCGACGATCATGATGCGAAGATCCGTCAGATCCATCGAAAACTCCTCGCGAATCGCCCGCTTCAATCCGGGGGCATCGGTGTTGTGCCCGACAAGTTGATCCCCATCCACCGCAACGGTATTCACGGCCCCGATTCTGCGGGCCACCTCAGTCATGTCATCCACCGCGTCGTAAACCCCTCCCTTGTGAGGAATAGTCACATTGGTTCCGACAAAGTCCGCCTGCTTGAGCAACTCCAGCGCCTCCTTCAATTCGTCGGGAAGAATGTGGAGCCTGACATATTCGCAATCGATCCCGGCAGCGACGAGACCGGGGTTGTGCATTTGAGGCGAGCGGGAGTGCTCCACCGGATCACCGAAAACCGACAGGCGGGCCGGTTTTTCCAACCCGCTCGTTGCTCCGGCCCAATCCTTGAGATCGGAAAATGTGTAAACGTCTTTCACCTCAGCCATATGCTGAGACTAAAGCACGCAGACAACTTCCTGCAATGCCTTCCGATGACACCAAATCTCCGGCATCATCGGAGGAAATGTGAATCAGGACGCAGCGAAGTCAGCCATCGTCTTCGCGATGATGGCCACGCTCACGGCTCCGGCGTCAGGCTTTCCAAGGGACTTCTCCCCCAGCGTCTTGGCCCGCCCCATCGTCGCAATCATGTCCTCGCTCGCGTCGCGGCCAGCCGCAGCAGCCCCGGCGATCGCAGCGAGAGCATCGCAAACTGGCTGGTCAGCGACTTCGGCACCCTTTTCAGCAGCGGGAAGGAGCGCATCAACCATCGTTTTGTCGCCGGGCTTGGCTCCCCCGCGAGTCATCACGCCATCAGTTCCTTCTTTGAAAAAGGTAGCCGCTTCCGCAGCCCCAAAGGTCTCGGAGTCCTTGATCGCCTTTCCACCGGAACGGAAGAGTGTGCCGAAAACCGCGCCGGAGGCACCGCCCATGCTCGACATCATAGCCATGCCAACGGACATGAACACTTTCCCGACGGAGGTAAATTCCTCACTGGCGAGAGCTTCTTTGACTGCGTTCATGCCGCGCTCCATCCCGACGCCGTGATCGCCGTCCCCGAGGGCCCGGTCGGCATCCGTAAGGATTGGTTCCGCTTCGATAATTTTGTCGGCAACGGCGACCATCATGTCGCGCGTTTCCGTGGCAGAGAGTGATTCTTTTCCCATAGTGTTGGTTAGTTAAGTAAAGAGTAAACAGGGTTCAATGAGGGATTCAACCCTCCTGGGTCACCCGATTCAGGGTGCCGGTCATGACCGTTAACCGCCGTAACGACCTTCCATCTTGCTGAAGCAAACCGACTGACAGGGCATTTCCCAGTATTTCTTCAATTCGTCATCCATACGAGTGATCGAAAAGGAGATTCCCGCCATTTCCTGACAGGTCACCAAAGGCCCGATCATGACGTCATAAATGTTGATCCCTCTTTCCGTGAGGCAGGCCTTGGCCTTCCGGAGAGCAATGAGGAGTTCCATCATTGTCGTTGCGCCGAGCGAGTTCACAAAGATGAGAACATCGTCCCCCTCTTTGAGAGCTTCCACTTCATCATCCTTTTCGTAATCTTCGAAAATGAGATCAATCATCTTCGGAGTCAGCTCATCCGCAGTCGTCATCGGAATCTCCGCGACACCGGGTTCACCGTGAATTCCCATGCCGAGACCGATCAGCCCCTCTTCCAACTCGAAGGTCGGCTTGCCAGTCGCAGGAATCGCTCCCGGAGCCATCGATACACCCACAGAACGAGTCTGCAGAACCGCCTTTTTAGCCAGTGCCTCCAGTTCGTCGAGCGAGGCTGCGGTTTGAGAAGCCGCTCCGGCCAACTTTACAATTGGAACCAGGCCGGCGATTCCGCGCCGCTTGTCCTTTTCCGTAGGGGGAGCCGAGCAAACATCATCCCAAATCAGAACGGTGCGCACTTCGATGTCTTCATCATCCGCCAACTCTGCTCCGATATCGAAGTTCAGCACGTCACCGGCGTAGTTGCCGTAGAGATAGAGAACGCCCTTGCCCTTATCGACCTCCTCGGTGGCTTCGAAGACAATGTTGGGTGGAGGGGCTGCAAAAATATCCCCGCAGGCAGCGCCGTCAGCGAGATTGCGACCTACGAGGCCGTGATAAATCGGCTCGTGCCCGCTGCCTCCTCCAACAAGGAGAGCCACCTTTCCTTCCGGGATATCGGTTTTAACAATCGAGCGGGTACCGACTTGTTTGCATTCACCGTTGTAGGCATCGACGAGACCTTCGACCAGTTCGTCGGCGACTTTGAGTGGATCATTGATGAGTTTCTTCATCTGCAGGGTATTTAGGGGATTTGTAAACGCTTGTTGTCTCAGAGTTTCGCTCGCATGACAAACGGAAAATGGGTCTCCGGCGATTTTGCGAGACACATTTAGCGGAATTCGATACAGTCCCCCCATATGTCTGCCATTCGCACTACAGCAATGTCGGTTTTCTGTCTTGTGCTGGTGATTTCGGCACCATCACACGGTCAGGAAAAAGAGGAATCATCGGGACGGAAAGAACTCCAAGCCGATCTCGATCCGTTCATCACCCTGCCGGGTGCCTATGGACTGAAACCGGACGATCTTGAGAAAATGTTTGATAAGGGGCGCTGGAGCAAGAATCCCTATTTTGAGTGGCTCACCACTGATAAGTCGCGGGCTATTTTCCAGAAAAAAGACATGTCGAATCTCAAGGTCGAGCTGGGACTCATCGGGGGAACGGTTCCGATTGAGGAAATGATCGTCGATTTCAAAGACGGTGAATTTGTCGGCGTCACTGTTTCCATTTTCAATCGGGGCGACGGCGGCACCATCAGCACATCGGACTTCGAAGCCCGCAAATTGGCGATGGGGCGCCACCTTGGAAAACAATTGGCGACTCGTCCGGTTACCCGGGAATCCAAGCCTACCCAGGGTCTGTTAACCGATGGATTCATCTGGATCTCCGCGCGCGGCAAGGCAGTCCTCGAGCACAACCCCGGCGCCCCGGGCAATACGGAATTCCTGCGCATGCGACTTTCTCAGCGAAACGCCGGGGGAGCCTACGAGGCCGCCACCCAATCGCGAGCCGGTGCGACGGTGACCCTGTCTCAACTCCCCGCGAACGTAAAGACGAAGCCGGACGGAAGTGTCTACGTGAAAGGAATTCCCATGGTGGATCAGGGTGCCAAAGGATATTGCGTCGTCGCGTCGGCCCAGCGCCTGTTTGAATACTATGGAATCCCCTGTGATATGCATCAACTCGCCCAGATTGCGGGCTCCGACCCGAATGACGGAACCAGTTCACTGGAAATCAACAAGCAGCTCGGGTCGATCGACCATCTCTTCAAAACCCGTTTTGAGTGTCTCGCCCTGCGGCAGGGAAACCGGTTCGTGGAACTGGAAGATGAAAAGTATGTCGGCGATGAGGTTCCTGATGAGGACTTCCACAAAATGATCCGGAAATCAATCGATAACGGAATTCCGCTTCTCTGGTCACTTGGGGTGGGACAGTTTCCTGAAGAGCCTCCCCTCGCCGAGCAAACCAGCGGAGGACATATGCGGATGATCATTGGCTACAACGACAAGGAAAACAAAATTATCTTCTCCGACTCCTGGGGGGCCGGCCACGAGTTCAAGACGATGAACGCTGACGACGCGCGTAAGGCGACGCAGGGGCTCTTCTCCATGAAGCCGATCGTTAGGTGATTTCCTGCCTGACAGGGAGGGACAGCCTCACTCCCCTGCCTCTCTGCTTTCCAGGATCAGTTCCGGTACGTAGAGATCCCGGTTGCTCGCCTGAAATTCGGCTTTCAAAGTGACTTTGAAACCTGCCAGATCCACCAGGTGCCAGCGAAGATACTTCCATTTCCCCGTGTTTCCGTCGTGCTCGATTCCGACGAGAAGATGATGGGCATCGTGGAGAACCTTGTTGGTTTCCGTTCTCGGGGTGAAGTAAAAGGTCCGAAGGCTCGAATTCAGTGACCCTTCCTCCACCAACTTCGGATCGAGATAAATGACCCGTCCGCTTTCGAGGTGACGAACCATCAAATCAGGGTAGCCCGAGCGCTGCAGGTTCCCTTCCGCAGTCCGCGGATATCCACACATAAACTCAGGCGCCCGATCCAGCTCCGACATCAGAGCCTCTTCAAAATAGGCACTGACTTCGTTGATTCGACTTTCGGCGTGAGTCGCTGAATCCGGTTGATTGAATCGTTTCAAAATGGTCTGCAAAGCCGCATGAATCCCTTCGAGAATCTCCTGATCGACTGGATCCGAGGGATTCATCGGCAGGACATGAGTGCCGGTGGAAGTTTCGATCAGGGAGGAAAACTCGACATCCTTGTAGGTTCCACCCCCGTTCAGAACGGTCTCGACAAGATTTTCCACAGAAGGCTCATCCTCGATCACCACCTGCACCGGCTGCGGTCGATCACAGCCGACCGCGAGGAACCCTACCGCTGCCAGAATCCCTATGCGCATCGGAAGCCCTCCAGAAAAGATTTCCCGGCCAGCTCAGCGGCCTCCTCCGTTCGGGCGTGAATTTTCGCAATCAGATCCCCACTTTTCACATCGGCTCCTACTTTGATGAGATGATCAAAGCCAACCGAAAAATCGACTGCATCCTCCGCCCGGTTTCGTCCCGCACCCAGTGCGAGGCTGGCCCGTCCGACCGTGTCCGCATCCACTATTTCAACCTTTCCTGAAGCAGGGGATGGCACATCCCGAATCACGGGTGCGGAATGAACTGCGCCGAAATTCGGAATCGACTCCGCATCTCCGCCCTGACATTGCACCACTTTCAAAAACATGTCATAGGCACTTCCATCGTCGAGCCACTCCTCCAGTTGCGATCGGCCGACCGTGCTGACTTTCTCCGCCAGAGTCAGTGTAACCTCCCGAAGATCATTCGGCCCTTTTCCCTGCAGGGCGTCGATCGACTCTTTTACCTCCAACGCATTTCCCACGGCACAGCCGAGCGGTTCATCCATCGTGTGGTAGCAGACACTTGTTTCGACCCCCATCATCATGCCGACCTCCCGCATCATCTCGCCGAGGGACTCTGCCTCGGTCTTCGTTTTCATAAAGGCGCCTCTTCCGTATTTCACATCGAGGACGAGAGCATCGAGCGACTCCGCCAACTTCTTTGACATAATCGAAGCAACGATCAGGGGCTGGCTGGGAACGGTCGCGGTCACATCACGCAGAGCGTAGAGCTTTTTATCGGCGGGGCAGATCGCAGCGGTCTGCCCGATCATGACGACCCCGATCTCTTCCAATTGCTTCATCGCCTCATCCTCGGAAAGCCCGACCCGAAATCCGGGAATGGATTCCAGCTTGTCGAGAGTTCCCCCGGTAATCCCGAGGCCCCGCCCGGAGATCATGGGAACCCAAAGCTCATCACAGGCCAACAAGGGAGCGAGAATCAGGGAAACCTTATCCCCCACTCCACCGGTGGAATGCTTGTCGACCACCCTCGGCGCGGTATCCGGATAGGAAAGACTTTCCCCGGATTCCAACATCGCCCGCGTCAGCGATACCGTCTCCTCCGCAGTCATTCCCTGAAAGTAAATCGCCATCGCCAGAGCAGACATCTGGTAGTCCGGCATGTCTCCTGCCGTAAAGGCCTCGATCAGGTCGCGGATTTCCCCATCGCTCAGGCTTCCGCCTTCGCGCTTTCGTTCAATCAGCGAGGGAATATGCATCACGACTATTCATGAACCCACTTTCTTCCGGAGAAAAGAAAAATCCGATAGTGAGACTTGCCGACTCGATTCAGATCTCTACCATACCCACCGATGGCGAAAGAACTGAATTTTAAGCAGGAACTGGTTGGTTGCTTCGGGTTTCCCGTTGCCGAGAATCCTACCCAGGCAATGATCGAACCGGCGTTCCGCGATATGAACCTTGATTGGCGCTACCTTACGCTGGAGGTCCGGCCGGACGATCTCCCTGCTGCCGTGGCCGGCGCGAGAGCGTTCGGATTCCAGGGATTCAACTGCACGATTCCTCACAAAGTAGCCGTAATCGAACACCTCGATGGTCTCGGTGAGTCAGCCGAACTGATGGGTGCGGTCAATTGCGTCGTCAATCGCGATGGAAAACTCATTGGGGAAAACACCGACGGAAAAGGATTCGTCTCCAGCTTTCGTGAACTCGAAGACCCGGCCGGCAAGTCCCTCGTTCTCCTCGGCGCCGGCGGTGCCGCGCGCGCTATCGGAGTGGAAATGGCTCTCGCCGGCGTGAAAAAGATTACCCTGGTCAACCGGAGTGAAGAACGGGGACGTGAGCTGGAGGTTCTTTTTTCCGGGAAGCTCAACGAAGCCATCGGTGGAGGCCTCGAGGTCGAGTATCATCCGTGGGATGGCGATTTTGTGATTCCGGAAGGCACCGACATCGTTGTCAATGCGACCTCGATCGGACTCTTCCCGGATGTGGATGCCCGCATCCCTCTCGACATCTCCTCCCTGACATCCGAAATGGTCGTGGCAGACGTCATCCCGAACCCTCCTACCACGAGACTGGTTCAGGATGCCGGGGACAAAGGTTGCCGCGTGATCGACGGTCTCGGCATGCTCGTCGCCCAGGGAGTAATCGGCATCGAATACTGGACCGGGCAGTCCCCCGATCCGGCCGTGATGCGACAAGGCCTCGAAGAAGTATTTGGGTAGGTAGTTTTGCGAGAGGTCAATGCCTCCGCATCTGCTCGCTCACGCTCGCTGCGCTACCAGTCTGCAACCGCCGCCCACCCGTAGCTGCGAGCGAGAGCGAGACAGCCGATTTACCGGGGAAACTCACTCCGTTTCCTGGAGCTTCTGAAGAACGTCACTGAGCTGCTCGACAGC
>JARGNG010000058.1:2456-7015 GCA_029213265.1 Verrucomicrobiales bacterium | reverse complement strand
GCAGGTGCAGGTGCAGGTGCAGGTGCAGGTGCAGGTGCAGGTGCAGGTGCAGGTGCAATCTGTGACCAGCCCGAGGTGACAAGCAGAGGAAGAAGGAAGAGGAGCCGTTTCATCGATCAGAAAACGATTGAGAGGTCGAAATCGTTAGGAACCTTTCAGATCCAGGGCCACGAACTGCCCCCCTGCATTGCGACAGTAGACCTTCCCGTTCGCAAAAACCGGGACGGTCCAGACCTTGGGATCGACCACTTTCTGAGTAAAAGTCGGTTGGTATCCGGAAGGAGTCGCGTCTGCGATCTGGAGAATTCCCTCCTCCGTCAAGACGAGGAGTTTTCCGTTCACTGCCGATACGGTACCGTGGGCAACCTCCGTAACAATCCACTTCGTCTCCCCCGTTTCCAATACCAGGCATTTCAATCCGGTTCCGTCACCGCTTTCGTTTCCGTCCACACCGTAGAGATGCCCATCGAGTAAGACCGCTGCGTTCATCTGGGTCTTCATGTCCCGGCTTTGCCAGACTTTCTCAGGATCCCCCTCTCCACTCCATCGGAGGCAGATCGCTCCTTTTCCGTAGCCGCTGGAGATGAAAATGTAATCGCCCGAAATGATCGGATCTGCTGCATTGACTCCGTATCTCGTCATCCACTTCTGGCTCCAGACTTCTTCCCCCGTAGCCGGGTCGACACAAACATAGGAACGCTTGTTCGTAAAAATCATCAGTTTGCGACCGTTCTTTTCAAAGGGGTGGGGCATCGAGTAGCCGGCCTCTTCGTCCTTGGATTTCCAGATCACGGCCCCATCCGTTTTATTGAGGCAGAGCCCGGAATTTCCTGCCGTGATGTAGAGCCAGTCCCCCTGAACGAGAGGTGCGCCGGTGAATCCCCATGTCGGCATGGTATATTCGAGATCTTTCTGCAGATGAAGCTGCCAAACGACGCTCCCATCGGCGGCGTTGAGGCAAAAGAGATCCCCCTGTCGTGCGACATGATAAATTTTGTCGCCGTCAAAGGAGGCCGTTCCGGTCGTCCCTCCCTGGTAGTAGAGATCACCGAGCGGCTGTGGATAGGTGAATTTCCAGAGCACCGACCCGTCCGAGTCAGAGAAACAGAACAACGTATCGGACTCTTTCCCATCGTGCCCTGACACCACCACCTTGCCGTCGCTGACGACCGGAGCGCTGTATCCAAGTCCGATTTCCGCCTTCCAGCCCACGGGGGCTTCTCCGGATGGCTTCATCCCTGCTTCCTTTGAAATCCCATTCAGATCCGGACCCCGGAAAACGGGCCAGTCGTCGGCCTGAGAAACTCCGAGCAGTAGTGAACCAATCCCGGCCACAATAGCCGAATTGACGAGAGGTAGAGAAAAGGGCAACCTGTTCATATGGGAAAGCTCACTCAGTTCGCAATCTTGGCAACCGGCATCTTTCTCGCGCCCACAGGGCCTGCCGAAGCTCAGGAGGCAAGTGTAGACATCTGGGGGAAGACTCCTGACGGAGCGGAAGTTTCGATTTACACCCTGACCAACAACCGGGGCACACGCGTCCGCGTCGCGGAATACGGAGCTCTTCTCGTGTCACTGGAAACGAAGGACAAAGAGGGTCAACTGGATGACATAACTCTGTCTTATCGGTCTCTCGACGCGGCGCTCGAGGGCGGCGTCTTCGGATCGGTCATCGGACGGTTTGCCAATCGCATCGGCGGAGGTGGTTTTTCCATTGATGGAAAACGTTACGACCTCGAATCGGTGAACCCGAAAACCGGAGTCCATATTCACGGGGGAAAGACCGGATTTCATCGTCAAGTCTGGAAAGGTTCCTGCAAAACCACCGACAGCGCAGCCGTGGCCGGGTTTCATCTCACGAGCCCGGATGGTCACGAAGGCTACCCCGGCACGGTCGAAGTATCCGTCAATTACACGCTCACGGACGACAACGTCCTTCGGCTCGAATATCGGGGAAAGACGGACCAGACCACGCCACTGAATCTTACCAATCATGCCTATTTTAATCTGGCCGGCTCGGGTGCCGTTCTGGACCACCAGTTGAAGCTGCTCTGCCTGGAGCGGCTCGTCGTGGACGAGAACAAGGTGCCCACCGGAGAAATCGTCCCCATTTTTGATACGGTTTTCGATTTCCGGAAACTCTCCCAAATCGGCGAAACGATCGCGGAAGTCGAAGGCGGCGGCTATGATCATTGCTTCGTGGTTCCCCAGGTCAGCATCAACGAGGGCCCCAACTACTTCGCCACCCTCGTTGACCCGAATTCCGGCCGGACCATGGAAGTGTCCACGACCAAGCCCGGGGTGCAGATTTACACCGCCAATCATTTCAAAGGAAAGCCGTTTCCAAAATGGGGCGGCATCTGTTTTGAAACCCAGCATTTTCCCGACGCGCCCAACCGGCGGCGTTTTCCCGAGAGTCTCCTGCGGCCCGGGGAAAAGTATCATCACGTAACCGAGTTCCGATTCGGAGTTGTTACGGGGGACTGAGTGATGAAACCGTCGAGAGTGTTCCTCATCCCGCCCATAAGGCCGCATACGGGCAAACCGTCGGATTTCCTTGCCACAATTGTGTAAAGCCCCCCGCTCGCCCTGTCTTCCGGTTCATCCGCCGGCTACGAACTGCTGCGGTGAGTCGATAGCCCGTCACTCAACCGTGTTCGCGTCTCTTTGATTCCCTCCCGATCAGGGACTATCTTCCCTTCCCCGAATGATCCAGCGTCCCATACCGATCACATTTCAGCATCGCGTCGCTTTTACGCACGCCGCTTTTGATACGAAAAACCATACCCTGCGGGATCTCGTTGCCGATTCCTCTGAATTCGGCGGGCAGTCGAAAGTTCTCGTTCTCCTCGACAACGGAGTCGCTGAATCCGATCCCGGATTGGTAGAACGCATCAATCACTACTTCGCCATTCACGGAGATACTTTGACGCTCGTCTCGAAGCCCGTCGTGATGACCGGAGGGGAAGCCTGCAAAAACGACTGGTCCCTGGTTGAGAAAATCTGGCAGGCCATTGAATATCACAAGGTTTGCCGACATTCCTACATCATTGCAATCGGGGGCGGAGCGTTTCTCGATCTGGCCGGATTCGGAGCAGCGACAGCGCACCGCGGGATCCGTCTCATCCGCATGCCCACGACGACCCTGAGCCAGGGAGACGGCGGCGTCGGCGTAAAGAACGGCGTGAATTACTTCGGCAAGAAGAACTGGGTCGGCACGTTTTCGGTCCCGTTTGCGATCATCAATGATCTCGATTTTCTCCGCCTCCTTCCGGATCGCGCCTGCCGGGACGGAATCATCGAAGCGATCAAGGTTTCCCTGATTCGAGACAGGAGTTTCTACCAATACATCTGCGAGCACGCAGAGGAACTTCGAAGTCTGGAAAAACATCCTCTGGAGACCACGATCCGACGCAGCGCCGAAAATCATGTCGAACATATCGCGACGAGCGGCGATCCGTTCGAATACGGCTCCGCTCGACCGCTCGACTTTGGTCACTGGGTGGCTCACAAGCTTGAGCAAATCTCAAACTTTTCGGTGACTCACGGAGAAGCCGTTGCCATCGGAATGGCGGTGGACCTCCTCTACTCTGCGAATATCGGACTCCTCGAGAGAAAGACCGCGGAGCAAATTCTTGCCCTGATCGAGGCGGTGGGTTTCGCGATCTGGTCCGATGAACTCGATCGCGAGGAGCGTGGTCGTCCTGTCATCCTCGCCGGATTGGAAGAATTCCGGGAGCATCTCGGGGGAAAGCTGACCATCACCCTGATTCCCGCCGTCGGCGAAAAGCTCGAAGTCAACGAAATGGACGAGTACGCGATTCTCGAAGCGTTGGAGGAATTGAAGCAGCGAAGCCGGCAAAAAGAAGACATTCGGGAAGAAAGCGGGATCTAAAACTCCGAAGGGGCAATCACCGCCTTGCCCGCGCAGATCGAGCGAGGCGCGACCGGGGTATCAATCCTTCCATTCTGCTTCTGCTCCCGCGAAACGTAAAAAGGCCTGCCGCAGAAACGACAGACCTTTTCGACTCAATGAATTGGGAACCTCTGATCAGGGAATCCGGAGAACCTGACCGGGATGGATCGTGTCACTGCTCATACCGTTGGCGCTCTTAATCGCCGCGACGGAAGTGCCGTGCTTGAGGCTGATCCGGTAAAGGTTTTCACCGCTGGAAACCGTATGGCTTCCGCCCGTTGATGCAGGAGCCGTGTAGGTAGCGGGGGCCGGAGTACTATAGATGGGAGCCGGGGCACTGTAGCTGGGAACAGAAGGAACACTCGGTGCCGGAGGGGCCGATGGAAGAGTCACGCTCGATGACTGAGTCGGCGGCTTGTAGGTATTTTCACTGTAGCTCGGATAGGTCGAAGAGGAAGCTGTGCTCGAGTAGTCCGTTGTGCTGCTTCCATAAGACGATCCGCTCGGACCGTAGTAGGGGTTGCTCTGATACGGATTTGTCGATGCTGTTTTCGTGCTTTTGCAGGAAGCTGTCATCAGCGCGAGTCCGAGAGGGAGAAGATAAAGGTATTTCATTTCCAGAGGTCAGTTATTTGCTAAGTTC
>JARGNG010000058.1:0-2356 GCA_029213265.1 Verrucomicrobiales bacterium | reverse complement strand
AAACTTTTGAAACTTTTGGGGGCTTTTCAGTGAAAAAAGCGCCCTCCCGGTAACCCTTTTCCGCGATTCACGGATTTCACCTTGCGTCCCCCCTCTTCAATGATAATGCTGCGATTCCAACGCACATGAGCATATCCCGCGCACTTCTTTCCGTGTCCGACAAATCAGGTCTCGAAGCCCTCGCCCGGGGACTTCACGAACACGACATCGAACTTCTTTCCACCGGAGGGACAGCTAAATTCATTGCTAACCTCGGAATTCCGGTGATCGAGGTATCCGACTTTACCGGATTTCCCGAGTGTTTTGACGGTCGAGTCAAAACGCTTCACCCTAAAATCCACGGGGGGCTCCTTCATCGACGTGATCTAAAAGAGCACGTGAAACAGGCCGAGGAGAACGATATCCTCCCTATCGATCTTGTCGTCGTTAACCTTTATCCCTTTGAAGAGACGGTTGCCAAAGGGGACGTAACCCGATCCGAGGCGATTGAGCAAATCGACATCGGCGGGCCGAGCATGTTGCGCTCAGCGGCAAAAAATCATGATGCCGTCACCGTCATCGTTGATCCGGAGGATTACGAGATCGTTCTCACCGAACTGGAGGAACACGAAGGAAACACAACCCTGAAGACGCGGGAACGTCTCGCCATCAAAGTGTTTCAGCGCACCTCAGCCTACGACGCCGCCATTGCCACCCATCTCAATGACCTGCAGGAAACGGAAAGTTCCTTTTCTCTCAGCCTCCCCCTGGCTCAGGAACTCCGCTACGGCGAGAATCCGCATCAGAATGCGTCTCTCTACGGAAACTTCGGCGACTACTTCAAGCAATTGCAGGGCAAAGGCCTCAGCTATACCAACGTGCTCGATATCGGTGCAGCATCGGAGTTGATCCTTGAATTCCGTCGCCCCGCTGTGGCGATTCTGAAGCATACTAATCCCTGTGGAGTCGGTGCAGACGAAAACGATCTTCGACTTGCCTGGGAGAAAGCGTTTGAAACGGATCGTCAGGCTCCTTTCGGCGGTGTCATTGTTTGCAACCGCCCTCTCACGATCGGGCTGGCCCGGGTGATTTCAGAAATCTTCACGGACGTCATCATCGCTCCGGAATTCGAAACGGATGCCCGCGCCCTTCTTCAGAAAAAGAAGAATCTTCGTCTGATCCAAATGCATGAGGCATTTCGCGACACCCTCAAGGATCCCATCCTGCAGTCAGCACCCGGCGGCATTCTTGTAATGGATCACGACACGAAAGCTCTCGGCCTCGAAAACATTGAAGAGAAAGTCGTTACGCAACGCCCTCCCACGGCCGAAGAAATCGAAGCGATGCGCTTTGGATGGAGAATTGTTAAGCACGTGAAATCCAATGCCATCGTGTTTGCATCCAGTGACCGAACCCTGGGAATCGGTGCCGGCCAGATGTCACGCGTCGATTCCTGCCGTCTCGCCACGTGGAAAGCAGAGCAAGCCGGCCTCAGCTTAAAAGGATCGGTTGTCGCGAGCGATGCCATGTTCCCCTTCCCCGATGGACTCACGTTTGCCCTGGAAGCAGGTGCTACGGCGGCGATTCAGCCGGGCGGATCAATTCGCGACGAGGAAGTCATCAAGGCAGCGAACGAGCACGATGCGGCCATGGTCTTTACGGGGCATCGCCACTTCCTCCATTGATCACAAAGAGTGGAGTTCGAGGAAATCAGTAAGTCCGGAGCCTCCAGGGCGTCTCATGAGGAATGAAAGTAGTATTTCTCTTCCTTCCCCTGCTCGCTCTGGCCGCGATTCTCGTTTCCTGCTCCAAGCGTCCCGAAAGATCCGATCAAGCGGATCTCAAGGCGCGACTCACCCCGATCCAATACAAAGTCGCCGTGCAGAACGGCACCGAGCGAGCCTTTCAAAACGAATACTGGGACAACAAGAAAGCAGGTATCTACCTGGATATCATCTCCGGAAAACCACTCTTTGCTTCGACGGCCAAATACAAATCGGGTACAGGCTGGCCCAGCTTTTGGGAGCCGCTCGACGAAGAGGAAATTGTCGAAGTGACCGACAGGAAATTCGGGATCGTCCGCACTGAAGTTCGCTCGAATACAGGCGATGCTCACCTTGGTCACGTTTTCGAAGACGGCCCTGAACCAACCGGCTTGCGATACTGCATTAATTCGGCGTCGCTACGATTCGTCCCTGTGGAGAAGCTGGAGGACGAAGGATTCTCACAATACGCAGATCTCTTTGTCGCTCCCGGGAAAGAGTAGGCGTCCGTTTCACAAAAAGGGTGGCGAAACGGGGCGGACGCGCTCATCCTTTTCCGAAGGATGAGCATCGAGTGGAATATTCTGGGAAAACCGGGCGCAGACAATGCTGCG
>JARGNG010000057.1 GCA_029213265.1 Verrucomicrobiales bacterium | reverse complement strand
GTCAAAATCTCCATCCGGATCAAAGGACACATCGGTCCCGTTGTTCACCACCGTGCCTTTACCAGGCTGGGTGATCGCTCCGATTGTTAACGTATCGTCGGCGTCCGCATCGCTGTCGTTCGCCAGCACATCAATCGCGATGACACTGTCCTGATCGGTCGTGTCTTCGTCCGGGTTGGTGACGGTCGCATCGTTGGTGCCCGTCACTGTGATGGTGAGTTGAGCAGTGTCGGTTCCGCCGTTGCCATCGTCGATCGTGTAGGTAAACACATCGGTCACCACATCGCCGTCATCGAGGCTGTCGGTTACCGCCTGGTCCGCAGCGTAGCTGTAGCTGCCGTCGCTTTGCAATGTCAGCGTTCCGTAGGTTCCGGTGAGAGGAGCTCCCACTAAGCCGGACGTTCCACTGCCGCCTTCGGCTCCGGTTCGAATGTCACTGACTGTCAGTACGTCACTCGTGTCGGCGTCGGTGTCGTTGCTCAGGGTTCCGGTCAGGACCGGCACCGCCAAAGTGGCGTCTTCATCGACCGAGCCATTGTCATCCACAGCAACCGGGCCGTCATTCGTTCCCGTCACCGTCACGGTAACGGTTTCGGTTGTCGATTCGCCGGAGCCGGCGGCCACTGCCGTGTACGTGAACGTCACCACTTCGCTCTCGCCCACGGCGAGGCTGTCAAAATCTCCATCGGGATCAAAGTCAACGGTCAGATTGTCGGGTGCGATCGAGACGCTTCCTTTCGATGGCTGTGTTGTCGCCGCAATGGTGAGGGAATCATTGGCATCCGGGTCGGTATCGTTCGCAAGCACATCGACGGTAACTGCAGTCTCTTCATCTGTTACATCGAAATCCGGATTCGTTTCAGTCGGATCATTTACTCCTGTAACTGTGACCGTGACCGTAGCGGTGGCCGTCCCGCCATTGCCGTCAGAAACAGTATAATCGAAGGTAACTTCCTCTGACTGTCCCACGCCAAGCGACGCAAATTCGTCTTCAGGGTCAAAGGCAAGTTGGTTGTTGGAATCGATCGAAACAAAGCCCTTTTCGGGTTGATCCACTCCGATAATGATCAGGCTGTCACTGGCATCCGGATCGGTATCATTCGCCACCGCATCGATCATCAACGGAGTGTTCTGATCTGTCGTCCGATCGTCATCAACGGCATCCGGAGGATCATTTTCTCCGTGAATGACAAATGTAGCCGTGCTGGTAGCGGTCAACCCGCTGTCGTCGGAGATCGTGTAGGTGACGGTAACGGTGGCTGATTCCCCCTCAGCAAGAGACTCAAAATCACCGTCGGGGTCAAAGGTCAAAGTATTGTCACCATTGGTGACGACCTGTCCTGATGGCGGCGCGCTGACTCCTGTCACGGTCAATGTATCTCCTGTATCAGGGTCGGAGTCGTTGTTGAGAACATTTACCGTAATTGGTGCATCTTCGGTGAGTTCAAACTCATCCGGCAAAGCTTCCGGCGGATCGTTCACGCCTGTCACCGTGACCGTGACCTGGGAAGTGGCGATATTTCCGCCTTTGTCACGGATTGAATAAATGAATGTCTCCGTTCCGGTCTCTCCATCGGTGAGAGCATCAAAATTTTCTCCCGGTTGGAAATCGACCGTTCCATCTGCATTTACCTGGACCGTCGAGCCACTGGCTAATTCGATTGTGACTCCCACGCTGACCCCGATACCTCCGATAGAATGAATCTTCAATCCACCACCGCGGTTGTCGGTATCATTGGCAAGCAGATCGATATTGATGGGAGGCCCACCTGCAATGCCGGATCCGGAATCCGGTGCCGCAGCAGGAACCGGATCTAAAATTTTATCTTGCTTGTCATCACAACACTCCGAGTCACCTGCGGCGGGAGTGCTTCCTCCTGATCCTCCGCCACCAAATCCACCTCGACCGGGCTCACCAATTCCATTCAACAAATGTCCTACATTGAGATCATCAAGTTGCTCAACAAACTGCACATATTCCGTGTTGGAATAACGCATCAGGGTAAACCCTTTTGAGTTGGGAAGATTTCCGGTCTGGCTATTGAACTCGTATTCGTCTGCAACCGGCTCCACCGGGTTCAGACTGATAGTAACCGGCATCTGCCCTTCTTCCGTTTGATAGAAATCCTCCAGAACTGCCTTCTTGCCTTCCCCGAAGTCCACGATAAGACTCTCCTCATCGGGACGCAGACTTACGTCGACCGGATTCCCCTGCTCATCCATCACAACGATATCATCGCCCGGGTTGACAGGTATGCTCTCCACATCATTTACCGGAACGATTCTTGATTCGCCATTCGCATCTGTGATTAGTAGAAAATAGTTCATGTTTCTAGTGGGGTCGTTAAATCGGGCTTCGGCATGCTAAAGGCTTTACTGAGTGTGGTAAATATGAAAAATACCAATTTATGGAAAATTTTACTTATTCGGAATTTACTTTTCCTACTTGAAGATCGGAACAGCAGTATGTTCTTCGCGCGTGGTTCGGTTGAGCCGAAAGACGCCACCTAGCGGTTTGCAATCGACACTCGGTTGGATCGGGAACTGGTTTCGCTCCACATAGTAATGATGCCTCGGTGAGTCATACTCGGCGTCCGGCCCGACAGAATCAAAGCGGTCATTCATCAAATGGCCCTGTGTGAGCGGTACACGGCAGTCAGGATCGGCAGCTTCGAAATAGTCCGCAGTGGAGGCTTTGTCGGCAGGCACATTTTTGTCACCACCAACACACGCTTCGCATGATTCCCGTCCGAGAATATATTGGGTCGCAAGTCCCTGCACACCGAGAATTCGATAGCCGGATGTATTCACATCAAATCTGGCATCAAGAAGCCGGGATTGAGCTGTGTAAGTCTCTGACTGCACATCCAAAATATTGAGAAGTTCCTGACGTCCAACTTCAAATTGCTGCTTGTAGTCGGCCGCGACACCATCCAACTCCGTTGCATATTGCTGAAGTGCCTGAACCGAGGAAAGTGACCCTTCGCGCTCCTGCCAGAGAACATCGAGTTTGTATTGACGCTGCATATCCGCCGTCCTTTTCAATTCCTCGTATTTCCCAACCTGGAAATGCTCCCGCTGTTGAACGCCGCGGTTGTATCCTCCTGAAAACAGATCCCAGCTTGCGACCACGAGAGCACTGACTTCATTGTCCTCACCCCGCACTCCATTCACATCCCTGCCGGCGCTGGCATTTCCATCGAGATAGATTTTAGGACGATCATATCCGCGTGTTGCCTTGGCGCGATGTTCCGCAGCCTCTAGCGCTTCCACTGCTGCCAGATAGTCATGATTCTGACTCAGATCAATATCATGCAGCGAGTTCGGGATGCGGGGAATATCGGGCTGAGACAAATCACCGGGAGGTCTCCCCGTCAGTCTTTCAAAACGCCCTCTTGCGAGGCGATACGAAAGCTTGGCTGTAGCAAGGGTATTGGTAGCGAGACCGAGGCGCCCTTGCACAAGAGCATAATCGGAACGACTCCCACCCGCTCGGACACGCTCTTTGAGCATATCCCGCATTTTCTCGTGATTCGCGACATTCAGCTGAGCCAGTTCAATCTGACGGCGAGTCCGAATAACTTCGAGGTAGACTTCAGAAAGATCAACCACGCGCATTTCAATCATACTCTTCTCCAGATACTGCTGGGCGAGGAAGGCGTTTCTCGAAGCCCTGGATTCATTTCTGGCTGTTCCACCATCATAGAGAAGTTGCCGTAACGACACTCCGACCTGATTCTGGAAAAGGGTTTCCCCGGATCGAAGAAGAGCATCGGTCGAGCGATCGCGATCAGAAACCCCGGAAGAAGCATTCAGAGAAAGCCGGGGAAAAAGCTTGGAACGGGCGATCTTCTGGTCTTCCCGGCTACTGAGCGTGTCATATTCTCCTGCATTCAGCTCAGGCTCGAATTCCAACATGTTACAAACTGCTTCACGAAGGGTCTGCGCTTCTGCGTTCAAACTCCCAAGAAGAAGGAAAACGTAAAAAATTCGGATAAAACTACGTGCTGTAGGCGCTTTCATAAGGTGATGTTTTAAAAACCTCCCTTAAATTAAGGTAATTTTAAGATATGTAAAATATTATTATTATGGTTTTATTGATTATTATGAAATAACTTCGCCATAATCCTTTGCGCTCCTGGAAGATCTGCAACCTACCGAAACGGCCAGAATATTGGGATCAGGATAGAAGCGACAACCCACAACAGCAGATTCAGCGGAATCCCGACCTTGGGGAAATCCGTGAACTTGTAGCCTCCGGCCCCGTAGACGTAAGTGTTGGTCTGATATCCAATCGGAGTCGCAAAGCTGGCGCTGCAGCCAAACATCATGGCTACAATGAAAGGCCGGGGATCGACTCCAAGTTCGCCCGCATACTCCATCTTGTCGGCAATCCCCACGATAATCGGCGTCAAGAGAGCCGCGACCGCGTTGTTGCTGATCAGTTCCGTGAGGGTCGAACTCAGCAGATACACGACCGCGAGGATCACGAAAGGCGAGAATTCTCCGAAAATCGCCATCAATCCGCTCACCATTTGCTGCGCCGCGCCTGTCTGATCCATTGCCAGCCCCAGAGAGAGCATTCCGAAAATCAAAAAGACGATATTCCACTGCACCGCCTCATACGCTTGCTGCGCGGTGATACATCGGCTCAAGATCATCGCCAGAGCAGCGAGAATGGCGAGGGCCGGGATCCCCAGTATCTTGAAAGACGCTCCGAGAACGAAAGCGAGAGCGATGCCGACCCCGATCCAGACTTTTTTCGAGTGCACCTTGATCTCGGGGGAATCGGAAATGCTGACGAAATCTTTCTGTTTTTGCAGTCGACTGAAAGCCTCCGGCGGCCCCTCCATAAAGAGCGTGTCACCAAAAGCCAACTTCACCGAATTGAAATCCTTATTCAGATTCACTCCCTGCCGATGAATCGCGAGAACATTGATTCCATAATTCCGCCGGAACCCGACCTCCTGCAGCGTTTTCCCCACCATGTTGGAACGGGGCCCGATGATTCCCTCCAGCAACTTCAGTTCCCGCGTCTCCAGCTGGGTCAAATTCAGCTCTTCCTGCCCCTGAAATCGGATTCCCCCACCCTCCCGAAGTTCCTTCAAAGCTTCGCCGTGTACTGTAATAAGGAGACGGTCTTTCTCGTGAATGATCAATTCATCCAGCGATGTGGGCAAAGAGCGCCCGCGTCGCCGCACCTCCAAGACCTGGCATTTGGGATACTTTTTCAGAAGCGTCCCAACCAGCGTTTTTCCCACCAGCTCCGATCCCGGCTCGACCTGAAATTGCGTCAGCACCTCCCGTGTCACATCACTGTCAATCAGCTCGCTGAGAAGGCTGCGGTTCGGAAGCAATTTCCGCCCAATCAGGAGCAGATAGAGAAACCCGACCACCGCGTAGATAATGCCGAGCTTAGTCAGTTCGAACATTCCAAACGCTTCCAATCCCAGACGCTGCGCCTCGGAGTCGATGATGAGATTCGTTGACGATCCGGTCAGCGTGCAGGTTCCTCCGAGAATGGAGGCAAACGAAAGAGGAATGAGCAGTTTTGAAGCCCGCAGATTCACGGCCCGGGCATGGGCCAGAACGATGGGGAGAAAAACCACCACGATCGGCGTGTTGTTCACAAAGGCCGAAAGCACCGCCACCATCGTCATCATGACCAATAAGACCCGGAGCTCGCTTTTTCCCGCGATCCGGGAAAAAAAACGGCCCATCGCATTTATCGCGCCGGTTCGTTCTAGGCCGGCACTCAACACAAACATGCAGGCAATCGTGATGGGTGCGCCATTGCTGAATACGCTCAACAATCCCCGACTCAGAATTTCGCCATCTTCCACCACATCCATGAGCGGCAGGACGCCCAGGAGCAATATCGCTCCCATTGCGGCCAGCGCGACGACGTCGGGCGTTCCCCACTCCCGGAAGAACGCGATCACGACGAAGATCACAATTCCGTAAATCGCAAGGATCGACAAATTGGTCGTTTCGGGAACAAACTGCTGGAGCCAGTCAATAATCACAACGAGAGCATAGAGAACCTGCGTCGTTCGCCAAGCGGGCATTTGCAGAAGATCCAAACTTTTCCTATCATTGCACCATGGAGATCGAGCGACCGCCCACCGCTTTTGAGAACAAGGTATTCGATGCCCTGCACCTAATTCCGCGCGGCATGGTCACCACCTACGGCATTCTCGGAAATTACATTTCCTGTCGCTCGGCCCAGGCCATCGGGCAGGCTCTTCGCCGCAATCCCTTTACCCCTGGCACTCCCTGTCATCGTGTTGTGAAAGGTGATTTAACAATCGGCGGATTCGCAGGAGAGCGCGACGGCGAACCCATCCGGAGAAAGAGAAATCTGATGGAAAGCGAAGGCGTCCGATTTCTCGCAAACGGCTCGATCGACCCGAAATGTTGCTATCGATTTGATGAGTGAGTCAGGCGAAGAGTTCGATCCTGCCGAAGCGATGCGGCAGGAATTGGCTGGAAATCTTGCAGATCTCGAAGTCTACCGCATGCCCTTTGGCCGGTATCAGAGCCGGAAAATCCATACCCTTCCCTACGAATATCTTCACTGGTTTGTCGAAAGGAGCGGAGGATTCCCCGGCGGGCGTCTCGGCGAATTGATGGAGTTTGTCTATCACATCAAGGCAGCAGGAGCCGAGATCGTATTTTCCCAACTCGGGAAAACCGACGGTCGTCCAGTCAATCGGCGAAAAAAGGGGAACTGAGAATTCCCATCCAACCCTGTCCACTGACTGACCTGACAGGGTTAAGTCACCCCTCGCCTGTCGAAGTCGGATCGTAGATTTCCAGAATGCCGTTTACAGACCGCAGCAGGCGATCAATCCGGATCGGTTTGCTGACAATATCTTTAACCCGGGCATCCCGCACCATTTCTTCCGAAACTGTCACTTCCTTGCTCTCGCGAATAAAAATCACACCCGGTGCCAGCTTTTTCGGCCCATGGCCGGTGGAGTAGACTTTGCAGATCAGCTCATACAGGATGGAGCCGTTCATTTCCCCGAAGTCGAGCGCAAACAGGAAAATTCGATACGGTTTCTGGAGTGCCATCTCGAAGGCCCGCACCGGATCCGAAGTGGTTTCCACAATCGAATCCGTAAAATTCTCCAGGGTTTCCCGAACCAGCCGCCTCGTAGCCGCAGCCGGGTAGGCAACGAGAACGCGCTGTGGACCGGACGGGATCGGAGTTTGCACAACTTCCCCCGGATCAACGCCATCCGCAGACTGTCCCGAAAATTCAGGTGCCTCTTCCACTTCTTCCTCGGCCTCCGGCAGTACGACGGGATCCTCCGCAACCGGGCCAACGCCAAGGTCACGAATTGTTCGCCATTTTCGCTCCGGAGTATCGGACATAGCGAAAAAGTAACTCCTTTCCGCAAAGGATACAACCTCGTGAAAGCCAAGGCATCAAAAGCGATCCAGCGAAGATCGCGGAAGATCAGTTGCAGCCTCCGCCGAATCCATGATGTTCCCCTTTACTTTTCCATGGCCGACGACGCGAAGATACGAATTCAGGGAGCCCGGCAGCACAACCTGAAAAATCTCGACCTCGAAATCCCGAGGAACCGCTTCGTCGTCATTACCGGCGTTTCCGGATCGGGAAAATCCTCACTCGCGTTCGACACGCTCTACGCCGAGGGACAGCGCCGCTACGTCGAGTCCCTCTCCGCCTATGCCCGCCAGTTTCTGGATCAGCTTGAAAAGCCGGAAGTCGACTTCATCGAAGGCCTCACCCCGGCGATTGCGATCGAACAACGAACCTCCCAGCCGAATCCGCGATCGACGATCGCGACGACCACGGAGATCTACGACTACCTTCGCATTCTCTATGCAGCCCTCGGGCAACCGCATGACCCGGTGACGGGAACTCCTCTCGTCCGCCATTCAGTAAAGGACATCGCCGATGCTCTCACGGCCTATCCCGAGCGAACCAAAATCATTCTCCTTGCTCCCCTTCACGTCGAAAAAGGGGAAACGCTCAAGGATGTGCTGGAGCGACACCGGGCTCAGGGATTTCTTCGTGCCCGCCTCAATAGCGAAATCGTCGAGATTGAGGAAGTCGGGGAGAAGCCAAAAGCAAAAGCAAAAGCAGCCGAGATCGTCGTCGACCGCCTCGTCATCCGGGAAGACATTCGCAGTCGTCTTGCTGACTCTCTCGAAATCGCTCAGAAGCTCTCCGAAAACCATATTTCCGCACTCGTCCAGGTTCCCGATTCGGAAGAGTGGGAACAACACGATTTCACCTTTCAGTTCACGAATCCGGAAACAGGTTTCAGCCTCCCCAAACTGACGCCGAAACATTTTTCCTTCAACAGCCACTTCGGAGCCTGCCCGACCTGCCACGGTCTGGGATCACGACTCGTGCCCGACGGAGAGCTGATGGTTCCCGATCCAGCCAAGAGCCTACGGGATGGAGGCATCAAAACCTGGTGGACCGGATCGAAAAAACGAAAAGGATTTCATCAGAGAGCGATTGAAGATCTCGCAACAACCTACTCCGCCGATCTCGACACGCCCATTTCTGATCTGCCTCTCGACTTCAAAAGGGCCCTGCTCTATGGGAACGACGACTTTGAAGGGCTCAGCCATCAGGCTTTGCGTCTTCTCAAAACCAGCAAGAGCGAAGTGACGAAGCGCAATGTTCGGCGCTTTATGTCCCCCAAGCCCTGCACCGACTGTGAGGGAAAGCGGCTCAAGGATGACATTCTCGCCATCACACTGAACCACATAAAAACGCCGCTCTCCATCGAAGGATTTACCGCGCTTTCTATCGAAAAGTCACTCACCTGGATCGACGGGGTCGAGCTTTCCGATCTCCAGGCCACCTACGCCACCGAAGTCCTTGGAGAAATCCGGAAGCGGCTCGCTTTTCTCGAAACGGTCGGGCTCGGCTACCTCACCCTCGACCGGCAAAGCGGAACGCTTTCCGGAGGAGAGAGCCAGCGAATCAGACTGGCCACCCAGCTCGGGGCCGGTCTCGCCGGTGTGCTCTACGTTCTCGACGAACCCAGCATCGGCCTCCACCAGGCCGACAACGAAAAGCTCATTGCCACCCTGAAGAATCTCCGCGACGCCGGGAACACTGTCATTGTTGTGGAGCACGATGAGGACACGATCCGCGCCGCCGATCACCTTCTCGATCTCGGTCCGGGTGCCGGGCCGCTCGGCGGGGAACTTCTCGCCCAGGGAACACCGGAAGAAGTGGCTTCCAACCCGAAGTCGGTTACTGGAGCCTGGCTTTCCGGCCGGGAGAAAATCGAGGTGCCGGAGCCTTTCGTGATCGAACTCGAGCAGCGCGAGATCGTCATCCGGGGAGCCAAAGAAAACAATCTCAAGAACGTCGATGTCGCGTTTCCCTTGGGAAATTTCATCTGCGTGACCGGTCTCTCCGGCAGTGGCAAATCCACTCTCGTAGACACGGTTCTGAGACGGGCTCTCTTTCGTCATTTCCATCGAAACAAAGACAAACCGGGCGAACACGATTTCATCGAAGGCATCGACCACATCGATAAGGTCATCGTCATCGACCAAACTCCGATCGGCCGCAGTCCGCGCTCCAACCCCGCTACCTACATCGGGGTATTCAGCCCCATTCGGGATTTATTCAGCCGGCTTCCCGCATCCCGGGCGCGGGGCTACGAACCGGGGCGATTCAGCTTCAATGTTTCCGGCGGTCGATGCGAAACCTGCCAGGGCGACGGACTCATCAAGATCGACATGCACTTTCTCAGTGATGTCTATGTGACCTGCGAATCCTGCAATGGGCGTCGCTACAACCGGGAAACGCTCGATGTCACCTATCGCGGAAAAAGCATCGCCGACGTGCTCGAAATGACTGTCGAAGAAGCCCTCACCTTCTTCCAGAAGATCCCGAAGATCAGTCAGCAACTCCGGGCCCTCCGTGATGTCGGGCTCGGCTATGTAAGACTCGGTCAATCCGCCACAACCCTTTCCGGAGGGGAAGCGCAACGAATCAAACTCGCCGCCGAACTTGGAAAAACAGCAACAGGAAACACCCTCTACCTGCTCGACGAACCGACCACTGGCCTGCACTTTGCCGACATCGCGACTTTACTCGATGTTTTCTACCGCCTCCGCGACCAGGGAAATACCCTCATCGTGATCGAACACAATCTCGACGTCATCAAGTGCTCCGACTGGGTGATCGACATGGGACCCGGCGGTGGCGAACACGGTGGCGAAGTTGTCACCGAAGGAACACCTCGCGAAGTCGCGGAACATCCGAAATCGGAGACAGGACGTTTTTTGAAACAGCATATGTAAGGGCCCCGGCATTAAATTCGTCTTTCCGGCCATGCGAACCTTTCTCCTCCTCCTTGCTCTCAGTTTCAGCAGCCCTTTGCTCCAGGCGGAAACTCCCTTCCTGCAGTCGGAGATTGATATCGTAAAAGCGAAAAACCGTGCGAAGGCATCACCCGAAAAACTGGTGGCCTACGCCGATGGGATCGAAGCGGTTCGCAAAGCTGCGGTGGTTGATTCGGCCAAAACGGTTGACGACAAAGCGCCCGACTTCACTCTCCCGACCGTGAACGGAAGCTCTCTGACTCTGTCAGAAGAACTGAAAAAGGGACCCGTCGTTTTGACCTGGTATCGCGGTAGATGGTGCCCCTACTGCAACATCCAGCTGGCCGCCTACCAGAAAATTCTTCCTCAGATCGAAGAACTTGGAGCTCAGTTGATCGCCGTTTCGCCTGAGCTCCCGGACAAGTCACTCTCAACCACAGAAAAGAACAACCTCCGATTCACCGTGCTCTCCGATGCAAATCTGAAAGTCGCCGACGAGTATGGGCTCATTTTCAAACTGACTCCGGAAGTGGAAAGGCTCTACGGACAGTTTTTCGACATCAGGGAATTCAACGGCACCGAGGCGGTTGCCAACGAACTCCCTCTTGCGGCCACCTATGTGATCGGTCAGGACGGCGTCATCCGATGGGCCTTTCTGGAAGCGGACTACACGATGCGCGCTGAGCCTCGCGATATTCTCAAGGCGCTCGATGCCCTGGAGTGAACGACTCGTTTCCTGTGGCGGTGAGAGAAAGAAAAGGAGCAGGAAAAAGATAAAGAGGATTTCTGCTCCGCTGAAGTATACACCCACCAGGAATCGAACCTGGACCTACGGCTCCGGAGGCCGTCGTAATATCCATTTTACTATGGGTGCTTCTTCATCTGCCGGAATCCGGAAGAATTGCGGTCAGGCGAGGGCGGCTAAGATGTTCCTAACCGGACGAATTCGCAAGTCCTATCAGACATTTCCCCGCTGAAACTGCCGCTTTACACCCCCGAGACGCGGCCATATCGTCCCGCCCGTTGCTCTGACGGACCCGAATTCCTATGGAAAACGAAGAAAAAGGTAAACGTGTGATTATCAAAATCGGCACTGGCGTGCTCACCCGCGCTTCCGGTGGCGAGATTCACCACGCCATGCTGGCCCGTTTGTCACAGGCGATTGCCGACCTCAACAAGGCCGGCCACGAAGTCGTCATGGTCACCTCGGGAGCCGTGGGAGCGGGGCTCAGCACCTTTGGACTCACGCAGCGCCCCACCGAAACAAACATGCTGCAGGCCTGCGCTGCCGCCGGTCAGGCCCGGCTCATGCACCTCTACGAAGGCCAGTTCAGCCACCATGGTCTGAAAATCGCGCAACTTCTCGTGACCCATGATGACCTTCGCGACGAAGACCGCAGCAAGAATGTGCTGGCGACGCTGAATGCCCTTCTCCCCCACAAGCAGGTCATTCCGATCATCAACGAAAACGATTCCGTTTCCGTCTATGAACTCAAAGTCGGAGACAACGACATTCTCTCCTCCATCGTTGCAATGCTGATTGACGCCGATCTCCTCGTCCTCTTGACCAGCGTTCCCGGTCTCGTCGGCCCTGATGCGACCTCGGAAAATGACATCATTCCCATAGTAAATGACGTCGAGACCGTTCTCGACTTTGCCCGGGACGAAAAAGGGGAACTTTCCGTCGGAGGCATGGCCAGCAAACTGAAGGCCGTGCAGGAAGCGGTCTCTCATGGCGTCGAAACGGTGATTGCCAGTGGTCTCAATCCGGAGCAACTCGACGAAATTGTCGCCGGGCGGGGACTGGGAACCCGGTTCATTCCACCAACATCCTAACAACTTTTCATCATGACTTCCGACGAAATTCGCGACCAGGTTTGGGAAATGGGCAAACAGGCCCGGGCTGCTGCGCACGCTCTCACCAAACTCACCACCGATCAGAAAAACGAGATTCTTCTCGCCATGGCGGAGGGCGTTCTCGCGCAGGAAGCCGACATCATCGCTGCCAATAAAAAGGATCTCGCCGCAGCGGACGACCTCGGTTTGACCGATGCGATGAAGGACCGCCTTCGGCTTGACCCGGATCGCATTCACACCATGGCTTACGGAATTCGCGACGTAGCCGAACTCCACGATCCCACGGGAGAAATCCTCAAAGACTGGACGCGTCCCAACGGGATTCAGTTTCTAAAAAAGCGCACTCCGATTGGAACGATTGGCATCATCTACGAAAGCCGTCCCAACGTCACCGCGGATGCAGCGGTGCTTTGCTTTAAGACCGGCAACGCAACGATTCTTCGAGGCGGAAAAGAAGCGATTCACTCGAACCGCGCCATCGCCCGGGCTCTTGACGAAGGAGGAAAAAAGGCCGGCCTTCCCGATCACAGCATTCAGCTGATTCCATTTACCGATCGCGAAAGCGTTCAGCACCTCTGCGAGATGGATACGTATCTCGATCTCATCATCCCTCGCGGCGGTGCCGGACTGATCGAGGCCGTCGTTGGTATGGCCCGGATGCCGGTCATCAAACACTACGACGGGATCTGCCATGTCTTCGTCGACAAGGATGCCGATCTTGATATGGCCGAGGCGATCACGGTGAACTCGAAATGCCAGAAGCCGTCTGTTTGCAACGCGCTCGAGACCCTTCTGATTCACCGGGAAGTTGCCGCTGATTTTGCGCCGCAGATCGCACAGAACCTGGCCGCAAAAAATGTAGAACTGCGGGGGGACGAAGAATTCCAAAAACTCGCCGGAGTCGACGGGATCATTCCTGCGGGCGAAAGCGACTGGACCACGGAATACCTCGACTACATTCTTGCGGTAAAGGTCGTCGACGATCTCGATGCAGCGATCGCCCACATCAATCACTACGGCTCCCATCACTCTGACTGCATCGTTACCAACAACGAAACCGCAGCGGAGAAATTTCAGCTCGAAGTCGATTCCGCCTGCGTCTTCTGGAACGCATCGACCCGTTTCAGCGACGGCGCCGAGTTCGGCTTCGGTGCCGAGATCGGGATCAGCACCGACAAGCTCCACGCTCGCGGCCCCATGGCTCTGGAGGAGCTTTGCAGCTACAAATATCTTCTCAAAGGCAGCGGACAGGTGAGATAACGCTCACTCCATCATTCCGCGCAGAAAAGCTGATTGCACCGCAATCCCCAGGCCAAGCGGGGTGTGAACCGTGCGTTCCTCCATGGGTGTCTTAGTCTTGTCTGTCTGGCGCTGCATGCTGGTGACGACACCGACCACGAAAACATTCTCCCCATCCCAGGCCACCACGGGCGCTCCGCTTTCTCCGCCAAAAGAAGACGAGTCGATGAAAAAGGTGGGAGCTGCGCTCAAGGGAGTCAAGGGGTGGGAAGCGATCGTCCCGCGACGCAAAATCGGCCACCCCGCTTTGTTCGCCTCCGTCTTGACCGGGTAACACGGCACACAGATTTCCCGCCCCACTCCAAGTTCCCTTTTCGCTGCCATGTCCTCGCCAACGACGGACTCAAAAGCAAAAGGCCGGCACTCGATATCTTTCGGCAGGGTGATTTTCAATACCGCGAGATCGTGATCCTTGTGCTTCTTCCAGAGCGGTTTGTCCTCTTTGCGAATGGTGATCTCCAACTCGGCACGAACGGACAGCTTTCCCTCCCGCCTCGCCCGGTAAACCATCAGACATTTCTCGCCTTTGAAATCATCGAAAACGTGGGCCGCCGTGGCGAGGTAATGGATCTCCCCCTTTTTTACCACAAATCCGGTTCCGGCGACTCCACTACCAGCCAATTTCACCGTCCCCCCTAACGCATCCTCAAAAGGAGAGGCGAAGAGGCTCGGAGATAAGGGCAAAAGGAAAAACGTAACAAGCAACAGAATACGGTGCATACGGAGGAGAGCGTAGCCGATCCTTACTCCCGTCTACAGAACAAACTGACCAACCACTCCGGAGAGAATCACGACAAACAAGGACGGCCAGCGCAGGACCATGAGTGCCGCCGCCACGCCGATCAAAAAAACGACATCCATGGCGGATCCGATCGCACCGACCCAGACCGGATCATACAAAGCAGCCCCTAACAGGCCTACCACTGCCGCATTGGTTCCCGCGAGGGCCGCACGCACCAGAGGCTTTTTCACCACCGAATGCCAGAACGGCATCAATCCAAGGACGAGCAACCAGGCGGGGAGAAACACCCCGACCAAACAGATCGCCGCCATTCCCCACGCTCCTCCGGGACCTTCGATGAGAGAGCCCAGATAGGCGGAGAAAGTGAATAGGGGCCCCGGCACCGCCTGCGCCGCTCCGTATCCCGCGAGGAACTGCTCTCGCGAAACCCATCCGGGTTCGACTACTTCCTGACTGAGAAGGGGAAGCACAACGTGCCCTCCACCAAACACCAGGGACCCACTTCGATACATCGCGGAAAACGCATCGAGAGGCTGACCGGGTGCGAATTTCTGGACGAGTGGCAGGCCAAACAGCAGGGCAAAGAACAAAATGAGACAGATTGCGCCGGCAAGCTTTCCCGACCGAACAGGGTCAGGTGATTCGCCCAACCCTGTTGAGTCGTCTACGCTGCTGCCGCGAAAGAGAACCAATCCGGCGATGGCTCCCAGGGCGATCACGACGAGTTGCATCCAGGCAATTCCCGTCGCGAGTATCATCGCTGCTGCGACAAGGGCGATGAGTTGCTTCGTTCGCCCCTCACAGAGTGTTTTCCACATCGAGACCACCGCGCCGGCGATGACGGCTACGACCGCAATCTGCAACCCCTTGAGCCAACCCACGCCGTCCTCGAGACTCCCTCCGAATTTCAGAACCCCGATTCCGAAAATCGTGAGAAGGAGGGCGGACGGAATCGTAAACGCCAACCACGCGGCAAATGCCCCGGCCCATCCCGCCCGTTTCCATCCGACCGACAATCCGAACTGGCTGCTCGCGGGACCGGGAAGAAACTGGCAGAGCGCCAGCAAATCCGCGAACTCCCCTTCCGTGAGCCATTTTTTCCCGCTGACAAATCGATCACGAAAGTAAGCGATATGCGCCGTCGGCCCACCGAAAGAGGTCAGGCCGAGAATCAGGAACTCGCGAAAAACTTCGAGGACGGATTTCATACGATAGGTTCATCGCTCCAATCCTGCCTTGAAACAAGCCTGAAACGGAAATGTCACGGACTGGATGTTATCGCGAGAGGCTGCTTCCCTCTTTCTTCACCCACTTACCGTTCTTCTTCTCCCATCCTTTTCCGGTGAAAGTCCATTTGCCGTTTTTCCATTGGTAGGCGCTGCCGAGTGCATTGGAACGAAGGGGCACCGTTGTATGCGTCGAACCGACGTAGTCTCTGTGGGCGACGGATCGGGGATCTTTGTTTGTTGAAGTCCCCAATCCTCTCTGCGTCCGCCGCTGATATTCTTTCGCCGCCGCGATGGCTTTGCGTTTCTCCTCTTCCGTCACGACCGGCTTTTTGTTTCTGGCCGCTTCTTCCGCTTCGATAGCATCCTCCACTTTTTCGGCGATAAAAAGAGGCCAGCTTTCGTTTTCAAAGAGAGAAGGCAGCGTCTTCTGGTAATGCAGCTTCAGCTTGTTCCAACGAGCGTAGAATTCGCGGTACTCCCGCTGGTGAGGAGGCCGAACCGTTTTGATCAACTCAATATAGTCGTCCCTGGAAGGTGGCGGCTCGTCCGTAGTGAGGGCTTCCGACGGCTGCGTTTCGCCGGAGGAGAACGTAGATGCGAGATCTTCCTCAGCGTTTCCGGGCAAAAGAAACAGAGTGATGATCACGATGATTTGCCAAATCGATTTCATACCTCTCAAGCTACCAGAACTACAACGAAGCAAAATCCCGGTTTTGTAAAAGATGAGTAAAACGGCAATGACCTCACTCCCCCGCCCGCCAGAGCCAGCGAAGAGAATCCGGCAGAATCGCTCCACCATGGTTCCCGTTGTGAGCCCCGTCCCCAAAGACAAACTGATAGTCGTATCCGGCGAATTTCAAGGCCGCAGCCATTTGCTGATTCGCAAGCGGCCAGTTGCCATGTGCATTATCGAGATCATGGGAGCCATCCTGAAGAACGACGCGAAGCGGCTTCTTCTCCGTTTTTCGAATCAGGGCCGGGTAGACATGGCCGCCACGGATATTGGTGAAGCTGCCGATATGGCTGAGAACTTTCCGGAAGAAATCGGGGCGTTCCCAGGCAACCGTGAAGGCGCAAATCCCGCCGGAACTCATCCCGCAAATGGCCCGCATTTCCGGGTCGTCGGTGAGTCGATATTCTTTGCCGACTTTAGCGAGGATTTCCTTTTCGATAAATTCGGCGTACGTCGGGCTCAGCGTGTCATACTCAACAGCCCGGTTGCTACCGACTCCTTTCGGAGCTTTCCATTTCTGCGGGGCATCAAGTTTGTCGGCAAACCAACCCGGATTCACAAAGATCGCGATCGTGAGGGGCATTGATCCTTCTGCAATGAGATTGTCGAACACGATCGGCACCCGGACCTGTCCCTTTTCATCGACGTAGGCATGCCCGTCCTGAAACACCATCACGGCGGCTTTCTCACTGTCATCTTTCTGATATTGGGAAGGGACGTAGAGATAGTATTCGCGAATCGTTCCCGGATAGATTCGGCTCTTCCAGGTATGCTTCGAGACCGTTCCCTTCGGGACACCTTCTTTACGCTGCGAATCCGGACCCAGCGGGTATTCCACAGGTTTTGTCTCCTCGCCAACAAGGAGACTCACGCCAAGAAGAACCGGAAGAATGAACAGGGGCAATTTCATGTGGTCTCACTATGAAGATTCCGACCGGTCCGGCAAGATCGATTCCCGCTGGAACTTCCCGTCATGCCGTGGCGGCAATGTCTTGAATCCGATACCAAAACACCCCACTGTTCGTAAGCTGAGTTTGCAGCGCTCGTCCAATCCCCCGCTATGAATTTTCGATTCCGTCTCCTTTGTCTGTTTCTCTTCACTCCGCTTCTCTCCCTTACGGGACTGACCGCTGAATCGGAATTGGTTCGGGACAAGAACGTGGAAGCGCAACTGCTCTCCACCCACTCTACGATTGCCCCGGGGCAGCCCTTTACGCTGGGGCTCAAGTTTTCGATCGATCCGACCTGGCATACCTACTGGAGCAATCCCGGGGAGACCGGAAAGCCCACGACACTGGAAGTAACCGTGCCGGATGGATTTTCCGCAGGGCCCCTTCAGTTTCCGGTCCCGAAGCGCTTTGTTGTCGACTACAGCATTCCCGGGGTTCCGATTTTCGAAGCCGGCTTCGGATACGAGGAATCAGTCATTCACGTCATGACCGTTACCCCGCCGGCCGATCTCAAAGTAGGTGAACCGATCACCATTTCCGGCAATTCGACCTGGTTGATGTGCGATCCCAATACCTGCGTGCCGGGAAAAGCTGATTTCTCGATCACGCTGGATGTCGGTACAGACGCCGTTCGGTCTCCCCATGCGCCCATGATCGATCTGTATTTCAGTAAAGTTCCGACGAAGAAAGACTGGAAAACCTCCGCCACCCTGGCAGATGGAAAAGTAACCGTTTCCATTGGTATGCCGGCGGATGCGGTTCCCGCCGATGCTCCGCTTCATTTCTTTCCCGACAAGGTCTATATCTTTGATCAGTTGTCCGAGCCTGAGATCACGAAGTCGGAAGGAACCGTCACCTTTGCTTTCGACAAACATGAAGACCTCGAGGCGGCTCCGGATCCGATTTCCGGAATCCTCATTGCAGAAACGGTGACTGGGAAAAAGGGATTCCGGGTTTCGAGCGGAGACGTCGAAGAAGCTCCGAAAGTGGATTCCAAAACCGACGCCGCGGAAGCGATCAGTGACGCTGATGCGATCGCTCCGGAATCTCCCTTCGGAGGAGGGCTCTTCGGCTTTCTCTTCGCAGCCTTCATCGGTGGCATCATTCTCAACATCATGCCCTGCGTCTTTCCGGTGATCTCTCTGAAGGTGATGTCCTTTGTTGGCCAGGCGGGGGAAGATCAAAAGAAGGTCTTCGCTCACTCCCTTGTCTTCACGCTGGGCATTCTCGTTTTCTTCTGGATTCTTGCGGCCGCGATGCTGATTCTCAAGGGATTGGGGCAGGAAGCTTCGTGGGGCTTTCAAATGCAGTATCCCGGCTACGTCATCGGCCTGATCTTCATCATGACCATTGTCGCGCTGAGTCTCTTCGGCGTCTTTGAAATGGGCACTTCCCTCACCGGGGTCGGCGGAAACCTGGTCTCGAAGGATGGATATGCAGGAAGTTTCTGGAGCGGTGCTCTGGCGGTCCTTCTTGCGACTCCCTGCACAGCACCACTGATGGCGCCTGCGATCACCTTCGCGATTGCGCAATCAGGGCCGGTCCTCGTGGCGATCTTTTCCGCCATCGGACTGGGAATGGCGGCTCCCTATTTCCTGCTCGCGATCTTTCCCAAGTTGCTCGACATGATCCCCCCTCCGGGCGGCTGGATGGAAACTTTCAAGCAGTTCATGGGATTCCCCATGCTCGCCGTCGTAATTTGGTTGATCGGCGTCCTCTCGAAGCAGCTCAACGTGGCCGGCCTGCAGTGGGCCCTCGTTGCCATGCTGACAGTTTCGATCGCCGCGTGGGTGCTCGGCCGCTACTGCGGACCGGAACGTTCCACCACGGACCGGACCAAAGGACGCATCACGGCACTGATTATCTTTGCCCTCAGTATCTTCGTTGCACTGGAGGCCTCCAACAAGCGGGCTCCGTTCTCGTCCACCGACCTGACAGCTATCATCGAAAACCACCGGGCGGAAGGAAAGCATGTCTTCGTCGACTTTACGGCGGAGTGGTGCCTCACCTGCAAAGTGAATGAGCGCACGACGATCAAGACGGACAAAATTCAGAACGCGTTCAAAGAGAACAATATCGAATTCGTGATCGCTGACTGGACCAACGAAGATCCCAGCATCACCAAGGTTCTGAAAGAATACGGAAGATCTGGAGTACCCTTCTATTTGCTGTATCCAGCCGACCAATCGAAGAAGGCGATCTCTCTCGGCGACGGGGTGATCACGCCTTCCGCCGTCATGGAGGCCATTGAGCAGGTGGTGAAATAGTGGAGCTCCAGAGCAAAGGGGCCGGTCGTCCGCTTCGAAATTCTTACGAATTCCGCTACCGACTCATTCCTCCAGGAGCATCAGCATCTTATCAGGGTGGTCGGTGATAATCCCGTCCACTCCCCGACGCAGCCATTTCTCCGCTTCTGCCGGATCGTTGACGGTCCAGAGCGCGACACGAAAATCGAGGCTCTGCAATTCCTTGAGATTCGATTCGGAGAGATCTCCGAAATTCCAGCCGACCCAATCCGGTTTCAACGACTCCAGTTGTCCGATTTTTTCTTTGCTCAACTTCTTGCTCCCAAGCGCACCGGTCGGAACGGATTCCATTTCCACTCGAAAGGCACTTAGAAACTTCCAATTGAAACTCTGCACGATCACATCCCCCTCCGCCTTCAATTCCCGAATCGCCTCCGCATAGAGCCGTGCATCACCGGTTTTGTGTTCGATCAAAGCCACTGCATTTCCCTGACGACACAATTCAATCGCTTCCCTCAATCGAATGGGCGTCTCCCCCGCATACTTCCCCCCGAACCACTTCCCCACATCCAGATTCCTGACATACGCCCAATCCCTGGATTCCAAAGTATCCCCGGTCCCGGCGATTCGTTCGAGGTCCTTGTCGTGAAAAAGAACGAGTTCCCCATCCGAGGTCTGACGCACATCGAATTCGATCACCGCAGCCCCCATGCGACAGGCTTCTTCAATTGAAGATCTCGTATTCTCCGGGGCGACAGCGGAAGCTCCGCGGTGAGCGATCACCACGGGCAGCTTGAGTTCCGAAGCCCCCATGAGAGTTCCGCTTACGAGGATCATCCCAACGATGCCCCTAGTCCAATTTGATAATTCGCTTTGCATTTCCGGATAGAATTTTGGCTCTCACTTTCGGGTCTGTTACAAACTGCATCACGTTCGCGATTTGTCCCGCTCCGGAACACTCTTTTCCCTCTCCGACCGCATCGGCACAATCCGTTCCGAGAAGAAGCTTGTCCTGATGGCGCTCCAGGAAGGCAACGGCATGCTCTTCGTCACGATTCAACGCATTCTTCCCGGACCCTGCAGAAAGATCTCCAAACATATTCGGATAATCGGAGAGATATTTGTCGGTCAGTCCTCCCGGCTTTACTTTGGTCTTCGGATACAAATCGGTCTGGACATGATTCGCATCGATATTCCCCCACCAGGTTTGAGCGTGCCCGATGAAATTTACCTCGGGAAATTTCTCCAGCACTTTATGAAAACGCTCAAATCCCATGTTGTAGGCACCATGCTGAAAATGCAACAAAACGGGAACCTGGTAGGCCCGCGCCACCTCGTAGAGCCGGATCATGGGGGCGGAGTCGCAGTCGAGATTGAACTTCTGCTCACCGATCCCGCAAGCACCTTTCTCCAGCCATCCTTCCAATTCTTTCGGGGCATTGTCGAGATCCGGAATCTCATTGCAGAAAAAGACGAATGAATCGGGATACGCTTTGGCAACCCTGGCTGCGGCGAAGGTCCCGAAAACACGGGCGGCCAGACCATTCGATTTCCCCTTATGGGTTGAAGATCGCGAAAGGGCGGAGCCGGAGGGAAGGAGAACCGTTTTGGAAACCCCCATTTTTTTCTGATGCGCGATCAGCTCCTCATTGGTTCGGGCATGAAAATTGATGTGCTGATGAATATCAATGATTTCCTCACCGAGTTTCGAGTACCCCATCGAGGCAGCCGATCCCGCGATCCCTAATCCCGCCGTTTTTGTGAATTGTCTTCGATTCATGGTCTTGTCAGAGTTCCGTAGTCCTAACAGGAAATTCTTTCCCAATACGAGATGAAAACATTCCTCCTTTGCGCCCTTCTTTTGATTTTTCAGAATCCTTTGTTCGCCCAGGAGGATCTGGAGCTATCCGCTGATGAGTTTCCAAGAGTCCCGGCCACCGAACCTGCCGATGTCTTCGATACGTTTGAAATCGCACCCGGATTTTCTCTAAAACTCGCTGCGCACGAACCCGCCGTGATGGACCCCATCGCAATGACTTTCGACGAACATGGCCGCGCCTACGTCGTCGAAATGAGAGGGTACTCGGAACGACGGAATGAAGAACTCGGGCAGATTCGCCTCCTCACCGATACGAATGGAGACGGAATCTTCGATCAGTCTTCCGTTTTCAAAAAGGGGCTCCGCTGGCCCACGGCTGTCATTTGCTATAAGGGCGGTATTTTTGTCGGGGCCACTCCTGACGTCTTCTATTTCAAAGACACCGACGGCGACGGGATATGCGATGAAGAGAAGACCGTCTTCACAGGATTCGGTGAAGGTGCTCCCAAGCTGAACATGCAGGCCCTCTTCAACAGCTTTCGCTGGGGTCCGGACAATCGGATCTGGGGAGCGACGGCGCGCAACGGAGGCACGATCACCCGCCCTGGAGACAGCTCTTTTGAACCTGTGAATGTTCGAGGCGCTGATTTTTCCTTCGATCCGGAGACACTCGATTTCCGGGCGGAAAATGGAACCGCCCAGTACGGCATGAGCTTTGACGACCGCGGCCGGCGCTTCATCTGTTCCAATTCACAACACATTCTCTGGGTCGCCTACGAACGGTCGCAGGTAAAACCCAACCCGTGGTTCAGCCTTCCCTCCCCGCTCGTCAACATTCCCGACGATGGAGCAGCCGCTCCGGTCTACCGGATCAGTCCGGATGAGCCCTGGCGCATTGTCAGGACAAGGTGGCGTGTCGCCGGAGTCGTCAAGGGAGTGGTTGAAGGGGGCGGACGCGTCTCCGGATATTTCACCTCTGCAACCGGAGTCCATCTTTACTGGGGAAATGCTTTCGGACCTGAATTCCGCAACAACGCCTTCATCGGCGATGTCGGAAGCAATCTCGTTCATCGAAAAATCGTGAAGCAGAAAGATGGTTCGGTCGGACTGATGGCGACCCGACCCGACCCCGATGAGAAAACGGAATTCCTCCGGAGCAGGGACAACTGGTTTCGCCCGACCAGTTTCACGACCGGCCCGGACGGATGTCTCTACATCACCGACATGTATCGGGAAACGATCGAACACCCCTGGTCCCTTCCCGAGCCCATCAAAAAACACGTCGACCTGAACAGCGGATTCGAACGGGGAAGAATCTACCGGGTGGAGCCGGATCAGTTTCCATATCCCAAAATCGATAGCCTTGCCAATGCCACCGATGACGAACTCGAAGGACTCCTCACCCACGACAACGATTGGCATCGAACCACCGCGAGAAGACTGCTTTTCGAAAGAGGCAAACCTGCGCAACCCATCGCCCCCACATCCCCTTTCCCCGCTTTGTTGGCGTCAGGCGAGCCTCTACTCGACAAGATGGACAAAGCCAAAAACGATCCCTGGATGGAAGCGTCGATCCTGAATTCTCTTCGCACGATCGAAGCGCTTCGGGAAGCATGGAACCTGACTCGGAATAGTGACCATGATTCGTTCACCGGGAAATTGCTCACCATGGCAGGTCGAAGCGGAGATGCCGGACTCCTCGCCGAGGTCGGCAGGGACCTTGGATCCCGCCCTCTCGACAGCAGCTTCATCGGGAAAGCCTCTGCGCTTTTGACAGGCGCGGGATACGGGGGCAAGAGCGTCGCGTCGTTGACAGAAAGTTCTGCCTGGAAACCGTTGCTGGAAGAAGCCTCTCGCTGTCTCGCCGACGCTTCCCAACCGCTCTCCAAGCGAAAGTCAGCCATTGAGGCGCTGTCGTTACTCGGAGGAAAGGAGGGCCAGGACCAACTCCAATCCATTCTCACTTCCGGTGAAAGCGATGACATTGCCGGGCTTCTCATCACGGCGATTCGGGATATTCCCTTCCTCGTTCAATCCTACGAGACAATCCCCTCAGCCGCCCGCGCCGAACTGGCCAACCGGATCGGATCGAACGCCACAGCCTCCCTGCAATTTCTGCAGCGAATTCAAAAGGAGGAAATCGCCCTGGTGGATGCACCTGCCAGCCTCATTGAGCAATTCCGGAGCCACAAGACGGAAGCGGTTCGGGCACTCGCCGGCGAAGTACTGCCAGCCATCGCTTCCCGCTCCGATGTGATTCAGAATTATCAGGACGCTCTCACTTTGGAAACCGATCGCAAGCGCGGAGAAGCAGCCTTCACCAAAGGCTGCGTCGCCTGCCACGTCTCTCATGAAGGCCTCGGAATCGAACTGGGCCCTGCCATCGCCACCTTTGCGACCGCAGGGAAAGAGTCTCTACTCGAGCGTATTCTCGATCCGAACCGGGAAGTCGCCCCGCAATATCAAACCTATGTTTTCGATCTTCAGGACGGAACCAGCCTGTCGGGAATCATACTGCAGGAGTCGCCCGAAGAAGTCACGGTCCGGATGCCGGGAGGTATCGACAAGAGCTTCCCGAGAACCGCAGTGCAATCGATGAAAGGCCTCGGCCAATCGCTCATGCCGGAGGGGCTCGAGGCGACTTTGTCGGTTCAGGAAATGGCCGATCTTCTCGCGTATCTCTCCTCTCCGGCAAAATAGGGGGAGTCTTGGATTCACCATTGGACGATCGCCTCATTGCGTGGATCGTGATTTCGAATGTCCGTCTTCTTCGAAATCTTTTTCTCGATCTGTCTCCCCATTCTCGCCCTCGCCGG
>JARGNG010000163.1 GCA_029213265.1 Verrucomicrobiales bacterium | reverse complement strand
CGGAAAGGCGTTCCTTCCACTCCCCTTCGACCAGCTTATCCACATCGATCGAGGAAATCTCGAGCTCCAGATCAAAGTTCCCGTCGCCGGCAAAACTGATCTCACCGCTTCCGTCGACATGCCCGTCGCCATAGATCCCGAGTCCGCAGCGGTCGATAAACAATTCACGCTGCCGCCAGCGCATTCCCAGATCTTTCAAGACAATCTCCGGCTGATTCGGCACCACGATCTTTCCGCCCCGCCCTTTGATCTCCCATATTCCGGTTCGAAAGTCCGGCTCGACGGCAGCCCGAACCCCGCTCATATGGAAAGGTATCGATCCGTCCGCCTTTTTTACATCAACCCGGGCAGACGAAAGGTTGATCTCCCCCACCTCAGCCCGGTTCGGAAGATAGCGGGCCAGCCAATCCGGCACCCCGGGACCTTTGACGACGGCAGGTGACTCAGCTGCCTCTCCGGGCAAAGGCTTATTTCGTTTGTTGGAAAACTCCATCTCGAAGCGATTCACCGTCACTTCCGGAATCAGAAAAGCCCCGTCTTTGATTCCGTCGGCCTTGGCGCGAACCCCATCGAGAGCCAGTTTCGAAAAAGCGGCCTCCTCATAGCCGTGCGCCCGGAATTGATCGGCGTAAATTTCAGACCCCTGCCACTTCACCTCGGCCAGTTCAATGTCCGAGCGCAACACCGCAGAGGCCTTCTTCACCACCCAGTCGCGAAACTCATCGCCCCGCAACCACCCCTGGACACTCGATTTGGCAATCAACAAGCCCACGACGAGAACCACCAGAAGCGAGGCACAGGTGATCAGGACTACCGCGAGTGGATTGACCTTACCGCGCTTCTTTTTTCGTGAACGTCCCGTTTTTGCCATCGCCTTAACAAACGACAGGATATCCCGATGGGTAAAGCTTTATTTGATCCCTTGTAATTTCCACTTCTGCGGGATTGCGAATCACAATCAAAGCTTCTACAACTATTCTGTGCTTGAGCTGAAAAACATTCATTTCACCGTCCGGAAAGGTCGCGAGGACCTTCACCTGCTCGAGAAGATCGACATGCGGGTGCCGACCGGACATTTCATGGCAATCGTGGGACCTTCCGGGTGCGGTAAATCGACACTCCTCAAATTGATCGCGGGAATCAATCAGGAAACCGACGGCAGCATCCACTGGAACGGCCGCAATCTTTCCGAAGAAGGAGACCTCGAACATTCCGAAATCGGGTATGTTCCTCAGTTCTCCATCGCCTATGAAGACCTCACGGTAGAGGAGAACATCGAGAGCACGATCCGACTGCGTGCCGAAACTGAGTCCCGCGAGGAATTTGAGAAACTCGTCGACGGAGTGCTCAATGCGACCGGGATGGATGCGATTCGCGACCGCCAGGTCAAAGTTCTCTCCGGAGGCCAAAGGCGCCGTCTTTCTCTCGCTCTCGAGCTGGTCACTGATCCGGTTCTTCTACTCTGTGACGAGGTCACGAGTGGACTCGACCCGCAGAGTGAAAACGAAATCGTTCAGCTGATGCACGACCTCAGCCGCAACGAAAACCGAATCGTCGTCAACGTGACGCACAGCCTCGCCAGCCTTGAGCTCTATGACTCCGTTCTCGTTCTCGACGCCGGAAGGATTGTCTACCATGGCCCCCCGCGCGCCCTCGAACACTACTTCAGCGTCGACAAGGCCGAGGACGTCTACGGTCAACTCGCGAAGAGGAGCAAAGATGGATGGGCGAACAGCTGGGTCAAACACCGCGAAGCATACTACGAAGGCCTGCCTGCGACTCCAAGCGGCGATCCCGAACTTTCTGTTTCCGCAATCACACCGGGAGCAATGGCACAGTTCTTCGCCCTCTTTTTCCGTCGCTGGAAAATCTTCTTCCGCGACTGGGGCAACCTGGTCCTGCAATTCGCGATTCTCGTGGGCTTCCCGATTCTCGTCGTCATCTTCGAACTCGACGGGATAGAACAGACGATACGACTATCCGAATCGATGCCGGCCAATCTTGCCGAGATCACGCAGGAGCGCGAGGACATGACCTTCAACCTCAACCTCGGCGGAATCGTCTCCGGACTCGTCATGTTCCAGGTCATCCTGCTCACTCTGATGGGCTCCAACAACTCCGCGCGGGAGATTGCCGCGGAGCGACCGATCTTCGAGAAAGAAAAACTCGGGGGCGTCCGCCCCTCTGTCTACCTCGCGAGCAAGGTCGCCTTTCTCTCCATTCTTGTCTTTCTGCAATCGCTCTGGATGGCGCTCTTTGTGGAGAGCATTTGCGGCTTCCCCAGTGAATCGTTTCTCGCCCACTTCCTGCTTCTGCTGCTCGTCAACGGCGCCATGACCTCCATCTGCCTCGGAATATCGTCGATGGCTCGAACCGCCGACCAGGCTTCGTTGCTCAGTATTTATCTCGTCGGTTTTCAGCTGCCGCTTTCCGGTGCCGTCATCGCTCTGCCGGAATTATTCGGGTGGATCACCCGCCCCTTCATCTCCGCCTACTGGAGTTGGGCCGGGATCATGGACGGAATGGAACGCGGTTACCTTCGTTATATCAAAGAGGTGACCGACACCTGGCTCGGGCCGATGTGGCTTAGCTTTCTCGTGCTCGTGGCCCACGTCGCTATCGGAATTTTCATCGCCTACGTCGGTGTGAAACGCCCCCGCTGGAACACCTGAGCGTAGAACGCATGACCGCCGACGAAGAAATTTGCAACTATCTCGAAAGCTACGTTACCGAAAACAAGCGGGACAAAATCGCGCAGGTGCTGGCTGAGCGGACCCGGCACCTCACCGTCTTCCTCGAAGACATCTATCAGCCACACAACGCTTCGGCCTGCCTTCGCAGCTGCGATTGCCTCGGCATCCAGGATGTGCACATCGTCGAAGCAAGAAACCACTATCGCCCCAACAACGGCGTCTCTCTCGGCAGCTCCAAATGGCTTTCGATGTATCGCTACCACCAGACTTCTTCGTGCCTCGATACGCTGCGGACAAGAGGCTATCGACTCGTCGCGACGACACCCAATGTCGACGGTTACGACCTTACGACCCTCCCCCTCGACCGTCCTATTGCCCTGATCTTCGGAACCGAGGAGCAGG
>JARGNG010000162.1 GCA_029213265.1 Verrucomicrobiales bacterium | reverse complement strand
GCTTCACCGATTCCTCCCACTTTTCGAGACGACTCAAAGGAAAGCTGAGAAGAAAGGGAAAATCGGGCACCTCGGGGAAAAGATACGCAGCATCTTTCAAAAACTCGATCGCAGCCTCATGCTCGTCGGATTCAATCATCATCCGGGCGAGGGCGTTGTACTCCGTTGCGGAACCTTTTGAAATTGCCAACGCCTTCCGCAGGTGCGGGATCGCCGCCTTGTATTCCTCATTCCGCATGTAGATCTGCGCGAGCTGCTTATGAGTGCGGGCGCTCTGCGGATCAATCTCGACAATTTCTTTCAGCGTTTGAAGAACTTTTTCCTCGTCGCCCTTTCCGCCATAGACACGGGCAAGTTTCTCTCTTACCTCGAGGCGGTCCGTACTCGCGTTGATGACTTCCGTGTAGGCGCTGATGGCGCGATCAAACTGTCGCGTCGCATGATAGTAATCGGCCACGCTCTCCACGACTTCCATGTCCGACTCCGCGAAAAGAAGGGCCTTCCCATAGAGAGTGTTGACCAGTTCCGTTTCCCCGGGAACGCTGTTCGCCCGCACCGGCCAGACCTGACCGGCAATCTTTCCAAGCTCCAGCCAGAATTTCGGATCCGGATTCTCCACCTCGAGCGCCTTCTCCATGATGGCTTGCGCTTCGTCTTTGCGATTGTTTACCACGTAGAGCCGCACGATGTGCTCATAAACCGCCGCCTCGGTCGGAAACTTTTCGATCGCCTCTTCAATCACGGTAAAAGCCCTCTTCCGACCTTCCTCATCATTTCCCTCATACGTCGCGAGATATTCCGAGAGGGCAATGTAGGCAAACGGCTCATTCGGATTGTTCTTCAGGTTTCCCTCCAGAAGCTCAAGAGCATCGTCGTTGCTGCCGTTCCGGGCGAGAAGATAGGCGGTTTTCCGGGCCAGAAAATGCTGATCCGGCTGATTTTCGAGAACCGTCTTGTAGGCTTCGACGGCTTCCAGAGCGCGGCCGCGGGCTTCGAGACTCCTTCCGAGAGCATAGTGAGCAAGCGCTGTACTCTTTCTTTTTCCCTCGTCGGAGAGAAGCAAGCCCGGATCGGGGGTGAAGAATTGGTCAATGTAGACCTCGGCAAAGTCCTGCAGCGAGTTGCCGTTCTCAGACCTCGCTGTGTCCCCGAAGAGGAAAAATAGCGAGCTATACACAACAATGCAGCGGAGGGCTCCTGTATTGGGACCGCCTCGCTGCAATGCTTTCATTCGTCCAAGATCAACGATTAGCCCTTGTAACGCAAACGCTTCTTATGGCGGTTAGCCTTAAGACGCTTGCGTCGCTTGTGCTTACTGATCTTGGTCTTCCTCTTTTTCTTAAGGCATCCCATAACAAAAAATTCAGTTGGTTAACCGCCGGGCCCGAAATTCGTCCGGATTTCAGCGGGAGGCGATTATCGGTCAGCCAATCACTTTATTCAAGGGATATTCGATGATTCCCTCCGCTCCGAGCTCTTTTAACTGGGGAACCAGTTCCCTCGCTTCGCGCTCGGTCAGGACGGTTTCGATCGCCACCCACTCCTCGTTCGTCAGCTTGGACACCGTTGGATTTCTCAAAGAGGGCAGTAAATCGAGCACTTCCTCCCGTTTCCCGGCCGGCAGGTTCATTTTCAAACCCACCATGTCGCGGGCTTTCAAGGCACCCTGCAAAAGGACGGCAATTCGCTCGATCTTCGAACGCTTCCAGGGATTGTCCCACGATTCTTTCTTCGCCACGAACTGCGGGTAGCTCTCCATGAGCACATCGATAATGCGCAAATTGTTGGCCCGGAGGGAAGAACCGGTCTCGGTGATGTCGACGATTGCATCGACGAGTTCCGGCACTTTCACTTCGGTCGCACCCCAGCTGAACTCGACTTCCGCAGTGACACCGTTCTTTTCGAGATATTTCTCCACAATACCGACGGCTTCGGCCGCGATCCGCTTGCCTTCCAAATCTTTGACCGTCTGAATCGGAGAATCATTGGGCACCACCAGAACCCAGCGGGTCGGGTTAGAAGTGGCACGGCTGTAGGGCAAATCACAGACGACATGGACATCGGCTCCGTTCTCGGCAATCCAGTCCATCCCCGTAATTCCGCAATCGAGGAATCCATGATCGACATAGCGACCGATCTCCTGCGCGCGGATCAGCCGGATCTGAAGCTCCGGATCGTCGATCGACGGGCGATAGGACCGCGAGGCACCTGTTATATTATAACCGGCCTTCTCGAACAGATCGAGAGTCGGTTCCGAGAGACTCCCCTTGGGCAATCCAATTTTCAGAATCTGATTTGTGTCTTCTGCCATGTTGGCCGCTACATTGCAGCGAAAAGTCGGTCTGTCATGCGGGATTTTCAGGATCTTCTCTAACGGATTTCACAGATCCCGTTGCCATTCGGTTCTTGCGAACCCTGCTAAATGCGCCAAATGTTGCCGCAAATAAACGATTTGATCAAGGATCCTGGAAAGACTTATGAGTGAACTAAACAAAGAAGCCCTCGCCACGGCAGCCAATGAAGCCCGCGGTCTCGCCATCGACGCCGTCCACGCCTGCAGCTCGGGCCACCTTGGACTTCCGCTGGGAGCCGCTGACATCGGGGCCGTTCTTTACGGGCAGGCAATGCGCTACCATCCCGGTCAGCCCAAATGGCTCAACCGCGACCGTTTCATCCTCTCCGCTGGACACGGATCCATGTTCCTCTACGGATGGCTCCATATCGCCGGGTACAACCTTTCTCTCGAAGAGGTCAAAAATTTCCGTCAACTCCACAGTATCACCCCGGGTCACCCGGAGTTCGGCGAGACCGATGGAGTCGAAGCAACGACCGGCCCCCTCGGTCAGGGTGTCGGCAATGCGGTCGGCTACGCGCTGTCCGCGAAAATGGCCGGTGCGAGATACAATACCGCGGATCACACGATCTTTGACCAGACCATTTTCTGTCTCGCCGGTGACGGCTGTCTTCAGGAGGGCGTCGCTTCCGAGGCGATCGCCTTCGCCGGTCACAACGGGCTCGACAATCTCGTCCTCATTTATGATTCAAACGACGTCACGCTCGACGCGATGGCCGATGTGACTCAGAGCTACGACGCCTGCGCCCGCTTTGCCGCTTTCGGATGGAACGCCGTGCA
>JARGNG010000161.1 GCA_029213265.1 Verrucomicrobiales bacterium | reverse complement strand
CCAGCGTTCGTTCTGAGCCAGAATCAAACTCTCCGAATAGAAAATTGATCCCGATTCTAGAAACGCATGGCATTCCTTACGGAATTGCTATTGTTCTACTAAAAACGGAAAATTGACAAGTTGGGGCCTTCCTAAGAAAACCCCTTCTCTGCACACGATCTGAATCGCATGCAGCACACAATTTAGCCTTTTCCTAACACCGACTACTTCTAATCTTCAACTTGGCCCCAAATTTGCTTTACAAGTTCAGGGTGGGTGTTGTGATTACGCTTGAAGCACTCGGCTCGATTTTTCTAAAAGATCTACACATCTTTCCAAAGCTGCACGATGGAACGATCCCGCTCGCTTTTGAGCGGGCCCCGACAGTAATCGCGATTTTCAGGAGGTCAACCGCTTTTGCTAAAGTTTTTTTAAAAAGTGCCACGTTCTTCGTTCGCTACCGCCAAAACGTTCCTAACACGGCCATATTCTAACGGAAATTCTAGTATCTCTGGGTGGTTAGCTTGATCATTTTTGAATCTTTCTGATCCCGCCGGACCTCGCAGGTTCTCGGTTGTAGTCCGGCTCTGGCCTTTTGGCCGTTTCTCGCGTAAACTTCGCCACCTATGAAGCCCTCCTTCACCTCTCTTCTCCACAGATGGGTATCCCCGGGGATCGCGACAGCGATCCTGTTACTGACTGTTTCCCCATGCGCTGCGCAGGACGAGTCCAATCCTGCAGCGCCCTCGGCACCCCCCTCTTCTACAGAGAATCCGAGGGCGACCAACCTTCCGGCCAACCTTCCGGCCTCCATTTCGGCAGCGCCTCCGGTCGATCCCAATGCAGAAAAGAAGAAAGCGCTCCGGGCTCAGATCCTTTCCCTGATTCCGGTGCAGAGGCATTTCCGCGAACTGCTGGCCGAGGTCCTGGTCTGCAGCTATGAGGGCCGCGGCTTCCGCCCTCTTTGGGACGAGTCGACATTGCAGTCCGGGATTCATCGCTCGCTTTGTACAGCTCTGTCGGCCCATGCCTTTCCGGATCTGCTCGCGCTGGATCCGGAGGTAATTGTCCCTTCGATCACAGGCACGACCGTAGAACAGCGGGATCTAGCCTACTCCATTGCTCTTCTCGATGCAGGACTGCTCGTGCGAATGGGGCCAATTCCCGGAGAGAAGATCTGGGAGGAATGGTATCACGACGATACTCCCGGCTCTGATGACTGGTCCCGGGAGGCGATAGAAAAAGACCTGCTCTCTGCTGTCGCGATCCAGCCCTTCGACATTCCCCGGGTCCTGGAAGCCCTGGGTCCGAAAAACTGGATCTATCGCGAGCTGTTTCGAGCCTACCCCGGAGCAAAGGAGGCCATTCTAAAGTATTCCGGCCTCCCCCAGATTCCCGACCCTTCCAACTCGGGCTCGGCCAAACCGGGAGAGCTCTTTGCTGCGGCACCGGCGGTAGCCGCCCACCTGATTGATCGCGGCTATCTTCAAATGGATCCGGCGATCGCGAGCACTCTCTCGTCAATGACCCCGGAGTTGAGCAGCGCTCTCATCGCTTTTCAACGGGACTACGGCCTCGATCCGGACGGAGTCTTTGGTCCGGCCTCCTGGCGCTACCTCAATACCAACGCGGCTGATCAATATCGCTCCCTCACAATTAACCTCCACCGGGCGCGCCTCATTCCCAATGACATGGGTGATCGCTATGTCCTCGCCAATCTCCCCAGCGCGGAATTATTTCTCTTCGAAGACAATGACTTCTTCGCTGATTCGATGCGCATCGTCCACGGCAGGGCTTCAAAAGACACCCACCGCACGCCCGTATTTCGAGATGTCATGCAGGAAGTGGTCTTCGGCCCTTACTGGAATGTCCCCAAGAGCATCGCGCTGAAGGAAGTTCTTCCCAAAGCGCAGGAAGACTGGGGCTACCTCAGTCGCAACCGCTACGAGATCGTGAGCAATTTTAATCCCTACAACAAGAGCTCCCACCGCCTTTCCCCACAAAATCTGGAGCTGGTCAAACAGGGCCGCCTCTTTCTGCGCCAGAAGCCGGGGCCAACCAATGCATTGGGCCACGTGAAGTTTCTCTTCCCGAATTCCTTCAACATCTACATGCACGACACTCCTGCGAAGGCCTTTTTTCACCGGTCCAACCGGGACTACAGCCACGGATGCATTCGTCTCGCCGAACCGGAAAAAATGGGAGAATGGGTGCTCAAACCGGAAAACTGGACAGTCGATCAGGTGAAAACCGCCATGCATGGCGACGATCGAAAGAGCATGCCAATCAAAGATGGCATCAATGTCTACATCACCTACTTCACGACCTTTCCCCGCCCCATCGCAGGAGGAAAAATCGTCCTCGCACCGGCCCGCGACGTCTATGGAAGAGATGCAGTGGATGCCGCTACTCTGCAGGCCGTTATTCCATGGAATTCGATGGGTGCTCCGGCGGCCGCTGCTCCGGCGGCCGCTGCTCCGGCGGCCGGTGCTCCGGCGGCCGGCGCTCCGGCGACTGGCAGCTCGGCTTTGCCTGCATCAACAACCTCCGCCGGCACGGCCATATCCCCGGTCCCGGCGGCCGGCGCTCCGGCTACCATTCCGACGAGAGCCGCTCCTGTTCGTGCGGTAGTGATCCCTGGACCGGAGTAGCCTGAAACTCAAAGTCCCGCACCGACTCTCCTTTCCAGGCAGCTGACAACCGATTTCAGCTTCCAGTAAGGTCGGCCGGGCCGTCACGAGGTTACTTGCATCAGGATGCCGCTACAGCCCCGTCGGGTGGTCAATAAATTCCCAGCTCATCCCCGGGAATTCCTGACACCATCGCTCCGCCAGAGCCTTGACCCCGAAGGTTTCGGTCGCGTAGTGGCCTCCGTAAATCAGGTTGATTCCCAGCTCCTCCGCTGAGGTGTAGCTCCAATGGGGGCCTTCGCCCGTAATAAAAGTATCGATCCCGGTTTCGGCAATCGCCCCGATCTCGCTGCCGGCGCCTCCCGTGATGACACCAAAATTTCGAATGCTTTCCGGTCCGCCCGGACAAAGGTGGGCCGGAGCACCGGTCGCCGCCTCGACCAGGTTTACCAGGGCATCGCGGTCCCATTGTCCGGTCGCCGAGAGCCCGAGCTCGATTCCTTTCCAGGGAAAAAACGGGACGGCATCGAGAATTCCCAGTGCCTTCATCAGTTCGGCATTGTTTCCCATCTCGCGATGCACATCGAGGGGAAT
>JARGNG010000160.1 GCA_029213265.1 Verrucomicrobiales bacterium | reverse complement strand
AAATCAACAAGTGGAGGTGAGGGGAGTTGAACCCCTGTCCTAATAGCTGTCTAAACAAATCTCTACATGCATAGTCGGTCTTTTAATTTAGGAGAGGCGACTTCGATCGACAGAATTCGTTCTCTCCGGTTGCCCTGTAACCTTTCATCGCTCAAACCGGACACCCGTCTGGAGACTAAGCCGTCTAAAATTTCAGGATTCAGCTCAGCCGGCGTCGGCCAAATCCCGGGCAACTCAATTAGGCTGCCAGCGCAAGTTCAGGTTCGTTATTTGCATTTGTTTTTTGAACGGCTTTTTACGAGGCCAGCCGATCAACCTCGACACGCAATCTGCTCTTCAAACTACCAGTCGAAACCAGTACACCCCCATTCTTGGGAACGTAGTAACTTACGCCGGAATGCCCGTTTTGCAAGGGGCGGAGAGCGGATCCGCGAGCTCCTAAAAAATCAGGCCGTCGGTCGGTTCCAGGGTTTCTTCGACCCGGTCGACCTGCAAAATCGGAAGGATCTCTCCGTCCTCGTTCAGGTAGCTGAGTTTGCCGTAGATCCTGTACCAGCCCATTTCGGTGTATTCCGGAGGAGCTTTCCCGAAATCGACGGGAATGGAAAGGGGCCGGGCGTCTGCCGCACAGCATTCGATAAAGAGACGAAAGGCTTTCAGTCGGGTGTTGTTCGGGTTGTTGAGCGTCTCCTCCATCAACTGAGCGGTCGTTTCGATGGGGATTCCCTCCATCACAGCCATGAGCTCTTTGTCTCCGGCGGTGTAAAAAATCTGGGGGACATCGAGGAGAAAGTCACCCGCGTCGCTTTGAGGGACCATCTGCTTGAGGTCTTCAAGAGTAAAGGTGGACCACGAGTCGTCTGGCGCTCCTTCTTCACCGTCGGGCCTCGGTTCGGGAGGTGTGTCAGCGGCTCCGGGTGTGGATGCTCCGGGAGCTGCGGCATCGCCGGCGACCGCGGCGCTGGTGTAGGGATTTTGTGAAGGATCGACCGAGCCGAGCTGCTTGGCGGATGCTTCATTCCTTTTCGCAATCCGCATCTGCATCATCTGCCGTTCGATTTTCCCCCACTTCATGAGGTATTCGGTGCTGAAGCGATCTTTGGAATATCCGGTCGCCACAAGCATCGGGATGAGCAGGACGATCAGGGAAAAAATTACGCCGGAAGTGGTCGTTTCGTGATCGTGCGAATGATCGTGATCCTCGTGGTCATGATCGTGTCCACCATCTGCGCGGTCGTGATCGTGATCATGTTCACAGTCGTTGGAATGAGAATGGTCGTGGCTATCGTGTTCGCATTCCCCATGCTTGTGATCATGATCGTGGTGAGCATCGGAATGGTCATGATGGTGATCATGTTCGCAGGGATCCCCGTGCGCATGATCATGTGTGCAAAGCCCGATCGCTTTGTTCCGGTTCAGAAAATTGAAGGATCCGAGGAGAAGCATTCCAACTCCGGAGATTAAAGCATAGATCCGGAACGCAGGATCAAGGTAGCGATCAATTCGGCCGGTGGCATAAAAGTAAAGGAAGAGCCCTCCCCAAGTCAGGAGAGTCGCGACAGTCAAAAAAGTGAGGACCTTTTTCATGAGGAAGTCAGGTAACTTACAGGCGGATCCAGAGGTAGCTCAAGACCCCAATTGCAATGGCGAGGCCGATCGCGATTGATACGACAAATTTAGGTCGGAAGACCGAAAGATACATGAAGACCAGCTTCACATCCATCATCGGTCCGAAGACCAGAAAGGCGAGTTTCGCGGACTGAGGAACCGGGAAGTTGGCGGCAATGAAAGCATCGGAGGTGCTGCAAAGGCTGAGAACGAAGGCCAGGATCATCATCAGGCCGATACCGGTGACCTCGTTCTGATTGAATAGCAGAATCAGATCTTCGGTCACATAGGCTTTGAAAACGGCAGTGATTGCCACACCAATCGTGAAATACATGGCCGTTTCCATGAAGTCGCGCATCGCCGTGCGCATCGCGAGAACGAGCTTGTCCGATTTTCCGACTATGTCCGATCCATGGTCGTGCTCGACATCGGTTCCCCCCTGGGACTTGGGGATAATCTGCGGACGGAGGATCGACTTCGGCTTGAATTTCAAAACGATCAGTCCGACCGACACGGTGACAATGAAGGCGATCAGCAATCGACTCGATGTCATGAAGAGCGGACCATAGGCTTCCACGGTCTCTGTTTGTCGAAGCGAGAATTGCCCGACCGAGGATGAGAAGGCCTTCATCGTGCTCACAATTACGATGGGATTGATGATCGGCGCTGAGAGCATGTAGGTGATTGCGCAGGAAACCGGCAGCCCTTTCCGGATGAGGCGACGAATCACAGGAACGACCGCACATTCGCAAACGGGGAAGACGGCACCGAGAAGGCCGGAGCACAGAATTGCGAGCGGCTTGTTTTTGGGGAGCCAGCGATCAATCAGTCCCGCAGGTAGATAGGCATCGATGAATCCGGAGATTATCGTGCCGAGAAGAATAAAGGGAGCCCCTTCCAGCACGATGCTGAGGAAGAGATAGAAGAAGTCTGAAAGAGGGGAAAGGGTCTCCGGTTCCATGAATAGTGTGACTGGGGATTTCCGAACGGGGAAGCCTACTACAGCAGTTCCCCTCATCGCAAATCCGGCTTCACGGTAAGGGAGGAAAATCAGATTCGGGAAAAAAAATGAAAAAAACAGTTGTCACTTTGAACAGTTGTTTGTATGAGTGTTCGCATGAGCAGTTTTAATCGAGTGACCTTGTTGGGAAATCTGACCAGAGATCCTGAATTGAAGAGAACCAAAACCGGAGCCGCAGTGACAGAACTGGGCCTCGCCATGAATCGAAGCTGGAATGGCGAGAACGGCGAGCGGCAGGAGGAGACAACCTTTGTCGACGTCACGGTTTGGGGGAAGACGGCGGAGAATGCCGCGAAATATTTGCAGAAAGGGCGCAGTGTTCTCGTAGAGGGACGCCTGCAGTTGGATACATGGATGGACTCGAAGTCGGGTCAAAACCGGTCCAAACTCCGCGTGGTGGCGGAGTCCCTGCAATTTTTGGGAAACAACCAACAGGCTTCCGATCCGGGGAGAAATGCCAATTCCCCGGGGAGTCACCAGGGGAGCCCTCAGGGGAGTAACCAGGGCAGTCAGCAAGGCCGACCGGAGGGGCATTATGCGCAAGAGCCGGAATATGAAATGTCCGGAGGGGATTCAGGCGGATATCGGCGGTAGCGCGCCCTTGCCGGAAGGTAGGGTGCAGGGATGTAGTCGAGATGAAGCAGAGAGGC
>JARGNG010000159.1 GCA_029213265.1 Verrucomicrobiales bacterium | reverse complement strand
AGCGTGGTCCCCTGTTCCTCCCGGGTTCGGTGGAGGATGGATTCATGGATCAGTGCCTCGCTTTCCGGTTCGACTGAAGCGGTTGGCTCATCGAGAAGGAGAATGGTCGGATTCGTGAGAAAAGCCCGGGCCAGGCTGAGGCGCTGCCGTTGCCCGCCGGAGAGCTTCACTCCGTTCTGGCCCACTCGCGTCTCGTAGCCATCGGGCAAATCGAGGATGAACGAATGCGCATTGGCAGAAACTGCGGCGGCTTCGATCTCAGGAGGCCCGGCTTCGGGTTTTCCGTAGAGAAGATTTTCCCGAACCGTCCCGTCGAAGAGATAGTTGTCCTGCCCGACGTATCCGACCGGGCTTCGCAGAGACGCCAGTGTGAAGTCGCGGATGTCTTTCCCGTCGAGGCGGATGCAGCCATTGGTGACATCGTAAAAGCGGGGAATCAAATTCAGCAGGGTGCTCTTTCCGGATCCGCTGCTACCGGCAATGGCGACGAACTCCCCTTCCCCGACTTCGAAGGAAAGGCCTCTCAGGATCGGTTTCGATTCCACGTAGTGAAAATGAACCTTCTCAAATCGAATCTCTCCGGTCGGGTTCTTCCACTCTTTCGCCTTCGGTGACTCCACGACCTCGACCGGCGCATCGAGAAGCTCAATGACCCGGTTCGCTGCCGCTCTCGCCCGCTGAATGATATCACTGGTCTGGGCGATCGTCCGGATGGGGCTTTGCAGACGCCACCAGAAACCACGATATGCGAGGAGTGCTCCGATCGTAAACCACTCACTGCCCTGCATGATAAGCCAGGCACCGACTCCCAGCATAATGAGATTGTTGAGAAAACCGAAGGCCGACACGATCGGGAAATAGGAGTTCCGCGCCCGGCTTGCGGCGACACTCGCTTCGTAGAACTCGTCGGCACGATTCCCGAAGGTAGACTTTTCCTCCTCCTCCCTCGCAAAGGCCTGCGTCACCTGCACCCCGGCGAGACGGTCCTGAACAAAGGATCCGATTTGGCCCAGCTTTTTGCGGACTCCCGCATAGATCGATTTCACCTTCCGATTGTATTTCCGGATGAAGATGAAGGCGAAGGCGAGAGGAAGAATCGAAGCCGCCCCCACCACGGGACTGATCCAGAGAACCATTCCCGCCACGACGATAAAAGTGACAACTTCTTCAAGAAGGCTTGTAACTCCTTGAAGCACCGATTGCTCCATCGCATCGACGTCACTCGTGATCCGGGTGACCAGTTCGCCCGTGCTGTGGTTTCGATGATACGAGAGCGATTGCGCCTCGAACTTGGCGAACAATTCATTCCGGATATTGCGGACAAAGGCCTGCCCCGTTTTCTCAAGGAGGTAGGAATGAATCGCATTCGCCGCCAAACCGAAAAGGTAGGTCGCGAACATAATCCCGAGCCAGATTCCAAGACTCTTTGCCGTAAGTGTCTTTTCGACCAGTTCATCGGCCACAAAGCCCCAGACGAGCGGATGGAAATTAATGAAGGGAACCGAAAGAACGAGCAGAGAGAGCGACACGATGAGTCTCGTCCGATAGGGAGCCAGCCGGGACAAGACGCGGCGAGACAGTTCCCGATTCGAAATCTCGGGATCCGGCAGTTCGCTGTCTTTTAAAGGTGGCATCGAGCAAATTACGATTGGAAGAGGCGAAGCGACGGGTTGGAGATTCATTCCCCATTGCCAATCTCCTCCTGCGTCCGGCATTCTTCCCCTAATTCTTCAGATTCCAAGCATCCATTAACAAACGTCCCGAATACCGGTGAGGAGTAGCATTCACCTTCTTAGGGCCGTCGATGAGGGAAAGGGGACAGGGCTTGCAAGCCCTTCATAGGATGGAAATGCGCCAGCCTAAGCTCTTGATCACTGTTTACAGACCCCACTGAAACGGTTTAGATTACAGTTATGAACCTCTCCCGCGCTTTTCTCCTGTTCGCAGCAATCGGCGTTGCCTTTCCACAACTCCTTCCGGCGGATCCGATCGAGAGTCAGACTACGGTCATCCCGAAAGGAAGTATCATTGCCGGCAAGACGCTCTTTGTCGAAAAGGGCTGCTACCAGTGTCATGCCGCCGGGGAAATTTCCCTTCCCCAGTCAACGCTCACGGAAACCCTCATTATTGAACTGGGAAGCAACCGCCACGTCGAATGGACGCGGGATGACTTTGCCAAGGCGATCATGAACGCGAATCATACCGTTTCGCCCGACTATGAAAAAGCGATGATGATTCTCGGAGACCACTTCAAGGCGGTGAACTCTCCCATGCCGACTTTTAATGATATTCTGACCGTATCTGATCTCATCCACCTGACCACTTTTCTCGACGACCTCTTCGACTAAGCCCCTGACAATTCACTACCCATGACCAATCGACGCTCTTTCCTCCGCCACTCCTCCCTTGCCGCCGCCTCCCTTGCAGCGCCGGGCCTCCTGCGTGCCGAATCCGAACCGGAAGCGGAAACTCTCGTCAAGACGCTCTTTGACTCTCTCAGCGAGGACCAAAAGCGCCCTCTCGTTTTCGGTTTCGACGACCCCCTTCGAAACAAGATTTCGAACAACTGGCACATCACGGAGCAGCGCATTGGCAAATTTCTCAACGCCGATCAAAACGAAATGGTGAAAGAGATCTTTTTGAAAGCGCACTCTGACGAATACGCGGAAACGGTCTATAACCAGGTCAAGCACGACAGTGGAAAGAAAGGGTTCGGCGACAGTTCGATTGCGATTTTTGGCGACCCCGGAAGTGGTCCTTCTGAATTCGTCCTGACCGGCCGTCACACGACCCGCCGCATCGACGGCAACTCGGTCGCCGGAAAGGCCTTCGGAGGCCCGATCTTTTACGGTCACGCCGCGGACGGATTCAACGAAGGACCCGAGCACAAGGGCAATGCCTACTGGTATCAAGCGAAGAGCGCCAACGAGGTTTTCGCAATGCTCGACGGCAAGCAACGGGAATCTGCCCTGCTCGACAAGGAACCAGGGGACAATGCCGCAACTATCAAGCTGAAGCGCCAGGCTGGCGATCTCCCCGGCCTTGCTTTCGCCGACATGACTGCGGATCAGCAGCAGGGCGTCCGCAAGGTGCTCGACGATCTTCTTCTCCCTTTTCGCGAAGTCGACCGCAAGGAATCGATGGCCCTGATCGACAAAGCCGGAATCGAAAAACTCCACCTCTCCTTTTACCGCAGCAACGACATCGGAGACGACGGAGTCTGGGACAACTGGAGAATCGAAGGTCCGCACATGGTCTGGTATTTTCGCGGAGCGCCCCATGTTCACACCTGGGTTCACATCTCCGATCCCGATGC
>JARGNG010000056.1 GCA_029213265.1 Verrucomicrobiales bacterium | reverse complement strand
GAATTCCGTCTCAAAGTAGTAGGGAATTTTTGCGGACAAGGTGAGGGAAGTCCGGAGCGGCTCTCCGAGTGTCGCATTCTCGAATCCGAGGAGTCCGGGACCGGCAGCCCAATTCGTTCCGTCGGCTGGGTGGGCGCTGTTTGCCCATCCGGCAGGCAAGCCGTTGACTCCTGCGCTCAAGTTGTAGCGCCAGACCGAGTCGTAGTCGAGAACCTGCAGGCTCGTCGTGTTGCCGCTTCCCGATGCAATCTGCGGTTTGGCATGATAAAAAATCTCATTGATGACGATAGCATCCTCCACGGACACATCGTTGGCTGAACCCAGGGTCAAATTCGTCGGGCGGGACCATTTGCCAATACCATCCGGAGCGCGGGCCATCGCAGAATCATCCACTCGCGCGGTATCGATCACCATGCTTTTCCCGGCGCTGAAGAGAAAGAGAAGAACATTGTCCGCCGATGCGAACCCGAGCGTTGTCGCATAGATCGTCAGAAAGTCCCCCGCAGCCAAATTGCCTGCAGGAAACACGTAGTCGGGAGAAAGGGCATTGGAGGAAGCAATCACCAGTTGATCAAGAGCAACCGGAGTGTCTCCATGATTGTGAAGCTCGATTCGAAAGTTCGGATCCAGCGATGAAGTGACTTCGTTGAAGGAAAGCGGCGGCGGAGCGGCAAAGGTATTGGCTGCGCCCGGAGTGCCGTTCATCTGGCTGCTGACCGTCCAGTTTCCGGGATGAGGAGTTCCGGTATCCGGTTCCCGCTTTGCCAGGGTGAACCCGGAGCCATCCGGCCCAAGGGGCCACGGATGCCGGTCCCGATAATCAAGCTCGTCCATGATGCGCCGACCTTCGAGTTCAGCGGTGGCTTCCCCTATGGATCCTGAACCGGCCTGCGAGCGGAAGGAGAGGTTGTTGTTATACAGGTAAATCGCCTTTCCCGAGTTGGAGAGGGATTTGGTAAACGGACCCAGAGCATTTGCGTATCCGGTAGCGGCGGACAGCGCGGAAGGATTTTTTGCAACGACTAAATAACCACGGCCGGGAATGATAGTGCCTTCGGGAAAATCAAATTCGATCTCTCCATCGAGACGCCAGTTCGAAATGTCGAGCTCGATGGCTAGCTGGTTGTAGAGCTCAACGTATTCGAGCGAGGAGTCATCATTTTGCGGGTGGTAGTGAACTTCATTGAAGACAACAACGCTGTCCCGCGCGCCTGCCACCCATGGAAGGCAGGCAAACATCGCCGCAAGCAGCAGAAGCTGATGGAAGAAATTCATAAGCGAGGATCAAGCTGCCTCGCGAGAAGGAGGCGGCAGGCCAAGGGTCCCATAAAGCATCGCGCCCATCAATCCGGAACTCTCCTATTCGATCCGCGCGTTTCGGGTCATTGCATGCCGCATCGGACCGGTCTCAGAGAGGCATCAAGATCTAGCAAGGTCGGGCCTCAGTCAGCGCACGGTCTCTTGGGCTGGAGTGTACGGGATCAAAATCCGGGCGCAGGATCGCTACTTTGGGCGTGGAAGGAGCTGAATTCACGGAATGCCGTTAAGTTGAGTGCGTGGAATTCTTCTACCGGCTAATGGTTGTGGCAACGCGACGGCGTCTATACGCGAACCAGAATTTCCTGTGGCGACAAGCGGGGAGTTCGAGTCCGGGATGTGGAACCCGATCTCGCTGCGCTCCCCGACAACCACCCGCCGCGCTGATGCTTTCCTTCGGCCGTGGTGAGAGGCCAGTTTCCCAAATCGATTGAACAAGGCAGGCTCCCACCTCTTGCGACATTCCCATCGAGACAAGCCACGCGTTCGATTTCAGTTCCTGGAGGGCAGGTAACCCTGGCCCAGACTCCGACAAAATCTGCTGAGTCAACGATCGCGAAATTCCGTATTCTGAAACCATGAGAGTAGTAGTTGTGGATGGTCGGCGCGATGAGGAACCCTGCGCCGTTTGGGACATTCTTCTCGATGAACTCGAGAATCGGGGAGCAGAATTTCGGATCTTCCGATTGCGCGAGCTGAAGATGGGTTCCTGCATCGGCTGTTTTGGCTGCTGGCTGAAAACACCGGGAGAATGCGTCTAGGCCGATGAGGGACGCGAAATTGCGCAAGCCGTGTTGGAGAGCGACACGGTGATTCTGCTGAGCCCCGTCACCTTTGGAGGTTACTCGTCGGAGATCAAAAAGGTCCAGGACCGGTGGCTCCCTCTCATCCTTCCTGATTTCGGAATCTACCACGGCGAGGTGCATCACGTGCCGAGGTATTCCCGCTACCCGCGATGGATCGGTATCGGCCTGCAGGAAACGCCTCATGAAGAAGAGGCCCATCTGTTCCAGGCGCTGGTGGGCCGCAACGCTCTGAATTTTCACGCTCCCTCCTATGCCGCCGAGGTCTTTCTCACTTCGGAATCCGGGACCGGTATACAGCAGAAGGTGCAAGGGCTGATCGAGCGCGCAGACAGCTGGCCATTGGGTGACGCCATCACTTCGATCATGCCGGGAGCGGTCGTTGCCGATACGGTCGACGCCGATCCGAAATCCATCCCTTCGGATCAACCTCGCCGGGCCCTGCTGATCGTCGGCAGTCCCAAAGTTTCTTCGCCCAGCACGACCGGAGTGCTGGGTGGCTATGTGTTGACGCAGATGGAGAAAGCAGGATGGGAAACATCGACGCTGACCCTGCGACGAAAACTCTTGAAGGAAAAAGGGCAAGCCGAGCTCGTCACGGAAGCGGAACGGGCAGACCTGATCCTGCTGACCTTTCCGCTCTACATCGATTCCCTGCCTTTCCTCATGATGAAGGCCCTGGAGATCATGGCCGACAAGATCAGCGCCTCACCCGGAGTGCCTCCGAAACAAATTGCCGTCATCGTGAACAATGGATTTCCCGAGGCCTACCACAACGCCGTCGCGGTGGCCATCTGTCGTCGCTTCGCGATTGACGCAGGGATGACATGGATGGGCGGTTTAGATATGGGGGCCGGAGAAGCTCTCTTCCGGGGCCAGCCCTTCGAAGAGACCAAACGCAACGGCCCTCCGGTATTTCATGTCAAAGAGGCCCTCGAACTCGCGGGCACGGCATTGGCGAAGGAAGACCCCATACCGGCCGAAGCGATCCGACTGATTCGAAAGTCGCCGATTCCTTTCGTGCCGTTTCGTCTGTGGCGACGATTCTTCATCAAGTCTGCCAACCAGCATTGGCAAAGGCTCGCTTCCGGATACGGGGTCGATCCAACGGGTATGAAAGCCGTGCCTTACGCGGGCACCCCAAATTAAAACCCCGGCCAGCTCACGGATGCCGGGGGCAGGTGAGGATAGCGCGGGTTTGAGGGTTCGGAGGAACAGGCCCCGGAAACTCAAGGGAGCCCGCTGAAAACCGCTGATCAAAACAGGCGTTGGCCTTGCCCGGTAACCCTGAAAGTGTTATGGCAAGCGTACCATGAAATCCCTCCTGGCTCTTTTCCTACTTTCCCTGACTTCTCTGCAGGCTGCTGAATTCGACCAGTTGCTCGACCGGTTGTCCGATCACCTCAGCGAGGAGAAAGAGCTGAGCCCCGAAGAACTTTCCGCCCTGGAAGCGGACCTCGTCGAAGCGGCCCCGGTTCTCGCCAAAGAATTCGATCTCGTGAAACGGTCCTTTGATCTCATTGCCACCTACGACGAGATCGACGGCCCTCTATTTCTCAACGAGCAGACCAAAGGCGGCTTTTCCAGATCCGAGAAATACGGAAAGGAACTGGAGCATGTCGTTTTCCAACTGCAGCAAGCCATTCTCGACCACGGCTACACCGCCGACCATCTCAATGAGCACCAGAAGGAGCTCGATTCGAAAGGCTTTCTCACCGCCAACTTTTTCCCCGGCGAAGTCGATTCGCCAGACGATCCCCGAAAGGTCTACCAAGTTCAAATCGACGCCTCCCAGCTTCCCCCCGACGGCTCTCCGCTGACGACCGATGATCAACCGGCGCGGCGTTGCACCGGTTGGTATGTCGCTCCGGGAACGATCGCGGAACTGAAACTCCCCGCTGATATCGTTGGAAAGGGATACAACATTCGGGTCGGTGCGCACACCTGGGACCTTCAGAAAAAGACGCCCATCAAACGACTCGACCGTATTTCTCTCGTGTTTCCCATCGAGGAAGACCGCATGCTGGTCGGCAACCCGCTCGGCGGGGGCGTCTACCTGGAAGTTCCGCCAAACGCCGACAAAGGAATTTGCGAACTCTTTGCACGCAATATTGTGGAAGCCCCCTTTTACTCTGCGCGCTCTTTCGACAAGACCACCCTCGACGAATGGCTGACAACCGAACGGAAGAAACCGGCTCCCTGGACCGACTTCGAATCGGAAAAATTCATGATGCAGGTTCCCACCTCCTGGATTTACAACTTCAAGACGCCCGACACGCTCGTCGCTGACTACGACAAGTGCATGGACCTCGTCTCCGAGATCACCGGTCGTCCCAAGATTCGATCCAAAGTCGTGCTGTATCACCAGATCGATGTGGTCATGCGCGGGGGCGCCTTCTTTCCGGGATACCCCCAGTCGAACTACAACTGGGATCCGCTCGGAGAGGATGACGGAAACAAGGATCACTGGTTTCTCAAAGGCCCACAGTTCGCGCGCTCTGAACTGTTTCATGAAATGGGACACATGGAACGCATCACCAAGTTCAAGGGCGAAACCGAAGCGCTCGTCAATTTTCTCTACGTCTATGTCCACAACCAGGGCTTCGATGTAGACCTGGATGTGGCCTTCGGCCGCTCCATGGGTCGCAGCGACAAACTCAGCATCGAGCAGGCCGCTATCGACCGGATGATCACCGAAACGTTCCGTCAGGGCCAACCCCGCAACACCACCAATCGGCCGGGCGACGAGGTCAAGTATCAGCAGCGTGGCTATGGACACTATGCCGACATCGCCAGGTTATTCGGCTGGGAGCCCCTCTTGAAATTTGCGGCGCAGGATCACGAGAACTACAAACGTGAAAAGGACTTTCCCCGGGACGTGAACAACGACCCGACCGACAACCGCATTCTCCGTCTTTCCATGGCCGCCGGAGCCGACCTGCGACCACTCTTTCAATTCTGGGGCATTTACCCCGACGATGAAACGGCCCTCGCCCGCGAGATGAAGAAGAACGATCTGGAACTCTCGCCCAAAGTCCACGAACGCCTCAAACACTACCGCACCCTCATCCCGATGAACGCCGGAGATTTCAAGGAACACGCGCTGATCATGTACCCCCGATGCGAGGAACCCGGTCGCAATTTAAACGAGCGGAATTCACTCTACGGTCACGGGTTTTATCACGACTGGCTCAAGAAATACGACGCGTCGCACGGGGAAAAGGCTGCGGCGGCAATGGGTAAAATCCTGGAGACATTTTACGGGGACGCTACGGGGTAAACGATAGCGGAGGCGGTTAATCCGCTTCCATAGGGGAGCGTGGCAGTTCCAAAAGTGATCGATTTCCCCCTCCCTTCCCAACCCCGGGGCGGTGGCAATTGAGCGAAGTATCGAAATGATGGGTTTGATAGAGCCATTGATTCCCTTGCAGTCATGACAACAAAAAGCGGCACGTTGATTGCCACGATCCTGCTCTTTCCGGTGGTCACGGCCTCCATCGCCACGGCACAGACAACCACCCACTCAAGCACGGGTGAGATCAACTATCTCCAGGTCGCCGTTGACTATGCCAACTGCATGCTTCGCTACGGGCGCGACCGGTATGGCCCCGTGAAGAGCCCACTCTTTGCCAATCTCCTCACTCGCGGGAAGGAGCCGGAACTGCCCCCCTACCCTCTGTTCAAGGAACAACCCCGGGACTACCGGGACAAGCTTGAAGAACAGGAGCGCCTGGCCCGGCGGGACCGAGAACCCTGGAACCCCTTCGTGAGATTCGACTTCAACGAGGTCCTGAACTACCCCCGGGAGTTTTGCGGGGAGGGCGGGGCCTTCGCTGCCGAAGGGCCGCACAAGGCAACGATCTATGGATGCGACATTTTTGAGGATGCCGCGCTCTACCAATTCCTCATCGACCTGAGCGAAATGACATGCGACCCGAAATACAGGGAAGCCGCTGAAGAGGCGATCCTTTGGTGGTTCGAGAACACGCAACACCCCGAGTCCGGATTGTATCCCTGGGGGGAGCACCTGGGATGGGACCTGGTGCACGATTGCCCGACCTACTTCGAAGGTCCGTCCAGGCATCTCTATGCCGCCTCCTTTCACGAAATCAAAGGCGATGTCCCCTTCCTCGACTACCTCGCCAAACTTCCGCCGGAGTCGGGACAATCCTATCGACCGATCGAACGGTATGCCTTCGGTATCTGGAACGCTCATTTCTGGGACAAAGAGCGATGCATCTTTGATCGTCATGGGGACTATGCAGCCGTCGATACGCGAGAGGGCCAAACCGCCGGGTTTCCCGCCCATCTCGGCGCCTATCTGCAAATCTGGTCCAAAGCGATCACGACCACCACGAATCCCCGATTCGAAGCGAGCATGGTAGAGATCTTTCACAAGGTGGCCGACATGGCAATCCGTCGAACGAAGGAACACGGCGTCTTTCCGTTCACCTTCTCTGATACGGAGGGAAAAAAGCCGGAACTGGAATCAGGGGGACAGGCTGAGCGATTGGCAAGCGACGCGCGATCGATCGCCAAGGACCTCGAAGCCATCGACGCAAGTCTTGCGGAGAAGTTGGAACTCCTTGCTGAATTGCACCCGGGACCACCGCAGGACGACGACGGCGCCTACTATCGGGAAACGAAAACGGACAAATACATTTCCTCGGAAAACATCCATCGGGTGACATGGGGCTTGAACCGTTCCCTCGAAGGGAATCGCCGGTTCGGCGGTGAGATGTATGTAAAAAGCGCGGAGCGGCTGGCCCGGGCAGGCTATGAAAAGTTCTGCGACAGCAACAGCCCCCTGCCCAGGCCAACCAGTGGGAGTGAGGACTATGAGACCGCGGAAGGAGATCCCTTCCCGCCCTTCTACTGGGGCGGGGCCGGACTGATGCACGGGTTCGCACGCCTCGGAGTGATCAAAGGCCAAACCGCAACGACCAACAGGAACTGACCCGCCCTGTCATTTTCTGATGGTGAGTCAACGACGGGAAGAGCCCGCAAGATTGTTTGGAGAGCATCTCCCCCCGATCCGAAATTTCTCCGTGGAGATTCCTACCAGTCGCGAGGTGGGAACAACCGGAGAGGTCACTCCCGATTCAAATTTACCGTTGCCGACCCGATTCGGCCCGGGTGCGCGTTCCGAGAAGCTCTGACCTGAGGGCACATGACAGACTCCCCCATCCCACCTCCGAACACTATGCCGAATGCCTGGGAAACGTCACGGCTGAACTGCCTTTGGAAATGTAAATTCCGAGCGGGTGGCCTTGGCGTAGATGCCGATGTGGGTGACGCTCTCCAGGGTGTCGGGAAGCGGATGTTCGACCGTCCTATCGCCGACCGTCAGGGTGGCTTTCCCGTGTTCCAAATCGATGGTCACCTGCGCTTCAAAAGTCGCATCGTGATCGAACTTCGCGTTTTTTCCGGAGCCAATTCCCACATTTCCCCAGCCCCCCTCGAAAAATCCGTGGCGGTTCATGCCGATCATCGTTCCCGCCTTAAAAAGCTCGTCGTTTTCCGTGGATGAACCAAAGCAGAAGCAGGCGTTCTTGGTTTTCGAGGAACTGTCCGCTGCCCGATAACGGAGCGCAAAGGTACGCGACTCCTGAATCGGCGTATCGAGCTTCTTCAACGCCACCGCTTCGCCCGACCCCGCGTCGAGCTGGTAGCCAAAGTCACTTTTCTCCACGGTGCCGCCTTTCACGACATCCCAATCGCCGCTCTTGTCCGTGCCCGCCTTGAGCTTGCCTCCCGTTTTCTTCTTCTGGTTTCCCGGCTTGCGCACGGGTTCATTCTCCCACCACTCCCTGGGTCCCTCCGCCTCGATCCCTTTCCATACTTCGAAAAACTTCGGCTTCATCTCAGCCAATTTCTCCGGCTTCTCAGAGGCAAGGTCGTGCTCCTCTTTCCAGTCCTCTTCGATCTGATACAGTTGAAATTTTGTCAGGGTTTCGTCGGCTACGATTTTCCATCCATCAATCCGCATCGCTGCGTGACTGGCAGGAGGAGCGATGTGAGTTCTCCAGAAGAGAGGCACGGGCCGTTCCACCTTTTCTCCGGCCAGGGCGGGAACCATGCTGACTCCATCAATCGTCCGATCATTCGGGAGCGACACTTCAACAATATCGAGCACGGTCGAGAAAATGTCTGACCCGATGATCGGCGTCTCGCTCACCGTTCCCGCCTCGACCTTACCCGGCCAGCGAACGATCGCCGGAACGCGGATGCCGCCCTCGTGGCTGTCGCGCTTTCGCCCACGCAGACCGCCGGTGGAACCCTGCGTCCGCCCTCGGGCGGCTTTGCCTTCCGGCCCGTTGTCGCTCGTAAAAATGACGAAGGTGTTTTCCCGCAAGCCCTGCTCGTCGAGCGCCTTCATCAACTCGCCGAAAGCATGATCAATCTGCGTGACGTTGCCGTGGTGCTGTCGAAGATCGGGATCGTCGTGATCCGCATAGAGCTTCATGAACTGCGGATCGGACTCGATCGGCAAATGCGGTTCATGGGTCCACACCGTCATGAAAAACGGTTTCTCCGGATCGCGTTCATCGGATAGCCAGCGGATCGCCTCCTCCGAAACCAGCGGAGCCGAGAAACCTTTCAGTGGCCCGACTTCCTCGCCATTGCGGACAAAGTTCACCGGGTTCTTATGAGAAGGTGCCGCGTTGTTTTGCGTCGCAAACCACCAATCGTAACCATGGTCATTCGGCTGCGGTTGCTCGGGGCTGTTGAAGTGCCCGTTGAGATGCCACTTTCCTGCATGCATCGTCTCATAGCCAAGCGGCTTGAGTAGTTCCGGCAAGGTGATCTCGCTTTCCCGCAGGTGAGTCTCATGCCCGCCCGGAATCCAACGCCACACCCCGTTTCGATACGGCGTGCGCCCGGTGAGGATGGAAGACCGGCTTGGCGAACAAACCCCACACGCTGAGTAGGCCTGGGTGAAACGGACCCCTTCTTTCGCGAACTGATCGATATTCGGCGTCTGAATGCTCGGATGCCCGTAGCAAGCCAAATCCCCCCATCCCATGTCGTCGGTGAGGTAGACGATGAAGTTGGGTTGGGATTCATCTGCTGCATATGCAGCAGGGATGACACATAGGATCAGGAAAAGGAAAAGGTGTTTCATAATCGGTAACAAGGTAAGCCCGGAGGCTTTGTCTTGGTATCAAAGTCGATTTGAGAGGGTAAAGTCAAAGACCAAAGAGGGTTAAGTTTGGGACTCAACAGGGTTGCGGGAGCAGACTACGTGACTGCAATTTTTCCTACCTGAATCGTAGCCATCCCTTCCGCTCACGACATACTTCAAAACCACATTCGGATGTGACCGGTTCTGGCCTGAACTCGCCACGAAGGAATTCCTCGCAGAGCCCCATGCTCGCGCTATCATCTCGGGTATTCCATGAATGTGAAACGTAGAACTTTTTTCAAGGGGGTCGGAGGCACTCTTGCTATCCCCCTGCTCGAATCGACTGGTGCGGCAGCATCGACCTCACCACGGACGCGATTTCTTGTCGTGGGCAATCCCTTCGGCATGCATCCGGATTTTTTCTTCCCCTCGCAGTTTGGGAAATTCGGGGAAACCGCGGAGTTGTCACCGACCTTGCAATCGCTGGATTGGGTAAAGGATCGAATCACCGTTCTTTCGCACACCGACCACAACATGGTGAGCGGACACGGGCGAGAAATTTCTTTCCTCAGCGGTGTCTTGCCGGCAGATGCGTCAGCGTTCCCGGAAAAAAACATGTCGATCGACCAGATCGCGGCACGGCAGTTCGGGAGCGGAACACGTTTCCCCTCGGTCAATGCGGGGCTCGAGGATGGAATTCGAATGAGCTGGACGGCCAACGGCGTCGAGGCGGCTCCCATCACCGATCCACAAAAGCTGTTCGACTTTCTCTTTCTCAATCTCACGGAAAAAGAAAAGCAGACCCGACGGGACCTGCTCAATCGCAACGGCAGCCTGCTCGACGCGGTCGGCAACCAGTTTTCATCGATCAAGCGGAACGCAACGAGCGCGGATCATGAACGGATCGATCAGTTCCAGACCTCTGTTCGCGAACTCGAAAAGGTCTTCTCGGATCGCGGCAACTGGATCGACAAAGACAAACCGGAATTCGATATTTCCGGACACTTTTCCGAATCCGAAGTGACGATCACGAACAAATACAACGCCCTCTTCGACATGGTCGCATACGCCTTCGAGACGGATCTCACGCGCGTCGCAACAATCGCATTCCCCTCCCTGCTCAACTACACCGACGTGAAGGGCGTGACACGCAGTTACCACGGCTGCACTCACAATGGGAAAATGGAGAATGTAACGGCTGAGCTGGTCGCTATTGAGTCCTTCCAGATCGCACAGATGTCACGATTTCTGAAGCGGCTTGATGAAACACCCGAACCTGATTCGGATGGATCGATGCTCGATCATACGGTTGTGCTTTTCGGCAGTGGCATGGGATACGGAGGCACCCACTCGAACCGCAACCTCCCTGTGCTTGTCGCCGGGGGAGGTTTCCGTCATCTCGGGCATTTCGACGCTGCAGACCAGAGCGGCAACCAGATGCCTCTCTGCAATCTTTTCCTGACATTGCTCCAGCGCTTCGGGATAGAGAAAGACAAGTTTAACACGAGCACGGGAACTTTTTCAGAGCTGAGCTATGCGTGACCCAATCAGCCACCTTTTATTCCGCTGCTTGAGCCCGGGATTTCTACTCCTTGCCGCCAGCGTTTCACATGCCAATCCTGCCTTGCTCGAAAAGCACTGCCGGGAGTGTCACAACGAAGAAAAGAACAAAGGTGATTTCGAACTCCGGTTCCTCGGAGACAAACCGACCCAGGACAACATTGACTACTGGTTCAGCGCTCTCGACCTCGTCGAGGCCGAAGAGATGCCACCGGAAGACGAGAGCAAGCTTAGCGCCCCTGAACGCAAGAAACTGATCGCCTACATCGAGAAAGCGATCGCCGACTTCGATGTAAGTTCCGTGACGAAAGCAGCGCCTCTTCCCCGCCGACTCAACAACCGGGAATTCGAGCGGAGCATCGCCGATGTTCTCGGAATCGAAGATGTGGGAACTCACCAACCCACCGACCGCCTCATCGGCGATTCGCGATATCACGGATTCGATACCCACAGTGAGACTCTCGGCTTCAGCCGGTTCCATCTCGAACAGTATGTCGACGCGATCCGAAAAATCGTAGATGCGACTATCCTGACAGGACCACAACCCGAGACGAAACGATACGAAATCGATCCGGAAAACATGGTGCGGGAAGTGCTCAATCAGAACAGCGGTCGGATAGGAGGACGCGGCAAGGATGGGCACTTTGATTTTCTCGATCCACGTCTCGGCGCCTGGCTCGACGGATTCGAAGAAGCCCCGGCGACCGGGCGCTATCGCATTCGCATTTTCTGCACCGGGAAAGACCGCCTCACCTATGACTCAGAACACACCGGAGTCTATTCCGGCGATCCCATTCAGTTATCCGTTCATCTTGGTGACCGAATTCGCACCTTCAATCTCCCTGATGACGAGCGATTCGAAATCACCCTCGATGACTGGATCGCGGAAGGCACGCGTTTGATTCTGAGAAACCCGACCGACGGCCTGCGCCAGCGCGGAAACGGGAACTTCAAGTTTCAATACGCCATCGCTGCGGACCACTACAAAAAGTATCGCCCCGAGGACTACGTCGAATTTGTCGAGAGCCGACGAAACAACCCGAATCTCCCCCGCTCCAAAAGTCATCGTCCCGACCGCTGGCACAACTGGGTCGGACGCTGGGAAGGACCGCGACCTCGAGTATATCGTGTGGAAATCGAGGGACCGATCCATGATTCGTGGCCGACGCAGCGACAGGTGGCTTTGTTAGGAGATAATCCATCCGTCAAAAATGCAGAGACGATTCTCAAACCGATAGCGGCACGTGCCTGGAGGCGTCCTGTGAAAAACGGCGAACTGGATGGCATTCTAGCGTTGGTCAGGGATCGTGCGGAATCGACCGGCGACGAAGTCGAGGCACTGAAAGAAGGGCTCGTCGGCATTTTCTCCTCACCGGCCTTTCTCCTCATCAACACCGGAGACATGCCGGAAAGCCATCGTTTTGTTTCCAAGCTGTCGTACTTTCTCGAAGGCACGACTTCACCGGGTGCCTGGAAAAAGCAGATTCGCGAGGGAGGGTTTCCCGACTTTGCCTCAGTAAAGGCCGTCGTCGAGGAATCGCTTTCCAACGGCCGTGCCGTTGGTTTGACGCGCGGGTTCCCCTACTCGTGGCTCGAACTGGCAGACATCAATTTCATGGCTCCGGACCCTGACCAATACCGATTCTACCATCGCAAGCGAGTCAGCGAAGACATGGTCAATGAGGTCCTCGCTTTTTTCCGTCACGCCGTCGATACGAACATGCCGATACCGGAATTCCTCTCCGCGGATTACAGCTTCATCAATCAGGATCTCGCCCGAATCTATGGCGTCGCCGACAGCGTCCCACTCGACTCGAAACTGCGTCGCTTCACCTTCACGGACGGGCGCCGGGGTGGTTTGCTGGGGATGGCCGCCTTTCTCACTTCCACGGCCGACAGTCTCGGAACCTCTCCCATTCATCGAGCCGTCTATGTGATGGAAAACTTTCTCGGCATTCATCCGACCCCGCCGCCACCCGATGTTCCCATTGCGGAGCCTGATGTGAGGAAGGCAAAAACGATCAAGGAAATCCTCGAAGCTCACACCTCTGACAAAACCTGCGCGAGCTGCCACGAAACGATCGACCCCTGGGGCTACGCCTTTGAAAACTATGACCCCACCGGTGCGTGGAGAGATGAATATGTCGTTCCCGTCGCGATCGAACGAACTGGCGATGAGGATTCGGACGGCGCTGTCGAAGTGGTGTATCAGAAAGAAACTCTGCCCGTCGACGCGAGTGCCACTTTCCGGAGCGGGGCGTCTTACGACGACATCACGGGACTTCGCGAACACATCCTCAACGACATCAACCGCGACCGCTTCGTTCGGTGTTTTATCGTAAAGCTTCTCACCTACGCGAACGGAGTCGAACCAAAAGGAACCGACTTCATCGAAGTGGACCGCATTCTCGATACTTCAAAATTGCACGAGTATCGCATCGTGGAAACGATCGCCGCCGTGATCGACAGCCCCCTGTTCCGGGAACGGTAGGCGATTGATTCCGGTTCGGTTCTTCGATCAACTCGATAGATATTTTGACAAACTTTGTTGCTAGGTCGGTGTTTCTCCCTCTATGAAAACGCTCGTTCTCGTGCTTACTCTCTCCCTTTCAATCGGCACTGCCCTCTCACAGGAGGCGGACCAAAAACCTTTGGCGGAAACACTGAAAGAGCGATCGGCCGAGATGCTGAAGCGCTTCCCGGAAGCCGACGCGAACAAGGACGGAACCCTGAGCCGCGAGGAATTTCGAGCGTTCGTTGCAAAGCGTCGGGGAACCGATCAGCCTAACACACCTCAACGAACCGCCAATCGTCCGAAGGTTTCTCCACCCACCCACGCCGATGTCGCTTACGGCGCGCACGAAACGCAGTGCTTCGATCTCTGGACCGTTCCCGAGGCCACCGAGCCGACTCCGCTGGTGCTGTTCATTCATGGAGGAGGATTCCGCAGCGGAGACAAGTCACTGGTTCGTCCGGGAACCCCGGAAACCTATCATGCCGAAGGAATTGCCTTCGCCTCCCTGAACTACCGCCTTTCCGACGAAGGCTCCTATCCCATGATGATGCACGATGCGGCGCGGGGATTGCAGACGATTCGGCATCGCGCTGCGGAGTGGAACATCGATCCGGAGCGCATCGTTTGCTACGGCGGTTCCGCCGGAGCGGGCATCAGTCTCTGGCTAGCCTTCCACGATGACCTCGCCGATCCCGAGAGCGAAGATCCCATCGCCCGACAATCCACCCGCATCCTCGCCGCCGGAGCCACCAATGGCCAATCGAGCTACGACATTCACACCTTTCGCGAATGGTTCGAAGTTCCCGATCTTCAAATGGGCCCCGCTCTTCCCGCGTTCTACGGCATCGATCCAAACGACGGATACGAAGACGAAGAGCTTCGCAAACAAATGCAGGATGCCTCCCCCATCACCCACCTTTCCGACGATGACACGGCAGCGGCCTACATGCTCTACAGCCGACCCAACGTTCCCGTGGACGCCGATACCGAATCATCTGTCTGGGTTCATCATGTGCTGCTCGGACTCCAATTGCAGGAAGCGATGATGGCGAGGGATCTCGAGTGTATCGTCACCGCACCCGAGCTCGAAACGGATGTCGAAGATCCCTATGGCTCGCTCGAAAGTTTTCTGATCACGAAGTTGAAGGCTGGGAGTTCGGAGAAAGAGTGAAGACACGGACGTTTGGCTAATCCGCTCCTGCACTCTCTACCCACTGCAGGATTTTTGTGGCTCGGTCAGTGGCGGTTTTCCGTGCCAGGGCAATCTCTTCGGAGGTGAGCTCATAGCCCGACTTCTTACCTCCCATCAACAGTCCAAATTGGGTCTGCGTTGCGGAATCCGGGTGACCTAGTCCGAGGTTGTGCCCCAATTCATGAGCGCAGGTTCGACCAATAGATCCGATCTTGAAAGGAAGCTCTTCCACCAAAAGAGACTTCTGAGGAGGTCGCACCGCTCTCGAAGGCTTATCGGTCCAGACGCCGACTACTGCAAAATTGCCGCGCATCGCTGCATTGCCCTGTGAGGTTTGTCCGAGATAAGGGAAGAAATACAGACTGTTCACGACAGGGTGCCCATTCGCTTTGTCGCAAAAGGCATGGATCTTCGGCATTCTCGCCGGATCAGATTTCCCGGCAGCATTTCGTTTCGCATTCTGGATATACTCAATCGCAGCTTCACGGTCCGGCACTTCCGCTGCGGGCTGTATCACAATGCTCTCCAGCGCCCATTCGATCCTGGCCGCCTTCCAAATGCGATTGATCTCCGGGAGCACCGTTTCCACGAAGTCCTCCCTGGTCACCCAGGTCGACATTTTGACTCCCTTTTGCTCGAGTTCGAGATCACTGATCAGGTAAACCCGGAGCGGCAAGAGAATGGTGCCATCAGGATCCTCCGGAATCTGGGTCAGTTCGGTAAGGTCCGCAGACGTAGCAGCCGGGGAAGGCGAATCGTCGCCAAGGGCTTCGACCCACCTGCGATCAACCTCGCTAAGGCGCGTCAGGGGAATCGAAAATTGACGACCATCGGAGACACGCCGAATCTTGACTTCGTTGTCGGACGACTCAATGAGCCTCGCCTCGATCGTCTTACCGTCTGTCGATGTCCATGTGCGGATTTCTGCAGCGAATCCGCAACCGCAAAGAGCAAGGATGACTGCAAGAATGGTAATGAGATTGCGTCGTTTCATTCCGAAAGTCAGCCTGCTCCGTTTCGAGAAGAAAGGCGATGTTTTTCCTTTTGGGGCACCTCTGTTGCGCCCGGCGTCTCGTAGAAGCATCGGCCTCGACCACGACTGCGCGGGTTTCCGTATTCGCCCGGGGTGGAATCACGGTGAATTGAGGCCAAGCTGTAGGTATGAAGTCTCTTTTCCGATCTCTGATTCTGATCCCGACTCTGGCATTGATCAGCCTGAATGCGAAAGAGGATGACCGCCCCAATATCCTGCTCATCCTGAGTGATGATCACAATTATCGTGCGCTGGGCTGCTCCGGAAACAAAGCCATCCGCACGCCGCATCTGGATCGACTCGCCGCGGAAGGAGTCTATTTCAATCGTTGCTTCACACCCAATCCAATTTGCACACCGAGTCGAGCCTGTATCTTCACCGGGCAGGACAGCTGGACCAACGGCGTGATATTCAACGGAAAAGCAATCCGGGAGGATTCCCCGGTCATGCCAGTCCTGCTAGCGAACGCCGGGTACGAGACGGCCTTCATCGGAAAGTGGCACAACGACGGCAAGCCGTGGACGAGAGGTTATACAACAGGAGGACGATGCTGGGCCGGAGGGAAGTTTGATCATTTCGAAATGGACGTGACTCCTTTTGGCGGTGAACCAAAGGACCGGGTTACAGCGGATCGCTACTCGACGACACTCTTCACCGATGATGCGGTCGAGTATCTCAAGAAAACGCATGCGGCGCCCTTCTGCCTCGTGCTTGCCTACACGGTGGCTCACGATGACTTCCTCGCACCTCCGGGTTACGAAGGAAAATATTCGCCGGAAGCGATTCTCCTGCCTCCCAACTTTATGGCGAAGCCACCATTCAAGCAATTCAATCCTACGATACGGGATGAAAGAGAGCTGCCGTTCCCGCGAGTGGAGAAGGACATCCGGGCAGCCACCGCCGAATACTATGCCATGATCGAGCACATGGATGAGAACATCGGAAGGATGCTTTCGACGCTGGAGGAAAAAGAGATCGACAAAGAAACCGTAGTCATCTTCTGCAGCGTGAAAGGATTGTCCATGGGATCACATGGAATCATCGGCAAGCAGACGATGTACGAAGAGGGACTGCGCACTTCCTTGATTGTGCGACATCCCGGTCTGAAGGCAGCGGCGGGAGGCAATTCCGAGTTAGTAAGCACCACTGACATTCTGCCGACGGTCTGCGAAGCGGCAGGGATTTCGATCCCGGAAGCCGTGGAAGGGAAAAGCTTACTCGATCACTACCAGGGAAAAGGAGAAGGCAGGGAACGGCTGTTCTTTTCCTACCACGATCCGACCCGCTCCACCGTGACTCGGGCCGTGCGGACAAAGCGTCACAAATTGGTACAACATCTCGTCACCGGCGAACGGCAACTTTTCGACCTAGCCGAAGATCCCATCGAGATGGACAATCTGACGGGAAAGCCGGAGGTGAAGACCATCGAAGACGCTCTCACCAAAGATCTCGAACGATGGCGGGAAGGGGCTGAGGGGAGGTAGGAGCTAATTCTAGACTGATCACGCCCAATAGTTGCTAACCTTTTCCCCGTTTGATCCATTTGCAGGCATACCCGCTTTCGAGTTCATGAATTCCCCCTCCCCCTCTCGTCTCATTTCGGCCTGCGCCGTTTTTCTTTTCATCCTGATGGCCACCGCCTCCCACCTCCCTGCCCAGCAACCCACGCTCAGCGAGGAAGGACAAAAGCGACAGGCACTTCATGATTTCCTGTTTACCTCCTTCGCGGAAGGACGGAAGACGGTCTACCAGGGCGACGGGGAAAAGCGCGGGTTGAAAGAACTGACGATTTTTGAGGAGACGAAGGAGATTCGCGACGGGACGGAGATCGTGCTTCCGGACGGGGCCGGACGCATCGCGGGGTTTTTCCGTCACTTCGGAGTTCATGGAGAAAACCTCGACCGGATTAAGGAAGTCCATGTATTCCCGTTTTCGCCGAATATGGCTCCACCGCGAAGTGCGCAGGTCACGGATTTCTACCGGGTGCAAATGCCGACGATCCCACCTGCATTGGAGGAAGCGGAGGTGATGAAAATTCGCTTCTTCCTGAAAGACCCGGAGGCGAGCTGCCGAATCGACGATCTTGTTTTCTATGCGCAGAATGCGATCCCTCCCGCGTTCGACACGATCCCCTATCGGGACCTCGGAGCGGAACACCCGCGTGAGTCCGTCGTGATCGAAGTGGATACGAAACACGAACTCTCCATCGGGGGATCGACCGGGCTGCAGCGCGAACGCTGGTTTCGCATTCACGAAACACCGGGGTCGACGCATGGATCGTTTCAGCGTTGGGCCTATGAGAAGGGCTTTCTTCCGGCACGGGGATTTCTCAAATTCAATCCGGCCCTGACGAGGGGGTATGGAAAAAATCCGGAAACACTGAAAGAACGCGAGGACAAACCGGGAGCGGCCGACCTCACTTTCTTTGACCGCTACGACGCGGGTGGCCGACTCCGCAGCGCGATTCCTGAACTGAAGGGAAAGACCTTTCTCCAATGCTTCAACGACTGGCCTGAGTTCATGTCGGTTCCCCTGAAAGGTCGGGGCACGCCGCTCGTCGAGCGTTTCGATGAAGCCGCCGAGCTCGCCGCTGCCTACGTTGCCGATCAGGTCGCCGATGCCGGGCACACCGCGACCTGGTGGGAAGTGAAGAATGAGAGCAGTGTAAAATCAGAATGGGATCATCATTTCGCGAAGGGACAAGATGGTTGGGAACTGCTCGCCGATTTCCACAACCGCACAGCGGATGCGATTCATGCGAAGGCGCCGGGCGTAAAGGTGGGCGGCCCGTCATCCGCCTACATGCAAGTGCAGGTGCAGGACTTTGGCCTCTACCGGTATCAGGCCCGCTTCATCGAAGAGACACGGGGGCATCTCGATTTCTTTTCCCATCATTTCTACGAGAACCTCGGAATGCTGGGTGCCCACGAGCGCCGTGGGTCCGGATATTCCAACTACCTGCTCGGTCGATATGAAGCGGTTCTCGACATGCTGCGTGCCCACATGCACAAGACCGACCATGTGCTTCCGGTGCTCATCACCGAAACCGGAACCCTGCAGAACGGACGCAAGCCTTCCGACAACTGGTTTCGTCTCATGGCCTACAATGCCTACCTCAACAAATCGATGCAGCGCCCTGACCAGATCGACCTCTTCGTCCCCTTCATCTTTCTCCATATGTCGTGGAATCCGAACAGCGGTGACGCCGCCTTCACCCCGAAAGCCGGAATCGAAAAGGGTTGGGAGAAGAAAGACTTCGAACCAACCACGATGGCTCACTTTTTTGATCTCTGGCAGGATTTCGACGGACGCCGCCTCCCGGTTTCTTTTGCTCGCGACTGGCTCGATGTCGTGGCAGTTCATGACGGAAATCGGATTTCGCTCGCAGTCACGAACATGGGCGGTCGGCAAATCGCGGTGGATCTGTCAGGATTGGCCGGTCAAATCAATGCTGTAAAAGCCACCCAGACTCGACTGAACTATCACAAGGGCGAAGTGGTATTCGAGCCTGAGCACGAAGTGGATGCCGCTGCCGTCCCGGTCGATGTCAACGAGACCACCATAGTCCGGCTCACCTTGCCCGAAGAGCTCACACTCGCACCGAAAACGACGCTTCACCAGAAGCGCTGCTATGCCGGGGAAACCGCGGTCAAGAGTTCCGGCGAACCCATCAAGTTCCCGATCGCGTTGAGCGAGCCCGGGAAGATAAAATCGGCCCGCTTGCTGATCGGCGTTCACCGGAACGGTGGCCTGACCGAGCCACTCAAGGTTTCTGTGAATGGCACGGAGATCGCCGTCGACTCGGGAGACGCAGCCGAGTTCTCCGAGTTTTTCGCTCCACTGGATGCGGACCTCCCGTCCGATCTCCTGAAAGTGGAAAACAACGTGACGATCAACGCCCAGGAAGGAACGACGATCACTTCGGTTCAGGTTGTCACCCAGAGTCCGTTGGACTGATCGAATGGTGCTTTTCCTCCTCTCTCGCAGATCGAACTGATTGATCTCGCACTGATCGACCCCTCGCGAATTCCTATCGCTCAGCGAAGCGCGGATCGCTTCCACCTACTCTACCCATCGGCGCTACGAATTCGGACTGCTGTTCGGCGACACTTTGCCATCCGCCAAGGTTGTCTTCCAGATTGAGAAGCGTGTTTCCACGAGAGTGACGAAGACCTTTCCGCGACCCGGTTTCCTATTTCCGGACGGCGGATCCTGCGGCGTCCCTGGCAAGAGCTGGTTCCAGCGCTCCTTGTGTGCGCACTCGACTCACCGTCGTTCTTACGTCAAATTTGGAGGATGAAACCTTTGGCTGCTCTAATCCTTGTCCCGGCTCTGTTCCTGATAGCAGGGGCAGGCGATCTGGTGGGGCAGGAGAAGGGCGAATCATCAGGCTTGAACGTCGGTTTCAGTCAGATCGATATCACTCCTCCGGTCGGGGCGATCATGACGGGTCCCCGTTTGCCGCTTACGCGCGGGACGGACGACCCTTTGATGATCCGGACGATGGTCGTTCAAAGCGGCGACCGGATCCTGGCGATTGTCGGGATGGACCTGGTGAAAATCCGAATCGATCTCACCGATGAGGCGATCGCGGAGGCAACGAAGCGGACGGGAATGGAGCGCGCCGGTGTTCTCGTGTGCGCGAGTCACAATCACAGCTCCCCTTTTATCCCCATGGGCGGGCCGAACAATGAGAAATACATCGCGACGCTACCCGGACTGATTGCCGACAGCATCGAACAGGCCCATGCCGCGCTGCAACCGGCCCGAATGTCTATCGGGCGGTCGCTCATCTACGGAGGCATGCAAAACCGGAGGGTGATCACGAAAAGCGATGGAATGGCCCTGAATACCTGGTTGGGGAAACTGAATGATTTGGAGGAAACGCCGCAAGTGCTCGGCACGGAGGGCCCGATCGATCCCGAAATGTGGGTGGCCCGGTTCGAATCTCCGGACGGAAGGGTGCTCGGGACCCTGGTGAATTTCACCTGTCACCCGGCGCTCCACAACTGGCGGGGTCACCAGGACAACGGGGAATCACACTGGTCGGCGGATTTCCCCGGGGTGATCGCGGAACACATCGCGAATCAGTACGGCGAACAGGCTGTTTGCGTCTTTACCCAGGGTGCCTCCGGGAACATCAATCCCGCCGAGCTCTTTGTTCCCGACTGGAGAGAACGTGCAGGCGTTTTCGGGAAGGCAGCCGTTCACGCTGCCGAGACGGCCATCTCTGTCGAGGGGCGGGTCGAGGTGGCCTATGCGAGGCGGGATGTGGAAGTGCCCTTGATCGATCCCATGAAGCAGAGAGAGGGCGCGATCACGCGGCTCGGCTGGCGTCCGGAAAGTTTCGAGGCCGCCAAAAATTCAGCAGCCGGCAAGCCGAACACCCGCGAGATTCCGGTCAGTGCTGCGCGAATCGGCCCGCTGGGCATCGCCACCAATGCCGGGGAACTGTTTGTCGAGTGGGGCATCGACATCAAGAAACGTTCGCCGGCTCCCCACACCTTTGTCAGCGAACTGACCAATGACTGGATCGGCTATGAGCCAACCGCAGAAGCGTTCGAAAACGAAGGCTACGAGACGCTTGCCGGAGTCGCTTTCGTGACGCTGGAGGGAATCGAAACCCTCGTGGATACCTCGGTCGAACTTCTCGAGGGCCTCTGGGCGGAAGAAGCGGAGTGACCAGGGCCGCAAGCGGGTCTACCGCAGTTTCTGCGATCCGACGACGGCGATGGTGGTTGGCAGGTTTAGTTCCGCAGGGAATAGCAATGGGTCGCCTGCCCTTTTGCAAGCCTTTCATGACTCCCAAGGGATTGCGCAGGACGACCAAAAAACACAGAATATTTCTCGCCCTGGAGCAGGAAAATATATTAGGTAAGAGCGGCAGCGTCCTGAGTGTTAGAGTCGTACCTTCTCAATACCAGCCGCAAATTCCCCTCTCCTCCTCTTTTATGTTCCTTCGATCATTTTCCGTTTCTGCGTACCTATTCTTATTCGCGGGAACTTTACTCGCTCAGGAGGTCGTTTTCGAAGCTGACTTTGACGCTGCGGCTGAAGTCTCAGGCTCGGTTACCGCCAACGCGACTGCAGCCAATCTCAACAGTGGAACCTCCGTTGGGACTTGGAACCTCCCCGGCACGGCACCTGGAGCCATCATCTCGGATGGGGGCACGAACAACGCGTTCGTGTTCGACAAAGCCACTTCCGGTTCAGGCACGAATGCCGCCCGGGCGATTTTCGACCGCAGCGTCGCCCTGCGCAGTGAGACTCTTACCCTCGAACTCGATCTCTATGCCACGCGCCAGGCCGGCGGCCAGTCCGTTATCTTTTCGCTGGAGGACGCCTCCGGCGACAAGGCCTACGAATTCGTTTTCAGAATGAACAACACCAAGAGCGTCTACACCGTGGACAGCTCCGGCTCGGAATGGCTGACGTCGAATAACTCGGGAGTCAACTCCGGCTTCACCAACCCCGTCGTAGATGGTCACCTGTCCTGGGGTAGCGGAATGATGACCCGGGTCAAACTCGAAATCTCCAATCTCGTCACCGGTGCCGATAATTGCGGTGCCGCACTCAGTGTCGACTGGAACGGGGACGGGGATTTTACGGATGGTCCCGAACTCGAGGGAGTCGGCTTCGGTCCCCGCAACGCAGACGTAGCGGAAATCAGCAGTCTGCGCATTGCCAATTTCAACAACGTCGGTGGCGGAGCGTGGGTCGACAACCTCACGGTCACCGCGCAAGACGGCCCCGCTCCCTCTTCCCTGACGGATCATAACCTCGCCAAGTACCAGGTGACCCGTGCCAGTTCGAGCCGGGGCGACTTCCCGCCTCAATTTGCCACCGATGGTCTCGTCACCGAAGACAGTCGCTGGCGCAGCGATCCTGCGGCAACTGGTCCCCATTGGCTTGAGGTCGAACTCGCCGTTCCCATGCCCATCGACAGTGCCCATGTTTTTTCCGGGGGAACCTTCGACACAAAACTGACCAATTTTGAGCTGCAATATCACGATGGCTCCGACTGGGTCACGATTCCCGAAACTTCGGTCACAGGGAACACCGCTCCCGAACTCAACCTGGCCTTCACAAACCCGGTCACCGCGCAGCGGTTCCGCCTTCTCTCCCCGGATGCGGTCGTCAATCTCCTGGAGCTGGCTCTGTTTCCTCCTGCCTCCGGCGGTGGGCCCGTCCCCTTTGGCACCGACGTCGACTTGAACCTCGCCAAGTTGCGCCAGTATACCTATTCCTCCGTTGAGGGAGCTGGCTATCCCAAACTCGCCATCGACGGCTACTCTCACTCCTGCTCCGCATGGCGCAGTGCTGACGCGGCCGGACCCCATGACCTTGAAATCCATTTTCCCAGAACGGAGAAGATTTCCGGCATCCACCTTTATTCCGGATACGAAGGACAGGCCGGCACCCAGATCCAGGATTTTGAAATCGCCTATGACAACGGCGGAACCTGGGTCGTGTTTGACGGAGGCTCCATTACCGGTAACACCGACTTTGATCGCAGTGTGCAGTTCAATGCCCCGGCCAATACCAAAAAAATCCGCCTTCGCTCTCTCGATGCCAAACAGGCGATTGTACGCGAACTGGTCGTCCTCTACGGCACCGGCGGCCCCTGGTATCCGCTCGGCACCGATGTCTTGAATGAAGTTCCCCCTCAGGACGACTTTCTCGAATATGGAGACCATTTCTACACTCTCGAAAACGTCGCGAACGGTCTCAACCTGTCCACCTCTCTGACGGGGGCGGACTTAACTGCCGAAGATCCTCACTATCAGGTCCTGCTCAACTTCGGGACTAACTCTTTTCGTATCCGCAGTCGCGAGACGGAAGCCTGTTTCGAAGTCTCCCAGGCATCCACCACCGCAGGCGCTGCCATCGTCGAAGGCGGCTACTCCAGCATGCCGCATCAACGCTGGCAGCTCGTCCCGGTTGGCTCGGGTTCCGACTTCCGAATCCTCAATGTCTGGTCCGGGATGGCCCTCGCCTGGGATGGCTCGGCCGTCGTGCAGGAAGCCGCCGCCAATGACCCCGACCAGTTGTGGCGCATCAACTACGAAACGCATTTTCCGAAAAAGGGGCAGGCCTCCCACTTTCACTTCAGCTCCCTGTTCCAATCCAACTGGGGCTACCGTTGGAACTTTGCCGAAGAAAACCAACTCCAATCAGGTCAGTATATGCCCATGCAATGGGGCGGTATCGCCGCGGCCGCGCCCGGGATCCTGGACTATCAGCACCTTTGGTATCGCCGCGCCAACCAGACCACCTTGATGGGTTTCAATGAGCCCAACCTTTCTGATCAAGCCAACATGACAGAGGCAACTGCGGCCTACCAATGGCCGCGCCTGCAACGCACGCGGCTGCCTTTGCTGGGGCCATGCCCATCCAACTTCAACGGATCCTGGCGACAGAATTATGAAGCGCTGGCGGCAGAACAAGGTCACCGTTCCGACTACATGGCGATGCATTGGTACTCGACAGCCGGAGCCGCAAGCGGGAGTCCGAGCCAGTTGATCAACAACATGCAGACTCTCTACAATGCCTATGGCAAGCCGATCTGGCTGACCGAGTTTTCGACCCGCGACTTTGTGGGCAACAAAACCACCTGGAGCCGGAACCACAATTACAACTTCCTCGCAGAGTTCGCCTGGCGCGCGGAGAGCCTCCCCTGGTTGGCGAAGTGGTGCCTCTTTGAGTGGGGCATTTCCGGAGGAGACCCGAACACAACGGACGCAAGCAGCGCCAACCCCTTCGACATGAACTCGCCCCGCCTGTCCCTGCACTACAACAACGACAGCGCCGATCCCGGTTGGGAAGATCTCGCGGAATGTGGCCTCCTCCTGGCAGGTTGGGACGGCAAAGATTATCTCGTAGACGACACTTCCTACATCATTCACAACAAGGGAAGATTCCTGCGCCTGATCGACAACCCCGACTCTGCCACCCCGACCACAGCAAACGTTCTCAATCGTACGGCAACGGAACAATTCATCCTCGAGTCCGCTCCGGGGGGCAAAAAATACATCACAGGTCTCAGCGACGGACGCCGCCTCTCCTACAATGGCTCCAGCGTCGGTTTCGCGGCCAAGGATACGACCGGACCCACCGTAGAGTGGCAACTGAATGAGCACCAACACGGCTGGTTCCACATTGACCATCCTTCGAGCGGCAGGCGCCTGCATATTACCGGCACCAACACGGTGAACACGGTTTCCGGTGGCACCGCGAACGACAACGTCCGGTTCCGCTTCATCAAGCACTACCTGCCGATCACGATGACGGAAGTGCAGCCCCTGCCCTACTTCGAGGGATTCGAGAATGGTATCGGAGCCTGGCGCCAGTTCTACGACGATGACTACGACTGGGAGCTGGGAACCGGGAACACCCCCACCGCCTCTGCCGGTCCCGCCGGAGCAGCCGGTGGCGATTTCTACCTGTTTGCCGAGGGACACGACACCCCGTCGGCAAATGCCGTCACCCACGTCGAAGCCACCTTTGATTTCAGCACCGTGTCCAACGTCGAACTGCGCTTCGACTATCACATGAACGGTTTCTACATCGACTATCTCGCCGTCGACATTTACGACGGTACGACCTGGCACGCGGACGTCTGGCGCCGGAACGGTCAGCAAATGACCGAGACGACCGCGCCCTGGCTGACAGCGCGGATTGACCTCACTGCCTACGTCGGTAATCCGGAAGTCAAAGTCCGCTTCCGCACCGCCACGACTTCGTTTAACTCCGCCGACCCGGCCATCGACAACATCAGCCTCCTCGAAACTTCGAACTCCCTGCCTTATGCAGAAAGCTTTGAATACGGCTTCGGAACCTGGTCACAGGTGCAGGACGATGACATTGACTGGACCCACCATACTGGCGGCACTGCCACCAATGCCACCGGCCCCTCGCAAGCTTCTGACGGCGACTACTACCTCTATTTCGAAGCTCACGACGACGGCGCTCACAACAAAATCGCTTCGGTGGAGAACACCTTTGACTTCAGTGCAGCCTTCAATCCCGAGTTGAAATTCGACTATCACATGTTTGGTGTAAACATCGAATTCCTCGCCGTCGATGTCCACGATGGCACGTCCTGGACCACCGACGTGTGGGTGCTGAACGGACCGCAGCAAAGCGCCAGCACGGACCCCTGGCTTTCCGCAACCGTGAGCCTCCTCAACTACGCCGGCCTCTCCAACGTGACGATCCGCTTCCGGGCACAGCAACGCTACTGGCACGTTGCCGATACGGCCATCGACAACATCATCATCGAGGAAGGTCCACCGACTCCCTACCTCCTGTGGGCAAGCACCGCCTTCGCCGGAGCCCCTCCCGGAACCGATCGGAGCAAGGGCGGCAATCCCGACGGAGATGAATTCACCAACGTCGAGGAATGGGTTCTCGTCCTCAATCCGCTCACCCCTGACAGTCCTGTCCTGACGACCACGCAAGCGGGAGGCAACCTGGTTGTCACTTTCAACCGACGCAGTGTGGGCGATCCCTATGTCCGGGCCGCCTGGTCCGAAACGCTCCTCCCGGGGAGTTGGCGTTACGACGGAGATGGCCTCACCGAAAGCCTCCAGAGCACCAGCGGAGATATCGAATCCATGTCGGCGTCCGTTCCCATCGATCTTCCCAGGAAATTCATCCGACTCGAACTTTGGTACGCGCCTGAATAGTGCGGAGAGCGCACACGAACAACAATTTGCCCGTCCTCATCGCCGGGGAGGCTTTCAACACAGCCAGCACCTCTCGCTTGGGGGAAGGCATGACTATCCCCTGCCCGATCTCTTCGTCAGCGCGCTACCGCGTCTCGGCATCGAGGCGGACAAGTTTGCGGTCAGCACAGGGACGATACGGGGACTGGAGATCGTCTGAGACCGAACCGCGCAGCAAGTCGCTCTACCTCCCGATGCCAGCAAGCCAGGCGAGCAGTGCTACAATCACAAAACAAATCGCGACGGAAACGAGAAACCCGATCACATCAACGGGACGGGGCAAGGTGAATTCCCAGTCCGACTTGGGAAAGAGCTTCCGACGTTCGTAGTGTTCGGGATTTGCATACGCAGCCTCGAGTTGCCGCTTGTCGGTTTCCGGATCCGGATGAACCACGGTTCGCATTTTCACGAAATAGCGATCGAGAACCTCCTTTCGTTCCCTACGCGTGAAAAGACTGACGATGATCAGGACCAAAAAGGGCATGAGGAGTCGAGGCGGTAGCCGAAGCGTTTCGATGGTTGCCTTTGAAGCATCGGTCAGATCAACCCCCATCCAGTGATACAAAAGGAAATCGACATTGAAACTGCCGTTGCCTGTGTGGGCGTTGGTATATCGCTGCACGAGAATGCGGGTGTTTCCGTCCGTTTCCTCACTTAGGGTCTCGAGTGTGGCTTCCCCGACAGGCGAAACACCGTCCCGCCAGAAGATGGATTTTCCACCGGACTTCGAGATCACCTCGATGGTTTCCCCTTCGGTGGCGGAAGGAGGCTCAGGACCAATCTTTGCGATCATCGCCCCGTCTCCTTTCGCGTCCGCGATGGCCTTTTCCCAGGCCTGATGCTTCGCGACATCGGCTGCGGTGGCCGGACGCGTCATCGTCTTTGTAGTGAGATAGGTCGGCTGCGTCAGGGCCGGATCGTTTCGCATCTCCGGACGCAGCGTCGGCATGAGGATTGGCAG
>JARGNG010000055.1:10882-27255 GCA_029213265.1 Verrucomicrobiales bacterium | reverse complement strand
CCTCCGCAGTCGGTGTCATAGAACTGAATGGTCCCGGAAATCTCAATTTTCATCTTTTCAATTCTGATTGCGCAACGTAGACACTGGTAGCGTCCCATGATAGCATCCGCCGGATCTGTTTCAGCATGATATTTCCTTTCTCCAGTCGAGGCATTCGTACCGTCCTTGCGTTCAGTTGTTTGCTGATCGCTCCGGTGCTTGCCTACGATTCTCCCGATTTTGATACAGAAGTCTTCCGTGCCGACGGGATTTTTCTGGAGGATAGCGAAAAGCAGAGCCTGCTGGAGGCCCTCGCTTCGATTGCTACCAATTTTCCGGAAAACAGGCGAATCGACAGCGATTTGAAAGAGAAGGCACTGGGAATCGCTTTGCGTTTGGATCCCCTTCATCACAATTCCCGAAATGCGCATCAGTTGCTTTCTCTCGGCCGGGTTCCCGCGTCGACGCAGTATTTCGACAGCTTGAGTGGAGTGACGGAAGTTCTATGGACGATTTCCGTCCGGCTCAGTTCGGATCCGGTTGAGCCGGAGGAAAAGGAGCTCGCGAAGTTGCTGATGGAGCTTTCGCTCTTGTTACATCCGGACCCGCCGAAGGAGCGACTGCGCAGATTTGCCGAACTCACGGGAGGGGAAAAGAATCCGTGGAGCCAGTTCATTCAATTGCAGCCGGACGACAATCCGAGCTCGAGTCGCTCGGCGATGTTGATGCGTGAGATGCAGGACATACTCAAAGAGCCCAAGCCAGCTCCGCCTGTTCCGGATCCAAAGGTGACGAAGGTGGACAAACCGAAACCCAAGCCGGTTGAAAAGCCGAAGCCAATCAATCGACCGGAGAAGTTCGAAATGGTCCGTCGATCGATCCCGTCCGTTCGTTTGGTGACAGCGGTGGAGTCTGTTCCTGTGCCCGGAATTTTCAGTCTCGAAATTCGTCCGCCGGGAGGAGACATTGAGCTGGAAATTTTCCCCTTTGTTCTTCGGGAAGATGTTTCGGCGTATCCTCAGCTTCCGATTCTCCCTTCGAGCCGCGGAATTACCATCAACGAGATTGTCATTTCGCCCGGCGTCGCTGCTGAGAAGGGTTGGAATTGGACCAAAGGCTCTCTCGGAGAAGTCAGTTTTAACGTGGACGATGGTCCCTTGCCCGGTCCACGGAGAATTTGCCGAGCTCAGGGGGTTCTCCCCACCATGATTTTGTTGCAGAGTGCCCTCAAAGATTTGCCTATCAATGAAGCTCTCGTAGTGGCCGGCGAATTGAATGTGGTGACTCTGGAGCCCGAAATTGAGGGTGCCGTTCTTCCCGTGATTCGAGCTGCACAATCGCTTGACGCCAGGTTTTTGCTGCTTCCCGAATCCAGTTTGAATGCGCTTGTGAAAGAGTTGCAGGTCAGCGGGGAGCTCGGTCTTCTCTTCAAGCTGGAGATACTTTCCTACACAACGGCTGACGAGGCGGTCGCTCTCGCTACGACAGCGGCAAGTGCAGAACTACTCACGGCTCTTGAATCCTTCGCTGAGGTGGAGGCTGTCTCCGACAAAATGCCGCTGATCGATTTCGCGAGAAACTCCAAGGTGCAGGACCGCCTTGAGGGAATTTTGGTGGGTGCTCCCAACTATCTGTCTGCAAGAGCGATGCTGGAATTCGGCCGGGCCCCGGTTTCAGAGGACAGTAAAATTGCGCAATCCGTTGCCTTGATTGACGAATGGGTCGGCCCCTACCTGGAGATGGACGGCGGTTTCGACTTCAACGAGCTTCGGAACAAACTCAGCGACGCAGAATTCGGGCTCGCACGACTAAGAACCGAAATTCATCCGGACACGAGAGACTATCATACGAAGGCGGAAGACCTCATCGAGGCCGCCGAGAATTATTTGAGCCTGACCAACCTGACCACTTCAACAGCCGACCAGCGTCTTCGGGAAGTCGAAAAAGCGATAGGGGAAGCAAAAACTCAGAGAGACCTTCTTGTCGCCGCTCCGGAGAGTGAATAGGCCGGGCCGTTCGCTCTCTCCAGAATCCTGACTTGAGAAAGCGCGTAGGTTTGAAACCGCTGCTGCATTCCCTCGGGCCAGTCCTGAAAGTTTCGGGGAAGAATCTTACGAATTTCCGCCGCCTCCCTGCGAAGATGAGTTTCCATCACTTCAGAGCGTGGAGGAGTTCATCGCGGCGGATTCGGGCCTCGGAGAGATCTTTGGTCTTCAGCGAAACGCGGATTCGCTCCGAGGTGTAGTCGGGGCGATGGAGGGTGAAATGGCACCACCACGTTCCGCGATTGTTCCAGAGGTGGTGATCCTCGTTTTCGTCCGCCCTGCGGGTTGCCAATGTGCCCGGTCCGATGCGGGAGGGCGATTCCCGGGGGCTGCCGATGGAGGCGCCTCCGACTTCGTTCAGTATGTCCTGATAGTTCATGTCTAGATGCAGTTTCTGAGGTTTTCAGTTACCGCATCAGGACCAGCGGGGCCTGTCTGGCTTTTTTTCCGCCTGGGAGAAATTCTGTTCGGACCTGTGTCCGCACATCGACCGTTCTGTGGTTCTTTCGAATCTACAGAGCGATCAAGGCACCTTGGCTTCTCCAAACCAGGTTGCCGGACCCGAATTTCTCCGAGCCACTCCTGATGCTTATCGAAGAATACCAATTTCCGATCAAAGCGCAAGAGCCTCTTGTGTCATACCTGGAAACTTTTTGAAAAAGCGGTTGCATGTTCACGACATGATGCGAGGTCATATCTATGAATCAAGATTTGTTGATATGTAAATATTTGGCGGTCTTCGTCGCCATTCTCCCATTCTCGCAACTCAATGGGCAGGAGGCGACGACTACCCTGGTGGATGAGGTTGCGACCCTGAACATGACCGTGGTTTCCGCGGAGCAGGGTGCACGTTCGGTCGTCATCCGTGAGGAGGTTGCCCAGCAGATCGTGATTCCCAGTGTGGTCACAAAAACGATCCCGATTGACGACGAAGCGCGTGATACCCGCCAGCTTCCCTCGGTCGATACAATCTCCGGCGCGGAAATCCGAACCTACCAGCGTTTCGGACTGGAAGATGTCCTGAAGCATTCCGCCGGAGTTTCCGTGGTTCAGGCAGGGCAGGCAGGTGGCCAGACTTCCCTTTTTGTTCGGGGAATGGAGAGCAATCACACCGTCGTTCTCCTGAATGGTCGTCGCCTTCCGTCCGGACTCGCGGGGCTCTACCAGCTGGAGTATCTCGATGTGTCGACCCTGGAGTCGGTGCAGTTTACGAAGGGGGCCGCCAGTTCGCTCTACGGATCCGATGCCATCGCCGGCGCGATCGATCTTCGTTCGACCGATGCCCGCTACGTCGAGTCCAATACTCTCTCCTCCTATGTCGAGGGCGGTTCGTTTTCCACCTTTCGGAACGGCAACAAAGTCACCCTGCGGGACGGTGCGGTCGGAATTGCGATCGATGCGGGAACCTACAAAACGGAAAATGATCGTCCTACTTCCGACTTCGAAAATCGATACTTTCGCGGAAACGTGGCTGTCGATTTGGGCGGAGGAGTGCAGTTTGATCTTCTTGGATATGTGCAGGACTCCTTTCTCGAAGTTCCCGGATCCTCCCTGAGCCCGGCTTTCCCGGAACCACAGATCAACCAGAACGACTCGGCCCTTCTTTCGCCCCGCCTCACCGTCGTTCGAGACGACTGGGACTTCAGTGTTTTTTACAGCTATTCCAACAACGAACTCACCGCGACGCGCGATCTCTTTTTCAACGACAATCTGCTGGATCAAACCGGGCATGAAACCGAAGCGATCTTCAACTTTCATCCCACTGACGAGGCAATCTGGACCATTGGAGGAGGGTACTACAGCCAGGAATTTGAGCGGATCGCACTCATCCCCGGGCCCTTCAATCCGGACGCCGCCTTCGAGTTCGCCTACTCCAGTATCTTTGCGCAGGCTGACCTGGAGTTGCCTGCCGATTTCCACCTTCTCGCGTCCGGTCGCTACGACGATCACGATTCGTTTGAAAGCAAGGGCACCTACTCCGTGCAGTTGAGCAAGAAGATCGAGCCGACGGGGACGACCGTTTTCGGAAAAGTCGCGACTGGCTACAAGGCGCCTTCGGGTCAGGATTTCATCTTCCTCGCTCCCGGCGTCGATCCCACCTTGATCGATCCGGAGGAGAGCCAGACCTGGGAACTCGGGCTGAGCCAGGAGATCTTCAACGAGCGGAGTTCGATCGCGCTGACCTGGTTCCAGTCGGATATCGAGAATCTCATCGACGTGGATCCCCTGACATTTGCCAATCCCGCCATCGTCGATACGGACACGCAGGGCCTCGAAGTCGAGCTTGTCTATTCGCCGTGGGAAGGATTGGATTTCTACACGAACTACACCTGGCTCGATGCCATCGTCGTGGACGGGCAGTATCTGGCCGGCTTCGGTGGAGCACCCGGCGACCGCCTCCCGCGTCGTCCTGAGCACACCCTTTCGGCCGGCCTGGTTTTGTCAGGAGACGACTGGAAGGCGGGTGTCGAAGTGAGCGGTGCCTATGACCGTCTCGACTCCCCCGGGGTGTTTCTCGACGACTACACGGTGGCAAGAATCTTCGGCAGCCGGGAACTGAATGATCGAGTGGAAATTTATGGAAGGCTCGAGAACGCCTTCGACCTCGACTACCAGACTACGACCGGATTCGAGGCCGCCGGTTTCGGAGCCTTCGGAGGAGTCCGCATTGTGTTCGGAGAGTGAGTGTAACCCTGTCAGGATCACGACCACAGCAGCTTCAAGAACAGCCTGGATCGGGCCGAAACATCTTACTGCCAGGGATCTCAATCCCGTCGCTTCTGCCCTGCGGACAGGCCGTCTCCCTGTGGTCGGTTGTCACCGGGCAACGCCTCGAGTTGGAGGGGGCAGGACTCTCGCTGCAATTCCGACGCAGTCGTAGGAGCTACGCAACTATCATGCATTGAGGACTTGTCGGACTGAATCCCGGTCGGCTACAACGGAAGCATGATCCGGATCGGCCTACTCACTGTTTTCATTCTCACCCTCTGTAATCATGACAGTCACGCCGAATTCACCGCGGGATCTTCGTTGACTAACATTACTCCCAATACCCTCCCCGTCCTCGTGAATGGAGGGGTGACGAGTCGCTCGATCGATGTGGTAAAATCTCCCATTCATGCCCGATCACTCGCATTCTCCGATGGAGAAACAACGCTCGTTATTGTCGTCGCAGACAGCTGCATGATGCCCAGAGATCTTCTCGATCGAGCCAAGTCCATCGCCTCCGAAAAGTCTGGAATCCCCACCAACCACATCCTCATCTCGGCGACCCACACGCACACCGCGCCTTCCTGCATGGGTGCACTCGGGACGGACGCCGATCCGGTCTACTCTCTTTTCCTGACAAAGAAACTGGTCGAGGCGGTTCTGGCTCCCTTAGAGAAGATGGAGCCTGCGCAGATCGGATGGGGCTCAATCAATGCGGCCGACTACACCGCACTCCGTCGCTGGGTCATTCATCCTGATCACATGCAGTTGGATCCGTTTGGTGATCGAACGGTCCGCGCCAATATGCACGCCGCTACGAAATGGGATCAGGTCATTGGAAAAACGGGTCCGGAGGATCCCATGCTGACGATGATCTCGGTTCAAACGGCAAAAGGCGAACCACTCGGATTGTTGGCCAACTTCTCGATGCACTACTTCGGCGATCGCGATATCAGTCCTGACTACTTTGGTCTTTTCTCCGACGGACTCAAAGCTGAGGTCGCCCCGGACGACGATCGCTTTGTCGCGATGATGTCCCATGATTGCAGCGGCGACATCTGGCGTCATGACTACGAAAAAAGTGCCGATCGAAAATCACAGAGCTGGTCGATCGAAGAATACACCGAAGGCATGATTGGTCTCGCCCTCACGGCCATGGAGGAGATCGAATATGAAACCCCCGAGTCCATCGCGATGGCGGAAACACGGATGACGCTCGACTACCGCGTCCCCGGACCAGAGAGGCTTGAGTGGGCGAAGGGCGTTGTAGAGGAAATGGGAGATCGCCCGCTCAAAACCAAGCCTGAAGTCTATGCACGTGAGCAGATCATTTTACATGAACTGCAAAACACTGAGATCGTCGTGCAGGGGTTGCGTCTCGGTGATCGCATCGCCATTGCGACGACTCCGAATGAAACCTATGCGATAAGCGGATTGAAGATCAAAAACGCCAGTCCTGCTCCTCATACCATGGTGATCGAACTCGCGAACGGCGGGGATGGCTATATTGCCCCACCTGAGCAACATCTGCTCGGGGGATACAATACCTGGCCGGCCCGCTCCGCTGGACTGGAGGTGACGGCAGAACCACGAATCGTCGAGGCCGCAGTCGAGCTGCTTGAGAAAGTCACAGCACGTCCGCGTACGGACCGTCGACCCCGGCACGGGCCTGCAGCGCGACATCTTCTTTCTCTTTCTCCAGTGGCCTACTGGCGGCTCGATGAGTTCTCGGGTCCTAGAGCGATCGATTGTTCACCGAATCATCGCGATGGGATCTTGGAACCCCAGACGCTTTTCCACCTGCCCGGTCCAAAATCCGATTCCTTCTCTCTCGGTGGTGAAAACAGATCTGTTCATTTGGTGGGGTCCCGACTCTCCGCACGGCTCCCTGAGGTGAATCAGAACGACTACACCGCTTCGTTCTGGTTCTGGAGTGGATCGCCCGAGCTCTCGATTGGAGCCGTGGAATGGCTGTTTTCGCGGAGAAGTCCCGGAGGCTCTCTCGTCCAGGGGGATCACGTTGCGCTCCACGATCACGACGATGGCAATCGTTACCTGGCTCTTCTCAAAGAAGGCTCCGGACTCTCGTTTCTCCAGGCGGGCAGGATTGAGCGATGGAGCTGGAATCAGCTCGTCATTGCTCGCTCGCGGGGGGCGATCCATCTCTCTCTCAACGGTGAAAAACTCTATGTTTCGAGCGGTTCGCCCCTTTCCTCACCACCCGCTACCGATTTCTTCTTTGGCGGGAGTAGTGCTCTCGGTACTGCCACTTTCGAAGGTAGGCTCGATGAAGTTGCCGTTTGGGATCGAGCGCTCAGTGACGATGAGGTCAAGGAGTTGTATCGACTCTCGACGACTCCCTGACCCGCGACCTTACAGGGTTGAGCGTCCGATGAAACAGGGTTGAGCTCTCCCGTTGCGGTTTTTTCAACCCCGTCGTTTTGACGCTTCGCTCCTGCCCCGCGGTCCGGTCATCTCCTTTTGGTCGGTTGTCACCGTGCATCGACCCGGGTTGGAGGGAGCAATGCTGGAAAGCCGGAATGGAATCACTCCTCTTGATTCGCTTTTGAAATACCGATTTTTCTGTTCGCGTTCAAACCAATGGCAGCAAGTCCCGCGATGAGATAGCCGGCAGAAAACAGGAGGAATGCCTCACTCCAGTCCCCGTTGTGATCCCATTTTCCAAGAACGATTGGGACGAGCAATGGCGTTGTGGCGGCGCCTAGATTTCCCCACATATTTCCCCAACCGAAAACAGCGGCAGTGTTCTTTCCGCCAACATCCTGCATGTAGGCCCAGATTGCCGGGACGCTCATGTCAGTTGCGAAGGCGACGATTGCGGCCGCTGCGACAAAAGCCCATGCGGATTGGAGGTGGAGACAACTCAAGTAGGCTGCCAAAGCGATGAGGTAACAAACGATCATCGGGAGAGAACGCCCCCAACGAACGCCCATTTTCTTCGTAGCCCAATCAGTGAGCCGACCTCCGCTTAACATGCCCACAATTCCGGCGACAAGAACCAGCGTCGACATGAGCCCGCCGATTTTCGGATCGACTCCTCTCACATCCTGGAGATACGTCGGCAACCAGGTGACGAGGAATACCCATCCGATATTGATCCCGAATTGAAGGGCACACATCAGCCACATCGTCGGGCTTTTCACCAAATGATGAATGGGCGGAAATGGAGCCGGCCCCTGTTCGGCGGCAAGTTCAAGATCGGTGTCGCCTTCGGCAATGAGTTCACATTCCGCGTCGTTGCAGTCGGGATGTTCCGTGGGAGTTTCCCTGAAAACCTTCCAAAAAAGCAACGCCACGAGAAGTCCAGACGTTCCATAAAGGACCAGCACCCAGCGCCAGCCGAGGTAATCCTTCAACAACCATGCGGTGAGCAGCGGAGCAAGCGCGCCGCCGAGTCGGCCACCGAAAGAAACGATGCTGCTGGCCGTTCCACGAGAAGGAAGCGGCGCCCAACGCTTGATGAGACTCCCTGCCGTGGGGTAACAGCCGGCCTGTGCGATTCCAAAAATGAGCCGCGCCACAATGAGCATGACGAACCCTGTCGCGAGACCAGTCAGTGCCGTGCAGATCGACCACAGGACAATGTAGATGGGTAGCATTCGACGGGCGCCGAACCGATCCGAAAGCCAGCCGGCTGGAACTTGCGCGAGCGCATAGGAAAAGAAAAACGCTGACAGAACCGCGCCGGTTTGAGTCGCCGAAAGCCCCAGTTCGTTTTTGAAAGTGTCAAGTTTCGCGATCTCCGCGATGCAAATTCGATCGAGGTAAAGCAGCACGGCGACGAGCGTCGTGGTGCCAATAACTTTGTGGCGCGTGTTCGTTGGCATGGCGAATTTTTGGATCAAACGTCGGTGCGTCGATAGCTGTCTTTGCCCGGTTGGAAAAGCTCAGGCAACCACGCCGTTCCGATTCCCGGATCAGTGGGGAGCGTCAGAAAACCGTGATCGACATTCGGCTGCCGATCCACGAGCTGGTCATAAAACGTTCGCATGTGAGCGCGCACCGTTTCCTGAAGCACGACATTTGCCGAAGCCGCCGCGCAATGGAGACCAGCCAGCAGCGTGAGTGGTCCGGTGCAATCGTGCATCGTCGCGGGGAGATTGTAGGTCTGCGCGAGATCGATAATCCGCCGTGTTTCGCTAATTCCTCCAGCCCAGGTCGGATCAACCATCACGTAGTCGACCGCACGCGCTTCGAGTAGAGCGCGATACGCAGGACGGCCGAGCAGCATTTCTGACGCAGCAATCGGAAGGCCTGCGTGTTCGCGAAAATTTGCAAGCGTCTCAATATTGTCGACCGGAAGAAAATCCTCGAGCCAAAACGGGCGGATCTCATTCAGCGCAGAGGCAATCTGCAACGCCGTCGGAAGACGAAAGAATGCGTGCCCTTCGATCATGATTTCGATTTTATCACCGACGCGCTCGCGGATTTCCCGCAACGGTTTCATCCCCGCTTCCAAATCCGCCGGGGAAATATACTGACTCCCGTGTTGATGCACGTAGCGATCGAACGGCCACATTTTCATCCCCGTGATTCCTTCGCTGACCAATTCCTCAGCAAGATCACCCGCCGAATGAATACACGACCAATTATCCTGCAAGGGACCGGGGTCGCCTTCATCTCCGTAGCCCGGCCAGCCGGGATGTTGGTCGAAATCGCTTCCCTTCGCGCCGTAGCCGGGACCTCCACAGGTATTGTAAATGCGAACCTTTTTTTGCGTCGCACCACCCAGCAACTGCCAGATCGGCTGGCCACACACTTGTCCGAGAATATCCCACAGCGCGACATCGATCGCCGACAGCGCCCGCATTTCTGCTCCCGGCGCGCCAAAAGCCGAGCAACGCTCATAGAGAAATCGCCAGTGCGCCTCAATGTCCGTCGCTTCCGCCCCGATGAGCCGTTCCGCCATCCAATCATGGATCAGTGCCTGAATCCCATGCGGCGTATAGTACGTTTCGCCGCACCCGATTAGCCCGTTTTCCGTGTGAATGCGAATGAGCACCAGATTCGGCATGATCGCCGAGGGGATCGTCGTTTCGATGGCAGTGATTTTTGGCATGATAAATTAGTCCGCTGTCCTGTAAAGCAGCTCGCGAATGGAGCCGCATGTGCCCTGACAAAAGCATTTCGCATTTCGCTCGTTCGGCGCCAAAGCGAAAAGCCGCTCGAAATTTTCTGCGGAATTCATGAGGCGGGCTTTGCCGGAAAATTCGGCGAGTTGCGGATCGTCCGGGTGCATCGCGAGAGTCACGCCTGCATTCTCCGCGAACTGCCGGGGGTTTGCTTTTTCCGCCCCGTCGTTTTGACGCTTCGCGCCTGCCCCGCGGTCAGGCCATCTCCCTTTGGCCGCTTGTCTCCGTGCATCGCCCCGGGTGGGAGGGGGAGGAAGGGGTGAAAGAGCTTCATCTCGGAGAATCTGAACGCAAATTTTCCCTGTGGTCAAGCATTTGCCAAGTTCTCCGACGACTCAGTGGCAGGTCCCGCCGTGGTTTTGCGACACGCGGGCACAGCGTCCTCTTCGTGTGAGTTCAGTCCGCCCGGGAGACTGGCCAAAAATCCCCGGACACCCCCGAAACCTTTTGAAAGAAGCCCCGTAGATACGAGGGTTAACACAGGAAGACATACGCGGACGAGTCCTGTCAGGTGCGGGATTGAACCCTGTTAGGCCGTCGTCACTCAGATTCGAGATTTTCTGTTTCGAATTCCTAAATTGAAAACGTGCTTCACGAAGCGTATTAGATTCCGCCATCTACCATGCCATCTAAACTCGACACCGAACTCCGTTCTGAGCTGAAAAAGCGTATCCTCGTCCTCGACGGGGCGATGGGCACGACCATCCGCGGCTACGGCCTCGAGGAGTCCGATGCCCGCGGCGAGCGTTTCACCGGGAACGAAAAGGATCTCCTCAACAACGGTGATATTCTTTCCCTGACGAAGCCGGATGTCATTGGCGACATCCACAAGCGCTTCCTCGAGGCCGGTTCGGACATCATTGAGACGAATACTTTCTCGGCTACCTACCTCGCCCAAAGCGAATTCTTTGTCGAAGACCCGCGGGAAAAGGGGCTTGGGAGAAAAGATCCCGAGTTCTTTGATCGCGAGGTCATCAGCAATTCCTTTCTCTCCGATCTCGCCTGGGAGCTGAATGTCGAATCTGCGAAGCTGGCCCGGAAATGGTGCGACAACATCGGAACCGACACCGGCCTAAAGCGCTATGTCGCGGGAGCGATCGGGCCTATGACGGTGTCGCTGACCAACTCCCCCGATGCCGAGGATGCCGGTTTTCGCGTCGTCACTTTTGAGCAGGTCCGTGACGCCTACAAGCACCAGATCCGGGCTCTCATCGGGGGTGGCACGGACATCATGATGGTGGAAACGATCTTCGACTCGCTCAATGCAAAAGCGGCCCTCGTCGCCCTGAATGAGGTTTACACCGAGGACGGCGTCGAGTTTCCGATCATCATTTCCGCAGCGGTGGGAAGAGGAGGGGAAACCATGATCTCGGCCCAGAAAGTCGAGGCCATGTGGAACGCGGTGGCGCATGTCAATCCGCTGGCAGTCGGGTTGAATTGTTCGCTCGGGCCGGATTTGATCGAGCCCCACCTGGCCGAGTTGTCCAAAGTTGCTGAGACCAATGTTTCTGTGTATCCCAACGCGGGGCTTCCGAACCCTCTCGCTCCGACCGGCTTCGATCTCGAGCCGAAAGACATGGAGGAATTTCTCGACGGCTTCGCCAAAGATGGCCTCGTGAATCTGATCGGTGGTTGTTGCGGAAATACTCCGGAGCACGTCGCCGCGATTGCCAAAGTGGCGGAGCGCCAGCCCCCGCGGGAAATTCCGGAGGTGGCCCCGGCGATGCGTCTGAGTGGATCCGAGGCCTTCAATCAGACTCCCGAGAAAAACTTTCTCATGGTCGGGGAGCGGACCAACGTCGCCGGCTCACCGAGATTCAAAAAATTGATTAAGGAGGACAATCTGGAGGAGGCCGTCGCGGTTGCCCGCCAGCAGGTCGAAAACGGAGCCCCGGTGATCGATGTCTGTATGGACGAGGGAATGATCGACGGTGTTCCCACGATGACGCGTTTCCTCAACCTTCTTGCCGCCGAGCCGGATGTCGCCGCCGTGCCGATCATGGTCGACTCCTCGAAGTGGGAGATCATCGAGGCGGGACTCAAGTGCTTGCAGGGAAAAGGAATCGTGAACTCGATTTCTCTGAAGGAAGGCGAGGATGTCTTCCGGGAGCACGCTCGCAAAGTCATGAAGTATGGCGCGGCAGTCGTCGTTATGGCCTTCGACGAAAAAGGCCAGGCCGACAGCTACGAGAGCAAGATCCGGATCTGCGAGCGGGCCTATCGCATTCTCGTGGATGAAGTCGGCTTCAATCCTGAAGATATCATTTTCGACCCTAACATTCTCACTGTCGCCACGGGAATGGAGGAGCACAACAACTACGCGGTTGATTTCATCAACGCGGCCCGTTGGATCAAAGAAAACCTGCCCGGGGCGAAAGTCAGTGGCGGGGTTTCCAACATCTCCTTTTCCTTTCGCGGAAACAACGTCGTCCGCGAAGCGATGCATGCCGCCTTCCTCTATCATGCCGGCAAAGCCGGGATGGACATGGGAATCGTGAACCCCGGGATGCTGGAGGTCTACGATGAAGTGGATCCGAAGCTTCTCAAGCTGGTCGAGGATGTGCTCCTCAACCGGAGTCCCGATGCGACCGAAGCATTGATCGATTTTGCCGAGGAGCTGAAAGCTGCCGGCGCCACCGGCGGTAGCAAGACCAAAGGCCCTGACCTGAGTTGGCGCGAGGGCGATGTCGAGGCGCGGATGGCGCATGCGCTTGTCAAAGGGATCACCGATTTCATCGAAGACGATACCGAAGAAGCCCGGCAGGCTCTCGGAAAGCCGCTCAATGTCATTGAAGGCCCTCTCATGGACGGCATGAAAGTCGTTGGTGATCTCTTCGGGGCCGGAAAAATGTTTCTCCCTCAGGTGGTGAAAAGCGCCCGGGTCATGAAAAAGGCGGTCGCTTACCTCGAGCCGTACATGCTCGCGGAGAAAAAGGATGGCGAGGAGGACACTGCTCCCGTGTTTGTTATCGCCACGGTGAAAGGGGACGTTCACGACATCGGAAAGAATATTGTGGGCGTTGTGTTAGGCTGCAACGGCTACAAGGTCATCGACCTCGGTGTCATGGTCGACTGCGAGAAAATCATGACCGCTGCGATCGAGCACAAAGCTGACATTGTTGGTATGTCAGGGCTCATCACTCCCTCGCTTGATGAAATGATTTACAACGCAAAGGAGTTTGAGAAAAAGGGCTTCAAGGTTCCTCTCCTTGTCGGTGGTGCGACCACCTCCCGCGCCCATACCGCGATCAAGATCAGTGAATTCTACAGCGAGCCGATTGTGCACGTGGGGGATGCGTCGCTGGTCGTCAGTGTTTGCAATAAGCTCCTTTCCGAGAACATGCGCGAGCAGTTCATCACGGAATACCGGGCCGCCGAGCAGCGGGAGCGGGAGATTCACGCGGGCAAGGGTTCCACCGCGGTCTATCTTCCCTACGAGGAGGCGAAGCAGAAGAGCTATCAAATCGACTGGGAAAAATCGGATCTGGCAATTCCGGAACAGATTGGAAAACAGATCTGGGATCCGGTTCCTCTTCAGGAAATTGTCGAAGTCTTCGATTGGTCTCCTTTCTTTCACGCCTGGGAAATGCGCGGGGTTTTCCCGAAGATCCTTCAACACAAGAATCACGGTGAAGAAGCTCAGAAGCTCTACGACGACGCGCAGCGCATCCTCGAAGATCTTGTGGAAAACGAGCGTCTCCATTGCCGGGCGACCTGGGGGATCTGGCCGGCACATTCTTCCGGGGAGGATGTCGAGTTGTTCACCGACGAGGCGAAAGCAGATCCTCTCACGACCTTCCATTTCCTGCGGCAGCAGAAGGAAAAGCTCAAGGAGGGAACGCCCTACCAGAGCCTCGCTGACTTCATCGCACCGGCGGGCTGCGGTCGTTCCGATCATATCGGGGCTTTTGCCGTCACCGCCGGCAACGAGGTCGAAGAATACGCGAAGACCTTCAAAGACAGCGGGGACGACTACACCGCGATCATCATTCAAGCCCTCGCCGACCGCTTTGCGGAGGGGCTCGCCGAGTTGCTTCACAAACGCGTGCGCGATTCGATGGGCTTTGGCAAAGAGGAAGGCCTCGCGGTCGAGGAATTGATCAAAGAGCGGTATCGCGGCATCCGCCCGGCGGCCGGCTATCCAGCCTGCCCGGATCATACGGAGAAGGCCATCCTCTGGGATCTCCTCGACGTCGATGAAACCGTCGGCATGCAGCTCACGACCAGCTACGCGATGTTCCCGCCGAGTTCGGTGAGTGGTCTCTATTTCTTCAACGAAGAGGCCCGCTACTTCAACGTCGGCAAGATCGAGCGCGATCAGTTGGAGGACTATGCCGCCCGGAAGAAGATGAGCATCGAGGAAGCCGAGAAGTGGCTGGCGCCGAATCTGGCGGACTGAGCGTTCGTTTCCGCAGAAAAGGTGCGATTACTGCGGGGCTGCGCCGGAGGCAGTGATGGAAACCAGATCTCCGAGTTTTAGAAGGGCTGCCAAACTCCCGAGCTCGTCTCTTCCCGCATTAATACACCCACCCGTGACGCACTTTCCAATCCGGGACTCGTCCTGCGTTCCGTGGATGGCGTAGGAGTACCAGCGGAAAACGCTTTTGTATTCGCCGAAGTGGAAAGGCTGGTCCGCTTTGGAATTCGTGGGTTCCAGACCCAGGAAGGCCTCGCCGTATTCGCCTCCCTCGCCGTCGCCGTCGAAATCGATCGAGCTCATGTTTCGGAAGAGATTCTCCCGGAGCCAGTCCCGGGATTTTCCGGATTGTCGGATCAATTCCTCCGTCATCTCGAAGCGCTCCGCTGTGAGAATCGCATTGATGGAAAAGGTTCCGAGGAGGGAATAGCCGCCGCGAAAGGATTCCCCGGCCGGGAGGATTCCGTGTTTTCCGAGGCCGACCGGAAAGGTGCTGTCGTCCCCGGTCAGGGTTCCCTGACTAAGCTCCGGTTGATCCGGATTCAGTTCGATCCGGACCCGGATGGCCTCTTCCCCGCTGAGACTACCGGACACCGGCAGGGTCGCGGCACAGCTTGCGAGAAAGGTCCTGCGTTTCATCCCAGACGCTCCGCCACATCTTTCGCGAAGTAGGTCAGGATCATGCTGGCGCCGGCCCGCTTGATTCCTAACAAAGACTCCATCGCTACCTTTTCTTCATCGATCCATCCGTCTTTGGCGGCGGATTTGATCATGAGGTATTCTCCGCTCACCTGGTAGGCCGCCACGGGAACATCGACGGAATCTCTCACCAGAGAAATCACATCGAGGTAGGGGCCGGCCGGTTTCACCATGACCATGTCGGCGCCTTCCGCGATATCGAGATCGACCTCGCGAAGGGCTTCGCTGCTGTTCGCCGGGTCCATTTGGTAGGTCTTCTTGTCTCCCGCCTTCGGAGCGGAATCGAGAGCCCCCCGGAAGGGGCCGTAGTAGGCGGAGGCGTATTTCACCGCATAGCTGAGAATGCTGATTTCTTCGTGCCCGGCGGCATCGAGCGCTTCGCGAATCGCACCGATCCGGCCATCCATCATGTCGCTGGGGGAAACGACATCGGCCCCGGCATCGGCATGGCAGAGCGCCTGTTGGCAGAGAATCGCGACGGTCTCGTCGTTGAGAATTTTCAGTTCGCCGTTTTCATCTTTCTCGACAATGCCGTCGTGTCCGTCCGAATTGTAGGGATCGAGGGCGACATCGGTGATGACCGCGACATCGGGGTAGGCTTCCTTGACCCGGCGAATGGCGCGCGGAACGAGGCCGTCCGGGTTGAAACACTCCTCTCCGTGAGGCGTCTTCAGTGTTTCTTCGATCTTCGGAAAGAAAACGATCGCGCGAACGCCGACAGCGTAGGCCCGGCCGACTTCTTCAATGAGGCCGTTGAGACTCCAGCGATGACAACCGGGCATGGACTCGATCGGAACGTCGAGCACGTCTTCGTGAATGAAGAGCGGATAAATCAGATCCGAAGGCGACAGGGTGGTCTCGCGAACGAGACCGCGAATCGCAGGCGTCTTCCGGTTCCGGCGTGGACGGATGGGGATGTTCAACTTTTCGGGCATAGTTCGTATCCTTCCTTGGTGTCTTTGATTTCCCAGCCGGCCTCTCCGATGGCATCGCGAAGGCGGTCGGCTTCTCCCCAGTCTTTGGCCTGCTTCGCAGCAAGGCGGGCCGCGGCGAGGGAGGAAATTTCTTCGGGCACTTCGGTGGATGCCTCTGCTTCGAGGTCGGGCAGTTCGAGGCCGAGCGCTTCGAGCACGAAGTGCAATCCCCGCCATTCGCGCAGCGCTTCCTCTGGGGAAAGATCGGCGGGCTTGATCGATTTCATCGCCGTGAAGATCTGACCGAGCGCGTCCGGGGTATTGAGATCGTCTAACAAAGCATCAAATGCTTTTTTGAAAGAACCCAAATCCTTGATCTGTTTTGCGTCCTCGAACCCTGTCAGGCCAGTGGCCCAACCCTCTTGGGCAGCATCCTCTTGGGTAGCACCCTCTTGGG
>JARGNG010000055.1:0-10782 GCA_029213265.1 Verrucomicrobiales bacterium | reverse complement strand
AGGCCAGTGGCCCAACCCTCTTGGGCAGCATCCTCTTGGGTAGCACCCTCTTGGGTAGCACCCTCTTGGGAAGCGCCCCCTTCGGAGGCCTGCTCCCGCAAGGCCGCTTCAAATTTGGCGATCCGCTGGATGGCCTGCTTTGCCGCGCCGAGTGCCGGAAAGGTTTCCGCTCCGGAATCATCTTTCGCGACAAAGTTGAGCGGCTGCCGGTAGTGCGCCGAGATCAGAACGTAGCGGAGGTCGGCCGGAGCGTAGCCCGCTTTGATCAGTTGATCGAGGGTGTAGAAGTTGCCGGCGCTCTTTGACATCTTGCCTCCGTCGACGAGGAGGTGCGTGAGGTGAAACCAGTGGTCGGCCATGGTGTGACCGGTGCAGGCTTCCGTCTGCGCGATTTCATTTTCGTGATGAGGAAACACCAGGTCGACCCCGCCGGAGTGGAGATCAAAATTTTCCCCGAGATACTCCCGGCACATCGCAGAACACTCGAGGTGCCATCCGGGGCGGCCCTGTCCCCAGGGACTTTCCCAGTAGTTGTCGCCGTCTTCGTCGCGCCGGGCTTTCCAGAGCGCAAAGTCGGAGGCCGAATCCTTTTCGTATTCGTCGTCGGTGGTCGCGCCGGAAGCGCCTTCCCGAAGCTCACGCTGATCGAGCCGCGAAAGTTTTCCGTAGGTGGGGAGACTGGAGACCTGAAAGTAGACGGAGCCGTCCTCACTCTGGTAGGCGTTCCCTTTTTCAATGAGTTCCCCGATCATCGCGATCTGGTGGGGAATGTGTTCGACCGCGCTCGGCTCGATGTGGGGCGCAAGCGTGTGGAGCCGTTCGCAATCGAGGCGAAAGCGGTCCCGCCAGTGTGCCGTGAAGTCGATCAGCGTTTGCCCGGCGGCCTGCGAGTCACGGATCGTTTTGTCATCCACGTCGGTGAAATTGCGGACGTGCAGGGTCTCGATCCCGGACAATTCCAGGGTGCGGCGAAAGACATCCTGCAGCACGAAGGTGCGGAAGTTTCCAATGTGTGCCGGTCCATAAACGGTTGGTCCGCAGGAATAAAAACGAAAGGTCGTTCCGTCGGAAGGCTGTAATTCCCTTACTTCGCGGGACATCGTGTCGAACAATTTCATTATCAAAACCCCTCTACAGTAGGGCTAATTCACAGTTCGCACGGGTTTTTTGTCGATCCCATCAAAAATTTGGATGAAAATTTTTGATTATCAATTATCATAATATTCGCAAAAATAAGATTTACTTGGAATTTCTTTACGCTTCCCTTTTGAAACGGTGGTTGATATAGTTTCTGCCCTCCCTCCGAATTAAGACACACACACAGATGGCACTGAAGTTAGTGGTGACAACCAACGTCAACGGCGACGTTTTCGAACTGATTTTAAAAAAACCGACTTATCGGGTCGGTCGCCGACGTGACAATGACCTGCGAATCAAGGAAACGTATGTGTCAGGCTATCATTCCGAGCTGAATCGGAACAAGGACGGCGAGTTCGAGTTGAAGGACTGCGGCTCGAGCAATGGAACTTTTCTGAACGGGCTCCGCGTCGAGAAACCCACCGCCATCAAAGCGGGCGATTTCATCAAGTTCGGGATTCTCAAGGTAGCGGTGGCAGAACACGAGTCCTCCGGGCCGAAGGTGGTTTCCCTCAAGGACCGGCCCGCCTTTGCGAAAAAGAGGAATGACCTCACCGCCTCCATTCCCGTCGACGCGGCCACCGGAAAAGTAGGGACGACCGATGTCACTGCCGATTCACAGCCCGTCTCGGGCGCGTCATCTGCCGTAACGGAGAAGGAATTGGAGGAAGTCGAGAACCTCCTCGAAAAGGAGGAAAAGAAGGCGAAGCAACTCGCGGAAAAGCTTTCGGAGCAGGAAGCCTCGATGGCGTCTCTCACCGAGGAGCTGGACAAGGTAAAAGGGGAGTTGGCAGGGAAGGAAGAGGCCCTGACCGAGGCGGAGAAGGGATCGAAGGGAGCTTCCGAAAAGACGGCGAAGGAACTGGCGCGCCTCAAGGATCTCGAAACGGAGGCGGCTGATCTCCGGGCTCAACTCGAGGAAGCGACCGGAAAATCGCAAGCTTCGTCCGGGGAACTGGAAGCCCAATCGGCCGAACTCGAAGATCTTAAGTCGAAGCTGGACGCGGCCAAAGGCGAAGCCGCCGCGGCCGCGAAAGCGCAGGCTGAAGCGGAGGAAATGTCTGCAAGTCTCGAGGAAAGCGGGAAAGAGGTGGCGGATCTGAAAGCCGAGCTGGACGAACTGACGAAGTCTCTCGGAGAGAAAGAATCCGAACTGCAATCGACGGCGTCGTCCGGTGAGGAAGCGTCGAAGGAACTCAGCGCGAAGGAATCCCGGATCGCCGACCTCGAGAAAGAACTCCACTCTTTGCAATCCAGTTTCGACGGCACGAAGTCCGGGCTCGAGTCCGCTCTCGAAGAGTCAAAAGCGGAGAGCGAAAAAGCAGCCGAAGCGATCCGGCAGCGCGACGCGGAAAAGGAGACCCTGAAGGCGGAGCTCGATTCGCTGAAGAAGAGTCTCAGTGGGAAGGAATCCGCCCTGAAGCAGTCCGCGAAAGAGGCCGCCAAGCTCGCTGCGCTCACGGCAACTGTCGCGGCTCTGAAAGGGGATCTTTCGACCCGTAAGAAGGAAAGCTCGCAAGCCGGGAAGGAACGGGCCCGGCTGGAGAAAGAATTGCAGAAGGCGACGGCGGCCCTCGAGAAGACCAGCAGCGAGCGGGATTCTCTCCAGTCGGCGGTTTCCGAAAAGGAGCAAAGCATCGCCGCCCTGAGTTCCGATTCGAAGGAGCTTGAGAAACTTCGCTCGGAATTCGAGGCGTCCCGGAGCGAACTGGAGCAAACGATTGAAACGCTCTCCGCCGGGAGAGACGAACTCAGCGAAAAACTTTCGGAAAAGGGAAAAGCGGCCGAAGCACTCGCTGCCGATCTCGCACAGGCCCGCGAGGCCCTCGAGGGCGAGAAAGGGAAACTTGCCTCCGAAGTCGAATCTCTGACGAAAGATCGCGAGCAACTCGCGGCGGATCTCGCGGCCCGGGACGAATCCCTGGCCGGGCAGACTTCGGCGCTCGAATCGCTGCAGGCTGAACTCGAGGAGAAGACGAAAGAAATTTCCTCCGTTTCGCAGGAAGCCGAAAAGGCAGCCGCGCTTTCGGAGGAGAAAGAGAAGCTGGCTGCTGAGTTGGCCGCGACCCGGGAGACGCTGGCTGCGATCACCGCCAGCGAGGAAGCCGCGAAAACGGATCGCGAAAAGGCCGCCTCCGAACTTGCTGTGTTGAAGGGCGAAATCGAATCCCTCCGCGAAAGCAGTTCCTCTCTCGAAAACGAATTGTCCGGAAAAGCTGCCGCCGAAGAAGAAAGTGCTGCCGAGGCGGCCCGTCTCCGGGACGAGCTGGAGAAAGTGCGCGCCGAAGCCGGAAAAGAGGAAACGGAGAAAGTCGTTCTCCTGGAGGCCCGCCTCTCCGAAATCGAAACACAAGCGGAGTCCGAAAAGCAGGCCGTCGAAAAATCGTCTAGCGAACTGGCGGAAGCTCTCGCTCTCGTCGCCACGCTCAAGACGACCCAGCAGGATAGCGAGGCCGAATTGAATGCCTTTCGCGAAGCTAGCTCCGAAGCCACCCGCGAAGCGGCCACGGCGAAGGAGGCCCTGATTTCCCTGAAAGGCGAGCTCGCCAAAGTGCAGTCTCAGCTCAAGCAGCAAACCGATGTGGTTCAGGGCGCGAAGGCGGAGGCCAACACGCTCCGTCTCGATCTTCAGAAAACCCGGGAGGAAGCCGCTTCCAGCTACGGGGCGACTGAAAAGGAACTCAGTTCCAAAATTGCGCAGCTCGAGACGGCGCTCTCTTCGGAAAAAGTGCTTCTCAATGATGCACGGTCCAAAGGCGACGCGGCGAAAGCGGAGCTCGAGGAATTGCGGAACTCTCTTGCGAAAACGGAAGAGGAAAAAGCCGGTCTGCAGAAACGGGTCGACGAAGTTTCCAGGAACAACGGCCGCATCCAGGCGGAGTTGAACCAGGAGTCCACGCGCGGAGATCAACTTGCCGGGGAACTCGAATCCTCGAGGAAAGTGGCCGGGGATCTCCGGGGCCAAATCGAGGCCCTGGAAAAATCAGTCGCGCAGAAAGAACGCGAGCTGTCCGAAAAGGAGCAGGAGTTTGCCCGCAACGAGAGTGATGCCATCGTCGGGCTCAAGCGCGAACTGGGCGAGGCGCAGTCCGCCGCCGCCCGCGCCGAAGAGGCCGCCGAAAAGGCGAGAAAAGAGAAGCTCGGATTGAGTGGCTCCTTTGACCGCCTCAAAGCGCAGTTCGAAGCCGCCGAAACCTCCCTCGCCGAGGCCGCGAAAAAGGAAGAGGAAATTCTCCACGACAAAGGCGTCGTCGCCCGCCGACTCGAAAAGGCGGAAGCGAGCAACAGCGAACTGGCTGCCCGCATCAAGGAGGACACCACGACCGCCCTCGCGAATAAAACTCTCATTGAGAAGCTCGAAACGCAGCTTCGTGAAAACGAGTCCGAAGCGGTTCAGCGCGAGCAGAAACGCGTCGCCGAGCTCAAGGCCGAGATCAGTCGCCTCCAGCGCGAGGGCCATGCCGGCACTGCGGAGAGAGAGAAGCTGCAGGCCGCTCTCGATGAGATGACCGCCGCGAGAAAAGCCGCCGATGAAAAGGCGCTCGAACTTCACGAAACCATCGTCGCGCTGCAAAGCGAAGGCGAATCGACCCGCGGCCTTCTCCAGGAAACGGAAAAGAGCCGGGCCGAACTTTCCTCCCAGCTTTCCGACCAGACCGAACTCGCCACGAACCGGGCCCGCACCATCGAGGAGCAGAAGGCCGACCTGGCCAAAACCGTCGCCAAAGCAAAGGCGTCGGAGGAATCCCTTCTCGCGAAGCACCGCAGCGAACTCGATGTCTTAAACTCGGAAATTCGCCAGTTGAAAGAGGCGAGGGCGAAGCTCGAAGAGGAACTCGAAAACACCCGCGTCGGAATGTCGGATGCGCTCCGCCAGTCCCGCGAACAGTCCGAGACCGAGAAAGCAAAAATTCTCGCCGAAGGAAATGCCAAGCTCTCCGATATCGAGGTCGAGCTCAGCTCCTCGATTCGCGCCCGGGAGGAGATCGAGTCGATCAAGAACGACCTCGAAGACGAACTCAACGAACGCGAAGAGCGGATCGAACGTCTCTCCGAGCACATCGAGGATCTCGAGCTCAGGATCCGGGACGAAAAAGAAGCCGGGCAGCAAGTGCGCTCGGAGTTGCAAACGACGAGGGAAGGCCTTTCCCAGGCCCTCTCCGCGAGCCGGAAACACCTTGTTATCGCGCAGCAGGATTTCGGGTTCGAAAAGGAATCCCGCGAACGGGTCGAGTCCCAGTATGCCGAAGCACAGGAGCAGATTCAGAAACTCCGCGAAGACGCCGAAGCGATGCAGGGGCGCTACCATTCCGAAATCAAGGATTGGGAAACGCGGTATGATGAGCTTCGCGAGGAAAAGCTCACCCTCGCGACCGAAGATGCCAATTTGAAACGCCTCCGTTCCGAGATCGAGGCTGCCCGTCGGGAAAAGCAGAACGTCGAAAGCGAACTGGCCCGTCTCAGTGACGGAATGAAGACTTACCAGACCCAGCACGACTCGATCAAGGAGCAGAAAGACAATCTTGTTCGCGACCGCGAAGAGTTGAAGGCCGGCCTCAATGTGGCCCGCGACGAACTCGATTCGATTCAGCGCCGCTGCTCGGATTCCCAGGCGCAGGAAACCAAGCTCGCTTCGACGATCGAATCGGCCGAACGACGGATCCACTCCCTCAAGAAGCTCGAGGCGGAGATGGAGCTGGCCTTCGAACGGAAACGCCAGAAAGGCATTCTCAGTCGGAGCGATGTCTTCAGCGAAGCGACCTCCGAACTCATCTCGGCGAACAGCGAATTCTCCAAAGAGGATTTCTACCGCAAGCTCATTTCGAAGCTCGACCTCATCGATGACCTTTCGAAGCGCTACGACAACCGCTGGCGCTATCCGAAAGTGGCCGATCAGCTTTCGATTCTCAAAGGGAGCTTTGTTGATTTTCTCCACGACCATTCCGTTCGCGAATTCAAGCTCGAGCCCGGCACGGTTCTCTCGATCGAAGAGCGAAAGCGGATCAAGCTTGTCCCTCCCGGCGACGCCAACGGAGCCCGGCTTCCGGCGCAGAATGGAAACGCCAACGGGAAGCCCAATGGCTCCCGCGTCGTCCAGACGGTTCGCCCCGGTTACGTCTACAAAAATGGGTCCAGGGACGTCATCATTCGAAAAGCAGAGGTAATTGTTGCCTAAATTGCAATAATTTGACTCAAAAGTTATAATTAATTTGGTATTTGAGAATTTTCCCCGTATAATCTGTTCCAACACGATTCATTCTCTTTTTCCTCCGAAAGAAGTATCTATGGCAGACAAACACGCACGCTTTGTCGGGATTGATCTCGGCACCAGTACCTCGGCACTGGCTCACGTCCGCGAGGACGGTAACCCCGAGATTGTTCCCAATTGTGACGGGGAACGACTGACCCCTTCGGTGGTCTTTTTTGATCAGTTCGAGGGCGTTAAACTGGTCGGCTCGGCGGCCAAGGACGGAGGAGATCCCGATCGCACCGTCCGCCATATCAAGAAGCACATGGATGACCCGTCCTTCGTCGTCGAAATCGACGGGGAAAAATGGACACCCACCGAAATTTCCGCGCTCTTTCTCGCCAAGCTTCGCAAGGACTGCTCCCAGCTCATCGGGAAGATCGACGAAGTCGTCATCACCGTTCCCGCCAACTTCAACGAGCTCGCCCGGAAAGCGACCGTGACCGCGGGGCGCCTCGCCGGATTGATCGTCCGTCGCATCGTCAACGAGCCGACGGCCGCCGCGCTTTTCTACGCCCACACCCAAGCCGTCCAGGGACGGATAATGGTCTACGATCTCGGGGGCGGCACTCTCGACATCACCGTCCTCGATGTGAAAGGGGACAACGTCGATATTCTCCTCAGCGAAGGCGCCCGCCATCTCGGGGGTTCCGACTTTGACGACATCCTCATTGAACTGATCGGGGAGGAATACAAAAAGCAGAACGGTCGCGACCTCGTCCTCGACGAATCGCAGCGCCGCCGCCTGCTCGCCTCGACCGAGGACATCAAGAAGCGGCTTTCCAAGCTCAACCAGGTCTCCGAAAAGATCGGCAGCGAAGACGTCGGGCTCGCCGAAGTCGCCCTCTCCCGCGATGCCTTTGAGAATGCCATTCGCGGCCTCCTCACCCGGACTGTCATGCTCGTCGAGCAGGCCCTCGACAACCTCGGGATCGGGACCGATGACATCGATCATGTCGTTCTCGTTGGCGGAAGCACCCGCATTCCCCGGGTTCAGGAACTGCTCGAGAAACAGTTCGGCAAACCGCCCATTTCCTGTGGCAATGTCGACGAATGTGTCGCCCTCGGCGCGGCCCTCTTTGCCCAGAAAGCCCGTCGTGTTTCCGAAGTCTGCAACCACAGCTACGGCACCCTCGCCCTCATCGAGGATGCCGCGACCGGGGAGGCGAAAGTGCAGAACTCCGTCGTCATTCCGAAGAACACCCCGATCCCGTGCTCGATGTCGCAGACCTACATGACCTCCGAGGACAACGAGGAGCTCATCGAAGTCGAGATCACCCAGGGCGAGGACGAGGATCCCCGCTACGTCGACATCGTCGGAAAGATCGGCCTGCGTGTTCCTCCCGGACGTCCCGCCGGATGTCGCGTCACCGTTACTTACAGCTACGACGAGAACCAGCGGGTCTGTGCCCAGGTCTACGACGAAGAGTCCGGCCTCCGCAAAAATATCGACATCGAATACAAAGGGGAGGGCGTCCTCCGCGAAGATGAGATCGAACGGAAATCCGCCTACCTCAAGCAAGTGAAAATCGCCTAACCGAAGCCCAAGAAGCCATGTTCAAGAAAGTCTATCAGTGGTTGAGCGGAGCCCCCTCCGCCAAAGCGCCAACCCTTCCCGTCGGAGGGATCTTCGGACGCATGACGCCCGAATCTCTCTGTGGAATCGACCCTTCCAAAATGGAGGCCACCGAAATCCGGAGCGCCCTCGCCAAGCTCTACCGGCGTCACAACGACGCCGCCGGAAGTCTCAATCCCGAACTGAGAGAGGAAGCCGAGCAGATGCTCGAAGCGATCGTGCATTGCCGCGAGAAGTATGTGGATGTGTAGGGGTGGTAGCGGAATCAAACGCTTCAGCCGCCTCTGTCCTCATCAACCGATTGTTAGTCCTTTGGGCGATTCGCGATTGCGCCCTGTTCGAACTCTTCCGGTAGCACGATTCTTTTGATTCCCCGCTCCCAGGGACGTCCGCGGGCTATCGAGGCGTTCGAGACGGGCGCTTGACGGCTCCGGGGGGGCGTGGCTTCGGATCGCGGCTTTTTCGTACCTGAACCCGGGCGCGGTCAAAGGGAAGGAGGTCGTCGATCGCCTGGGCACGAAGCGAGAGTGTTTTGTTCACTTTGCGTTTGGTCCGTGGGGAAACGTCACCACGGAGCCCGGCGATCTGGCCCGGGGTGTCGACCTCAACGAGGAGGAGCCCTCGAGTGATCGCTCCGGTCACATTGCCTTTTGGAGGCGTCGTTTGAAAGTATCTGATTTGCAGATTCCGGCTGCTCCGCGAAGCAAAGAGAAGCAGGTCTCCCGTCGAGCCCCCATCATTTTCCACGGAAAAGTAGAATCGATCTTTCCTTCGGTTTCCGGTCAGTTTCAAAGCCAGTGTCTGCCCGGCTCCCGTTCGATTGTAAAGGTCGTCTCCCTGGTGGCTCGCGGGATTGGCGCGACGCCCGATACGAATGTCAGAGCGATAGCCCAGCACGGTGAGAACAACATCATTTCCGTCGCCTCCCACATAGGAAATGGTGGCGGGAATCCCATTGATCCCTCCGGAAAGAAGGGCGCCTTCCGGAAGACTGGTAAAGGTGCCGGTGATCGGGCTGGTGGCATCGATCAGGACAAACTCGTCTCCGGGGGCCGGAACGAATCCGGCATCGAGCACGAGACTCGAACCGGTCAGGTCGACACTCGTAGCTACGATTTGATCATACTCCGTCCCCGGCGCCGTGCCGGTGAGGTCCATCTCGAGAATGACACCCTGCATGTCGAGTTCCTGAGCCACTCCCGTTGCGGGGCCGCTCCCGCCCACCTGCATTTCCTCGACCTCCATGAGAGTGGTGCTCACCGGGGCTTCGATCAGGTCAAAGGTGTCGGTGCCGTTACCGCCATCGATCGTGATGGAGGTCAGCGAGGTCGCGCCGTTGGATTCGTTGATGGTGATCTCGTCACTGGCGTCGGAGGCACTGATGACGAGAGCGGTCTTGTTCGCAAACTCGATCGTTTCAAAGGCATCGATCGCGACGAGCGTGTTGGTGGAGGCAACGTTCCCGTCGCGAATCGTGATCGCATTGCTGCCGCTGGTCCCGTTGACGGTCAGAGTGGCGGAGGCGATGGTATCGATAACCGGTTCGAGGCCGGTAAACATGATTTGCGAGAGGGTCGTTCCGACCGCGGAACGAAGCGCGAGCGAGAGAATGCCGTCCTTCTCCGAGACCGGCTGATATTGGGAACTCCCCTCCGTCACTCCAACCATGGCGAGACCGTCGCCTTCGGGAGTCTCCTCCTCGAGGCCATGAAAAGTCAATCCACCCTCCGGGACCGGGTTTCCGTGAAGGAAATTGACCGTCAGCCAGTTGTCGCGGGCATTGCCGGAAAACTCGATCCCCGAAGCCCCGTCGAAGGGCCGGACCAATTCGCTGCCGTCATCCTGGGTCAGAATCCATTGCGTTCCGTCTTCGCTCAGGGCGATTTCGGCCGAGCCGACCTCATCGGGGAAGGCATGCGACCAGACCTCCGGGGAGGGATGGCCGTCTCGAAACAGGAGCGCGGAACCGGGAATGGCGAGCGAGAGGAAGGCAAAGAGAAAGCAGCGGGAATTCATCCCTACATCCAAAGCCTACATGGCGGGAGTGTAAAGAACTATGAGGAGTAAAAGTCTTCGCGGGGAGGGGAGGGGTGGGGGAGGGCAAGTGAAAGGGCAGATGGGCGACCTACGGATTAGAAGTCCGTAACTGACCCTTGCTGTGTCGGGCTTCAACCGTTATATAAAGGGGGTTACAGCCGTATGCGATTCTGTGCATTGCCATTCGGTCGACTTATCTGGTAAGTATCTGGTAAGTTTTACGGGTCTTTCCCAGCCTGTATTTTCCGTTCAGGGTCGCGTGACTGTGAACCGGGAGAAAAGTTGCTCTGTATATGTGTGGCTTTTCTTTTGTGTGTTGGGTGTTTGCGTGACCGACGAAGCTGGAAATGCCGGAGTTGAAAAGCAATTTCCCCGCAGTGTGAGTTGGCTGAGTAGTGTTAAGGAATCAACTACGGATAATTCACCTTAGAGAAATCATGAAAGAGAAAATTCCAATCAGTCGTCTCGTTAGTAACGTATGCCTAATCTTGCTGTTTTCCTTCCCTGCTATGGGACCAATAAAGGGACGACGGGACCAATAAAGGGACAGACCTGCGGGACCAATAAAGGGACAGACCTGGAATTCCCCCCACTCTGGGAAAAATGGCCTCATACAGGTGCTGCTAGAAAATGATCAAGAGATTTTCGGCCTCATAAGGCCCCGCCACAGAATGGGTGCGGGATTGGTCGTTAGGTTTGGCATCACGGCGAGGTGCGGCGGTCGTGAGTGCCTTAAAAAAACTTTCCCTCGCTTTGGCAAAGTGATAAAGAAATCGAATGAGAC
>JARGNG010000158.1 GCA_029213265.1 Verrucomicrobiales bacterium | reverse complement strand
GAGGACCAGTTTTCCTATCGCGATGTGCAGCCACGGTCGATTTTTCGGGGCGCTCAGCCCGGTGAAACCATCGTTGGTGAGGTAATCCAACCGGAGCAGGAGGCCCAGCCGATGCCGGCGCCGCCACGTCGCAGTGGAGGAGGGATCTTCAGTAAGATCTTCAAAAAGAAGAATCGCTAGAGACGTTTGCTCTTTGCTGGATGCTTGCTTTTGCAGACGCGTTCAGCATAGCCTCACCGTCATGAAAGTGATTCGTTGTGCAGCGTTTTTGTGGCTGGTTTTTCTCAGCCTTGCAGCCAGCTCCTGCATTCGGACATCCACGATGGTGGAAGTCGGAAAAGACGGGAAAGGAGAGATCATCTCCCGCTACTATTTTTCACCGCAGGTGAAAGCGATGGTAGAGCAGATGGAAAGTGTTTCCGCTGCCGGCCTGGGAGGAGAGGGGAGAAGTGAAATCCCGGACTTTTCTCTGGTTCGTGACCTGATGGATCCGACTAGAGAGGATTTGGAATCGGACGCCTCCAAATTCGGGGAGGGCGTCTCTTATCGAAGCCACGAAAAAGGAAAAGATGACGAGGGGTGGCAAGGTTATTCGGTGGTTTATGCCTTCGAAGATATTGGAAACGTCAAAATCGATCAGAACTCCGTTCCGGCGAAAGCCAAAGAATTCGTCGAGTCATCAGGACAGGACCTGAATGCGAAAAAAGGCGGGAGTCTCACCTTCCGCCGGGAAGGGGATACCCTGACGATTCATTCCACCCTGGCCGAGGGCAGTATGGAAGGTCTCGTCGATCAGGATCAAATGGATCAAGCGAGAGAAATGGGAATCAAGCCGTCCCAGGCGATGCAAATGGCCGCAGCTGCGATGCAGGGAATGCGTGCCGGATTTTTCCTTCGGAGTCGCGACGGGATTGCGGAAACCACTGCGGAGCATTCGAACGGGAATCTGATTATCCTGAGCGACGCGGAGGTTTCGAAGGTCATGGAGGATCCGGACTTCGTTGCCTTTATCGACAAAGTCGGCGAAAACCCGGAGGTGCTGACGAGAGAATCGGTCAAGGAGCTCTTCGGAAAGTTGGAGGCGATGACGGTGGAGCTTTCGGAAACAGTGAAGTTGAAATTTCCCTGATCGAGCTTCCCGGGTGATCACTCATGACCGTCGTTGTTGTTATCCATGCACCTGAGGAAGCGGAAGGACTGATTCGATGGGGCATGTTGTTTGCCCTCTCGATGGAGGACGAGCGGCTCGCCGTTTTACACAGGTCAGTTATTCAGGCAGCTTCGATCGAAGCTCACATTCAGAGATGGGAGAAGGACCATCAGGTTGTCCCCGAATTGGAGATTCGTTGTTTCGGGGCGGAAGCGGACGAGGACACCATTCTCGATGAGTTGCGAAAACCTGAGGTGAGTCTCGCTGTGCTCGGACAGAACCGGTTTTCCAGCTGCGGTTCGGAGATCCTGGCGATGAACCGGAAGATATTTGAGCGCGCCGTTTGTGACTCCGTTTTGATTCGCCTCAGCTCCCGGTCGGTAGAGGAATGTGACACCATCCTGATTCCGTCCGCGGGTGGACCACACTCCTGTCTCGCTTTGAAATTGGGGAGCCGAATCGCTTCCAGGTTTGAAGGGACGATCACGCCGCTCTTCGTGGAGCCGGAAATCGGGGACGAAGACGGACAGGCTGTGGGGCTGCGCATTTTGCAGCGCACCATTGTCGAGGCAGGGCTCGACCTGAACGATTCGGATCACATCCAGCCGGAAGTCGTGGTATCCAACGTAGTCGAAAAGGGCGTTTATGAGGCTTCCCACAGGAAAAGCTACGATCTGATTCTCTGTGGGGCTTCCAATGGCCTCACCGTGAAACGGAAGCTCTTTGGGGCGATCCCGCCCAAGATGGTGGACGGGGATGAGGGAATGGCGCTGGCCGTGATTCGACGGCGCTATCCGGTCTCCCACCGGATTCGTGATTCCTTCGAGCGTTTTTTCCAATTGCGAATTCCACAGTTGGAAAGGGAGAGCCGTATTGCCCTTTTTGATCGTCTCCAAACGAATTCGCGTTGGAGTTTCGATTTCGTCTTTTTGATGATTCTCGCGACCGGGATTGCTTCTTTCGGGTTGATGCAAGACAGCCCGGCTGTCGTCATCGGGGCGATGCTGGTGGCTCCCCTGATGACTCCTCTTCTCGGTTCCGGGCTTGCGCTGGTGCAGGGAAATCTCCCCCTGCTTCGGGCCTGTCTGAAATCGATTTGTCTCGGGTTTCTTGCCGCCCTGCTGGTGGGCGGCTTTCTCGGATGGACCGGTCCGCTCGGTGAACTGACGGGCGAATTGGCAGGGCGAGGGAACCCGTCTCTGCTTGATTTCGGAGTGGCGATGCTTTCCGGGGTCGCCGCAAGCTACTGCGTGGCGCGTCCAGGGTTGAGTTCCGCTCTCGCCGGGGTAGCCATTGCCGCGGCTCTCGTTCCGCCGATCGCGACGGTGGGGATATCGCTGACTTTGCAGGAATGGACCAATGCGGAAGGAGCGGCGCTGCTGTTCGGAACCAACGTGGTTACGATCATTCTTGCGTCCTGCTTTACCTTTTTCGCCATTGGTATTCGTGGCCAAACCGGGAACAAGCAGCTCTGGGCTCATCGCGCGATCGCTCTGCTTTTGGTTTTGTTAGTTCTGCTGATCATTCCACTTGCGGCGACTCTGCTGATACGTTCGGCTTCCCAGTCGTGATTTCGCAGTATTGCCGAAGCTCGTTCTTTATGATTGAATCGGCGCATGAAGCACTTGTTCCTCGTGCCGGTTGTTCTTTCGTTGCTCTTTCCGGGAGCTGTAGTTTCCGATGAGCTTCCTTTGGTGGAAGAGGCAAAACTCCAACCGGTCCAAGTCACTCTTCGGCGTCTTGTCCAAGCAACCGACTACATCGGAAGTCCCCTGCAGGGGGATCGGGCGGAGCTATTTTCCTCCGACCTTTCGGGCATTCAAAAGCAACTCGACCCTCTCTGCATCGCTGCCGTTACGATCAATCCGGAGTCACGGGTTTCTGCAACTCCGGGGGACGGCGAACGAATTTTGGTTCACGGAGAATGGTCCTGCTTTTTGGTGAAGATTGTCAACGAGGCCGGCGTGACTGCTCCCCTGCGGGTCTTATCGGAAGAGGATGCGATCGTCGCCGACTGGTTTGTAGACCGTCCAATGCAGGAGCGTCTTGCCGGAATTCCCCTGGAATACCGCCTTCTCCTTTTACGGCCCGGAGAGCCTGGGAAAGTGGCGTCGATTTTGACTTTCGACATTGGGCAGGGGACTCAGGATCTTGGGTTCCGCTCCGATTTGCTGCTCAATTTTGATGT
>JARGNG010000157.1 GCA_029213265.1 Verrucomicrobiales bacterium | reverse complement strand
CCCCATGCGAACATTTTTCATCCTCTTCCGAAAGGAGCTGCGATCATTTTTCCAGTCGCCGCTCGCGTGGATTGTGATGGCCTTGTTCACTTTCCTGAACGGGTGGCTTTTTGCGAGTATGATCAACGCGATGCGCTTGCGGGTCAGTTCTCGCAGTCTCGTCTACAACCTGTTCGACTCCGGGTGGTTCTGGATGGGATTTTTCATTCTCTTCCCGCTCATTACGATGAGGCTTTTTGCGGAGGAGAAGAAGATGGGAACGATCGAGGGGCTTCTCACTGCCCCGGTGCGAACATCGGAAGTGGTCCTGGCAAAATACCTGGCGACGGTCGTTGTCTATCTCATCATTGTGACTCCGATGTTTTTCTTTTTTCCACTCTTCCAGTGGATTACGGGGGAACAGGCAGCCTTTCAAATCGGAGCCTTGTGGGGAAGTGCTCTCGGGTTGGGCCTGATCGGACTCTTCCACGTCGCCATCGGGACGCTCGCTTCGGCTTTGACGGCGAATCAGTTGATCGCCGCTATGCTGACCTTTGTGTTCGTGATGCTCCATTACTTTCTCGGTTTCATGGAGCGATTTGGACTCGTCACGGGATCGACCTGGAGCGAAGGGCTGAGCTACTTTTCTACGATTGAACACATGCATTCGTTGAGCGAAGGGCTCATCGACAGCCGGCCGATCGTTTACTACGTGAGTTTCAGCATCGTGTTGATTGCAATTACGCACCACATTCTGGAATCGAGAAAGTGGCGGACGTAGCCCGGAAACATTTCAATGGTCAAAGATAAACAGAACGAAGATAAGGAAGCGGCGTCCGGGCAGGATGACTCCTCCCTTCGTGTCGCGAAACGGAAGCTGGAACGCTACCGGACCGCTGCGCTGGTCTTCGTGCAGCTGATTCTCATCGGGGTGATTTTTCTGCAGGCCAACTACCTGAGCTGTCGGCGTCATACGACCTGGGACCTGACCCAGAATAAGCGCTTCACCCTTTCTGACACGACCCGGAATTATATTTCCAGTCTTGGTTCCGAAGTTCGAATCGTGATGGCTTTCCTAGGGAGCTCAGACCTGTATCCAGAGGTGAAAGGGCTTATCGCGGAGTATGATCGAATCGGGGGGGATGCCGTCGTTGCGGAATACCTCGATCTCAGCCGAAGCCGTTCCCGGATCGCAGAACTGAAGGATCAGTATCAGCTTCGTTTCGGTGGTGACCAGATCGTAATTCTCGGCGAGAACGGGAGGATCAAGGTGATCGGGGTGGAGGAAATGGTCAACCGGGACTCCAACAGCGGGAGAGTGGTTCAATTCAAGGGAGAGGAAGTGCTCACCGCCGCGCTCCTCGAAGTGACCGAGCAGCAACAGCGGAAGATTTACCTGATTACCGGAGGCCGCCGGGCCGATGAACTGGTTCCGATTGCCGCCCAGATTCAACCTCTCGCCAATGCCCAGAACGCCCGCCTCGAGAGCCTCGTCCTCGAGGGCCTGCAGGAAGTGCCCGAAGATGCTGATGCTCTCTTTTTCCCGGGAAACTCGACCGATCTTTCGGAGCGTGAGTTGGAGTTGGTTCGTGATTTCTGGGAAGTTCGTCAGGGTGGTATGCTCATCTTTCTCGATCCGGGGGCCAAGACGCCGAATATGGATCGACTCCTGCGGGAGCACGGAGCCGCCCCGAATCCTGACCGGGTCCTGACTGTTTTGAATATTCCCGGAATGGCGACGAAGCCTAGCTATGATGTCCCGGTTTCCCTGATGCCCGGGGGTGGCCCGACTCGTGATTTGCCCGCGCTCTCGATGCGCCTTCCCGGCCGCACGAAATCTCTTGATGTGCTCTTTGAAGATGATCTCCTAATCTCGGAGAATATCCGCCCGCGTCCTCTCATGGTGGCGGGGCAGGGATACTGGGGGGAAATGGAGTTTCAGGAAGACGATGTGTCCTACAATCCTGATGTCGACAATGGTCCCCCTAATCTCGTTTTTACAGCCGCCTCCGTGGAAAAGGGAATCATGGGCGATCCGGATCTGGAAAAGGGCAGTTCGCGACTGGTTGTGGTCGGGAACGCCAGCCTCATCGCGCCGGATGGTAATACCTCGAAAGTGGCCGCCGATTTTACGATGGCCTCGCTCAACTGGGTTATGAATCGCGAGGAGTTGATGGGGATTTCCCCGCGGCGCCCGACTGCCTTTACTTTAAATATAACCCCGGCAGACTTCGGCTTGCTTCAGTCCTTCATGATTTTTGTAATCCCCGGGCTCGCTCTCATTGTGGGGGGCTTTATTTGGATGCGGCGGAGAGCGTAGGGAAGAAAAGGAAATGAGAGTTTCAACAACCATAGTGTTAGCAGTGATCGCGATTTGTCTCGGGATTGCGACGGCTGTTGTTGATCGCAAGGAAGAGGTGGACAGCGCTTCCGCTGCGAATGTGCTGGTGCGGTTTTCGCAGGATGACGTTTCCCGGGTCGTAATGGAGAAAGGCCCGTCCCGAACCGTCATTCAAAGAAACGGGACGCAATGGTTTTTTGTCGAGCCGGAACAGGACCGGGTTGATGCCGGCGTCGTAAGAGCACTGCTCGACGAATTGAATCATCTCACCGTTCTCGACGAAATGGGCGGGGAGGAATCGCAATCACCCACACAAATGGGAGTGGAAGGCGACCGGGCCATTCGCATCACCGTGAGCGGTAAGCCTGAGGAAGGGGATCCCATCAAGGAGGAGTTTGTTCTCGGTGGCGAGGCTCCGCGTGCGAATTCGATCTATGCGTCCGAAGGAGAAAGAATTTTGGTCGTGGATGGAAATCCGCGACCGTGGATCGAGCAGCCGCTCACAACGATGCGGGACCAGCGCCTTATAAGCGCGCCGGTCGAGGCCATTGTGCAGTTGGGAATCAAGCGCTCGACCGGTGAACTGGCGGTGCAGCGGAAGCTGACACCTCCCCAACAGAACTGGGCACTCATTGAACCGGTGCAAGTCTGGGCGAGTCCCGAGAAACTTGATAACCTCCTTGCCGAGCTGGCCGGACTGAAGATTACAGAGGTAGTGTCTGATGTTCCTTCCGGGGCAGACATTCCAAACCCGCTTCCTGATGACGCCGCAGTTCTGCAGATTCGGGTGTTCGGAATTGAGAAGCCTCTCACCGTCTATCTGAAGCAAATTGAGGCACCTCCCGTAGAGGGGGCGCCCGCCATAATTGAAGCGCGTGTTTCAGACCGGCCCTCCGTCTACCGGTTCCCCAGCACGATCCTGACAAAGCTCCCGACGGAGGCAAACGAACTCCGCGAACGAACTCTCGCCCGTATTCCGGAGCAGTTTCTCGAATCCGTCTGGATTCAAAGCCGGATCGATCCGGATGTCAT
>JARGNG010000156.1 GCA_029213265.1 Verrucomicrobiales bacterium | reverse complement strand
CGAACCTGTGGCTGACACAGGCCCGGATGATGGGGCTTGATATGGAGCGTTTCGCCGACAGTTCCGGTGAAGTTTCCGCAGTGAAGGCCTGATCGAAAAGGACGAGCAAAACAGCCAAGTTTCTTGCACCCTGGGTGAAGCTGTCCAAAGTGCTGCCATGATGACTGACTCCGATCCTCCCTATACAGAACTGCCGAGCGGCCTGAAATATCGCGAGCTTGAGGCCGGTGATGGATCGGCCCACCCGGGCGCAAAAGATGTCGTCACCGTTCACTACACCGGCGTCCTCGAAGATGGCGAGGTGTTTGACAGTTCCCTGGAACGCGGGCAACCGGCGACTTTTCCTCTGAGCAATGTGATCAAGGGTTGGACCGAAGGCGTTCAACTCATGAGTCCGGGCGCACGGTACCAGTTTCTGATCCCTCACGATCTGGCATACGGAGTGGATGGATTTGGGGATATCATTCCTCCGCTGGAAACGCTGAAATTTGAAATCGAGTTGCTCGAAATCAAATAGGCGAGGAAGGACGGGCCGTCCCGGGCCGGGATCATTTCCGATACTTCCTGGAGCAAGTCTTGACGCCGGCTTCGTTCGGTGGTGTCATCTCATTGCCACCACTTTCCGGCTCCGCCACCATGAGAATTGCTCTTTTCCTTTCCGCTGTCTTTCTGATTTCATTGGCCACACCAGGTGACGCTGCGAAGCCGCTCCGGCCTAACATTCTCTATTTCTATGTGGATGACATGGGGTGGGGGGCGGTGGGTCCGAACGGGCAGGCGGAACGGCGGGCAAAAGGACTGCCAACGGTGCAGACTCCGAATCTCGATCAACTTGCGGCGGAGGGAGTGAATTTCACCCGTGCCTATGGCGCGACAGTCTGCTCGCCGGCCCGGTCGGCTCAGCAAATCGGATTTCACCAGGGGCACGCTTTCGCCGACCGAAATGATCCTGACAATGCCAAAAAAGCAATGCGGGCCGACGATGTGACGATGGGGGATGCACTCTCGGCAGCGGGCTACGAGACCGGCTACTGGGGTAAGTGGGGATACGGCGGTACGAAAGACCAGGTCAATCCGGAGATTGTGAATGTTCAAACGCTGCCCACTTCCCATGGGTATCGGCACGTCCTCACCGAGTTGCATCATGTGAGGGCTCACACCTTTTTTCAACCTACTCTCTGGAGTGCGCCTGCGGCTCCCGGAGCGAAGGGAGCGATTGAATTGGTTCCGAATTCTCTATCGGGGAGGACCAATCCGGATTTGTTTCCTGACCGGTTCACAAAGCATCGCGACCCGCGGTACCCGGAGCCTGCCTACTGTGACGACGCCTATTGCTTTGCTGCTTTGGAATTCGTGCGGAGGCAGGCGGAAAACTATCGTGAGACCGGCGACCCCTTTTTCGGTCTTCTTGCGGTGCAGATTCCGCATGCTCCCTTTGATGAAATTGCGACGCTACCGGGATGGGACGAAGCCTATGAGGACGATCCTCATTTCAAAAATTTGGCGGCCCAATCCCGGCAATGGGCCGCGATGGTGACCCGTATCGATGCCCATTTCGGAGTGATCCTGGCGGCCCTCGATGATCCGGATGGGGACGGAGATCACTCCGATTCCATTTCAGACAATACGCTCGTGATTTTCATGTCCGACAACGGCGGACCCAAAGGCCCAAACAACGCAGAACTCGATGCCAATGGGGGGCTCCGTGGCAATAAGGGATCAATCTTTGAAGGCGGGATACGGGTGCCGACGATCATGCGCTGGCCCGATCGGATCAAAACCGATTCAGAAGGCTTACGAGCGGGGACGAATTGTGACGAGGTGATCGATGTAACGGACCTTTTGCCAACCTTTTGTGAGTTGGCCGGTGTCACCGCTCCGGTTGGGCTGGACGGAGTTTCGATTGCCCCGCTTTTGGCTGGTGAAGATGCTGATGACCGGCGGAGGCGCGACTTTCTCATTCATGAAGCTGGAAAGTCTGCGTCGATTATCCGGGGACGACACAAGCTCATCCGGACGGGGGGGAAGAAGGTCGAGCTGTATGACCTGGCAGTCGATCCGGCTGAGTCGAAGGATATCGCTGCGAGTGAGCCGGAACTGGCAAAGGAACTCGAAGCCCTTTTGCTTGGTGAGCGGGTTACCGAACCAAGAGGCTTTGCCAATACCTATCATCGTTGGATCGGAGAAACGGGCGCTTCTGCCAATGACGCCGGAAACTGGTCGGATTATGTCTACGAGAATGAGGGAATCACCTACCTCACCGACGATGGTCCTCCTCGTCTTTCCTGGACGGCCCGGATGCGGAATGAAGGGGAATCTCCGAATGTGGCGCGAAGTGATGCGGACCTCAGTTTTCTCGGTTTCGAAATCGGCGGAGGCGAAAGCGCACCGGAGGCAACGCAGGAACTTGCTCTGGGTTCCAAAGTGACCCTGACTGGTCGGAATGAGATTCGTGTGTCCAGTGGAGGGATTCTCACGCTCAACAAAAGTGTACTGTCATCACTCCGTTGGATCGATGTTTTGGAGGGCGGCGTTCTGCGCGGCAAAGGTAAGATTGATGCGGAGCTTCGGAATGCAGGCAACGTTTCCGTTAAGGCTGGCTCGAGTTCCGGTTCGGCCGGTCTTGTCCTTGGGAAGAACTTTCATCAGGAAAAGCAGGGGCGTCTTTGCTTTGCCTTTTCCGGAAACGCAGCGGCGGCGGCTGCGTCGATGGAGGTTTCAGGGATTGCAAGGCTTGGCGGCACTGTGCATGTTGAGTGGGAAAACGGGGCCGTTCCCCGCGTTGGTGCGAAGATCCCGCTACTCAGAGCTGAGCAGGTTGCCGGGAGGTTTGTGAACTCCGATGATCAGATTTTCACTCCGGATGGGGTCATCCTTCGGATCCTCTACGGCAGGAACGGAGTCGACGCAGTGGTGGTTGCGGTCAGTGCAGTAAGTTCTTCCTGATGGGAGATTTTTGAATGCGGTATAGCGTTGACCGAAAGTTTCCATCAATCTCCATCGAAAATTTCGTATCCTGCCTGCCAATCTCATGAAGGCCTTCCTCCTGCTTTTTCTCTCTCTTGGACTTTTGTTCGAACTGCGTGCGGCCGAGCCCCCCGTGTCGGGCACTCAGCCAAACATCATCGTTATCTTCACGGATGACCAGGGCTACGAAGATCTCGGCTGCTTCGGATCGAAAACGATTAAGACACCCAACCTCGATCAGATGGCGGCGGAGGGGTTGAAACTGACGAACTTCTACGCCCAACCAGTCTGCGGTGTTTCCCGGGCAGCCCTGATGACGGGGTCGTATCCGATTCGGGTTGGCGAACCCGGAAATGTGAAGCAGCTCCATACCGTTCCGCATCCGGAGGAGG
>JARGNG010000054.1 GCA_029213265.1 Verrucomicrobiales bacterium | reverse complement strand
TTGTGACTCACGAGGAGCACGGTTCGACCGCTCCGGGCAACGGATTCCATCTTGCCGAGACACTTTCTCTGAAACTCGGCGTCTCCCACAGCGAGGACTTCATCAACAATCAGGATTTCCGGCTGCAAGTGAGCCGCAACCGAGAAGGCGAGCCTGACATACATGCCACTGCTGTAGCGTTTTACCGGTGTATCGAGAAACGCTTCGACGCCGGAAAATTCGACGATCTCATCGAAGCGGTTTCGAATTTCCGCTCTCGTCATTCCGAGGATCGCGCCATTGAGAAAGATATTTTCGCGCCCGGAAAGTTCCGGGTGAAATCCGGTCCCGACTTCGAGCAGGCTGGCGACGCGACCCCGCAGGGTAACCCGGCCTTTGCTCGGCTCCGTGATTCTCGACAGGATTTTCAGGAGGGTGCTTTTGCCGGCTCCATTGTGTCCAATGATGCCGAGAACCTCGCCGCGGCGGACTTCGAAACTGACGTCCTTGAGGGCTTCGAATTCCTCTACGGTGTCCCCTTGAATAATGGGGCGGCCCTGAAGTAGGTCCTTTGATTTCCTCGCGAAATTTCGAGCCTCGCGCTGGATGGTATCGCGGAGAGACTGATACCGCTCATTGCTCTCGCGATGCCCTACGAGGTAGTGCTTCGAGAGGTTTTCAACGGTGATGCTGATATCCGACATGAGTGCTTTTGAAAGTGGTCAGACCAGATCGGCGAAGGTTTTCTCCATTTTTCGGAACTGGCGAATGCCGACGATCAGGAAAATAATCGTCACAAGGAGGGACAAGCCGCAGGCGGTCCAGTCGATCGGTGACTCGTCGCCGAGAATGCACCAGCGGAATCCATCAATCACACCCACCATGGGGTTCAAAGAGTAGAGCAGCTTCCACTTTTCCGGGACAATCGAAGAGGAGAATCCCACCGGGGAAAGGTAGAGTCCGAATTGGATGAGGAAGGGGATCACGTAGCGAAAGTCCCGGTATCTCACGTTGAGAGAAGTGATCCAGAGACCGGGGCCGAGTGACGCTGCGAATGCGAGAATCGAAAAGAAGGGCAGGAGGAGAAGCTGCCAGCCGGGAACATATTGATAGTAGACCATCATGCAGCCGAGAATGACGAAGCTGATGAGGAAATCGACGAAGGCGACCATGACGGCCGAGGTGGGAACGATGAGACGCGGAAAATAGACTTTGGAAATCAGGTTCGCATTTCCAACGAGGCTGTTCGAGGAATCCGCCAGCGCGGTAGCGAAGAACTGCCAGGGAAGCATCGCCGCGAAGACCATGAGCGGGTAGGGGGCATTCCCGTCGGAGGGAAGCTTGGCGAGATTTCCAAACACGATCGTAAAAACAACCATGGTGAGAACCGGACGAATCACCGCCCAGAGCGCCCCGATCAGGGTTTGCTTGTAGCGAACCGAAATGTCGCGCGCCGCCAGAACCTGGAACAACTCGCGGTAGTGCCAGAGGTCGCGCCAGTAGTGCTTCTCGGTTCGGCCCGGCTCCAGAATGATCACAGTATCAGACATTGGTTTCCACTCAGTATTTGAGGAGGTAGTAGAAGTATTTGATGACCTCGTTCTGAAACGTGATCAGTCCCTGTTCGTGCTGCCACCAGTTGTCGGCGGAGTAGGAACCCGGAGAGAGAGCGAAGACTTCGGTTGTGATTCCAGTGCCCTTGAACTCGCGTTCATACACGTGGGCGGCGCGGCGGCTCGGGAAAATTTCTGTGAGGACGACGAGAGATTTGATTTCGTTCTTCAGGGCCCACTTTTTCACAGCAAGGACTTCGTCCTGCGTGCTGGTGACGTGGTCCCCGATGATGTGGATCTTTTCTCTCGGAACCTCAAGTTGGTCGAGAATCTCGAGGGTCACCTCATCGGCAGGGCGGGTCAGCCCCATTTGCTCGGCAGGCATGACTTCGGTGAGAAAGGAAACCAGCCCGTCCACTTTGCCTTGGTGAAAAAGATCGGCCGCGGCAAAGGGGCGCGTTTGGAGACCGCCGCCGGGAATGATCGCGATGTCGTAATTCTGTTCCAAAGCGGACCCAGCGATCCATGCTTTCGCGGCCGACTTGCAGAGGGGAGCGCGAAAGAGGAAAAGGATCGCGAGGAGAAATACGAAGACGGATCCCGCGATCAGGATTCGCCCGAAGAACCGAAGAAGATACTTCCCGAGCGGCTTCCTTGAGCTCTCTTTCGAAGCTCCCGGTGTTCCATGGGACGCTACCGCCACTGGTCGTTTCGGTTCCTTTTTGTGAACCGAAGACCTTTTGTCAGGGGATTGGGGAGATGTAGGATTCTCCTTCAAGAGGGAATCTTTGCTGCGAGGGCAGGCTGGGTCATTTGCTCCGGTCCCGACCCGGTTAGGCTGGGTAGCGAACAGCCACTTCGATCCCTGAAATCGGGAAAATTCCGGAAATCCGGAGTGTGAAGTGAAGAACTCATTATTGGAATAAATGAAAATTATTGTTTTTATAACACAGAATATTAAGATGTTCAAACAAAATCGAGGGAATCTCTGTTCCGCAGATTGAGTCTCCCGGGGCCCTTAAAACGGGACCTTCCTCAGCTCTTGCAAAGGCGCTATCTAGGCGGGGACAACGCCTTTTCGAAACAGAAAGCAGCCGTAGGGTCTGGCGTCTCCGACCTGGATCACACCAAAGCTCGATTTAGCCGCCGCATAGAAGGCGAATCGTTCCAGCTTCTCGACGGGAATCGATTCATCGAGGATTTCGTCGATCACCGTCTGAACCTTTTCTTGAACTTCCGGAACCGCATCCGGATCTCCGACCACGGCCATCGCCCGGATCGGATCGTCCACGAAGGAATCGACCGGAAAAACGGAAAGAACGGCGCGGACGATCCTCTCCATCGGGACTCCCGGAAGGCGGATTAACGTTTGGCTGCTTGTCGCGGCGGCGACGGTTGCGGCCGGATGATTGCCGTCGACGATAGCAAGGTCGTCTCCATGTCCCATCGATGCGAGGAGATGGAGAAGGTCGGCGCTGAGAAGTGGGTCGATTCCTTTGAGCATGTTCTTCGGGGCTAAACGCTTTCTTTGGTCCGCTTCAGATAGAGGCGCTCCGCGTTTCCGCCGAGAATGGCGTCGCGATCTGAATCTGACAGCGAGGAGAGGAGCGTTTGCACCGTATCCCACCACTGCGAATAGGAGCCTGCGAGGGTGAGCACGGGCCAGTCCGAGCCCCAGATCAAACGTTCCGGTCCGAAGGTTTGGAGAAGGTGATCCACGACCGGGACCAGATCTCCGGCGGTCCATTCGGGCCGGGCCTCGGTGACGAGTCCGGAAAGCTTGCAGCAGACGTCAGGGTGTTTTGCGACGGCGGCGATATCGTCAAACCACTCCCTGCTCACTCCGTTTTTCAAGGTGGGCTTGGCGGCATGATCGACAACGACGGAGAGTTCGGGGTGCCGCTCCAGAACCGGGAGAAGCCGGCGGATGTGTTTCGGAAGCAGGAGTGCGTCAAAGACAAGTCGGTGTTGGATCATGGCCGAGAATGCCGGAGCTAATCCGGGGCTTGCGAGCCAGTCGTCATCCGGGAGGTCCTGCACCATAGGTCGCAGACCGACGAGGAGTTTGTGTTCTGCCAGTGCTGCTATCGAAGAGCCGACTTCCTTCGATTCAAAATCGGTCCACCCGACCACGCCTGCGATGAATTCGTTTTCCTCCGCGAGACCCAGCATGAAATGCGTCTCCTCTTCGGTCGGCGCTGCCTGAACGAGGATCGTTTTCTCGACTCCGCATTGGTCGAGAAGCGGTTTCAGATCAGAAGGGAGGAAGTCGCGATAGAGCGTCTCCAACTCCGGGGTGAGCCATCCGTAGTCACCGCGGGAGGGTTTCCAGAAATGTTGATGAGCATCAATGATCATGGTTCAAGAAGGGGTAGGGGTCCCGGGGGATAGAAGGTTTTCGCTTTTCAGATCTGCCCAGAGAGCGGCGGGGACCGGGTCCTCGAAATCTTCGATTTGCGAAAGGACCTGCGCCGGACTCTCCGCTCCGAGAACGACGCAACTGACCGCGGGGTGTCCAAAGACAAATTGAAGAGCGGCCTTTCGGAGTTCTGTCTCGTGGCTTTGGCAAACGGCCTCGATTTGTCGTACTCGCTCCAGAATTTCCGGAGGAGCTTCCTCATAGTCATAGCGCGCTCCGGGGACAGGGCCTGTTGCAAGGATACCGGAGTTAAAAACGCCTCCAAGAATCACGCCAATGTTGCGGTCCTTTGCGAGAGGCAGAAAGGAATCGAGGGCTGGCTGCTCGAGGAGTGAGTATCGTCCTGCGAGGAGGATCGCATCCGGGTCGCAATCTCTGGCAAAGCGCTCCGCCATTTCCGCTTCATTAACTCCGACGCCGTATCCGTTGATCACTCCCTGCTCCCGCAGTTCGGTGAGCGCCTTGACCGCTCCTCCCATCGCATCCTGATAGCAGCTCTCCAGTTTCTCCCCTTGGGAAAAAACGTCGAGGTCATGAACCAGCGCCACGTTGATCCGGTCGACACCCATTCGAAGTAACGACTGCTCGATGGAGCGCATCGTACCGTCGTAGCTATAGTCCAGTTGCAGCTCGTGATTGATGCCCCCGGCAAAGCTCGAGCCCTGGCAGGGGGAAAATGGTTTTAAGTATCTGCCCACCTTGGTGGACAGGACGACCTCCGCTGAGTCGGCTTCACGGAGCGCGCATCCGACGCGAAGTTCAGAAAGCCCGGATCCGTAAAACGGTGAGGTATCTACCAGGTTGACTCCGTTCTCCAGCGCGGTGACGACGGATTCGACGGCGGCCCGCTCAGGGAGTTTCCGGTAGAGATCACCGATGGGGGCGGATCCATAGCCAAGCGCGGAAACCTCCAGCCCGGTCTTACCAAGAATCCGTTTCGGCAATGTGCTGCCATTCGGCGGTGATGGATTTTCCTCTCCCATTGCGAAGAGGAAACAGCATCGGAAGAAATATTTCCAGCTTTCTCTTCCCTTACTGCTCGAGGAGCAGATCAATCCGGTTCACAAATTCGGTTTCACCCACGTTCTTTGTGTATTTCTTTGGAGTGGCCTTCACGACAGGCTCGGGCCCGGCTGCTTTGAAGTTTTCCAAAGGTACCTTGGAATGGCTCGTCATCCATTCAATCAAGGCCAGGGATCTGGCCCAGGAAAGCTCTTTGGCTCCTTCCTCTGTCGATACATAGAAGGGTTTTACGGTGATTTTCTTCAGGCCAACGAGTTCCAGATATTCGGCGACTTTTTGAAGGGTCGGCTCTGACAGATCGTTGATCGTCGTCGGCGCAGTTACCTCGAAGATGTCGTTTGCAGGCAAACTCATTTTGGCCTGCGTTGCAATTTCACTGATTCGCAACTCCCGGCGGAGCTCGGCGAGCCGTTTCATTCGTTCGGGATTGAGATTCTGTTTCGGTGATTCGACTCGCTGAACCGCCGTGACCGCTCCGGGCTTCGGCAGTGGGGCATGGGATTGCTTGAGACCGGTTGGTCCCGCGGGCGCAGAGCGGGAGACATTCGAATTGTTCTGAAATTGTGAACGACTTGGTTGGGGCGCTCCGCTGGAAACGGAATCGGCTTCCTTATTGTCGAGAGAACTCTCTGACTTGGCGGGAATCTTCACCTGCGCATGGGTTCCCGATGCGGAGATCAGGAAAGTGACTGCCAGAATGCCGGGCAAGAGGCCTGCGAGGGAGATAGGTGGGAGTGTTTTCATGGCTTTCTCTGGGTAGGTCTGACTGGTTGGACGATTTTTACCCCGATTCATGCCGGGATAAGTCTCAGTAGTTATTGCTGTCACGGGATCGATGCGTGACACCTTGAATCCTCGAAATCGGATGGCACACTGTCGTTCCGCTATGCCCGAAGTCTCTGTCGGCCAACTCACTGAATTGCTGGAAAGCAGCGCCTGGGAATCCTCGTTTTCCTCCAGTACTCTGGCGGCCGGTAGGAAATTCGTCTCGGGTCGTCAGGTGTCGGCGGTGACCGCAGAGATCCTGGATGTGGGGGACGCGGAGATCCGGGGGCACCTTGTCGAAAAGTCGGGAGAATCCTATGATTCGTCGGTGATCATCTGGGATGAAGGAAGCGGGCTCACCCTGGAAGGGGAATGCCGTTGCGGGGAAGGCGTCCACTGTCGCCACGCCGCTGCGCTTCTGGCTTATCTTGCGAAAGGAAAGGGCGAGCGGCTCGAGCGCGCGTTTGGCGGAGCACCCGAGGCGGAGAAGATGACCACGGGGCAAACACTCGCGGTGCCGGAAACGGCGCCGTCCTTACCTGTCGGGGAGGAGTCTCCCGCCTTTCTGCTACGGGTGGAGCGACGACCGGAAGGGGAGCGGGCGGCCTGGCTTCCGGAGATTTATGCGTCGGCCTTTGCCGTCTACGAAGGGCACCGGGTCCCGCTTTCTCCGGGAGGACAGCTTCCGCCGGTCGTTTTACCCGAGCGCAAGATTTTGCGGAATCGGGCCGCCGAGACCGCGGCGCTCAATTGTCTCTACGCACTGCATTTTCTTCCCGGGGCGGAGGAGCCTCCCCAGTCTCTTCGAAAACTGGAGCGTCCGGAGGTGGAGGGAACGCTCTGGGCGCCGGACAAGTCAGAGTGGCCCCATCCGGAGTTTTTCTGGAAACGCTTTCGCCATGACGGCGTCGCCGCGCTGGAAAAAAGGAATTGGGAAATCCGGTTTGCGGCGGAGGTCGGTCACAAACCGCTCGTCTTTCGATCCGAGAGTTGGCGGGCCGAGATCGTCGAGGAAGGAAAGGGCTGGTTCCATCTTTCGGCCGGCTTTGAAATCGAAGGGGAGGAGTTTGAACTGCAACCCATTCTCGCAGCGCTGGTGACAAACCGCTTTCTCGAAGTGACCGAAGGGATGCCCTCGGGCCAGGAGTTTTTGATTTTCCTTCCGGATGGTCGTTCGCTCGCGTTGCCGGTGGGACGATTTCGCCGACTCCTGAAAACACTGGGGGAATTGATGGAGTTTTCGTTCACCGAAGGTCCCATCCGTCTCAGTGCGGTTGACGCCGCGCTTCTTGCCGTGGAAGAGGGCGCCGAGGCCCATGGAATTGAGGCGCCCGTGGAGGTCGTCGAATTGGGCGAGCGATTGTTGCACTTTGAAAAAATCGAAAGACTTGACGTCCCGCCCGGTTTGCAGGCAACGCTTCGGGAATACCAGATCGATGGCTACTACTGGATGCAGTTTCTCCTCGAGAATCGACTCCATGGAATTCTCGCCGATGACATGGGGCTGGGAAAAACACTTCAGTCACTGACGCACATTCTTGCTGAGGTGGATTCCGGGAGAAATCGCGGGCTGCCCACTCTCGTTCTCGCTCCCACGAGCGTGGTTGTGAACTGGCAGCGGGAAGCGGAAAAGTTTGCTCCCGGTCTGTCCGTGCTCATTTTGCAGGGGGCAGGACGGAAAAAGAAATTCCGGGAGATTCCCCGGCATGATGTGGTGCTGACTTCCTATGCCCTCCTCCATCGCGATATTGAACTCCTGACCGAATACGAATTTTATCTTCTTATTCTCGATGAGGCACAGCACATCAAGAATCCGGGTGCGCAGGTGACCAAAGCAGCCGGTCGCTTGCGATCAAGTCACCGGCTTTGCCTCTCCGGAACCCCAATTGAGAACAATCTCGGTGAGCTCTGGAGCTTGATGCATTTTCTGATGCCGGGTCTGCTTGGTTCGCTGGAGACCTTTCGTTCGACCTATCAAACCCCCATTGAGAAGGGCGAAAGTGAGGCGAAACGCAAATCGCTGGCCGACCGGGTCGGTCCTCTTATTCTGCGACGGACCAAGCACGACGTCGCCAAGGAACTGCCGCCGAAGACCGAGATTCTGCACCCCATCGAAATGAGCGAGGCGCAGAAGGATCTCTACGAAACGGTCCGTTCGACGATGGACAAGCAGGTTCGGCAGGCCCTCGCCATCCGGGGGCAGGAAGCGCAGATCGTATTTCTCGATGCCCTCTTGAAGCTTCGCCAGATCTGCTGTCATCCCGGACTGCTGAAAGGTAATTTTGCCTCCAGCGAGACTGCGGTGGCGGCGGCGAACGCTTCCGCGAAGTTCGAATATCTCGTCGATTTGCTGGAGACTCTTCACAGCGAGGGGCACCGTGTTCTCGTGTTTTCGCAATTCACATCCATGCTTTCCGTGATCGAAGCGCATCTGATCGAAAAGAAGGTTAGCTATCTCAAGCTGACCGGAGAGACGAAAAACCGCCAGGAGCTCGTAGAACGATTTCAGGGTGGGGAAGGAGAGGTCTTTCTGATTTCTCTCAAAGCGGGAGGAACCGGGTTGACCCTGACCGGTGCCGACAATGTGATCCACTACGATCCCTGGTGGAACCCCGCCGCCGAAAACCAGGCGACGGACCGGGCCTACCGGATCGGGCAGGACAAACCGGTCTTTGTCCACAAATTGATTTGTCAGAATACGGTCGAAGAGCGCATTCAGCAAATGCAGGCGAAGAAGGACGGCCTCGCTACCGATTTGTTATCCGGTGCGACGAGTCAGCTGAACCTGACGGCGGAAACGATGGCGGATTTGTTAGGGGACTCGTAGCGAAAGTCGTAAGGCTTTCGGACGGCGCCCGGGCAGTGAAGGAAAACTCGCGTTTTCCTCTGCGGGGCTGTCGAGCCGATCACGCGAACGAGACGGTTTTCATCTCCTCACCGGGACGATCGCTGGTAATCTTCCGGTATGGATCAGACGAGACGACGCTTTCTGGAATCGACGGTTGCCATTCCCGCCCTGGCCGCGGCAACGACGCAAGGGGCCGAAAAAAACAATACAGTCCCTGAGGAAAATGCCAGGCCGGGCGCCGATGACTGGCAGCTGACCCGGGTTCGTCTTGATCAGCGCGGTGGTTTTCGGGCACCGGATGTCGAAGGCTACTGCTCGAAACAGTCGGTTGCTGCAGGCGACGAACTGGAACTCTTCGTAAGCACGAGGCGGGAGTCGGAGGTGACGATTGAGATTTTCCGGACCGGTTACTACGGGGGAAAAGGAGCGAGGCTCATGACGACACTGGGACCGTTTACGGGCAGGCCGCAACCGGTTCCGGAATTGAAACGGGGCGATCGTAATCTAGTTGAGTGTGAATGGAAGGCGACGACGTCTCTTTCCATTCCGGATGACTGGATCAGCGGCGTCTATCTGGGGCGCCTTTCGACACCCGATGAAACCGGACATGGATACTGGCAGAACTACGTTGTTTTTGTGGTCAAAGATGATCGACCGGCCGACATCTGTCTGCAGGTTTCCGACAACACCTGGCAGGCCTACAATCGATGGCCGACCAAGTATTCGGTCTACACGCATCCTAAGGGGAATCAGGGGCCCTGGGCCGATGTCAGTTTCGACCGTCCCTACGGCAAGTATTCACAAATCTACGAAAACCCGATGTCGATCGGTTCGGGAGAGTGGCTCTGCTTTGAATTCCCGATGGCCTACTGGCTCGAAGAGCAGGGCTACGACGTAAGCTACTGTTCCAACTCCGACATGATCGACAAGGACTATGCCCGGCCGGATCGGTTCAAGGCCTTTCTCAGCAACGGTCACGACGAATACTGGGACATTCGGGAATACCGGAACGTGGAAGCGATGCGCGACGGGGGGACGAGTCTGCTTTTCTTTTCGGGAAATTCCGTCTGCTGGGTGACCCCGATGAGTGCGAGCACGGACGGGCGGGAAAACCGGATCATGTTTCGGGGCGGTCCTTATGGTGGGGACTACCAATATGCGGTGGCCCGGGAAAAGGATGAAGGTCCCTTTCCCCATCGCGGTCCCGACGAAGGATATCTCATGGGAGCGAGAAATGTGGATCCGGTCAACGGCGGCGGCGACTGGGTTTGCGAAAAACCCGGTCACTGGATGTTTGAAGGAACCGGTATGAAGAAGGGGGACTCCATCCCCGGCCTGATCGGTTGGGAATACCACGGTGATCCCCCTGAGGACATCGAGGGACTGGAAGTGGTCGGAGGAGGGACTGCCTTGCAGGGAGGCGTCAATCCGCAGCAATGGGCCGCGACGATTTACCCGGGGCCGAAAGACAATTTTGTCTTCAATGCCTCGACGATCTTCTGGTGTCAGGGCTTGAGTTCACCGCCGGGGCACATGCTGCCCTGGTCGCACTGGTCAAGGCCTCACGGGCCCGACGCAAGGGTGCAGAAGATGACGGCCAATCTGCTGAACCGGGCGATCGGGTGATCCGTAGCGGAAGTCGTGAGACTTTCGAGGGATGCGTTCTGTGACGAGAAAAACGTACGTTTTTCTCTACTTCCTCACGATTCCAGAAACAGATACCGGTCCGCCATTTCATTCAAGGCGTGACGGGTCCCGGCGAGACAGCCTGCCAACTGCGGCAGGAGGACTCCCAGTTCAAACTCGTCAGCGAGGGGATGCGCCCCGGCGGTGAGAAAAGCGCTTCTGGCAACGGATTCGTAGTAACCGAGATCTGGCGCTCCACGACGATCACAACGGTGTTCAAGGAATTTCGGAAATAATCCTGTCAAAACCAGAAATTGGTTTCCGCACTCCACGTGGAGAAAGAATCGTTCGTAGGCTCCCAGTCCCTCCATCGCCTCGACGAAATCGACATGATAAGTGAAATCAAGATTCGGTCGCTGTGGGGAGATCCCGCCGAACGAAGCCGTTGCATGACGTGCCAGGGTTGCTGCGACGTAGTCGGCCACTTCCACATCGGAAATGCCGGCCTCTTTCAGCGACTTTCGCACGAGTACGAAAAAATATAGCTCTGGGGAAATCGAGAGCGGGAAGGGGATCTCGACAATTTTTTGAAACACCTGCTCCTGCTCAAGAATGGCGAGGAGGGACTCGGGATCTTCGAGCAACCGGATTAACGCCTCGTCCTTGCCGGATTTTTCAGAGAGGCAGGATTGCAGAAACTGAAAATCCTCTTTCCAGAATCGATGGAAGCAACTGCAGGGAACGCGGTGCGGGTGGCGTTTCATAGAAGGTAGACGTCCCGAACTGCCCGGGCATGCTCCAGGCACGGAGCAGGATCAGGACCAATAGAGACCGGAAAGCGGAATCCTGACAAGCTTGAAATTTCTCCGCCCCGCGATAACCGAACCCTGTTGGGTCATTCCTTCAACCCTGTTGGATGGTAATGGGAGCCTCGCTCAGAGCCCGAGATCATTCGCTCGAACTGCAGCCAGTTTCTCTTCCATCTTCTTTCGAAAGGCCGCGACAGTGTCGGCATGCTCCGGGTCCTCTGCGAGATTGGTGTATCCGTTAGGATCCGTTTTGACATCGAAGAGCTCGATTCCTTTGGAAGCGTCTTCCTCATACTGGATGAAAACATGGTCGTGGGTCCGGAGCAGAAATCCTTTTCGCATCGGGGCGACACTGAAGGCGGCGTCGCGGACTTCCTTCTTCGGGTCATCGAGGAGAGGGGCGATGTTTTTTCCCTGCAATCTCTCCGGAACGGGCAGGCCGCAGAGATCGGAAAGGGTGGGGTAGAGGTCGAGTAACTCAACGAGTGAGTCACAAACCGCGGGTTTCTTCCCGGGAACGGAAATGATCAGGGGGACGCCCGAGGATTCGTCGCGCAGGCTCACCTTGGCCCAGAAATCGTGTTCTCCGAGGTGATAGCCATGATCGCTCGTGAAGATGACGATGGTGTTTTCAGAGAGACCGTTTTCCTCCAGTGCATCCAGGACCACGCCGACCTGGGCATCCATGTAGGCGACGGAGGCATAGTATCCTCCGACTGCTTTCTTCTGACGGCGGATGTCCATTTTCATGTTTTTACTGGTCTTGTAGTTGATCCCCGGTTTGGGGATGTCATCCCAGTCACCCGGCACTTTGGGCGGCAGCTCCATTTTTTCGTAGGGCTTGAAGGGCTCGTAGTATTTCCGGGGGGAAACAAAGGGGACGTGGGGACGGACAAAGCCGACTCCCAGCCAGAAGCGTTCGTCTTTGTGCTTTTTGAGAAGCCGCGCCGCTTTCTGGGCTGTCTTTCCATCGGAGTGGACAAGATCGTCTCCGTCGGCCTCGACGACGACGAAGGTGTTTCCCCCGACAACGGGTTTTTTCCCGTCCGGGTTTCCTTCGAGCGTTTCTCCGTCTCCTTTGGCTTTCCATTCCGGGCCGGGGCTGTTGAACCGTTCCGTCCAGGAGAGCGCGTCATCGGCACCGTTGTAGTGATCGTGATTGCGCCCGTCACCGCCGTATTCGATTCCGCCGGGTACGCCCATGTGATAGATCTTGCTGACTCGCGCAGCGTAGTAGCCATGGTCTTTGAAGTGTTGCGACCAGGTCGCGCGATCTCCGATTTGCGGACGGGGATTGCTGTATCCGAGGGCTCCGGTGGCGTGGGGGTAGTAGCCCGACATGAACGAGGCGCGTGAGGGGCCGCAATAAGTGCCCTGGCAGTAGGCCCGGGTAAACCGGGTTCCCCGTTCCGCGAGCCGGTCGATATTCGGCGTTTCACAGACGGTGTTTCCGTAGCAGGAAAGGGCCGTGTAGGTCAGATCGTCCGAAATGATGAAGAGGACATTGAATTTTCCCTCCTTCGCAAAGGTGGATCCGGCGAAGGCCAGGAGGAAAAAAGGGAGCAGAAAAAGCGATTTCATAAATGGATTCCTGTTTTTGTAGGGTGCATGGGTCAAGAACCCAAGCCCCCCTGCTTACGTGGTTGCGCATCAGGGGGGAACGGGTTACGAAAATCCCTTTATGTCGGAGCCGATTCTACAGGTAACAGATCTCACCAAAGCCTTTGGTGATGTAATGTCTGTGGATGGAGTGACCTTTGATATTCAAAAGGGCGAAATCCTGGGTCTGCTGGGAGCAAACGGGGCGGGAAAAACCACCGCGATCAATATGGTTCTGGGGATCATTACCCCGACCAAAGGCTCTGTAACGGTTTTTGGAAAAGATCTCTCTCATTCGAGGATCGAGATTCTCCGGCGAATGAATTTTTGCAGCACCTACACGCAGCTCCCGGGCAATCTTCGGGTGTGGCAAAACCTGAAGGTATTCGGCAAACTCTACCGGGTGCCGGATCTGCCGAAGCGGATTGATGAGGTTCTCGAAATGCTGGAGATCTCCCATTTGAAAAACCGGGTCAGTGGTGAGCTGTCGGCGGGAGAGGGGACGCGATTGAACTTGTGCAAGGCACTCCTGAATCGCCCCGAGTTGTTGCTGCTCGATGAGCCGACCGCGAGCCTCGATCCGGATATTGCCGACAAAGTTCGCAAAGTGGTGAGCCGGATTCGCGAGGAGGAAAGTACGACCATTCTCTATACGTCTCACAATATGCGCGACGTCGAAGAAGTCTGCGACCGGGTTGTCTTCATGCACAAAGGGAAAGTTCTCTTCATCGGGACTGCGGAGGAAACACTGCATCATTTTGAGGAGGAATCCCTTGAGGACGTATTCATTCGGGTAGCCCGCAGTGGGGAAATCAAGCCGAACCGGGGAAAGCAAAAAGGGGAGGTCTCGAAATGAGCCTCGGGAACGTTCAGGCGCTTGTTTTACGCTACCTGTATCTCTATACGAGAACCCCGATTCGGGCGGTGGAGCTGTTGTTCTGGCCTCTCGTTCATCTCCTCGTTTGGGGCTATCTGACCGTGTTCCTGCAGGAGAACATGAACAGCGATTTTCCGTTTAAAATCACCTATCTGATTGGTGCAGTGATTCTCTGGGACATCCTTTTCCGGGCCCAGCAGGGGGTTGCGATTTTCTTTCTGGAGGATGTCTGGTCACGAAATCTGCTCAATATTTTCGCAGCTCCGGTGACCAATGCGGATTATCTCGGCTCCACCTACGTAGTCGGATTTTTTCGTGCCGGGGTGACTTCAACGATGTTGGGGGGGCTTTCGCTGCTTCTTTATTCCTTCAACATCTTCGACCTGGGTCTGGCATTGCTTCCCTTCATCTTCAATCTGCTTGTTTTTGGCTGGGCTCTGGGAATGATTTCAACGGCCCTGATCGTCCGCTGGGGGCCGGCGGCGGAGACTTTGGCCTGGGCGGTTCCCTTCTTCATCCAGCCCTTTGCCGCGGTCTACTATCCCGTGTCTGCTCTGCCGGTAGGCTTGCAGTGGGTCGCCAAGAGTCTGCCCTGTTCTTATGTCTTCGAAGGGATGCGCGGGACTCTCAATACAGGGGAGGTTGACTGGGCCTCGCTGGGGCTCGCGACAGGACTGAATGTGATCTATCTCGCTGCCGCAGGAGTGATTTTCGTTCGGGTGATGAACACAGCCCGCGAAAAAGGCCTCCTGACAAAATTCGCATCGCAGTAGGCCTGCGATTGAAGCCCTGATTGGTGCATAGGCGGGCGGGGTGCTTCCATAGCGTCGTCTCGCATTGGAGGGGCCGGAGCGGCAATAGCCTGGAGAACCCGATCGGATTCCAAAAAGTTAAGAACACTTGATTATTTTGATGATTTCTCTAATTAATAAAAAATTCAATAATTTACTTGAAAGGATTCCGGTTTTTCAGTATCTATTCTGATATTTGCAAAAATTATCATAACTGATAGGTGCGCGCAATCCAACTTGCTTCATTCTGTAAATAAAATCCGCCACTCCCATGTTTCCGAGCCGACTTCAGGGTATTACCCGCCTTCATTTTTTCCTGCAACTGGTTGGAGTTGTTGCACTGGTTTGGATTGTATTTCCGCTGGTGAATTGGCTACGGTTTGCCGGCGGACTGACGTCGGTTCACTATTTTGAGGCCACTGTGGTTTTGGTCTGTGCGTCCATTCTTGAATTGCTGACCCGGCCTCCGGAAACTCGTCATCTTTCGGGTTTATCAAAACACCAACTTTCCGGGGTGACTCACCGGCAAATGCTTTTTGCGCTGGTCTCCATTTTCGGCACGATGGTGATGTTAAAGGATGACAGCCTTTCGCGGGTCTTCCTGAGTGTCTTTTTCCTGCTCTACTTTTTCTGGATCGCGTGGACGAATCGATTCGGATATCGGATGCTGCATCGCTTTCTCTATCGAAATGAGAGCAAAGGCCTCTCCCGGGCCCTGTTGGTTGGTTCTCGCTCAGCAGTGAGCCGTTTCCATGCATCGCCAGCTTCACTGAAACCACCCGGCACCGATATCCTCGGATTCGTGGCGGTGGAGCCTGACGGAGGCGGAGCGGGAGCGATGACCCTTCAACTTTCTTTGCCTCAGGTTGGCGTTATCGAGAATCTCCATTCGATCTGCGAAGAGACGAAAGCGCGGGCTCTCCTTCTTCTGGGAATGACAGATCGGCGGGACTTGATCAAACCGCTTGCGGATATTTCTTCCGAGCTGGGACTGCGGACGATGTGGCTCGACGATGTTAATTCTCATTTCGGCGCTCGCTCACAGGCATTTCACGCGGAAAATTATTCGGTGGTTACGCAGCTCCGGGAGCCATTGGAAGATCCGGTAAACCGGGCTCTGAAGCGGATGTTGGATCTGGCCGGAGCGCTTTTCGGAGTCGTTGTGATCTTGCCGCCAATGATGTGTTTTGTGCATTTACTGCAGCGGTATCAGTCACCGGGCCCTCTGTTCTATCGTCAGGAGCGGTCGGGGCGAAACGGGGAAACCTTCAAGATGTTCAAGTTTCGCTCAATGGTGATCGCGAAAGAGGGAGAGGAATTCAAGCAGGCAACGGAGCATGACCCGCGGATTTTCAAGGGAGGATCATTGATTCGTAAATTGAGCATCGATGAACTGCCACAGTTGATCAATGTTCTCCGGGGCGAGATGAGCCTGGTGGGGCCGCGTCCGCATCCGCTGCCCCTGGATAGTCGTCTCGTCACGGAAAGCCGGGTTTACCGTTTGCGCCATCTCGCAAAGCCGGGAATCACGGGGCTTGCTCAAAGTCGTGGCTGGCGCGGAGAGACTCGGCAAGCAGATCAGGTCCGGAATCGCATCCGGCTGGACCTTTTCTACATCCAGAACTGGTCGATTGGATTCGATCTTAGAATCATGTTCGAAACAGTGTGGCAGGTCATCCGGCCGCCGAAATCTGCGCGATAGATCGGAAAAGAATTACAATGGCAAAAACGAATCACAGTACAAAAGATGATGAGTTCCACTGGTTGGAAGTGGATCTCAGCGACCTTGCCTATCTCATTCGAAAGCATCTTAAGATTTTGATTTGGGTGCCGCTTTTCGGGATCGCGCTGGCGGTTGGGATCGCCAAGATTCAGCGTCCGGTTTTTGCCACGGAGGTGGAGGTGTATTTGCGCCCGAATTTTGATCAGGAATTCCAAGTGGAGCGGACCTATTCGAAATTGGATGACAGCGACTCGCTGCGATCGATCGAGCGCGCTCTCGTATCTGACACCATTGTGTTGGCCATGGTGAAAAAACTCGGGCTGCGAACTGATGTGGGGTTTCTCGGCGAAACCTTCAAGCCCGGGGAACTGACCGATGCCAGATTACTGAAAGCGGTTCGCGATCGCTACACGACAAAGCTGGTGCCGACAACGCGAATTGTGAAATTGCGGGTGGAGGATTTTTCTCCCGCTCGGACGGCACTAATTGCCGAGACCTTGATCAGCGAATTTCTGGCCCTTCTTCGCGATGACCGGAATCTGAAGGAGGCTGACCTACGGAGTACTCTGGTGGCGCAATCACAGAAAGCACTGGAGGGAGCACTGGAGTCAGAGAAGGAGTTGAATAGATTTCGAGTAGCAAATCCCGACACCCTCGCGGATCAGGACAGTTCGATTTTTCAGGATCGTATCCTCCAGAGTGGTACGGCCTTGAATGAGGCCAACTCAGCGCGCTCGAATTTGGCTGGAATGATTCAGGCCCTTGAGGGGATTGACCCGAGGCAAGACCCGTTCCAGGTGTTTCAGATTCTTTCGAATCGTAACAGTGAATACCTTTCCGAATTGCTCGGAATGCATGCGAGAGCGAAGTCCGAATTCGGCGTCGCAAAAGAACAATATCGATTAGGGCACCCCGCCTACATAACCGCAGAAAGCCGTCTCGTTGAGGTCGAAGGCACGCTCCGTGACTACGCTGCTGAAATGAAAAGCAGCGTTCAGTCCGAATACGATGCCGCTTCTCAGAAAGTCGATAAATTGAGCGAGACGCTCTCCATTCTTCGAAGCGAGATGGTGGGGCAGAAGTCGGTGAGTGCGGAATTTCGCGGCTTGAAAGAGGAGATTGACCGGAACTGGAATACGTACACCTCATTACAGCAAAAAATTCGCGATCTGGACCTGAATCCAGAAGTTACCCCAACCTTCGCGACGGTGATGTCGGGGCCGGTGGTTCCCGACAAGAAGGCCAAGCCGGGGACTCTCATCTATGCGGCGGGTGGGATGATTCTTGGCGGGCTCTGTGGGCTAGGGCTGATCTTCTGGAAAAACCGTCATGGACTGCCTTTCACTTCGCAATCGCAGGCCGAGAAACAACTTTCGCTTGCGACGGTCGCTTCGATTCCTAGCCCCGCCGACGGAAGCCGCGAATCCCGGCTGACCCTGCTTGAACGATCCCGGGAGATGGTGGGTCTGCTCATCTCTCTGGGGGGGAGCAAGCTGATTCATGTGGCTTCGATCGACAAAGAATCGCCGGGGGAAATTCTCTCGACGGCAATGAGTCGTGCGTGCGCGAGGCAGGATCTTAGTGTTTTACTTATTTCGATTCACTACCGGATCCAGCGTCCCGCTGATATTGTCAGCGATCAGTCCATTGCTGGACTTTCGCTGCTGGATTTACCTTTGGAAATCCTCACACCTCCCAACGGCTTTCAAAGCGGAGTTACGAAACTGTTCGAGAGTTTTGACAGGATCATCGTCGACACTTCCCGTATTTCCGAGAAGGCGGCCTGCCTCGAGGTCGGACGTTCTGCGGAAAAGAATCTTCTCCTGATACAGCCGGGGAGGGGAAGCTTCCGTTCAGGCTACTGTGATCTCGTGGAAGAGCTGGAGAGCGCCGGAGTACGAAACATGGCTCTCGTTTCCATTGAGGAATTCAAGCCGGAAAAAGAGCGGAGAAAGCAGACGAAAGCTTCCCTGCCAAAGTCGCAATCCACGAAGCGGGTTTTTAGAAATCGTCCCCTATCCAATCCTGTCTGAGGATGAAACTGCTGCCCTATCCGTCGCTCCAAAACGCCGTGCCTGCGTTCGCATTGGTGGCGGTAAATGTTACGACGATGGGAGGCCCCAGTGTTCAACTTGCCGCCGTGCTTGGCGTATTCCTACTGTGTTTGCCGATGTTGAAACTGGATCTGCGGTTGACGTGGATTTTGATGGTGGCGTGGATCGTTCTCTGTCTGTTCCTCGGGTTTTCGAAATTCGGCGCCCATCATGCCGTAATCAAAGCGGGGAAACTCGCTCTGTTTTGCCTCGCTTCGGGTCTCAGTCTCCGAGGGGTACAAGGGGATAAAGGCTTTCCTGCACTGATCGCGCTCCGTGCGTTTCTCGGGTTGTGCGCGTTGAATCTGTTCTATGGGGTAGTGACAGGAGGGAAAATTTTTCGCGCCGAGCACTTCATTGAATTCTCAATCTACAGTTCCTACACGATCGCTCTTCTTGTTTATCTCGCGCGGCCATATCTGACCCTGACCGACCGCTTTTTTGCCTGGACCTTTTCGCTTCTGTGTGGATCGACAATGGGATTGTTTGTTCTGATCCTCGCGGATCTCGTAGGCAGAAATTTGAGACCCAGGTTTGTGTTGGCGGGACTGGCAGCGACGCCTTTTGGATTCCTGGCGCTGAATTTCCTCATGAAAGCGCGAGGGAAATCTTTCACGGTCGAGTATTTTGAGACGAGCGATCGCGTTCGATTGATCACTACCTTCAAGGATACGACACTTCAGACTTTCACTTTTCCGGACTGGATGGCCGGCGTGGGTGTGGGGAGGCCGTTTCATGAGTTCATTACCCCGGATGCGGGTTTTGATGGATATCTCCATCGACTTGGAGAGGATGGAATCTATTCGTTTTGCCTTCATAACGAAGCTCTGCGAATCCTCTCCGACTTCGGACTGATCGGGCTCTTCCTTATTGGATTGCGACTTTGGGTGACGTGCCCGCGATCTGTTCTCATCCTTCTCGGTATCTGTATGATGACGAACTCCTATCTCTACTCCTTCTCCGGCGCACTCATTGCCTCAAGCCTTTTTAATCCCTCACCAAAGCGAAAGCGTGCCGCTGAAGGAGCTCCGCAAATTGCCCCGGAAACGGAAACACAGAGACAAACACAGGAAAGGCCTTTTACTTATGCGTGATCTCAATACGAATGGTCCCACGATCGCCGTGGTGATTGCTGCCCGAGATGCCTCCCGGTTTATCGAGGCGACTCTCGATTCTCTCGTCGAACAAAGTCGTGAACCGGATCAGGTGATCGTATATGACGACGGCTCGACCGACGATACCGCGGCGCTTGCCCTCTCCTACGGCGATCGCTTGAAAAACCTGACTGTGATCGGAAGTTCGTCGTCGGTCGGGATCTCCGCGGCAAGGAATCGCGCCAATGCAGCTGCGACGACGGAATTTATCGCCGTGCTTGACGCCGACGATCTCTTTGGGCCGGAGACGATCCGGCAGTATGCCCAATTTCTAGGCAGGAACCCTGACACGGATCTACTCTATGCCGATACTCGTGTCTTTGATGAGGAAACGGACTCGGCACTGGGAAAGCGAAGATCCTATCCGGCCTTCCGAAATCCGCGGGCAGCAATTCGCAGAACGCTCGGCTCGCCGCTCGTCCCGTTCAAGCACTCAAGTATGATCTATCGCCGCGCGGCGGTGAAGGTGCTGGGTGGCTATGATGAATCACTTCCGATCAAGGTGGATGTCGATCTTTTCCTTCGATTCAACGCCCGAGGAATGAAGGTGGAGAAGTTGAACGAAACCACTTCCTTTCATCGGAAACACGCACGCCAGATCAGCACGGACCGCCTGCGCGGCATCAAAGCCTATCGCCGCCTTTTGACAACCTACGAACCGGATCCTCTTGTCAGGGGGATTCTATTTTCCGCCCGGATTCCATCTGAGTTTTTAAAACTCCTCCTTCGGGGATGAGACAGCAGGGTTGGGGCGGGGACTCAACCCTGTTTTGTATGTTACGAGGAGAACTCTCTCACGGCTGTGAGAAGCCGATGAATATCATCGCTGTTGATCTTCCCGATCGTGCCAATTCGAAAAGAGGGGGCCCGGCTGAGTTTTCCGGGGTAGATAATCAAATTGCGGGCGGCGAGGTGTTCGTAGAATTTCGTGAAATCGAATTCGGAATCGTCGGGCTCGACAAAGGTTGTAATGACAGGGCTGCGCAGTTCCGGAGAAAGCAGGCTTTCGAATCCCAAACCGCTCATGCCCTCTACGAGAGTTGTGTGATTGTTCCGATAGCGCTGGTATCGGGCGGTGACTCCGCCTTCTTCGCGCAGTTCGCGGAGAGCTTCACGAAAGGCAAGAAGGGCGTGCGTCGGCGGAGTGAAACGAAACTGTCCGTTCTTTTCGAGCGCCTCCCATTGCTCGACCAGGTCAAGGCTGACGCTGCGGGCGTTGCCCCGCGAATTTTCGAGCAACTCCCGGCGAGTCAGGACAAAAGAGAATCCGGGAACACCCTCAAGACACTTGTTGGCCGAGGAGATGAGGACGTCGATCTTCTTCTCCGCCACGTTGATCGGGATACCACCGAACGAGCTCATCGCGTCTACGAGAAATACTTTGCGGTGACGGGATACAAGATCGGCAACGGCGTCGATGGGATTGAGAATTCCCGTCGTCGTTTCGCAATGAACCAGCGCGACATGAGTAATCGATCTGTCGTCCCGGAGAAGAGTATCGATCGCACCGGGGTCGGGGAGTTCAGTTTCCTCAAACTCTAACGAAATCGCAGCAATGCGAAGCCGTTCTGCAATTTGCACGATCCGGCGTCCATAGGCTCCATTGACGACAACCAGAAGTTTTCCTTCGTCGGGAATGAGCGAACCGATCGCCGATTCGATTCCGAAGGTGCCACTTCCCTGCATAGGAACCGCTTCGTATCCGTCACTTTGACGGACTCCGGCAAGCTCGAGCAACTCGTTTCGAATCTCCCGGACAACTTCGATGAAACGAGGTTCGCGCGAGCCGCAGTCGACGAGCATTTCCCTTTTGACCTGCGGGCTCGTCGTAAGAGGGCCGGGTGTAAAAAGTAGATGGCGCTGGGAATCGGAGTCTTTCACCTTGGCTGCCGGCTGATGAATTGCATGAATCGCTCTTTGACCTCGTGAGGTTTCACGGTGGGCCGTCCCAGATCGCTGGGAGATCCGGGACGAATCTTGACATGAATCAGTGCCGGGCCGGATTGCTCCGGCAATGTCTCCATGATGGTAGAGAGGTCGCCGGGTCGTTCCACTGAATAGGTGTGTCGATAGTTCGAGGCCGCGGCAATTCCGGCGAAATCGGTGTTGGACGATGCGGTGGACTGACCTCCCGTTGAGTCGTGCTGTTCGTTGTCGAGGATGACATGAAGCAGGCCTTCAGGCTGGTAGCGCCCGATTGTGGCGAAGACGCCCAGTTTCATGAGGGCTGCTCCGTCGCCGTCGAGGACGACTACCCGCTGATCAGGTCGGGCATGATTGATTCCTAGGCCAATGGCGGAGGCGGTGCCCATTCCTCCCACCACGTAGAGATGGTTGTCGTTGTCAGCGACGGTGAAGAGTTCACGACCCGTCTTGCCGGTTGTGGCAACGACTACTTCATCTCCCGCAAGGGCAGCGAGAATGGACTCGATCGCGGCCGTTCGTGTCGACCGTTCTCCCGATGGAAAGATTTCAGGCTTTGTGCTGACAAAGTCAGTCTGTTCCTGTTTTGTGAGCGCATACGGAGCGACGGAACCCTTTCTCATGACAAAGGCGAAGGGACGCTGCCTTTCTTCGATCGAGGCTTCGGCCTCCGTGATTGCTGCTTCGATTTCGGATTCCTCTTCGGGAAAGGCCCTCCAGGGAATGTCCATCGTTTCGAGAAGACGGTGGGTGATCGCTCCCATCTGCTCATGCTGCGGTTCATCCGGTATGCCGGGTTCGCCCCGCCACGTTACAATGAGGATGCCGGGAATCCGGAAAGGGTAATTCAGCGAAGTCAGCGGATTCACCATATTTCCCAGGCCGGAATTCTGACACATCGTGACCGTCTTGCGCCCGGCGAGATGGGCTCCGAGGCTGATCCCGACAGCTTCGCCTTCACTCGCTGCAGTCACATAATCGAGACTGTCCGAGTTGATGACATAGTTGATGAACGGTTTGAGAAACGAGCAGGGAACTCCCGAATAGTGGGAGTAGCCGGCTTCGCGGAGCCGGTCTACGAATGCCCGAGCCTCGATCATTAGCGTGCCTGTATGACAGGCGCAGAGGGTTCTGTTTTTGCCGGCATGACGAGCTTCAGATTTTTGCGAAGATCATTCGTCGGAGCAGAATGCGATACCGGATTGGAAGGTAGATATCGTTTTTCCGCCTCGGCAAGCTCGTCCGTGTCCTGGAGTCGAAAGACCTCGGAAAGCGGGGCAACGTGTCCGTTGAGGTTGGCGATGCTCTGCTCTTCGAAGATCTGCCGACAAACATTTTGCATGGCGGGGATCGTGCTCCGGAGGGAGTGATTTGCCCAAATTGCCATACTGATGCCCATCTTCCGGAACTCGCTGGTTGGCGTGTCCGCGTAGGTAGTCGGCACAATTACGATGGGGCATTCGTGATTCCAGTGTGCGACAAACGAGGCGATTTCGTCGGCAGTATCCTGCTTGCTGTGGATCAAGAGGGCGTCGGCTCCGGCGCTGGCGTAGGAGTCTGCTCGATCCAGCATTTCTTCAAGAGAGTGATTCGCAATAAAGCCTTCCAGCCTCGCTACGACTGAAAAGTCAGAATCCAACTGGCTGTCTTTCGCGGCCTTGATTTTGCCGGTGAACTCCTCCTTATCCGCGAGGCGCTGAGTGGACCCTTTGAGAAACGAATTGGTTTTCGGGAAAATCTTGTCTTCCATGCAAACCGCCGCGACTCCGCGCTGTTCAAGCTTTCGAACCAAACGCCGGGCGTTGTTGAAATTTCCGTAGCCGGTATCGCCGTCCAAGAGAATCGGAACGGTCGTCGCATCAGCCATGTATTCGACGATATCGAGCACTTGAGTCCAACTCGCTTCATTGCTGTCGCGAACGCCAAGCGCGGCCGAGATCGACAGGCCGCTCGCCCAGACGGCATGGAACCCCGCTTCCTCGGCTATTCTCGCACTTAAGCCACTGTGTGCCTCCATCACAAATTCCAATTCCCCGGAATGGAGCAGATTTCGGAACTGGGTTGTTTTTCGCTTGGGCGCTGCAGACGGTTGGAGGCAATCCTGTTTCATGCCTGTTTCAGAACTGCGATTTCTGTCGGTAACGTTTCTCATAAGAGCGAAAATAACTTTAATCACGGATATTGTAGTAAAATTGAAACATCCGCAAGAAAAAGTTATTGTAATTATTAATAATGTCAAAAAATCTTTTTTTTAATTAAGAATTAGAATTAAATTTAGAAAGTATGAAAAAAAGCAAAAAATTTCTTTAAAATATACTCAAGTATGATAATTATCTAAAAACTGATAAATCGACCTGATTCCATTCCATGACTGTTCGAAGCTTTCCAGATTCCTCTCACGACTTCACCGTCAACCTGTTGAAAAACCTGATTCGTTTTCTCCCCGTGGGCAAAGTGCTCCGGGAGAAGCTCCTGTTTTACGGAAAAATGGGTTACTGGCCTGATTTCGAAAATCCGAAGTCTTTCAGTGAAAAGATCAACTGGAGGAAATTGAATTCTTCGAACGGCATCTATGTGAAGTGTAGCGACAAACTAGCCGTGCGGAACTATGTGCGGGATAAAATCGGAGAGAAATTTCTCATTCCCATTTTGTATTCCGGTGAATCGATTACGGCAGAACAGATATACGAACTGGGTGACTATATCGTCGTGAAGGCAAATCACGACTCCGGCTCAACTCGTGTCATTAGGGAAAATTCGCCTGAAATTGCAGCTGAGGTCGCTGCGCACATGGAGCAAACTCTGCAAACAGATTTTGGACGGCTCACCAACCAGTGGTGGTATTCCAAAATTCCCCGACGGGTCTATGTGGAAAAAATGCTGCGGGGAGATGAGTCCGGAGTTCCCTGTGACTACAAGTTCTTCGTATTCAAACAGGCGGCACCGGAGCCGCCCCGGGTCTTGATCGAAGTCGATTACGGACGCGGAACCTTGAATCACCATCGGACTTTCTATGATGGAGAATGCAATATCGTCGAACACCTCGGACAGCCGATTCGGATCGATGATAAGCCGAATCACCGGACTCCCTTCCCCGAAATCGAGAATTACGACGAGATGCTCAAGGCCGTTTTGACTCTGGCCGAAGACTTTGATCACGTTCGCATCGATATGTATGAAGCGGACGGGAAAAACTATTTCGGGGAAATGACCTTTTCCGACGGCGGCGGACGCAGCCGCTGCCATCCGCATGAATTCGACTATGTAATGGGGGATTTATGGTCGCTGAACCGCGAGCCCGGAGGGCCTGAGCGCCCCGACGGAGTGGAATCGCAATCGCCGAAAACTAAAGCGGAGCAGTTCATCAGGGCTTCGCACCGCAAGGTTCGAGGCATTGCAAAAAACGCCGCGGCAAACGTTTCAGCCGGCTTCGAGAGAATCCTTCGATTCTTTTCCCTACCTTATGCACTGGTCTGCCTCGTTGATTGGAACGAGTGTAACCGAAACGTTTTTCTCGTCTTCCTGGACCATCTCTATATTTTCTTTGGCCTGAAATATTTCCCGGACAATTACGCTTCCTGCCGACTCTGGGAGGTGGACCGAAAGGAGTGGAAGTACTACTTCGGATCGGGCTATGATCCTCGTTCGATCCGCAGAAGGGAGCGCCAGGTCATGAAGCCGGAATACACGGTGATATTTGAAGACAAAGAAGTTTGCTATCACCTCTGTGAATCCTTCGGATTGCCGCTGCCTACCCAATACGGGGCGATTGGGCCGGAAGACGACTTTGCCGAAACGATCCGGGACATTTTTGAGAATTACGAGGCGAGGAGGCTTGTGGTTAAACTGGTCGATGGAGCGGGTGGCAAGGGAACCTGCATCGTTCAGCGGGAAGCAGAGGAACTGGTCGTTCGCCAGATCAGCGATCCAAGCCGGGCAATTCCGTTGGATCAATACTCGACACCGTCACGGGCAGTGATCCAGGAATGGGTCAATCAGCATCCCGACGTCTCGCGTCTCTCCGGACGAGCGCTCAACACCGTCCGGATGGTAACGATGCTGACGCCGGAGAAGGAGGTTATTTTCCTGGGAGCCTACATTCGCATCGGAATTGGCTCGAACTTCCTCGACAGTGGCAATCACGGAGGAGTGGGAGCAAAGGTCGATAAGGAAAGCGGTCGGCTCGGAGAGCGCACATCGGACGGCCGCGGTCGCGCGATTCCGTTCAAGCCCGATGCCCATGAAAACGTTTCCGATGTTGTGCTTCCTTTCTGGAGCGAAGCAATCGATCTGGCCGTTCGCGTGCAAGAGCGCTTCGGGCCCTTCAATCGCTTCATCGGGATGGATATCGGTTTTTCGGAAACCGGGCCGGTCCTGATTGAGGTCAATGACATTTTCGACTGTGGAAGATTTGAAAGTGTGACCGGACCGATTCTGAAAGACGAGGCGGTTCTTGATGCCTGTCGACAATACGGTCTCCTCACTCACAACCGCCTGTAGGAGCGAAGCCCTTCCCGGAATGCCGCTTCAAAATAGTCGCCATCATCGTAACCGTTCGATTCGGAGTGCGATCTCCACCGCGCTGATCTCAAAAGGAAGCACCGCCATCCTGCAGTTCGCCTCCCTGCCGCTTGCCGCCCGCGTGCTGGGACGGGAGGAGTTCGGCGTCTACGCCACTATTTCCATGTCGGTTTTCATGGTGGCGATGCTGCAAATCGGAGTCGGTCCGGCGCTTGCCCGAGAAATTTCCGAGGCGTCTGCGAAAGACGATCAGAAGCGACAGGCGCGGCTCTATATCAATGGGGGCGTTCTTGTGGTGGCCCTCGCGCTATTGGGGTTTCTTCTAGCTGCTCTCTTGATCTCGACCGTTCCCATTCCTGCGCTTTTCGGGGATGACTATCAACCCTTTGTCGAGCAAATGCGACCCGCTTTGTGGGTCGGGTTGACCCTGATCCTGGGTGACATCATCATCTCAATGACCGATCGGGTTCGGGAGGGATATATGGAAGCCAGGATCGTAAATTCGTGGGCAGCTGCGGGAAATCTCACAGGTGCGATCACGGTGTTCGTCGGCATTCAATACCAGCCGAGTGTTTCTTTTCTCCTCATCGCTGTTTTCGCTCCGAATATACTCGCTCGAGTGATCAGTACAGTGATGCTTTGGAAGAAGCGCCCCTGGCTCGTTCAAAGCGGAATCCGTCCTGATCGAAAAACGATGGTGGAACTGGTTCGGGACGGGGTCTCTTTCTCCGCCACCTCGATCCTTGTTTACATCGTGGAGTTTGCCGTCTGTGCTCTGATCGTCGGTCGAATTGCCGGCCCTGGGAGCGTGGCTGTATTTCAAATATTCATGGCTTTGACGACAGCTTTTACCGGAATGCTAGTAATGGTGGGAAGACCTTTCTGGGCTGCGATTGTCGATGCGAAAGCCCGTGGCGATCAGGACTGGATGGCGAACGCGACGCGGCGTTACTACCAGTATCTCGCAGTAGTCGTCGCCTGTGCGGCGATCGGATTGATTGGAGTGGGACCCTGGATCCTGCCCAAGCTCTACGGGGAGGAATTCATCGCCAGCCGACTGCTTTTTGCCTGCCATGCTGTCTTTCTCTCTGCGATCGGGTGGCGTGAGGTCAATCGCTATCTTGCGATCGGACTGGGGCTTTTACCCAGGGCTGTACTGCCGATTCTCAGTGGGCTTTTCCTGGGGCTCATGATCGGTGTTCTCGGGCTTCGGGAGTGGGGGCTTTCGGCCCTTTTCGTCGGTCTCGCATTGGGAATTATTTTGGTGCCCGGATGGAAATTACCTCTCCTGATTCGTGCTGAGCTTAGACGATCTGACGTGGCGGAAGGCGACCTTGAAATGGCGAAATGCCCGTGAGAGGCGAGCGGGATTCGGATGCTGTGCCGACCGAAGCTTCTTGAGGCCTTTTCTGATCTTTCTAAATTCAGCTGAGTTTCGTATTGTGGATACGTAATGATTGATTTCAGCTATCTCGAAAAAGGACTCACTGGAATGTCAACCGCTCACCGTGCCGGAGGCATGGCCGGCCATCTCGGCGCGGCGGTCCTCGCGGGCTATTTCTTCGGAGAACAAAATCCGGATGTCGATCCGGGCGTACTCTGGGGAATTGAGCGCGACCTCGAACGGATCATGGCCGGTGAGGAGGACGTCTGGTTCCGGCCCCAAAAAGCAGGGGTCACGGTCGCTGAGTTATTTGCCACAAGAGACGAGGCGACCGAGGACGCTCTCGCCGGGGCTTCACCGGACGCGGTCGTTGCGGACGCGCTCTCGAAAAGTTCCGACCAGTTGCGTCAGAGCGGACACAACGTGATTTTCGGATCCATTGCGATCCGCGCTTTGCAGGATCATCCGGAGTTCGGGACTCCCGGAGCGGTCAGCGGGATGGTGAAGTTGATGCAGACCTTTGTGAATGTCGGAGAAGGAAAAGGTTATTTTGGAAAAGGTGCCGGATGGAAGCAGGGCGCCACCGTTTCTCTCGATTCGATCGATGAGGTGCGATGCGACTCGGTTGCCGATGCGGCAGAATTGGCAATTCACGAATTGATCGAAACAGCCGCCTGGCGGCGACAGGGATTTGGCGGGCTGTTTCACCTGATTGATCATGCCGCAGCTATCGTGGAACTTTCAGAATGCGGATTCCCGGAATTGGCGAAACAGTCGATGAAAGGATATGTGCGCCATGTTCGCCTCCTGAGGGCTCTTCCGATTCTGGAAGAGGAACTGGGGGGCTTGCAGAGGTCGGAGGAAGATCCCCTCGCGGCAACGTATTGGAAGCGCCGGAATTCGAGTCAGTACTCGGCCTGGTTGACGCACCGAATCAAAGTCCTTTATGGGCTCGGTGTCTTACTGCCCGTGATCGACGATCCCGAAAAAGAGGAGAAAGCAAAAGCGGCGTTTCGTTATTTGATGGCCT
>JARGNG010000053.1 GCA_029213265.1 Verrucomicrobiales bacterium | reverse complement strand
AAAGCGCTTGGTCCGGATAGACGATTTCGTCTTCCAGGCAGAAAGAATCGGGCGACCATCAAGATCTCCCGGAGCCTCCCCTTGCCCGGTGAGCACGGCGGCGAGGCTGATTCCATCAAGCGGCTTGGTCGATATCAGCGGCACCCCCGCCATCTCGGTCAGAGTAGGGAGCAAATCAATCGCCGCTCCGAAGGTAGAAACCCGGGTTCCCGCATCAATCCCGGCGGGCCAGCGAATCAACATGGGACTCCGAACACCACCTTCGTCCGTCGCCCCCTTTTTCCCTTTCATGTCGCCATTCCAGCGAACACCATTCGGGCCGTTGTCACAGAAATAGATGACAATGGTGTCTTCTGCGAGTTCCAGGTCGTCGAGCTTTTTCAAGAGGCGGCCGACGTTCCAGTCGATGTTTTCACACATCGCAAGGGCACAGCGCAGGTGTAAATCATCTTCCTTTTCCGGCTCCCGATTCCGCATCGTGATGGGCTTGTCCTCGAATCGGCCCCAGAATTCATCGGGCACCTGCATCGGAGAGTGCGGAGTATTGTAGGGCAGGTAGACGAAAAACGGTTCCTCTTTGTGGCTCTCAATAAACTCCATCGCCTTGTTCGTGAAGTCATCGACGACGAACCCTTCCCCGGTCACGATTTCGCCGTTGTGCTCCAGCATCGGGCTGAAATAGTCGCCCCAGTGACCGGAACAAAATCCGTAAAATTCGTCAAAGCCGCGTCCATTCGGGTGATAGGGAAACTGCATCCCGTTGTGCCATTTCCCGAAGGCAGCGGTCCGGTATCCGGCCTGCTTAAACACATCTCCGATGGTTGTTTCATCAAGATCAAGGCGCTCACCCCCGGCCGATGTCGAATACACACCTCCCCGCTGATGATAGCGCCCAGTTAGAAACTCAGCCCGCGTCGGAGAGCAAACCGGGCAGACGTAAAAGCGATCAAAACTCGCCCCGTCAGCGGCCAGAGAATCGATATTCGGGGTCGAAAGATTCGTGTTACCGCTAAGGCTGAGATCCCCCCAGCCCTGATCATCCGTCAGAATTACGACGATGTTCGGCTGTTTGGCTTCCCCAAGCAGAGCGATGCTGAGAATTCCGAGGAGGAGAAAAAGCGACTTCATCCAGCAAGGCTACCACCTGAAATTTCACCAGACAACTACCGCGTTCATATCTTCCGTTCTGTCGATATCAGGCGAGACAATCCCGCTAAATCCGCCATTTCATCACGGTAAGGAACGCGCCCCCCCCGCTTCCCCTACTCCGCCCCGGCAATGGTTGTTTCCGGGATCGGAACGAAATATTCGATGTAGCCAATCAGCATTTCGTCGACGGTTTGGTCACCCCACTTAATGGTTTTGGCGGGATCAGGATTCGCTTTGTTCTGCTCACTGTTATCAAACACACCAGTCACCTTTACGGTGCTGCCCTTGGGAAGAATCTTGGGTGTTTTGAGTTCATACCGCAGTTGCCAGTTGAAATCATATCGCGGAATATCGAGCAGCATTTCGTTTTTCCCGTCTGGATAGGTAACCTCGTAGGAAAAGGCCGAACCGCGGACGTGCATGTGAGCCATGAAACTCATGGCCGGAATATCAAACGGAACGACACGACTCGTCCCTTCCTCATGCGCTTTTGCCCCGGGCGGAATTTCCAGTTTCCGATCCGCCACAGCGAGCGTTTTTACCTCGTAGCGGGGAGCTTCGTCTGAAAAGTGGAGGCCCATCCTGAGGCGCTCCATCTTTTCTTTTCCGCTAGGGGTGTAGTGAATCTGGAAATGCACTTTGGCACCGGCAGGCAGTTTTTTGGCGAAGCCTTCCGGATATTTTACCGCGCCATTTCCCGGAACATAGGCCGCCCAATACCCGCCGGCCTTTCCCCGATCCCGCACCGTCGCCCCCTTTTCAAAGACCTGGACAATCACGTGATGAACGACATCACGCTCCGAAGGCAGGATCTCATAGCCGGTAACCCATTTGTCCTCGCCCAGCTCTGTAACGACAATGTCTTTTTGATAGGGCATGAAGCCCGTTGCTTTGATCTTGTAGGCTTTGCTCAGGGGAATGATGGCATCGGGTTCCCCCATCGACCATTCGGTGGGAAAGGAAACCGGTGCGGGCGCTTCGGCCGGATCACCCAACTCTTGATCGGAGTCCAGCCAGGCCAGCAAATCCGCTTTATCACGGGCAGAAAGCGAATGATCGTTTGCCCAGCGCGTGTCCTCCCCCTCCTCCGGTGATGCCGCAAACCACGGGGGCATCGTTCCCTCGCTCACGACACGCTTGATGACCCTGGCCCGATCGCTGACCTCCTCAAACTCATCCAACGCAAACGGGGCAATCCCGCCGTCGTGATGACACTGGACGCAATTCTGTTGAAGAATCCGGGAGATGTCACGGTGATAGGTGATTCCCGAAACATTGGTGGTCTCAGTGTCCCGACCCAAATTCAGCTCGCACCCGGGGGCGGCGGTGGCAGCGATCACCGGTCGCTCCCCCTTTAGAAACGCCGCAACGGCATCGGCAAGATAGTGGTGCCGGGCTTCGTCGATGCTATAATCAATTCCGTATTGGTCGTCGAGCGCACCGCGATAGACCAATGTTTGTCTGGAATCGATCAGAAATACTTCCGTCGTCGTCGCCGCGTTCAATGCTCTCGAAAGCGTCTTCGCCGTGTCATGGACATAAGGTGCAGAGAAAGAGTGTTCCTTCAGTTGCTCGCGAATTTGCTCCTCTTTTTCACTTCCAAAAGCATTGACCAGGACCAACGGAATCCCTTCCTGCATGAGGCGTGGCTCGATCGCAGCAAGAGACGGCAGGAGGCGCTTGCTGACAGGACAGGTCGCGCTGGTCATCGCGATGACGAGCCCTTTGTATTTCTTCACCTCGGAAATTCGATGCGCCTTCCCCTCGATATCCGTGAATTCGACATCGGAAATTCTCCGGCCGATTCCAACCTGACCGGGCTTCAGGATTTCCGGGCCGCTGGTAATTTCCGCGACTTCTTCTCTGGTCACCGGGATTTCAGGAACTGTGGGAAGAATCCTGTCCCCGAACTTCTTTACGAGGGCACGAACGGCATCAATTTCCGCCACTCCAATGACGCCATCCTTGTTTCGATCCACCCTCGTAAACCATTCCGCTCCTCCGGTTTCCTCTTTGGAAAGCTGCCCGTCCCCGTTGCGATCCGTTTCCTTCACGTAGTCGTTCAGGCGGACAAGCGCAGCAGAGTTTTCATCGGAAGATTCTGCCGGTTTTTCCGGAGTCGTGATCCCAACTGTCTTTCGATATTCAGCCAGCGTGACATCTCCGTCTCCGTTGCCGTCAAATTTTGCGCGCGTTGCCGCGTCGGGCAGCTCGGAAGGGGTCACCGTTCCGTCCCCGTTCAGATCATGCCGATGGAAAACTAGCTCCTTCAACCGATCCTGTGAGTGAGCAATCGAGGAGACAACGAGCAAGGTAAGAAGAAGTGGCAGATGCTTCATGGCGAATCGCAATATAAGGGTAAAACACCTTCGGGCATTCAGAGTTTCAGATGGAGAGACGGAACTCCGCAGTGATTCGTTACATTCGATTTCTCCGACGCCTCGTTTCTGACCAACCAGCCCCCGTGCCCCTTGTCACAGAATCTTCCGCACCGGGTAAACCGGAGAAGTCGATTCAATCAATGAAAACTACCCTATATACTCTTCTCGCTCTCGCAGCCATGCAGATACCTGCTTCTGCTGTCGAATAGGAAGCGGACATCCTCCCCATCTTTCAGTCAAAGTGCTCCAAATGCCACATGGCTGGGAGTTCGAAAGGCGGTGTCGCCCTCGACCTCGGCAAAGTGCTGAAGGAGATTGGTTCCGGCAAAGCAATCGTCCCCGGTGACACGGAGAAGAGTGATCTCTTTGAGGTGGTCAGCCTTCCCGACGACGAAGGAGACAAGATACCGCCCGAGGGAAAAGGGCGCCCCCTTTCCACCGGGGAAGTGGCCAAGCTGAAGGAGTAGATCGAAGCCGGCGCTCCATTCGGTGACATGAAAGCGGAAATGGAAGAGGAAAAGCCGGCCGCCGACAGTCGGAGGCGCCCTGATCCCATTGACGGGAGCGGACCAATACCAGCGGAAAAACGATTAAGGCTACCCTGATCCGTGTCGAAGGAGACAGAGCGATTCCCCCTATGGGCACTAAAGACTATCCCTATCCGATCAAAGATTTGAATGCGGACAGCCAAAGAATCATTCGCGAGTTTGCGGAGGACCGGGACAAGGCATCGGAAAACTAGTGCCTCCGGATGCCACACATCCCTCCACGCTTCCGCACCGAATCGCTGGATTTTCTTCGGGACAAAAGCGGCCGGGGTTCCCTATTCTCGCGGCTATGAATCGCATCAGCGGCACTCTCCTTCTTTTCTTCCTGGTTTCTTCCCTCTTTTCCAGTGAAGAAGGGTCCTGGATCCCGCTGTTCAACAGTTCCGACCTCACGGGTTGGCACAAGCAGTCGGTGAAGGGCCAGCACGGGACCGGAGGCAACTGGGGCGTTACCAAAGACGGGATTCTCTTCGGTGAACAGGATCCGCCGGGCTCAGGAAACGGAGGCCTTCTCCTCAGTGATCAGAAGTTTTCTCAATTTGAACTGGAACTATCCCTGCGTCCCGACTGGGGACCGGACAGCGGGGTGTTTGTGCGCACGGACGAAAAGGGCGGCGGCTGGCAGATTTATGTCGACCACCATGACAAGGGAAACGTCGGCCATATACGCCTCGAGACGAGACCCTACAGTGTCGCCTTTCGCCCCTTTGGCTTTTCCCGCATCCAACCGGAAAAACCGGGACTCGCGATGATGCCGGATTCCCGGCCCGAAAACCTGGCCGAAGGAGTCTACGAGGAATCGTGTACCGAGGAGGAATTTCTCCAGGCCTGGAACACCGGGGACTGGAACCAATTACGAATCCGGGTCACCGGTGGTCTCTTGCCTGTCATCGAAACCTGGATCAACGATCTCAAGGTCTGCCAGTTTGATGCCTCCACGACGACCCACTCCAAATTTGATCGCGAAAAAGCGAAGCAGGTCGTTTCCGAATCAGGTTCGATCGGAATGCAAGTGCACGGTGGCAAAAACTGGAAAGCCGGGCAACGGGTTTTCTGGAAGGATGTCCGGATTCGAAAGCTCTGAGGAGATTTCGCGCTTCCCTGTAGCCGCCGTCGCTAGACGGTGGACTCATCAAGCCCCGGCACTGCGACCACGCTCTTGCGAGCGCGGCTACGTTTCTACTCTTTCTCCACCCCACGCAGCTTCGCATGGACCTGCGCAGTCTTGCCCATGTAGTGATCCATCTTGTAGTCAAAGGCGGCGAGTCGGATGTGCTCTTTCATCTTTTCCTCATTTCCGAGGGCTTCGAAATAGAGTCCCAGATACAAATGCGCGTAGCAGAGGTGATTCTTTTCCGTCTCCGATAACTCTCCGTCATTGTCCGGGCGGGCGGCTTCGAGCACATCCTCCACCGTTCCGCGGCCTGCAAAGAGGTCGTGGACCTCAGCCATGGGAATCCGTGAATCGCGCTCGATCGGGATCAACTTTGCCTTTGCCGTTTCGACATCCCCTTCCGGCGTCCGCACGACGCAGAGAAAGTGCCAGACGGCGTTCTCCACATCTTGCGTGTTGACAGTCTGGTGACGCTCAAATTGTTGCTTCCCCTTCTCATACTCTTCCGCGTAGTAATAGGACAGTCCCCGCTGCCAGTGATGTGGATCCTCTTCGGGATACAGTTCCAGAAACCCGTCGAAGTCGGAGATTGACCCTTTGATGTCCGCTGAGAAGAACCTCTCCACTCCACGTTGCTGAAGCGATGCCCCGCGAACCCGCTCCCAAGAGCTTCCTTCGCGAATATCCGCCGTCATCGTAATGACTTTCTCCCAGTTTTCCTGCTGATACGCTTCCATGACGGCTTTCGCCTGCTCTTTCGATAGAGAATCATCGGTCGCCTTGGCGCAGGAGGAGAGGGAAAAAGCCAGAATCAGGGTCGGAATCCATTTCATGAGCAAACTCAACACGCAAAACGGGAGCCCGTAAAGAGCTCCCGTCACGGATTCCATAATCGGAACCAAATGGTTTCGAAGTGATCGATCAGACCCCTAGCTTCCACCCTTCGCGATATTCGCGCTTGATGAGCTGGTTCGCTTCCGGGGTATTCGGTGAAGAAAGACTCTTGGTATCCCACTCCACCTTCTTGTTGAGACGAACGGCGAGGTTTCCAAGAAGAACCATCTCTGTAAATGGACCACTGTGGGCAAACTTCGACTGGGGCAGTTCCGGATCGCCGGCCTTGATCGCATCGTAGAACTCCTTGTGAGGATCCTCGTCACGGGCACGGGGAATGGAAGGCTCGGGAAACTCAAATCCATCCATGAGACTTCCGGGCTTCACGACCCAGTTGTCCGTGCCACGGTTGAACCAGATTTTTCCTTCGGTTCCGATCAGAACGCAGCCATAGCCGCCTCTTTCCTCGCCGCCGAATCCTTCGAGAACCTCCTTGGGAGGAAGGTTACGCTCCCGGATCTTGCCGCCATCAATGCTGCTTTCGAGGGCCCACTTTTCCGGATTGAAAACGGCATCCTTGTAGCCGTCATACCATACATACTTGGTTGGCTTCTTGCCCTTGCGCTTCGGAAACTGGTATTCAATTGTCGCCCAGGTGGGAGGAGACACTTCGCTCTGCGCACCGCGCCCATCGGCACTGACCGCACTCACGCTTGTCGGCGCGCCGAGATCAGCCGCCCAGTAACTGAGATCCATGATGTGGCAAGCCATGTCGCCTAGAGCCCCCGTTCCGAAGTCCCAGTATCCGCGCCATTTGAAAGGAGCGATCTTGGGGCTGTAGTCATGGAAAGGGGCCGGTCCAAGCCAGAGGTCCCAGTTGATGTGCTTCGGCACTTCCTCCGCCTCGGGCCAGGCAGGAATTCCCTGCGGCCAGATCGGACGGTTCGTCCAGGCGTGGACCTCGGTCACATCACCAATGAGACCGGCGCGAACCAGCTCAACAACACGACGCATATGATTTTCGGCATGGGCCTGGTTGCCCATCTGGGTCACGACACCGGTCTTGGCAGCGAGTTCCGTGAGTTGGCGGGCTTCCCAAATCCCGTGTGTCAAAGGCTTCTGACAGTAGACTGCGCAATTCTTGTTCATCGCCGCAACAGAAGCGTGCGCGTGAACGTGGTCGGGAGTGGAAACGGTCACCGCATCGATCTTGTCGCCCTCGGCCTCCAGCATTTCGCGCCAGTCATCGAAGAATTTGGCATCCGGGTAGTTCTCGCGAGTCTTGACCCAGTTTCCTCCCACGTTCGGATACTTGTCCTTGTCGACGATGTCGCAAAGGTGAGTCACCTCAAATCCGGCTCCGGCAGAGTTGCCGATGTCGCTGGCTCCTTTTCCGGAGATGCCGATTCCGGCAAGCGTGATTTTGTCGTTGGCGCCGAAAACACGGCTAGGGACGACTTGAAAATTAAAAGCAGCGGCTGCAGCAGCAGCTCCTTTGACGAAGGTTCTTCGGGAGGTTGGTTTTTCCATATACAAATTCAGTCTTTCACGGGTTGTGAGGCGGGAATGTAAGCCGAAAACGGGCCGGGGAGCAACGCCGCATTTCAGGCAAAAAAGCACGCAAGCCTAGGATTTCGGGAGCGGCACTTTGACAATAGGCTCCTCCGCAAAGAGCGGTTCCCCTTCCGTGCGGGCCACCACGATCGCCGCGCAGGAGTCACTGAAAACGTTGACCGCTGTTCGCGTCATATCCAGAGGGCGATCGACCGCGAGGATGAGACCGATGACCGCCTCGGCGTTTGGAATGCCTACATTGTAGACGATGATCGTAATCGCCACGAGGCTGGCCGAAGGAACTCCGGCAACACCGATGCTGGTCAGGAGCGCAAGCATCACCACCGTAAACTGCGTTCCGAAAGTGAGATCAATCCCGAGCACCTGGGCCACAAACATGACAGCAACACACTCGTAGAGCGCTGTGCCGTCCATATTGACCGTCGCGCCCAGAGGAAGAACGAAACTGGTGACCCGCTCCGAAACCCCGGCATTGTCGCGCACCGCCTCCATGCTAACCGGCAGAGTCGCCGAACTGGAAGCTGTCGAGAAGGCGGTCAGAATCGCATTCCGCATCGCGTAGAAATGCTTGCGGGGATGCACCTTGGCCACATAACGAAGCACCAGGGGCATCACGACGAGCATGTGCGTGAGCAGAGCGGCGATTACGACAAGGAAATACTTTCCAAGCAGCAACACGATTTCCAACCCCGTCTGGGCCGTCGTCTCCGCAACGAGTCCGAATACACCGATGGGAGCCAGCCACATTACCCAGTGAGTAATCAACAGGGTCAGTTCATTGAGCCCTTGAAAGAAATTCAACACCGGCGTTCTCCCTTCTCCGGAAATGAATATCAACCCGATACCGGTGAGCAGGCTCACGAAGATCAGCGAGAGCATCTTGTTGTTCGCCCCGAATGCTTCAAAAACATTTTGAGGAATCATGCGGAGAAACAACTCTTTCACCGCGTTCATATCACCTCCCTGCCCCGCGAGCTTGCCCTTCACCGCCCCGGCGTAGCGATCTTCGTTGGACTCAATCTGCTTGCGGATGGTCTCGTTCGGTTTTCCATCCTGGAGACCGGGTTGGAACGTGTTTACCATGAACAATCCAATCAGAATAGCGACGAAGCTTGAGACCATGTAAAAAACCAGCGTTTTCATTCCGAGCCTCGCAAACCCGTCCGTCTTTCCCAACCCGGCGATTCCGACGACAATCGAGGTGAACACCAGAGGAACGATGACCATCTTCAGAAGATTCATGAAGATCGTTCCGATGTAATCGAACAGCGAAATCAGTGAAGTGCCGACGGAATTGAACACCAGATCCGGATCCTGCTCGACCACGCAGGTAGAGTTGATGATCGCTCCTGTCGCGAAAGCGGCGATCATTGCGAGAAGAATCCATTGCCAGGGCTTCAGCTTCATGGAGTTGATGTATCAGCCGCGAGTTAGCCTGTCGAGCCCGGTCTGAAGCTTCCTGCAAATCCGGGAGTCATCTTTTGTTTCGAAATTGCTCCAAGGTAGCCGCCGTCGCAAGACGGTGGTCCGGTCGACAAAAAGACGCATTCTTCGCAGCCGGGGAGGATAGCGCTCCTACTCGGTCCAATCGTGGCACCCCGTGCTTCCGCAGACAGAGCCGGAGCGCTGCCCCCTATTCCCCGCCCGAATCGAGATTACACGGAATCGCCCGGCCTACCCCTGGTCTCCCTTGGCGCGGTTATCAAATCGCATGAATTCCTTGAAGAAGGTCAGCGGCACTTCGCCGGTGGGGCCGTTTCGCTGCTTCGCGATAATGAATTCCGCCTCGCCCGCCTTCTCTTCCCTGTCATCTTCGTCATCGGCATACACTTCTGCGCGCAGGAGCAGGCCGACGAGGTCAGCGTCCTGCTCAATCGAACCGGACTCCCGAAGGTCACTCATTTTCGGTTTTCCTCCCCGGCCATCCGGATTCCGGTTGAGCTGTGCGAGAACGATGACCGGAATGTTCAGCTCCTTGGCGATGCCTTTGATCCCTCCCGAAATCTCGGCGACTTCCTTTTCCCGTCCATCCCGACCGGCGGTGTCAGGTGCCTTGAGAAGCTGGAGATAGTCAATCGCGATCAGCTGGATGTCATGATCCGCCTTGAGTCGTCGCGCTTTCGCCTGAAGCTCGTTGATCGTCAGACCGGGCGTATCATCAATCCAGATGGGAGCCTCGGCCAACTGCCCCGCTGAGGCCATGAGCTTGGGCAGGTCCTGCTTGGAAAGAAAACCACCTCGCAACTTCTGCATCTGCACCTTGGCACGGGAACAGAGAAGACGTTGAACGAGAGATTCGCAGCTCATCTCCAGGCTGAAAACGGCCACGGGAACCGCGTTATCCTTCCTTATCGCAATGTTCTCAACGATGTTCATCGCGAACGAAGTTTTTCCCATGGAAGGGCGGGCCGCGATGACAATCATCTCACCGCCGTGGAAACCGTTCGTCATTTCGTCAAGATCGTGGAATCCAGTCATCAAACCGCCGGCGTTTCCTTCGCCGTTGTACATGTCCTGGATTGTCTGGATCACGCTCAAGACGTGACTCTTCATTTCTACAATCCCCTTGTTGTGCTCGGTCTCGTTTCGGATTTGAAGAACTTTCTTTTCGACGGAATCGAGAAAGTCAGCCACGCTCTCCGGCCCGTCGTAGGCGCGGGTCACACTTTCGGTGCAGTCCTGAATGACCCGGCGAAGCACGAACTTTTCTTTGAGAAATCCAACGTAGTCCTCGAACAGAGCCGTCGTCGGAACATCGTCGAGCAAATCGGCGAGGGCCTTGGGGCCGCCCACGGACTCGAGTTGCTGGCGTTGGTCGAGTTCGGTCGAGAGAACGATCAAATCGACGGTCCCGCCTGTTCGCGTCTTGTAGAGATGCAAGAGGCATTCGTAGATCGTCCGGTGAGCCGGAATGTAAAAATAGGCGGGCGACATTTTCTCAATCGCCTTCGGCATGATTTGACTCGGATCCAGCAGCATACAACTGAGCGCCGCTCTCTCCGCGTCCGCATTCAGCGGCATCGACCGAAGCGAATCTTCCGCCGAACCCGGCTTCACATCGGGCTTGCCGTCCTTTTTCCAGTTGCCCTTTCCTTTCGGGCCGGACTTGAGAGAGTTTCCGCCATCGCCTGGCGGCAGAGGTTGAAGATAGTCAGGGGCAGAGGAATCGGGCATGAGGGGAGCGGGTGTTTGTGGGGATGGAAACGGGATCCTTTCTGCGCGCGTCCGGCCGAAACTTCCCGGGCAGGCTTTCCGTCGGGGCGTAAAAAAGGGCGGGTGGTTACGTAACCAGTCCGCCCTGTTTTAGCAAAGCGATTTGACTCAAAATCGCTTTTTTTGATCTTCCGATCAGTCTTCCGATTCTTCGGTCGATTCTCCGCCCTCGGCAGCGAGAACGCGAACCGTGATGGAAGCCTCGACGTCGGGGTGAAGCTTGATCGGGATGTCGAAAGACCCGGTTGTCTTGATCGGCTTGTCGAGATCGATCTGGTGACGGTCGATCTCCAGCTTACTTTTCTCGTTGATGAGGTCTGCAATGTTCTGGGTGGTAACCGAGCCAAAGGCTTTGCCGCCCTGTCCAATCGAAAGCTCGGTGGAAAGCCGGAGCTTTTTGAGCTTGGTCGCAGCGTTTTCAGCATCAGCTCTCTCCTCGGCCTCACGCTTCGCGCGATTCTCCTGGAGTTGAGCGATATGACGAAGGTTTCCCTTCGTAGCCTCAAAGGCACGACCTTGAGGGAGAAGGAAGTTACGGGCATAGCCACGCTTCACCTTGACCACGTCCGCTTCCGCGCCGAGCCCCTCGATTTTTTCTTTCAAAATTACGTCTACTGTTGCCATGGTCCGGTGAAATTTGCCGTGTTGGAAAAAGAGCGGGACATGTAGGCTCTTTCCCCTTGAATGTCAACTCGCTCTCCCCAAGAATTATCAAGCGTAACAAAGATTGTAACCACAGAAAGCATCCATGGCAGAAGTCCCCTCCACTTTTCAACTGAAACCCGGCGCGTCCGCACCTGACTTTGAACTCCCTGACGGCGCTGGAAGTTATCATCAACTCAGCAATCTCATTGCCGGGAAAAAGGGGCTCCTCGTCGCCTTTGTCTGCAACCACTGTCCCTTCGTCGTTCACCTCGCGAAAGAATTGGGGGATTTCGCCCGGGAAATCGCCAGCGGGGAAATCCAGACCGTTGCGATCAGTGCGAACGACGTCGCCAACTACCCGGCCGATTCCCCTGAGAAGATGGTTCAATTTGCCGAAGCGAGCGGATGGGACTTTCCCTATCTCTACGACGAGAGCCAGGAAGTGGCCAAAGCCTATGCCGCCGCCTGCACCCCGGACTTCTATCTTTTCGACAGCAGCCTGAAACTCACCTATGCAGGACAGTTCGACAATTCCCGTCCCGGCCGGGGCGAGCCGACCGGCGATGACATGCGCAATGCGGTTCGCGACTTGCTCTCCGGAGAGACCACTCCGGAGCCCTGGTATCCCAGCAGCGGGTGCAACATCAAGTGGAAGCCGGGAGAATCGCCCGATTATTTCGGGTAAAAAGCATTCGCAACCAACTTTGAAACAATTTCTTATGATCCGAACCATCGCCATCCTCCCGCTCCTTTTACTGATCCTGTGTCCCGCAGGCCATTCCGCCGATCGACCTCCCAACATCGTCTTTATAATTGCCGATGATATGGGTTACGCGGACATTTCCTCCTTTGGCGCTTCCGATGTCCAAACCCCGGCGATTGACCAATTGGCGAAGGAAGGGATTCGTTTTACGAACATCTATGCGATGGGCCCGGAGTGCACTCCGTCGCGGGTTTCCTTTCTGACCGGTCGCTACCCCCAGCGGGTCGGCGGCATGGAATGTGCGATCGGAACCGGAAATGTGGGACGCTACGATGACGCGATCCGCCTCGCGGAGAAGGCCGATCTCGGTCTGCCTGCCGACCACGCACGACTCGCTCCCGGTCTCAAGGCACAGGGCTACTACAACGGCATTTTCGGAAAATGGCATCTCGGATACGAATCGAAATTCTCTCCCCTGGACCAGGGCTTCGATGAGTTCGTCGGCTTTCTCGGAGGAAACGTCGATTACTTCCGGCACAAGGAATTGTCCGATCTCGAAGTCTATCTGTCCGGTCGCGAGATTGTGAATCGCGAAGGCTACACCACCGACCTCATCACCGAAGACGCGCTTTCCTTTTTGGAGAAACGGTCCCAAACGCCCGACGAACCTTTTTTCCTTCATCTCCCCCACGCAGCTCCTCACTTCCCCTTTCAAGGCCCTGAGGACGACGATGGCGGACTGCCCTCGGCCGAAGAATGGACCCAGGGAAGTCGCGAAACCTACATCGAAATGATGAAGTCCCTCGATCAGTCGGTCCGTAGAGTCGTCGCGGCGCTCGATCAACATGGAATGAGGGAGAACACCATCGTCGTTTTCACGAGCGATCATGGTGCGATGAAGCCCGGGCTGAACACTCCGTGGAGAGATTACAAGGGTACCCTCTTCGAAGGCGGCATCCGCGTTCCTCTTCTCGTTCGCTGGCCTGGAAAGATCGAACCGGGCAGCGAGAGCACACAAGTGGGGAGCCTCATGGACCTGACCGCCAGCTTTCTCGGAGCGGCCGGCGCGTCGACCGATGGACTAGAAGGGATTGATCTGCTCGAACATGCGGCTGCCGGGAAGGACGACGTCGCCCGCACACTCTTCTGGAGATCCCGCCGTGGCGAACGCACCTGGTGGGCGATCCGGGACGGGGCGACGAAATACGTTCGCAAAATCGATGAGGGAAAGAAGGAGGAATGGCTGTTCGATCTGAAAAGCGACCCCGGAGAGGAAACGAACCTGCTCGACTCCGGCGATCAAAAGAACGCCTTGAAAAAACTGCTCCTGCGTCTCGAAGTATGGGAGAAAGACGTCGCTCCAAAGCGGTGAGCGGCAGAGGAAACAGGGTTGGGTCGCTGACTCGGCCCTGTTGATTTGCGAACCACGCTCTTGCGAGCGCGGCTACTTCCCGGAACCTGTAGCCGCCGTCGCAAGACGGTGGAACGGATGGAGGTAGCCCACTTTCCTCCGAGCTCTTGTGAGCGCGGCTACAGTGTCCCCAAACCGGCCCTGATCAAGCGAGCCTTGTATCAGCTATAGCCAAGAATGAAAATTTCAGTCGAAACTGGGCGAACCTGACCGAAAATGCGGGGTGAACGAATTTGATACCCCTTCGGCTGCGGCAACGCAGGAACCTCCCGTTTTTGTAATCGGCCACAAGAATCCGGATACAGATGCGATCTGCTCCGCGATTGCCTATGCCGACTTGCTGAGCAAAACCCGCCTTCCCACCGCGGTCCCCGCCTGCTGTGGCCCACCCAATTCTCGAACTGACTGGGTTCTCGCCCAGGCCGGCATCCCCCGCCCGATGCTGAAGAGTGATGTGTCCGTCCGGGCCCGGGATCTTTGCCGCCCCAATCCATGTGTAGCCAAGTCTTCCGATACAGTGATTGAGGCCTATCGCCTCATGACGTCCAACAACTACCGGAGTCTTCCTGTCGCGGACGCCGAGGGACAGTTTCTCGGAATGCTTGCTTTGCAGGATTTGTTGGAGCTTCTCATTCCGACCATGGAAAAAGGTGACAACGGAGCGCGCCGGGTCAAGACCTCGACTCGGAACATCGCCAATGTCCTCGAAGCGGAAATCCTCAATCTGACCGAGCACTGCGATACAGAACAGGAACTGCTCATGATGGTCGCCGGTTCTTCCGAGCCCGTCATGCAGGAACGAATCGCAGGTCTCCCCAGCGACGAACTCCTCATCATTACAGGAGACCGCGTCGGCGTCCAACTCCACGCTGTCGAAGCAGGCGTTCGCTGTCTCGTCATCACCAGCGGATTTCGCCCTTCCGAAGCGATTCTTCACGCGGCGAAAACCTATGGGACGGCCATTCTCGTAACCGATCACGATACCGCGTCCACGACCCAACTCATTCGCGGAGCCCGAACGATCGAGAATGCTATCTCCTCCAAGTTCACGTCTTTCACACCGGATACCAAACTCCAGACCATTAAGGAGCGGATCAAAACAGAGCGTCGTCAGGCACTGTTTCCGGTTCGAGACCCCGAAACGAAAGCTTTGCTCGGCGTATTCTCGCGCACTGACCTGGTGAATCCGCAGCGCCCCCGGATCATCCTGGTGGATCACAATGAATTCTCCCAGGCGGTCAACGGCGCGGAAGAGGCGGAGATCATCGAAGTGATGGATCACCACCGGCTCAGCGGAAACCTTATCACCAAGGAGCCCATCCAGTTCATCAACAAGACGGTCGGTTCCACCTGCACCATCGTCGGAAACTCGTTTCGCACTCACGGAGTCGAGCCCGCTTCCGGAATCGCTTTGCTGATCTGCGCGGGAATCATCTCCGACACCCTGAACCTAACTTCCCCGACAACGACGGACGAAGACCGGGTCATTCTCGACTGGGCCAGCAAGATCGCGGGGATCGATGTAGATCAGTTTAAAGAATTCTTCTTCGCCGCCGGCTCGGTTCTTCGAGCCAGCGACATGAAAGATTCCGTCGGTTCGGACCGGAAGGAATTTGAGGAAAGCGGCTATCGCCTCAGCATTTCACAGGTCGAGGAAATCGGGTTCGACTATTTCTGGCCTTCCCGCGAAGCGTTGCAGCAGGAACTGCGGAATCTGATCGAAGAGCGCAACCTCGATTTTGCCTGCCTTATGGTGACCGATATAACGCTGAATGACAGTCTTCTCCTCGTGGAGGCACCGGTCAGTATTCGAAAACGGATTTCGTATCCGAAAAAGGATCCCCATCTGTTTACGCTGAAGGGCGTCGTGAGCCGCAAAAAACAGCTCTTCCCCTACATCAGCTCTGTCCTGGCAGAAATCCCGAAAGGGTAACGAAGCCCCCGACTGGAAGGACGCTCACTCGAGAGCTTTCCTCCGCGCGAGGCATGCCTTTTCAAAGGCCGTTCTGTCTCCGTATTTCAGAACCGAATAGCGCACGATTTCGCGCCTTCCATCCTGTCGCATCCAGCTCGCCTGCCAGAAACAATATTCGACGCCTTTGGCACTGCGCTGAACGACCCTCGTCACTCCGACGACTCCGGAACGGGTGCGCGAGTTCGGCCCGGTATGAGAGCGCTCTGAAGCCGAGGAGGGAGAAACGTTCTGACCCGGGCGACCGATGAGACGATCCCGGTATTGCCGGGCAATCCGAAGAGAAGACTCTCTACCACCCCACGCTGAATCAGAAAAAAAGCGTCCGTGACGGACGCCTTTTCGTTGCAGGCGAACCTGCCACCCGTGAGTGCCAACTGACTCCTGGTCCAGTCGGCTGATTCCGAAATCGGGATCCATCACCTCAGGATGCTCACGGGAGTGGATTTCAGGTTCGGTTATTCAGTCAAAGGAACCGCGAGAATGTCGCGTCGACCGGCAACGTAGACCTGGAGAAGCAGAACATCGGCATCGAAGTCCTTCACAACTTCATACGCATCCATCACATTGGCGACCTCCTGTTGATCGACCTGCGTGATGACCGTTCCGGGGCGAAGACCGGCTTCGGCTGCGGGAACATTGTCTTTCACACTTTCCACGACGACGCCGTTGATCGAGGCATCGAGACCGAGAGCTTCGCGAGTTTCCTCGTCAATGTTCTTAATGCGAACTCCGTCGACGAATTCCTGTGGCTTGGCCTGTGGCGTGCCTCCGCGAGGTCCACCGGCAAAGGTCTGCAGTCCTTCTTCGAGATCTCCGAGCACGACTTCGATGGTCTTGTTCTTTCCTTTTCGAATCACGTCGAATTTCACTTTTTCACCGGGAGGCGTATTGGAAATGTCGAGGCGAAGCTTCTGCACTTCCTTCGCATCTTTGCCATTGTAGCTGACAATCAGGTCACCGGGCTTGATACCGGCTGCAGCGGCCGGGGTGTCCGGCCCCACTTCTGTGATCAACACTCCACTGTCACCATCGCGGCCCAGGGCCTTGGCATAGTTTTCATCCATTTCGCGAAGGAGAACGCCAAGGAATCCACGTTTCACGATGCCGTCTCCATCCATGAGACGCTCAACAATATTGAGAGCCATGTTAGAGGGGATCGCGAAACCGATTCCGATATTACCACCGGTAAAATTGGACTGAATCGCCGTGTTGATTCCAATGAGACGTCCGGTTGCATCCACCAGGGCACCTCCGGAGTTTCCGCGATTGATCGCCGCATCCGTCTGAATGAAGTTTTCAAAGCCACCGTTCGTGATGTTGAGATCACTTCGGCCGACAGCACTGATGATTCCATGGGTTGCGGTCTGCTCCAAGCCGAGCGGGTTACCGACGGCAAGGACGATGTCGCCAATGCGAAGTCGCGCACTGTCCCCGATCGCGATCGGCTTAAGGCCTTTCGCCTTGATTTTAATCAGGGCAACGTCGGTGCGGGGATCTCCGCCAACGAGCTCGGCTTCGTATTCCTTCTTCGTATCCGGCATCGTGACCGTGATTTCGTCCGCATCACCAACGACGTGATTGTTGGTCAGGATATAGCCGTCAGCGGAGATGATGACTCCGGATCCGAGCCCTTCCTCTTTGCGATTGGAACCGGGAGGGCTGTTCTTTTCGAAAAAGTCTTCGGGAATATCAGGGAACATCCGGCGAAACAGCTCTTCCTGCTGAGAATTGCGAGTGTTGGTAATTTCGACCGATTTGGAAGCGAAGATGGTCACCACCGCTGGCATCACTTTTTCCAGGGCCGGGGCATAACTGGTGACAACGCCATCAGCAGCCTCAATCGGAGTCCGATCGAATTTCAGGTTTTTCTTCAGATCCTCGAATTTGCTTTCATCGGCCTGAAGGGTGGAGAGACCGGAAGCAAGTCCCAGCGCAAGAAAGCCGGAAAACAACGCCACGGTCGGTAGGAGTTTCAATTGTTTCATCAATATGGTTTTGGTTTGGTTCAACGAGAATGTTCTGTGGGGGTTACGAATCTCCGACGTGCCTCGCTCAATGGGAAACACGAAAGTCTCATTTGCCAAGTAGAGCGACTTCCTGTTTCGTTTCCGTCTATCTTTTTTCCTACCAGAGGCACCCCATGGAATCTATTATCCCACAGGAACGTTTTGACGAAACTGTTTTGTCGACGGAGGAAAAGCAACGCTACGCCCGTCATCTCACGATTCCGGATGTCGGATTGGAGGGGCAGAAGAAGCTGAAATCAGCACGGGTTCTTTGTATTGGAGCCGGCGGACTCGGTTCTCCTGTGACGATGTATCTGGCCGCCGCAGGCATTGGCGATATTGGGATCGTCGACTTCGATACGGTCGATTTTTCGAACCTGCAGCGCCAATTGCTGCACGACACGAAAGATGTCGGGAAAAAGAAGGCCGCGTCCGCGGTCGAAAGGCTGCAGGCGATCAATCCTGAGGTGAAAGTCACCACCTATGAAACCCGTTTTTCGGAAGAGAATGCGGAGGAAATCGCGGCCCCCTATGATTTGATCATTGATGGCACGGACAATTTTGAAACCCGCTATCTCAGCAACGACCTTGCCGTCCTCACCGGAAAACCAAACGTCTATGGCTCCATCTTCCGGTTTGAGGGCCAGGTTTCTGTGTTTGCTCCGCACCTCGGAGGCCCCTGCTATCGATGCCTCTTCCCCACCCCTCCGGAGCCCGGGCAGGTCCCCAGCTGTGCCGAGGGCGGGGTTCTCGGCGTTCTCCCCGGAATCGTGGGATGTCTTCAGGCGAACGAAGCGATTAAGTTACTCCTTGGCATTGGGGAGCCGTTGGTGGGTCGCCTCGTCCATTTCGATGCCCTTGCCTTTCGATTCCGGGAAATCAAATTGCGACGTGATCCGGAATGCGTAGTTTGTGGGGAGAACCCGTCCCTGACAGAACTTAAAGAAATCGAATTTGCCTGCAAAATGCCAGACTCCAACAATCTCCGCGAAATTGACGTCCATCAGTTGAAAGTCCGAATGGAAAAGGAGGAGTCCTTTGTTCTACTCGATGTTCGTGAACACGATGAGGTGGAAATCTGCAAACTCTCCGAATCGGTCGTGATTCCCCTCGGTGAGCTCCCGGATCGATTGTCCGAACTGGACAAGGATGCCGAAGTGATCATTCACTGCAAAGCCGGCGGCCGCAGCGCCAAGGCCCTCGCCATTCTCAATGAAGCTGGATTCACCGATGCCTGCCATGTCCAGGGAGGCATCAATGCCTGGTCTCTGGAAATCGACAGCGATGTCGCTCACTATTGATGAGTGAGAATCTATCGGAAGAGATTCTCGCCCTGCTGCGCTGCCCCGAAACGGGACAGGCACTGAAACTGGCAACTGCCGATGAGTTGGAAGCTCTGGGAGTGAATTTCCCGGAAGGAGGACTGCTCACGGAAGACGGGAGAAAAGCCTACCCGGTGCAGGATGGGTTCCCCGTTTTGAAAGCAGAGGATTGCGTTACCTTGCCCGACATGCCCTCTTCCGAAACTCCTTAAGTCGGGAAAGAGTGTGCTTCGTTTGAAGAACGTCCACTCCGGGGTCGCAGACCCCGGCTGCACCTGCATAAAAAGGCGTTCGCCTTTCCGCCCTAGATCGCACTGCCGGTCCACCCCAGCTTCTGATGGAGCACGCCGAAAAAATTCTGTCCGGGTAGAGAAACCAGGGGCAGACTGAAGTCCGCTTTTCGCATCGAAACGCTGGCGGGCTCCACGATCGAAGCGACCAGCTGTCCGTCGACCATCAGCGCGAGATCATCCCGCTGCTCCGGCACTTCGAAGACAATCTCGCTGTCAGCACTGACGACGAGAGGCCGGTTCGCCAGGGTGTGGGGACAAATCGGAGTCACGGCAAATACGTTGGCACCCGGCTGAACGAGCGGCCCTCCGGCGGAAAGAGAGTAGGCCGTCGAACCGGTCGGGGTCGCGAGAATGAGACCATCCCCCGTATAGCGGTTGGCAGGCAGCCCACTGATGTGCGCTTCCACGTGAATCACGCGCGAGTCGACACCGCGGCAGAGGGTGACCTCATTCAACCCGAAAAATTCATCGATGACTTTTCCGCCCCTTTCGAGCTGTCCCTGAATCACAACCCGATCGGTCGTTTCATACGTCCCGGCCACGATTGCGTTGACGAGCACTTCACTCTCCTCCTCCGTGGCGCAGGTGAGAAACCCAAGGGTTCCTGTATTGATCGCCGCAATCGGTTTGATCGCTTCCCGCAACTGACGCAAAACCCAGAGAATCGTACCGTCGCCTCCTAACACGAGCAGCAAATCGATCTGCTCACTGAGGCGGTCAAACGGGACTCCATGCCGTTCGGCGAGGCAGGCCGTTTCGTCTTCGAGGACAAAAGAAACCCCGTGTGTTTCGAATTGCCCGATCAAATCGATCAACAGTTCCTTCGCTCCTTCTTTCGAAGGGTTTGCAACGATTCCTACTCGGGGTGTTTCAGCCATGCCAGAAATTCGATGTTTCCGTCAGTGCCACTGATAGGCGACTGTGTCAGGCCATGCCAGCTTTTTCCTAACGGGTCCGCGACGAAGCTCCGGATCTTTTCAATCGCCTCCTCGTGCAATTCAGGCTCCCTGACAATGCCCCCTTTGCCAATTTGCTCCTTCCTGAGTTCAAACTGCGGCTTGATCAGACAGACCACACTCCCGCCCGGTTTCAAAACCGAAAAGACCGGACCGAGAATCAAAGTCAGAGAAATGAAGGAGACATCGATCACGACCAGATCGACTTCTTCGGGGAGATCCTCAGGGGTGAGATAGCGGATATTGATGCCCTCACGGGAAACGACACGCTCATCACTCCGGATCTTCCAGGCGAGCTGATTCTTGCCGACATCATAGGCGTAGACCTTTTTTGCCCCCCTCTGCAAACAACAATCGGTAAAACCTCCTGTGGAAGCTCCGGCATCGAAGACGACCAATCCGGCCACGTCGATCTCAAACTCATCGAGTGCCTTTTCCAGCTTCAATCCTCCGCGACTGACAAATTTGGGGCGGGTTTTGACAATGATCTCCGCCTCTGCATCCACCTTGAGGCCCGGCTTTAGATTTCCTTCGACGCCTTCAACCCGCACCTCTCCCGCCAGAATCAGACGCTTTGCCATTTCCCGCGAATCACAGAGGCCGCGACGGTATACCGCCTGATCGAGTCTTTCCTTTGCCATGAAAATCAGAGACAATGCGTAACCGATTCAGGGCGAGCTTCGTCTCCTTCCATTGAACGACCGGATTCGCCCTTTTTCAACTTCTCCATGAAACTCTCCCCCACAGCTCGAACTCTGCTCGGTTTGGCAATTCTCGTCGGAATTGTGATCGGTGGAACTGTTCTTCTGTCAGGGCTCTTTGCGAGGAAGGCGCCGGAGCCGCTTTCCGCGCGAGTGATGCCTGAGGAGGCCCGACCCTACATCGAGCGGGTCAATGAGGTGTTTGCTTCCACGTGGGAGGAAAAGGGAGTTACTCCAACGCCGAAAGTGGACCTGCATACCATCGCCCGCCGGCTTTCTCTCGCACTGACGGGTGCAACACCTTCGCTTGAGGAGCTGCGCAAACTCGATGAACTTCCACCCGAAGCAGATCCCGTGCAGTCGTGGCTCGATCATCTTTTTCAGGATCCCCGCTACCACAGCTATTTCGCCGAGCGACTCGCCCGGGCTTATGTCGGCGTGGAAACAGGCCCGTTTCTCGTCTATCGCCGACGCCGCCTCGTAAACTGGCTCGGAGATCAGTTGGAGCAGAATCGGAGATACGATGCCCTCGTTCGGGATCTCGTCGCGGCCCGGGGAATCTGGACGACCAACCCGGAGGCAAACTTCATCACCGTGTCCGTCGTTCAGGGCGGGAATAACGAAGGCCCCGACGAAGTAAAACTGGCCGCCCGCACCTCACGGGCTTTTCTGGGGATCAGTCTCGACTGCATGCAGTGTCACGACGATAAATTCGGCGATCACTGGAAGCAGGAACACTTTCACGAGCTCGCCGCTTTTTATGCGCAAGCCGAAGTGCAGCTCACCGGAATTCGAGAAAAGCATTCCCGTGACTACCATATGAAATTTCTCGGTGAAACAGAGGAGCAGGTCGTTTCCGAAGCCGTCCCCTATCGCCCCGACCTGCTACCGGAGGAGGGAGATCGCCGTTCCCGGCTCTCCCGCTGGATTACCCACGCGGAGAATGAGGCGTTTTCGCGGGCCACCGTAAATCGCATCTGGGGACTGCTGCTCGGACGGCCCCTTCATTCTCCCGTCGACGACATCCCGCTCGAAGGCCCCTTTCCTGCCGGCATGGAGGAAATGGCCGCGATTTTCGTGGAAACCAATCACAACCTCCAGTCTCTGATTCGCTTAGTCGCTGCGAGCGAACCTTTTCAGCGGGCCAGTCAATCGGATGACCCGACCGCTCCCGTCACACAGGAACAGGAAGCCGCCTGGGCCGCCTTTCCCATCACTCCGCTCCGCTCTGAGCAGGTCGCTGGAAGCATCATTCAGGCCGGATCTCTCCAGGCCCTGGATCGCGACGCTCATATTATCAGCAAGTTCCGACGCTTCGGAGAAACCCGGGACTTTGTGAAGCGCTACGGGGATCAGGGCGAAGATGAGTTTGCTGAAGAAGCCGGAACGATTCCCCAGCGCCTGCTTCTCATGAACGGAAAGCTGGTCGGTGAGCGAACCAAGCCGAACCCCATCATGAACAGTTCGACCCGACTTGCGAACTACGCGTCCTCCGATGAGCAGGCGATCGATGCCGCCTTTCTCGCTACCTTGACCCGCCACCCCACCCCGGACGAAAAGACCCATTTCGTCGGACTTCTTCAGGAAACCCGGAAAAAGCAGCGGGAGCGGGCGATGCAGGACATCTACTGGGCCCTGATCAACTCAACCGAATTTTCGTGGAACCGATGAACCCTTTTTCTCACTCCTCTCATCCCGACTCCTGCAACACGCTCGATCATCTTTCCCGGCGGACGCTCTTGCGAAGCGCCGGCCTCGCCGGGTTGAGCTGGCTCACTCCCCTCTCCCAGCATCTTGCGATCGGAGCAGAGAAAACAAAATCGAAGCCGAAGTCGGTGATCGTTCTCTGGCTTCAGGGCGGCGCAAGCCAACTGGAATCCTTTGACCCGCATCCCGGAAGTGACATCGCCTTTGGCTCCAAGGCGATCAACTCCGCCATCAAGGGGGTGAAATTCGGGGAAGGCCTCGAACAAAGCGCTGAATTGGCCAACGAATTCTCCATTCTCCGTTCCGTTGTCAGCAAGGAGGGCGATCACTCCCGCGGCATCTACAACATGAAGACCGGGTTCCGTCCCTTCCCCGGCCTGATTCATCCATCCATTGGTGCCATCCTCTGCCACGAACTCCCCGTTCCGGTCACAGGAGGAGCGCCGCTCGACATTCCCACTCACATTTCCATTCTACCGGCGAACTTCCCCGGACGGGGTGGCTATCTCGGTGCCGAGTATGACGCCTTTCAGGTTGGAGACCCGGTCAACCCGGTGCCGGATGTGAAATCGTGGACGGATGGAGACCGGGACAAAAAGAGGTTCGAGTCCCTCGGTGTTCTCGAGCAGTCTTTCGCCACGGGCCGCCTTGCCGACCTGGATCAAAAACGCACCCTTCATCAAACAGCGATCGACAACGCACGCCGCATGATGAGCTCCGAACAGCTCGCTGCCTTCGATGTGAAAGAACGCCCCGAAGCGGAACGCGAAGCCTACGGCGATACGCCATTCGGTCGCGGCTGCCTTGCCGCGCTCGGCCTCGTCGAAGCCGGCGTTCGCTGCGTCGAAGTCACTCTCAACGGCTGGGACACCCACGTGAACAATGCCGAAGGCACGTCCAAACAGCTAGCGATCTTCGACCCCGCCTTTGCCGCTCTCCTTCGAGGACTCAAGGAGCGGGAGCTCTACGATGACACCATTGTGCTTGTCGGAACCGAGTTCGGGCGGACTCCCAAAGTCAATGTCACCGAAGGTCGCGACCACTGGCCGCATGGATTCAGCGTCCTGCTCGGTGGAGGCGGACTCCGATCCGGAGTCGTCCTCGGGGAAACCGATCCGTCCGGGGAAAAAGAAGAACCCGGCGACCCCATCCGGGTCGAGGACGTTCACGCGACCGTTTTGAATCAACTCGGAGTCGACTACGAATACGAGCTCACCACGCCCATCGGTCGACCGCTCCCGATCAGTGAGGGGCGCCCGGTACGGGCGGTGATCTGAAATCTCCTCCCAGGAACGGAAAGCCATCCTTCAGCCGGGCGCAGCCTCGGCGCTTCCTGCGGCAGGAGCGTTCCAGCGTCGTTTCCACGAACCCGGCACACTTTCAATTCTTTCTGGAGAAGAATATTTTCCATATTTTCTTGAATTTTCACTATTTTTATCTAAGCTGAGTCTAATTTTTGCGGAATTCGCAATTTTGAGACCATGTTTGGGCCGGATACACGATCAACAAAAAGCACCCTCTTCGCTGAGAATGAAGGTGAAGATCGGAGAATTCGTGTCGTGGAAACATCCAGGGACCTGTCCGAATTGGAATCATTCTGGAAGGAGGCAACTCGAACCAGCGAAAGCCCGTTTTCCAGCTGGGACTGGAATCAAGCCTGGTGGGAGCACCTCAGCTCGAGTGAAGGAAGACCGCTTTTCCTGGTCTGCGAAAACTCGTCTTCCCATCCGGAGTGCGTATTCCCTTTCGTCGAGACCGAAGGAAAACTCGACCTCGCAGGCGCGGACTGGTGCGACTTTCAGGATGCGATCGTGACCGGCGAGTGCGAATTGCATCGTGGAATCGAGGCCCTTTTCGCCTGGATCCATAGAAGAGGGCTTGAACTTTCTCTGACCAAGCTCAGCCAGCGGGGAAAGCTCCTTCCAGCGCTCGAAAGAAGCGAAGTCGTGTTCGACCAGTTCCTTTTTGACTTTCAGCTCCACGGCCCCTGTCCCTGGATGAAAATTCGCGGGGACGGGATGCAGGAAATCACATCCCACTTCAGCAAATCAACCCGCAAGGGATTGAGAAGAAGGATTCGCCAACTCCGGGAAGAGCACGACGCACAACTTCGCGTTCTCGAGCGGTTGGAAGCACCGTTCCTGGAAGAGGCATCCCGAATTCACCGTGAGCGCCACGAGGAATCTGTTTTCCGGGATCCTGCCTTCGTCGGCTTTCTCAGGAAAATTGATCAATCCGACGAGGTGGGCCTGATCAGCTTTGCACTCGAGTCGAAGGAGAAAGACCTGATCGCTTTCGAAATCGGATTTGAACGCTCCGGGCGATTCTTCTCCTGGCTTGGCGGCTACGCACCGTCCTTCGCCGACTACCGTCCCGGGACATCACTCCAGACGCTGGTCATGGAAGCGCTCGCCGCCCGCGGAACACGTTGCTACGATTTTCTCTGCGGTGGCGAGAAATACAAATTCCACTTCGCGGAAGAGGAATACCAGGTTCGCACCGCCAAGGTCGTTCAGAAGAATCCGATTCAAGCAGCCGTCATCGGAATGCAACGAACCGAAAGAACGATCCGCCCGTTCGTAAAGCAGGCCCTGCAAAAGGCCGGCCTCTACCGAACAAGCTACCGCATTGACCGGGAAATCTAGGGCTCCGCCCTCCCGATTCCGATCCGGACTGACCAGATGCACTTTACTTGACCGGTCGCACCTTCACGTTCCGGAAAGAAACGACGTTGCCGTGGTCCTGCAGGTTGATATGTCCTTTGGTCGGCTTGCCGAAGTTCTCAAACTTCGAGAACTTGCTCGCGGCTACTTTGGCATCCCAGTCAGCGGACCCTTTGACATACTCCACGTATTTGGTGCCGTTCATGTAGTGGATGCACTTCTCGGGCGTGATCACAATGTGAAGAGTATTCCACTCGCCGGCCGGATTGGTCGCGTCGGTGTCAGGCTTGTAGAGTTGATAGAGCCAGCCAGCCAGTTGCGGATCGTGACCATCGACATTGTCCTGGATTTGAATCTCAGGCCCCGTCATCCAGGGAGTCTTCTCGGTCTCAAGAACGTGATACATCAGGCCGCTGTTACCGCCCTTGGAGATTTTGTAATCGATCTTGAATTCAAAGGCTCCGTATTGCTCCTTCGTAATGATATCGCCTCCGCCTTTTCCGGTCAGCGTAAAGGCACCGTCCTTCACGACCCACTTTTCGTTGACGTCCTCTTTCTTGTAATTCCGGAAGTTCGAGAGGTCTTCCCCGTTGAAAAGAAGCTGCCATCCTTCGGTCTTTTCCTTCTCGGTCAGAGTGTTCGGTTTGGTCTTGTGATGATCGGCTACAGCAACGGATGCGAGGAGACCCAGAATTACGCTAGAGAAAAGGATGGTTCGTTTCATGCCCGCGATGTATCACTTTCCGCTCCCCCTGACAAGTTCCATGAAAGCGCTTTTTCTTCTGCCACTCCTCTTCACCACCCTTTCCATTGCTGCTGAAAAGCCGCATATCGTGCTCGTCATGGCCGATGATCAGGGCTGGGGACAGACGAGCTACAACCATCACCCCGAGATCCAGACACCGCACCTCGACGAGATGGCTGCGAACGGGCTGCGCTTTGATCGATTCTACGCCGGGGCCTCCAATTGCTCGCCGAGCCGGGCCACGGTTTTGACGGGGCGCAGCAATGACCGGACCGGCGTGCAAACCCATGGCTATCCCCTTCGCCTTCAGGAAAAGACCGTCGCGCAGGCATTGCAGAAGGCCGGATACAAAACCGGCCACTTCGGAAAATGGCATCTCAACGGACTGCGCGGCCCCGGCGTTCCCGTTCTGAAAACGGATACGCATCATCCCGGAGCCTTCGGCTTTGATCACTGGCTCACGGTGACGAACTACTTTGATCTGAATCCACTCCTCGGGCGAATGGGCAAATTTGAAGATTTCGAGGGTGATTCCTCGGAAGTCGCCATGGAGCAGGCCATTCGATTTATCGAAACCCATGCAGGGGAGAAGCCCACCTTCACCGTCGTCTGGTATGGAACGCCCCACGATCCCATGATCGCCAAGGAGGAAGACCGCAAGCGTTTTGCCCACCTTCCCGAAGCCTACCAGCACCAGTATGGAGAAATTCTGGCGATGGATCGCAGTATCGCCGCGTTGCGGAAAGCCCTGCGGGATCAGAAGATCGCTGACAACACGCTGATCTGGTATTGCAGTGACAACGGCGGCCTCGCGAAGTTCGGTCCCGAAACCATGGGCGGTCTACGCGGATCGAAAAACACAATGTATGAAGGCGGGCTGCGTGTTCCCGGAATCATCGAATGGCCCTCCCGAATCTCCGAAGGAAGAGTCACCGACTTTCCCGCGGGTACCGTCGATATGTTTCCGACCATCGCCGAGATCGTCGGCCTTCCCGCCGATTCCATGATCCAACCAACGGACGGCATGAGCCTGTTGCCTGTCATCGATGACAAGGAGCCCGCGAGCCGACCGAGCCCCCTTCCCTTCCGCCATGACGACCGGGGTGTCCTGACCGGTGACCGTTACAAGATCCTCAATCTGAAAGGAACCTGGGAGCTCTACGACCTCGTTGATGATCCGCAGGAAACCACGAATCTGATCGAGACGAAGCCGAAACTCGCAGCCCAGTGGAAAGCGTCCTACGAAGCGTGGAACAAAACCGTCGAGGCCTCCGTGGCAGGGAAGGATTATCCCGAAGGCAAGGTCGACCCGAATCAGCCGGAACGTCGGTTTTGGTATGAAGATCCCGGCTACGCAGAGCATCTCGAAACGTTCTGGGATCGCCCGGAATACAGCAGTTGGAAAAAGAAACTCGAAGCCTCGCGGAAAAAAGCCGGAGGAAAGAAGGACTGAACAGGGTTGCCACCTCACGCTCTTGCGAGCGCGGCTACTTTTCGAACCCCGTAGCCGCCGTGGCAAGACGGTGGTCCCGTCGAAGCCTCACCTTCGGGGTTTCGCTTGATTCTGTTTCCGAACCGTGAATCGTTGCGGAACGATGGCAACGACTCTCACGCTCCCGAAATGGTATGACCTGCACACCCACTTTCGCCAGGGGGCCAATGTCCGTCACTACATAGCCGACCATCTCGCGATGGGATGCGCGGGAGCCCTCGCAATGCCGAACACCCAGCCGCCGGTCGCGTTAGTTACCGGACCGGACACTGCTTCAGCCTGGTCGATCGAGTCCTACCGCGATATTCTTCTCCAGGCAGGTGCAGATACCTTTGACCAGCTCATCGTCCCGCTCTACTTGACCCGCGACACCACTCCGCGGATGATCGAGCAGGGCGCCTCCTCCGGATTACTCAGGGCCTGCAAATACTACCCTCCTCATGGAACCACCAACTCCGAACATGGCGTCCCGATGGACGAATGGATCGGCGGCGACGTTTTTAAGGCCATGGAGGCGCATGGAATCGTTCTTTGCATCCACGGAGAACAACACGCACTATCGGGATCTAATTACTTTGATGAAAATCAAACAGCGGAGTCCACTTTTTACACTCGAAGCTTACCCAGAATCCTGGACGCACACCCGGATCTGAAGATCGTTTGCGAACACATTACGACCAAAACGGCCGCCGATTTCGTGTCTTCGGCTCCGGATCACGTCGGTGCAACAATCACCCCCCAGCATCTCCTTTATACGGTCGGGCATCTCATCCAGGGATTAAAGTATCATCTCTACTGCCTCCCGGTGGTGAAGTTTGAGAAAGATCGGGATGCTCTCCGATCTGCTGTCAGCAACGCCGGACAATCGAAGTTTTTCGCCGGCACCGACAGCGCCCCTCATACGAACAAGGCCACGGAATGCGGATGCGCTGCGGGATGCTACACCGGCGGATGCGCACCACAGCTGTATGCCATGGCCCTGGAGGAAGCTGGACTCGACCTGGAAAGCGAAACAGGTCGCAAAGCTTTCGAAAGCTTTCTTTGCACCAATGGCCCCGCGTTTTACGGATTCCCGACGAGTGCCGAATCCTTTGCCCTGATGCGGGAGCCTTCAACGACGGCTGTGCTCAAGACGGAGGAAGGGCCAGTAACGCCGCTCCCTTCCGGAATGGGATTGGAAATGCACTGGGCGATTGCCTGATAGGACTCCCCGTCGCGCCCCCACCGTTCCTAAATGGCCTTCATTTTGTATCGCCTTCCCCGTGATTGATTGTGCTATTCTGCACCCGTGAAATTCGTACCCGTTCTCCTCAGCCTATTTCTTTTCCTGCCCTCCCTCACCCGGGCGGAGCCGGCCCGCGCGTTTTCCCAGATCTCCGAGGTGGTGGAAAACTGGGACGGACAACAGAATCTCTGGGTGAGCGGTTCTCTCGGAGTCGCCGGCCCGCAACTGACGGCCTTGGAATCCTGGCTCGATGTGAATGGACCGAACTGGACGGTCGTTCTCATGAAACAGGCGGGGGCGCAGCGCTACGACGGAAAGTCGGGCATGAATGCCGTTGAATTCGCACTGGGGGAAGGCCTCTCGAACCGGACCGGTTTCGGAAAGTTAGTCGACCAACGGACAGGAGAGACCAATGGCGCGGTCTTCGTTCTTTTCCTGGACGAGCGAAAATTTTCCTACTTTGCTTCCGACGTCTTCGACAAACGCAGCCTCGGGGAACGTTATTGGGTCGGGCGACTCGACAAACCCGCGGCAAGTGCGATGCGCAATGGGGGGCGAATTGTCGATGCCGTAAAAAACACCGTTTCCAACATCGAGTCTTCCCTGACGCGAAAGCTGAAGGAGGAAGAGCAACGAAAGCGCCTCGCCGAAATTGAACAGCAACGCGCGATCGAGGAAGCCAGGCAATACCCGGCCCGCCTCGACAAACGCATCGGCGAAGTTGTCCAGAAAGGAAACCAGCTTCTCCAGTCCGCTGCCGGCGCTGCCGAAGGGCCGATCTTTACTCCCGATCTGGCAAAATGGGAGGCCAACAAGGAATCCATCCGGAAACTGGTCGCAGTGGGTTCCCTCCAGAATGCGCAGGGCCGCTTTGCGGAAACAAATCTCCTGATCGATACCCACGAATCCAGGCTCGACCTTTGGGCGGCGGCACCGGAACGCTTCACGAGACTGGAAAAGCAAATCGCCTCTCATCCGAATGATCCGGCAGCCCCCTTTCTGTCCGGACTTCTCGCCAAGTCGAGACAGGCACTCGACTCCTCAAGGGAGAACCACGCCAATGGTGATCCGCTCTACACGGAGCAGTTGGAAGAAGCGGAGCGAAACTACGACCGTGCCGATGCGGCCTATACCCAGTGGATCGAATCGCAAAAGCGGAAACGTATTTTCATCCAGGCCATTGCCCTCCTCTCCGCTCTCGCGTTTCTCATCTTCCTCGTGGTCGCCAATCGACTTCGCCGTCCTGCGAAAAAGGAATCCCTTACCCTGTTCGACAAGTGGCGGAAAATTCTCGACGGAAAATTCGACGAACTCTTTTCCCTGATGGATCGCA
>JARGNG010000052.1 GCA_029213265.1 Verrucomicrobiales bacterium | reverse complement strand
AACTCAGATCAGCGTAGCCGGCATCATCAAGCAGGATGTAAATGATGTTCGGCTTTTCCGCAGTCAATCCGGACACGGCAAAAGTAAAAAGGAAAAGGAAGCTCAGCGTAAATTTCATATCGTGGCAAAGGAGGATGACTGGCCAGAAAGGATCAGTCAATCGCGATCGGCTACTTCACCTTGTCCGCCAAACTGGCAAAGGCAGCGGAAATTTGATTTTCCGAGGGATCCTCCAGAGCCACGGGTTGTCCCTGGTCCGCACGGTCTCTTGTCGGAACATCGAGCGGAATTTCAGCCAGCACAGGAACACCCTGTTTTTCCGCCTCGCGAGCACCGCCGCCCTTTCCGAAAATGTAGTATTTCTCGCCGTGATCGCATTCAAACCAGGCCATGTTCTCGACAATTCCAGCAATGGGGACATTGACCTTCTTGAACATTCCAATCGCTTTCCGCGCGTCGATCAGCGCAACTTCCTGCGGTGTCGTCACGATGACCGCCGCATCCACCGCAACCGTCTGAACGATCGTCAGTTGGATGTCACCGGTTCCGGGAGGAAGATCGAGAATGAGGTAGTCCAACTCGCCCCAGAGGCACTGACGCAGAAACTGCTGCGTGTAACGGGTCGCGAGAGGTCCCCGAACGATCACAGGAGAATCATCACTGAGAAGAAAGCCCATCGAGATGGCCTTGATGCCGTGTGCTTCAATCGGAACAATCTCGTTTTCATCCGTCGCCATGGGCTGCTGATCTTCGGCACCGAGCATCATGGCAACACTGGGACCGTAGAGGTCGCAATCACAGAGTCCGACCCTGGCTCCGGTCTTACTCAGGGCAATCGCCAGATTCGTAGAGACGGTCGATTTACCGACGCCACCCTTTCCACTCGCCACCGCAATGATCTTTTTCACACCCGGGATACTCGACTGCCCCGCTGCCGGGTTGCCGCCGGTGACCGGCTCAGGAGGATCCTGGATATCGAAGTCGACGGACACCTTGCCAATCCCGTCGATGGAGGAAAGCGTCGACTCGATGCCTTCGTGGATCCCTCTGGGCACATTCGGGTCCCGGGTGGCCAGGCTGATTTTTACGGTCACGTCGGAACCGTCTATGAGGATTCCTTTGACCAGTCCGAAAGAAATAATGTCCCGGCTGAACCCCGGATAGTTGACTTCTCCCAGCTTTTCCCGAATGAACTCTTCTGTAATCATGGCGTTATCTTGAAGTTGTTACGCCAATACGCGTGGAAGTCCACTACGGAGGCAAGTCATTGAAAGAACCAACCAATTTGATGCGGAAGACAGCCGCGGCGCTGTTTCCTGATTGCAGCGAAGAACAGGAAAGATTTCTTTCCTCTCTTCTCCATCCGGAAGAGCGTGGCAGTGCACTCGTGTGGACAAAAGAAGCCCGGGAAGTGCCCCTGCAATTCGTCACGCCGGAAGAAATCCCCTCGTGGCTTCCCGGGGAAATTGCCCTCCTTGCTCCGGGCGAAAAGCCGGGATCGACAGAACAATACCAGCGGGGTGATTACTACCCTCTCGATTTTTCCTCCGTCCTCACGGGCTCGGCTCTCCTCGCTCTGCGCGGGGAACGCACCGCCGACTGGAAAATCCTTGATCTCTGCGCCGCACCGGGCGGCAAATCGATTTTGGCTTCGCAGCTTCTCCATCCCGCCCTGCTTCTCTCCAACGAAGTGATCGGGAAACGGCTGGGGATTCTGCGTCACAATCTGGCCCGCTGCGGACTCACAGAAACCTTCACGCAACGGCTTAGTGCAGAGGAATGGGCCGCACAAACCCCTTCCGCCTTTGATCTTTCCCTGGTCGATGCCCCGTGCTCCGGCCAGTCTCTGCTCGCCAAGGGAAAGGACAATCCCGGCTGCTTTCATCCTTCCATCGTCAAAGGCAATGCCCGCCGACAGCTGAAAATCCTCCGGGCCGCCGGAGAAACCGTTGCCCCGGGTGGTTACCTGTTTTACTCGACCTGCACCTTCGCCATTCGCGAGAACGAAGGCGTAGTTACAAAGCTCCTAAAATCCAATCCGGACTTTTCTGCGGTCGAAGTGCCCCATCTCGAAGAACTGAGGTCCCCTCATTCAGAATTCCCGAGCTACCGCGTGTACCCCCACCGAAGCAGGGGTGCAGGAGGATTTGTCTGTCTGCTGCGCCGCCGTGACAGCGGCCAGCGAAACGAGATTTCGAACCGTTTACTCTCCTACCCCGTCAGCGGGAGCGACTGAGTGAGCGCTTCCATGAATGAACTCTTCCGCCTCCTGGATCGCTTCCCGACTGATCCCGGGAAGTTCGCGAGGATGATCATTCAGACTGGGAGCGGAGGCGAAAAATTCCGTGGAATACATAAAGCGAGGCCTGCTGAGAATTTCCGCCGCTTCACCGGACTCCAAGACCCCCCCTTCATAAAAGACAGAAACCCGATCCGCCAATCGGCCAATTCCCCGGGCATTCCCCATTACCATGACAATGGTAAGTCCGCGTTCTTCACGGAGCTGATACAGCAGCTCATGAAATTGACCTTCCGCAATCCGGTCCAGGCCACTCGTTGAGTTATCACAGATCAGCAAACGTGCTCCGGAAATGAGACTGCGCATCAAGGCCACTTTTTGAACCATGAGAAGAGAAAGAGAGCCAATCGGTTGGGAAAGAACCCGCTCCGGCTCAACAATCCCGACGCTGTAAAAAATATCGCTCCAGTCCTTCTCTTCAATCATCCGGTCATGGCGACCACCAAGCCGGCAAAATTCACGCAAAGACTGATGAACGGTGTGTTCCAAATTGAACACATCCTCTGCCGTTCGACCAATAAATCCCAACTCACGACGGCGAAGTTCACGGCGTTTCCTGGAGCGGAGAGAAAGAAGATCCACCCCATCGAAGCGAATGGCACCTGCCAGAATCTTAGTCTGTGGCTCCACAGCTCCGAGAATGAGTCGGGAAAGAATCGATTTCCCCGATCCCGCCTCTCCTGCAAAAACGGCAATTTCCTTTTCGAATATCGAAAGGGAAATGCCTCGCAGGGAGACTCCTCTTTCTCCGAATCCGAGAGATCGCTCTACGGTCAGACTGTCGATTTCCAGAATCGGCATGCGCTCATTTCCGATCGGATTTTCTTCGCTCATATCCATCGGGGAAGAATTCCCGTCTTGAAAAAACGGGAAGAGAACCAGCCTAACAAAGCAAGAGCCACAACGATCAAAGTGGCGAGAATTCCGGGACAAACTGCCATCCAGGGAGCCTCGATAATGACCTCCTGCCCCCTGGAAATCAGGTCCCCGCAACTGAGCCGACCGCCGGCAAGCCCAAGAAAAGAGAGGCCCATTTCCGCCAGCGCGATCGGTGGAATCAAAGCAACAAAAACGCCAATGAGCCGGCGAAGAATTTGCGGAACAATTCGATTGCTAACGATCTCCGGGCGGGTCAATCCAAGAATATATCCCGTCACGGTCCCGACCCGCTCCTCCCCTTCCTCAAGCCAACCCGCCACGGTGGGGCTCAAATGCAAAGCAACGAGAACAGACAGCGTCAGAACGGTCACGATGAGACTTCCTCCTGCACCTCCTGCCAGAACAATCACTACCACCATCGCAGGAAGAAAGACGCCGGTTCGACCGATCGACTTCAATAGAGAAAACCGGCGTTCCCCCGGATCAAAAGCAAACATCATCACCACGAGAAATGTGAGCCCCACCCCGATCCCACTTACGACAACAGATATCGCGAGAGTCGTCGCCATGGCAACGCGGCTCAACTGAAAAAGATCAGCTCCCGTGCCTGTTGTTCCGAACCAGTGTTCCGCGTCCGGCTTCTTCCAGAGCGGATCATCCGGGATGGTCAAGACTTCTGTCGGTCGAAGGTCGGCCCGAATTTCCCCGGAAAACAGCCATCCGAAAAGAAGCAGATAGGAGAAAACCATCAGGAGAACAAAGCGAATTTCCCAAAGCTTGGCAGCAAAGCGCTGCGTCCCTTCGTTCAATTTGGAATTTCTCCGATTCGCCATGGTTTACTGCTCCTGCCTCCACACCTGACTGGTCCACTCCCGCAACAACGATGTCATTCCAATCAGAAGTGACATCCACATCCCACAGAGAAAAATACCGGCGTAGGAACCAGCCTGTACAGAATCGACTAACAAACTGCCTATACCCTCGTAGTGGAAGGCCCATTCCGCAATCAACAGCCCTCCCAGAATTGCAGGCAGAACACGATCAAATAAATTGATCATCTTCGGTCGGGACCGCTTGAGAATATTGGAGTAAAAAATATCTTCATCCCGATACCCGGCAAGAAAGAGCGCCTTTACAAACGGTCTCGCGGCTTCCCTTTCGACCGTGTCGGCAACCGCCTGGAGTTGCCACGAGGCGGCGAGCCCCAGAAGTGGCAATGCCACCACCGCCGCATTCCACCAGCGGAGCAAATCGGGGCCCGTCTCGACTACAAGATCATTGGCGAACCCGGGGCGCTGCCACTGAAAGAAAGAGAAAATTGCGGTCACCACCACGAACCAGAAAGCCGGAACACAGGAAAGGAGATTCCAGGGGGCTGCCAGCACGAGGGCTCCTCTGAATTTTCGCAAACGCCCTCCGAGGATTCCCCAACTGTAACCGACCAGCAACCCACCGCCGAAGGCGAAGAGCAGGACAATCCCGGAATTGACAGAACGTTCCAGCAGCAGTTCAAACCAGCTCCCACCTCCCAGCTCGACCGGGGCCGTCCTACTCAAAGAAACCTCCCAGACATGCCGATCCCCTCCGCCAAAAATAACGAAGCCGCATTCGATCAACGCGAGGAGAACAAGCGCGGAGAAGAGCAAGCGCAGAATCATCATGAGGGCTCTCTGAAAGAGGAAACGAATCATGGCTCTGGCGTCTCCTCCGATTCCTGTTTCCATTCGGGCTCTTTCCGCACCCACCAAGGTCGCACCCGTTCCAGCCCGGCCTTTCCGATACCGGGCTCCGAAATTTGATACCCACCATCAGGAGACGGGCGGGCTGTCTCGATCGCCCGTTCACGCGTCCAGATGATCCGTCCCGACTCACACACAAAAAAACAGGGCTGCAGTTCCGCGACCATTTCCTGCAGCCTTGAGGCGGCAATCGCAAGCGAGCTCGCATCGCTCTCAAATCGGAGCGTCTGGAGAAGTTCATCAACGACCTGGTTTCGCAGTCCGAAAAGATTTCCCCCGCCCTCGGCAATGGCCTCCGAATGCCAGGTTGAATAGCGATCCCTACCGAGAGGAGTTTCCCAGCTCAGTAAGACCCCGTCGAACTGCCTCGGAAGAAGTCGTTCGGTCAGTATTTCCTGCCAGGAGAGCTTTTCGATTTCCATGACAACGCCAACCCCAAGCCACTGTTCTGCGAGAGCTTCCGCCATGCGGACTTGCTCTTCGTTCGCCTCGTTTACCGCCAATCGAAAACGAATCACTTTGCCCTCCTCGTCGATACGCGTGCCGGTTTCGGAATCGTAGCGCAGACCCAGTCTTTGGAGGCGTTTTTCCGCCGATTTGGGATCGTAGAGAGGAAGAGGCATCGCTTCCGCAACAAGTGGTGATCCCGGAAAAAAGAGGCCTCTCACAGGTTGCTGATAGCTGGTCGCGCCATCCTGAAGAACGACACTTAGATCAACTGCCTCGGCCAGCGCGAGTCGCACCTCATTTTCGGAAAGAAGCCCGGACTCCAGGTTCCAGGCTACGAAATGCTGAAAACGCGGGAGGCACCGGAATTGCCGGACAACCCCGGGATTCCGCTGCGCCCAATCCTGGAAACGGATGTCCGGGACGAGCGTATCGATGATGCCGGAGCGAAGCGCCAGCAACTTGGCCTCCATAGAATCGAATTTCCGATAGACCAGGCTCTTTTGCCCGGGAGCCCCGGCGCACCAGGAGGGAACGGCTTCCAGAACGATCCCTCCGTCCGCCAGTCGCCGGACCACGCGATAGGGCCCTGTCCCGACCGGACTCTCAAAATAGGCACTCCAGCTCTCGGGGCTTGTTTTCCCCTTCAGGAGGTGGGCCGGCAGCAGAGGGAGCTTTTCCCAGCTTTCCATCATCAACGAAGGTGTTTCCGGGCAGGTCACTCTGATTTGAAAATCGGAAAGTAGACGGATCGATTCCACAAACCAGAAGGAATCATTCATCGGCAATGGCGAGCCGGGACGGGTCAGCTCCTCGTAGCTGAACAGGACATCTTTCATCGTCACCGGGACTCCGTCATGCCACTTCACATCCTGCCTCAAATCGACGATCAGCTCCTGCGAACTGGTGTGACATTGATTCCCCAGAATCTCAATTTTCGGTTCAAGAACAAGGTTGGACTCGTAGTAGAGCTGGAATTCACGAAGGAACAAATCTGTATCCCCCTTGAGGAACAGGAAGGCCGTCCTGTCCCCCTCGTAGTCGAGCATTTTCACCTGCCCCTTCTCCACAGAGCTGTCCAGAAAAGTGGTGAGAGAATCCCGAACCGAATGTTTGAGAGTCAATCTCACCAATTGGTAGTCCCCAAGACTTTCCGGGGCAAACTTCCGGATCAGCGCGCCCTCCATCCCGGATTCGAAACCATTCAGGGCAACCGTAAGCACACTCCCGACGCGGTCGACGGCGATGAGTTCCTCGTTCTTGTCCAGATACTCTCCCGCTCTCAATTTCGCCTCAATCTCCCCGGCATCCTCTTCACTCGAGCAACGAATCGTGATGACCGATTGCTTTTGCCATGCGTCAATCAAGTGAGGCCGCAAATTCAGATCATCATCCCGGACCAAAAGCGGATCAAAGACCAGATCCCGAATTTCGCGGGTCACGCCACTTCTGGGCTCAAGAGGATTAAGGGGCCCGACATCCTCGCGGATGGAACCGGTCAGGGAATCTCCGATTCCCGGTAGCTGGAGGCGCTCCACTTGAAGAAAGAGCGTAGCACCCCCGAAAACCAACGCCAAAGGCGAAAGGTAGAGGAGAGCTCGAAGCCAGAACATGACTTCAAACATAACCAATCACCCGCAATTTCCAATCGGACAAATTGCGAAAGACCGGCTCTTCGTATCCTGCGCCTACCGCAAGTCGAGGCACTTGAGCATGTCCTGGCCACGCATAATGAGACGACCGTTGCCCAGCGCCATAGGCGACCAGAACTTGTAGTCTTTCATTTTGATCGTATCACGGCCCTTTTGCTTGGCGATCAGCTCATCCGTTTCAGCCTTTTTGTCGAAGACATCGGCAAAGGAAACCTCCTTGTATCCCTCCGGAGAAGGTTTCACGACGCGGAGATAGCCAACTTCCCCATCCTGAATGAGAAGATGCCCGTCAACGAGGATCATATTGCCCCGGCCCATGAAAGGTTTGTCACCGGTGTACCAGAGAATATTGCCCTCCAGATCGATGCACATCAACCCGCCGGTCGCCCGCTTCTCCCCCTTGTGATTCGAATTCTCATTCGCAAGGAAGTAGATGTGATCGTCGATCACGAAGGGCGGATGAATCTGAGTTCCCTGCGTCATCTCGAAGACTTTCTCAACTGCCCACGGGCCCGATTCGTTCTTTTTCAACCGAACCATGCAACTTCCGCAGTCATACCCACCCGTGAGAAAAACAAGTTCCTCGGTGACTTTCGTAGGAAAGGGAATCGGAATGCTGTTGTAGTAGAGATCGGTCTTCCAGAGGACCTCTCCTGTTCCGGGAACCACGCTGATCGTTGTCCCGATGCCGGAGTCGCCTTCTTTTCTCGTCGCGATAAAAACCACCTGCTCGACGCCCTGAAGAGTCATCACAGTCGGAGTCGAGTGGGAATTTCCGAACCCCTTTGTTTCCCATTTCACCTCACCGGTCTTCTTGTCGAGTCCGACCAGACCAACCTCTTTACTCATCGCCGGGACAATCAGAATGTCTCCTACGATGACAGGACTCTGAGCCCAGCCCCACTTGGGTGTTCCCTCCTCGACATTGTATTTCTCCCGGAAAGGAACCATCCAGTCCTGCTTTTTGGTTCCCCGATTGATCCGAAACACCTGACCAAATCCGCTGATGAAATAGACCGCATCATCCTCTACCAGAGGAACGCCGCGACTACCGTGAAACGAGAGCTTACCAGGAAAATCAAAAGCGAATTGCCATTTCTCTGTTCCGTCTTCCAGCGAGAGGCAGAGGAGCTTGTCGCGCTCTTCGAAATCACGATCCACGAGAAACACTTCGTCGCCGACGATAGCGGCCCCGCCAAACCCTTCGTTGAGTTCCTTCTCCCAGACGACGGGAGGACCCTCATCGCCCCAATTCATCAGCTTGACTGCTGTTTCCTGGGAGATCCCCAGTCGGTCAGGCCCCTGGAAATTAGGCCAGTCCTCCCCCTGAGCGAAGGAAAGAAGCAAGACAGCGGAAAGCGAAAGAGAGAGCAGGTTATTCATCTGCGAGAAGCTGCCAAAACAACGTCCGCATATCAAATGCGAAATCATGCCATTCTTTCCCGCATCCGGAATCGGAAAACAGACCTACATCTAGTAGCTTCGCCGCATGTGGCTGGGGAGAATATGAAGCTCCTCACGATATTTTGCGACAGTGCGACGGGCGATCTTGATGCCATTTTTCTCGAGCTCTTTCATGATCGCCTGATCGCTGAGAGGCTTTTTTGAGTCCTCTGCGGCAACGAGTTCCCCGAGGGCCCGCTTCACACTGGTATTACTCATCGATTCCCCGGAATCGGTTTCGTATCCGGTGGTGAAAAAGTATTTCATTTCGAAGACTCCGTGTGGAGTGGCCACATACTTCCCCGAAACGGCACGACTCACCGTGGTTTCATGAACTCCGACCACCTCGGCGACCTGCGCCATATTCATCGGCTTCAACTTCGAAGGCCCCTGCTCAAAGAACTCGGTCTGACGCTTCACGATTTCCTCCGCGATGGACTTGATGGTCTCCTGGCGCTGATGGATACTCTTGATCAGAAATTTCCCCGCCCGGATTTTGTCGCGAATGTAGGTTTTCGCTTCACGACTGCTCCCGTTCGCCATCAGATCTTTGTAGGAATTACTGATTCGAAGCCGCGGCACCTGCTCGTTGTGAATCATCACCGTCCACTCTCCCCCCACCTGTTCGACCGTCACATCGGGGGTGACGTAGGTGTTATTATCTGTTCCAAAGCGGCTCCCCGGCCTCGGATCGAGATTGGCAATATGCTCTGCGGCTGCCGTGATTTGCTCCGGGGCGACACTTAATTTTTTCGCAATCTGCGGATACCGCTTTCTCGCCAGATCGTCGAGATGCTGATCGATAATGCGGTATTCGAGGCTGTGGTGCTTTCCGAGCCGCTCCAATTGGATCAGAAGGCAGTCACGGAGGTCGGTCGCCCCCACTCCTACCGGGTCAAAGGACTGAATGAGTATCCTCGCTTCCTCCAAATCGTCGAACGGAATGCCCAGGTCAAAGCTGGTTTCCTCCAAATCAAGCTGGAGAAATCCCGCTTCATCGATATTTCCAATCAGTGTACCGCAGACCTCCCGCAACTCCGGGGAGGCGTCGGACACGCTCAGCTGATTCAGGAGATGCTCCTGCAAAGTGAGAGGTTCGACAATGGAATCGAGGACAAACTGGTGTTTCTCATCCGCATCATCCCGCTTGGGAGAAGCCGTTCTCGCCTGGGATAGGTATTCACGCCATTCCTCATCAATCTGGGAAAGCTCCGCAAACTCCTTCTCAAACTCCTCGTCTTCGTCCGGGCTGGTAGCCTCTTCGAGGGATACGTCCGTCGATTCTTCTTCCAAAGTGGGATTGGCAACCAACTCCTGCTGAATTAGATGCCTGAGTTCCAAAGTGGGGGATTGCAACAGCTGCAGACTCTGCTGCATTTGAGGTGCAATGGTCTGCTGCTGTAGCAACGATTGGGATTGATCAAATCGCTGGTCAGGCATGGTATCGCCAACATTTTACGGGGGCGTAAGCGATGTTAGCACATTTCCTGCCATTCATTGAAAATATTTTAAAAATTGAATTCGAGCAGAGATTTGATCCGATCCGGGTTGATCAAAAACCTTCCACTTCCTTCAGGAAAAACAGTAATTAATAAATTTGATTATTATGGTTATTATAGTATGATGGAAACATAAACCTTTTACAGATCTGAAATTTTCACCCGATGAAACTCTCGCTTGCTCTCATTCTAACTGCTATTTGCCTGGTCTCTCCGGTCCAGTCACAGGAGCAGCGTCTCCGCTCTCAAGGCGGCGACATTCCTGAGCCATCCGAGTACTGGGAGGAACTGAAGCCCGTCGAACTGCCAAAAATCGCGGCGAAAATTGAACCTCTTCGCGTCAAGCCCGTCGCGATTCCCGCCTGGCAGACCCGCTACACGCTCGGACCCGGCGATACTCTCGACTTCTCTGTTTACGACCGGCCCGACCTGGCACGCAAGAATGTACAGATTGCACCCGACGGAACAATTTCCTATCTGCAGGCCGTCGCGATCCAGGCAAACGGACTCACGCTTGATCAGCTCCGGAAGAAAATCGAAACCGAGCTGGCTCATTACCAGGATGCGAAGGTGATCATTTCTCCAGTCAACATTGCGAGCAAGGACATTGCCATCATCGGTCGCGTTCAAAAACCCGGCACCTACACGCTGGATCGTCCCACTACGATTCTGGAAGCACTTTCGCTGGCTCAGGGAATTCAAAACGGAACCATCCGTGGCTCTTCCTTTGAGCTGGCTGATTTTGATCGCTCCTTCGTGGTTCGCAAAGGTCGCAAGCTCGATGTGGATCTCGGCAAGCTCTACTACCGCGGTGACTTCAGTCAAAACGCCTACCTCGAACCGGACGACTACATTTACATCGCCTCGAACATCCAGAACGAAATCTACGTCATCGGAAATGTGAACAATCCGGGCCGCCGCAAGATGCCGGTGAAGCTGACGATGACCCAGGCGATCGCGGAAGCCGGCGGCTTCGACAAATATGCTTACAAGATGAAGGTCCTCCTGATCCGTGGAAGCATCCACGAGCCGGAGACGCAAATCATCAACATGAAGGATATTCTCAATGGCATCCGTCCTGATGTGGTACTCGAGAGCAAAGACATCGTCTTCGTCAACCGCCGCCCTTTCGACATGCTGGAACGCGTTCTCGACACGGCGGTAATCACCTATCTTCAAACCATCTCCGCTGAAGTTACGAACCAGGAGTATACCCCCATTTTCACTCCGAACTGATTCGCCCTGCCCTCCCCTTTCCTTCCACCTTTTCGTCATGAAACTGTATTTCCAAAGATTTCGAAACGCCGTTCCCCTGCTTCTCGCAGCAAGTTTCGTCAGCTCCTGCATACATCTGAAACCAGAGCATCGTGAATTCCAGACTCACGCCCTCTATGAACCCGCTGATTTCGTTGATTCCGATGTCGACGGAGAAGGGTCCTTTGAAAAGGTTGCCGAAGAGCCTGATTTTCAACAGCTCAAATTCGAGAAGCGGATTGATCCGAAGGATCTCCAACGTCCCACCGGCCCCTATCGGATCGGCCCCGGTGATATTCTTGAAATCGAAGTGGCTGAAAATGCGGCGACACAGCAGAAAACGAAAGTAATGCCCGACGGGATGCTCTACTACGATGTTGCGAAAGGGACGAATGTGAAGGGACTCACTCTGAAAGAGGTTTCCACCAAACTTTCTCACGCTCTCAAAGACGACTATGTCAATCCTGTCGTGACCGTAAACATCGACACCCCGGACAGCCAGCGTTTCTGGATGCTGGGGCAGGTAAAAACGCCGGGTGCCTACCCGATCAAGAAGCCCACCACCGTCATCGATGCCCTTTCCCTCGCCAGCGGACTGGTCGGTGCCTCCCAGGATGAAGTAGGAAACCCCGAGCCCGCCGATCTCGAACGCGCGATCCTGATCCGCGACGGGGGACTCGTTCCGGTTCACTTCGAAAAGCTCATTCATGAAGGGGACATGTCCCAAAACGTCTACCTCAAAGGAGGCGACTACATCTTTGTCCCCTCCTCCGTCTCCCGCTCCATCTATGTCCTCGGAGAGGTTTCCCGCCCCGGACCTGTCTACTACGAGCCCGGTGTGACTCTTCTCTCCAGTGTTGCCGCGGCCGGCGGAATCGCCAAGGACGCGATCGGTTCCCGTGCCCTCATCATTCGGGGGAGCACTCACGAACCAAAGGTCGCCGTCGTCAACTTCTGGGAAATCCGGAAAGGAAAACAGCCCGACCTGAGACTCCAGGGCGGAGACATCGTCTGGATGCCTAGAACGCCCTGGACTCAGCTTACCAGATACACCGAAGCCGTTCTCTCCACCGCCGGTCAGGCCGTAGCGGTGCAGGAAGGCCTCGGAGTGCTCGGATCTACTGGATCCGCAGGAATTACGATCACTGCGGGCGGAGGCTAATCCCGCAGAATTTCTCTATCGATCAATCCCCATCGATCAAACGGCCCAGTCCACCCAGGACACTCCCCTCCCCCTGCGCACTGCCTCCCGCTGACGGAGCAGAGCGAAGCACTCGATCGGCGAGGCGGGAGAAAGGCAGACTTTGGAGATACACTCGGCCGTGCCCGCGCAAGGTTGCGAGGAAGAGCCCCTCTCCCCCGAAAAACATCGATTTGAGATTCCCTGACCGCTCAATGTCGTAATCAATTCCCGGGGAAAACCCGACGATACAGCCGGTATCAACCCGGAGAGTTTCGCCTTTCAGCTCCCGCTCGATCACGGTTCCGCCAGCATGTAGAAAAGCTTTCCCGTCGCCCTTCAGTTTCTGAAGAATGAATCCTTCCCCCCCGAAGAACCCCGCGCCGAGACGCTTGCTGAACGCAATCGTCACCTGAGTACCTTTGGCTGCGCAGAGGAACGAGTCTTTCTGACAGGTAATCTCCCCACCGACCTGGGAAAGATCGACCGGAATGATTTTCCCCGGAAAGGGAGCCGCAAAGGCGACCCGGCGTTTTTCGGAAGATCCCGCGTGCGTAAAGTGGGTCATGAAAATTGACTCGCCGGTGAGCGCCCGCTTCCCAACCGCCAACAGCTTGCCCATGACGCCCTCGTTCGGCGTGCTCCCGTCTCCCATTTTCGCCTCGAACGTAATGTCCTGCTCGACATAGTTCATCGCCCCCGCTTCAGCGATCACGGTTTCGCCTGGATCGAGTTCCACTTCGACGATCTGCATGTCGTCGCCGAAGATTTCGTAGTCGATTTCGTGCGAAGTCTGGGCAATCGCAGGAGGTTCCGGCTGGATCGGAGGAGGTCCCGACTGACTTCCGGTATGGCCAAACAGCTCTGGAAGAACCTCCACCGCCGGTGTCCAGTTTGCCATCCCGCTACTCCAGACCCTGGTTTGCGGAGTGACGGTTCCATTTTCAATCAAGCCGGGCAGCTGTGCCTCAGTCGTTTGGAGTTGTTCGTTGGTGGGTGATGCGTAGTGCCAGGTTTTCATAATGGTGCGGGTGGAAGGATAAATGATTCGATACTAGTCCCGAATATGTCCAGCAAGATCGACTAACTGGCTTCGAAGTTTCCAGAGCCTCTCGCTCATCGGGCCGGGGCCATCCACGGAATCATTGAAGAATTCGAGATCGGCAATAATTCGCTGACTTCTTGCAATTTCCCGCTTGGCGTGGGCAATAAGAAACCCGCGTTCAAAACCAGCTCCCTGATCGCCCACTGTCATGTCGGCGACCGTCTGCGACTTCACCATCAGGGAAAGAAATTCGCCCTGCTCAGGAAGCCCGATCATTTCCTCGTAACCGTTTTCAATGAGGCCCTTGCAGAGAGCTTGAATCGACGAACAAATCTCCAGGACGTCCGGAGTCGCCGTGTATTCGTCCCGAACGGGCTCCCCTCTTCCACTGGAAAAATCGGGAGGCTCCGGTGAGAAATCCTCCTCCTCACGGTCGCCATACGCCATTTCGGCAAGGGTCTCCATCTCCTTCGGATTGCGGGCCTCTTCCATCAGGGCATGGAACGCCCCGGCCCGTCGATCCGATTGGTGAAGCCTCTTTTCCCAGGAAAACTCGTCGTTCGCATTCGGGTCGATTTCCTCTTCTGCCGCCCGAATTTCTTCATTCGTCTCCTGAAACACTTCGACGGCAAAGTTCAAATGCATGTTCATCGCCGCTCTCGACTGCTCCACTTGCTCGGCAATATCATCGTCCGACAATTCCCAGCGAGGATCGTCGAGCTCCCAAATGTAGTCGACCGCTTCAATTACGAGACGACCGTTGTAGGGATTGAACCATTCGAGAAAGAGAACTTTTTTCCAGATCGTGCCTGCTTCCCGCTCTTCAGGACTCGCATTCGTAATCTCCTCAATCGGCATCATGAGAACCCGGCGCTTCTGCGAAACGCTCATATCCCCGACAAAGCCGCTCTGATCGACCTCAAGCACGTCCGCGACGTAGGGATCGAGCATTTCGATGGAGGGGTTGCGGAATTTCAGAATGCGACCGGCGATATCCGGATGTGCATTTCCCTTCAAATTAAACTGAACCGTTTCATGAAATCCCTCAATGAGGAGTTCGCCCGTAACAACCCCTTTGACCGAATTGTCAATCGTTCCGTGACTGATACTCTCTCCGAGGCGGATGGCCATATCGGAAAGATTCGCGAGATCCGCCCGCTTGTCACCCTGGAAAATGACTCGATCTCTTGCCCTTTTGGCATTGAAACCCGAAGGGGAATGGCAAACACTACCCGCAGTTCATGATTCCCCCCCTCCGCAGCCGCAACATCCAACAGGGTTGGGTTCGACAGCTACCCCTCTTAGGTTGTCGAAGAAACCCTGAAGATTCGACGGCTCGAAGAGCATCCCGGTTTACTTTGACCACTACCCCATGGAAGAGCGGCCTGATTCTTCTCCTGGGGATCGTGGTAATTTCCCAAGTTTCGTGCCGCAAAGAGAGGAAGGTCGACATGGCGACTCGCGAAAAAATCCTTCTGCTCGGCAATGGAGACGAGCCCAAAGCTCTCGATCCGCACCTTGTTTCCTCTGTGGGTGACTCGAACATCCTGCGTGCCACCCTTGAGGGCCTCACCACCTTTCACCCATCCGATGACACCAGGCACGAGCCCGGTGTCGCGGAACGCTGGGAGGCAAACGATGACTACACCGAGTGGAAATTTCACCTCCGAAAAAATGCGAAGTGGTCCAACGGAGATCCCGTCACGGCAAGTGATTTCGTCTATTCCTACAATCGCATTCTCCATCCGGAAATGGCCGCTCCGTATGCGTCGATGTTGTATTTTTTGAAAAATGGCGAGGCGTATAACAAAGGCGAGATCAAGGACTTTGCCGAAGTCGGTGTGAAGGCGCAAAACGATCACCTGCTCGTCTGCACGCTGGAACGCCCCACCCCGTTCCTCCCCGACGTCGTCAAACACACGACCTGGCTCCCGGTTCACCGGCCCACCATCGAGAAATTCGGCACGATGACCGAAGCTTTTACCGACTGGCAGAAACCCGGCAACCACGTCAGCAATGGAGCGTTCCAACTTACGGAGTGGAGGATCAACGCCCATGTGAAAGTCCGTCGCAACCCCCACTACTGGGATGCCGAAAATGTGAAACCGAACGGGATCAATTTCTATCCCATCCCCAATTCTTTCACTGAGGAGAAGGCGTTTCGAAACGGTCTACTTCACTACACCTACATCATTCCAGCGAACCTGATCTCCCAATACCAGGAAAAGAATGATCCCAGTCTCCGCAGCGAAACCTACGCCGGCGTCTATTTCTACCGTTGCAACACGAGTCAAAAACCAACCGACAATGTCGACTTCCGGCGCGCCCTCGCCTACGCGATCAATCAGGAAACGATTGTGAAATATGTCAAAATGGGAGGCGAACAACCTGCCTACGGCTACACACCTCCCTCTGAGGTGGGTTACAAACCGCCAAACGTCATTCGGCACGACCCGGACAAAGCGCGGGAATTTCTGAAACGAGCAGGCTACGAGTCAGGGAAAGATGTTCCGGAGTTCACGATCCTTTTTAATACTACGGAGGAGCACAAGTCCATCGCCGTCGCTATCCAGGACATGTGGAAAAAGACGCTCGGAATTGAAAAGGTAAACATCCAGAATCAGGAGTGGAAAGTCTTTCAGCAAACCCTTTTTGATATGAGATACGACATCGGGCGCGCCGGCTGGATCGGGGACTACAGCGACCCAACGACATTTCTCGGGATGTGGAAGACAAGTGATTCCAACAACTACACGGGATGGTCGAATTTGGACTATGACCGGTTGCTGAAAGAGAGCTCCTACGCCAACAGCACGGAAGATCGCTACCGCATTCTCGCGGAAGCTGAATCCATCCTTCTCGACGAAGTTCCCATCCTTCCGATTTACTGGTACACCCGGGTCTACCTCATCAGTCCCGATGTGAAAAACTGGAATCCGCTCCTGCTGGACAACCATCCCTACAAGCACATCGATCTCGTCCCATCCGGAAAGGAGACGGAGTAATGGAAACAGCACGCTTTATTCTGTCCCGGTTTTTGCAGTCGATCTTCGCACTTGTCTGCATCATCGCGATCACCTTCTTTCTCGCACGACTCGCTCCGGGCGGTCCTTTTCTCGACGAAAAAGCGGTGCCTGAGCATCTCCTGGAAAAGATGCAGGAGAAGTATGGATTCGAAGAACCACTCATTGTTCAGTTTGGAATTTATCTCGGCAATTTAGTTCAAGGCGATCTCGGACCGTCCTTTGGAAACAAAGGCTACTCGGTGAATGAAATCATCGCGCAGGGATTTCCCGTTTCGCTTTTGCTCGGCGTCGTTGGTCTCGGAATTGCCCTGGCAATCGGGATTCCCATCGGAGTCTTTGCCGCAGCGAGGCAAAACACTCCAACGGACTACATCCTCATGACGATCGCGATGGTCGGTATCTGTCTGCCCACGTTCGTCATTGCTCCCCTGCTGGGAGAATGGCTCGCGATCCATCTTGGCTGGTTCGACGTCGCGTTCTGGGAAAACAGTTCAGCATGGGTTCTCGGGTCGATCACGCTCGGGCTCTACTACTCCGCCTACATCGCCCGACTGACCCGGGGAAGCATGCTCGATGTTCTCAATCAGGACTTCATCCGCACTGCGCATTCCAAGGGAGTCGCGCCCATCAAAGTTCTTTTCAAACACGCCTTCCGTGGTGGTATCACGCCCGTCGTTGCTTATCTCGGCCCGGCGCTCGCCGGACTGCTGGGTGGATCGTTCGTCGTCGAAACAGTTTTTGGCCTTCCCGGGCTGGGACAGCATTTTATCAAAGCGGCTACAAACCGCGATTACTGGCTCATTAATGGAACGGTCACGGTTTTCGCCGTGCTCATTATCCTGATGAATTTTCTCGTCGATGTCGTTCAGGCATGGCTTGACCCGCGAACCAAATCGAAAGGCTGAGTCATGATTAGTGAAATCCATCGCCACGGCCAGGACATTGAGAAAGGCTCATCCCTCGGAAAAGACGCGTGGCTTCGTCTGAAGAAAAACCACCTCGCCATGGGAAGCCTCTGGTTCTTCGTCGCGATTGTTCTCGTGTGTTTCCTTCTGCCCTTCGTTCCCGGAATTCCCAATCCCAATATCACGCATCCGGATCTGCAATCGATGCCTGCCTTTTCCTCCGCCACTTCGATGGAGGGGGTAAACGTGTTCTATCTGCTCGGAAGCGATCATCTCGGCAGAGATATCTTTTCCCGCATCCTCTACGGCGGACGCGTCTCTCTCTCGGTTGGATTTCTCGCCACGGCAGTCTCCCTCACCATCGGTGTGATCTACGGGGCTGTTTCCGGCTACATCGGCGGACGCCTCGATGCCGCAATGATGCGATTCGTGGATATTCTCTACGCCCTGCCGTTCATGATCATCGTCATTATCCTGACGACCTACTTTGGAAATAATCTCTGGCTCCTCTTTGTCTGCATTGGAGCCGTCGAATGGCTTACGATGGCACGCATTGTCCGCGGACAGGTCATTTCTCTTAAAAACCAGGAATTCGTCGAGGCGGCCCGCAGCCTCGGACTTTCCCGCTCGCGAATCATTTTCCGGCACCTCATTCCGAACACGGTCGGCCCGGTCATCGTCTACACGACTCTGACTGTTCCCGCAGTCATGCGCCTCGAAGCCATCCTCAGCTTCCTCGGTCTCGGTGTGCAGCCTCCCGATGCAAGTTGGGGCTCGCTCATCAAAGAAGGCGCCGACCGTATGGCGAGCGATCCGGGGCTGCTCGTGTATCCGGCCATCATCTTTGGTCTCACCCTGTTCAGCCTGAACTTCCTCGGAGACGGCCTCCGCGATGCGCTCGATCCGAAAAGCTCGAAGGATTGATCCGCAGAATCTCAATAAGAGCCACCTAAACGCGCTATCGAATTCGTCTCAATTCTTGTTGCAACTCTGTCTCAATTAGAGCAATTTCATTTACGATGTCCCACCCGACTGTAAAAGAACTGGAATCAGACAGCCTGCAGAGCCTCTCGCAGGCTCAGGTGGGATGTGATTTTCAAATTCAGTTTGTGGAAGGCCCGGCCTGTGAACAACTGCGCAACCTGGGCTTCTGCGAGTCGCTTCAGGTTCGAAAACTCGCCAACGGCAGGAATCTCGTCTGCTCCGTGTGCGGCACCCGGGTCGCTCTCAGTAGTGATCTCGCGGACCAGGTGAAGGTTTCTCCTCTCGCTCCCGCTCTTTCCTGAGACTTCTCTCATCCGGGAAATGGAAGATTCTACCGACTTAGTCGCGCTGGCCGGAAACCCGAACTCGGGAAAAACGACCCTCTTCAATGCCCTGACCGGCTCAGCAGCCAAGGTGGGAAACTATGCCGGCGTCACCGTCGACATCAAGCGCGGGGAAACACGCACTCCCCATGGAGCTGTTCTCGAAATCATCGACCTGCCGGGGACCTATTCGCTCGAAGGAGGATCGCCCGATCAGCAAATCGCCCGCGAAGTCCTCTCAGGGAAGCACGACAGAGTGCCCCGGCCAAGCCTGGTGATCTGCGTGCTCGACGCCTCGAATCTGGAACGGCATCTCCAGCTTGCCCTCGAAGTGATCGAACTGGAAATCCCCATCGTTATTGCCCTCAACATGGTCGATCTGGCAGAGAAGACCGGCATTCGCCTCGACCCGGTCAAGCTCGCGGAAGAACTGGGGGTTCCCGTCGTTCCCATGCAGGCGGATAAAGGGAAAGGAATCGTCGAACTCAAGCAGGCAATGCGGCACCCCTTTCCTGCCGCTCCTGACGAAATCGGATGGGAAAAGGGAGACGCGGAGTCACGCCGTGCTTTCGGCTTGTCGACCAGTGATCTTTCGGCCCGTCGACCCACCGCTCACACCTCCACTCTTTCCGACAAGCTGGACCGGGTGTTGCTCCACCCTGTCTGGGGATGGTTCTTTTTCATTGGCATCTTTTTTGCGCTCTTCTGGTCGATTTTCTCCTGGGCCGGGATCCCGATGGGATGGATCGAATCCGCCCAGGAATTTCTGATTGGGAAAGTCGAAGGCCTCATGTCCGAAGGCGATTTCCGGGATCTGATCACGCAGGGAATCCTCGGGGGAGTCGGTGCCGTCGTCATTTTCCTGCCCCAAATCCTGATGCTGTTCTTCTTCATCGGTCTACTGGAAAGTTCCGGCTACATGTCGAGGGCCGCTTTCCTCATGGATGGCTTCATGGCCAAAGTCGGGCTCAGTGGAAAGGCCTTTCTTCCTCTGCTCAGTTCCTTTGCCTGCGCCATTCCCGGCGTCATGGCGACCCGGACGATTGATTCGGCAAAGGAACGTCTCGTAACGATATTCGTCGCGCCATGGATGAGCTGTTCGGCGCGTCTGCCGGTTTACCTGCTTCTCGTACCCATGCTTCTCGGAGGAAGAGAAGGAGGTGCCAAACAGGCGCTCTTCTTTCTGGGGATCTACGTTCTCGGAACTCTGACGGCCTTTGCGGTCGCCCGCATTTTGCGCGGCCGTCTCGGACCGGATGAAGTGGAAAGCCATTTCATGCTGGAACTCCCTCCCTACCGCCTTCCCCAGTGGAACTACATTTTCCGGCATGTTCTCGATCGCGGCTGGGCCTTTCTGCGAAAAGCGGGGACCACGATTCTCGGTATCATGATCCTGCTCTGGGCTGCGACGACCTATCCAAAGCTCGACAGTGAAGATCCCGGCGAAGTCCTTTCCCACACCATCGTCGGTCGAATCAGCGACACGATCGAACCGCTCGTAAAGCCGATGGGATTTGATGGCCGCACCGGAACCGCGATTCTGACGTCTTTCGCCGCCCGCGAAGTCTTTGTCGGCTCGATGGCGCAACTCTTTCAGATTGAAGAAAGCGACGACGAAGACGAGACCCGGGGACGGATTCGTGATCGTCTCGCCGCAGAGACCTGGGCGGATGGAAAGCCCATGTTCACGATGCCGGCCGTTTTGGCTCTCCTCATTTTTTACATCTACGCCCTGCAATGCCTTCCCACCTCTGCCGTCGTTGCACGGGAAGCGGGCTCGTGGAAGTGGGCCGTGGGACAGTTTGTATTCATGACCGTGTTTGCGGCCGTCGCCGCATTGCTGGTCTACCAGGTCGGCACCTTCTTCTCTTCATGAACCCGAATGCCCTGAGTGATTGGCAAACCTGGGCCGCGATTACCGCCGTGGTCGTGACCATGGTGCTGTTCATTCGAGGCGCACGGAAGAAAAAGAAATCCGGGGGATGCGACAGCTGCGGCCCGGTTGGATGCGGTTCGGATCCCGAGTAGAGCGTTTCGCGCTCTATCCTTTCCCTCCTCTTTTTCCTGTTCCCGTTCAGCGCAACGGCAATTGAAAATCACCGCTACCGACGATTCTAAAATCCGGGTCCTCTTGTAACTGCCGTCTCCCTCTTCCCGTGGCAAGGTCAAACTCATGACAGACGGACTCGTAACCATCACCGTAGTATCCTCCCTGATTTTGCTTCTCGCTCTCCGCTGGGCGCACCGGTGTTGGGGCAAAGCGATCATGGCGACCGTATTTGCACCGCTTGTGATCGTCCCGCTCGGATTCGTTGCCTTCCTCGCGATTGCGTTTGTCCTTCGCGGCCTCAACGGAGTGCTTGTCTATTTCGAAGCCGGATTTTCGACCTCGGCGGTGGGCACGACCGCAGCCGTTCTCACGATCTCATTCACGATGGGGCTACTGATCTACTACTGCCGCGATCTCAGGTCGACGGCCGGCCCGATGAAGGGGCCTTGGCTGGGAACGAGATACACGGTGGCAGACCCGAAGCTCAATCAGAAAGGGCGCTTGCGATGAGTTGGGATCGGGCGCGCACAGGCATACCCGCCTGACTCGCTCACCCTCCCAGCCACGGTGCTACCTTTCCCTGAGAACCACTCCGTCTGAATCGGTCTCGAGTTCGAGCCCCGTGATTTGCGCGACCTCTTTGAGAATTTCAAACAGCGTCCCATTTTCTTTTTCCAGAGTGATATTCGGCAAAGGAGGGAGAGAGCTGAAACGAAACGGATCGCTCTGATCGATCTCACTCTCCGCCCGGGACCGATCCACTTGAACGGGAACCCCACGCTCCCACAGGGGAACTCGCGTATCGTAGAGGCGGGACCGCCGGTTCAGATCCGAGATGACCTGCCAAAGCTGTTCCTCGCGATACGACACTTTCGGAATGCGAATCGCATGCAGCTTTTCGGTAAAGTGAGAAGTCCGATCCTCATCGGCCTCACCAACGAAACCAACAGATTGGAGGGACTGCACATAGGCTTCCACCAATTCATTTTGATCCGGAGAATTCCGAACCGTGAGAATGGATCGCGCTTGGTTGTAGTTCACCTCGGCCCCCGGTTCAAAGTAGACCCCGACCGCTTCCAACAAACCCTTCGCCGTCCGTTCCCGGTTCGTAGCGCCGTCTTCCACCTCAGCCTTTGCAAAGGGATCGAAAGGATCGATTCCTGCCGGCGGTTGCGAGGCATAGTTCTCGATCTCCAATCCAAAAGCGGGAGAAACGGCAAATACATTGGTTTCCCAATAGGGCCCTGGAGAGCCATGGAGCGCTGTCACCCGAACTCCGAACTCATTCACAAAGTATCGCATCTGCGCCAGACTGGTCGTGTAGCGAATCGCCTCCCCCAGAGGGACCCTGGAGAGGCGGAGCGTGATTTCTGTATCGGCAGGGCTCCACCTCGGTTCGTCTTCTTCACCGAGATCAAATCCGAATCCGTCACCGCTTTTCGGAGGACTCACGGTTTCAATTTCCTCCAACTCGATGTTCACTCCTTTCCCCCCCTTCTCCGATTCGTCGTATTTTTCGCTCTCCGCCTCGAGAAAAGCGAGCGCCTCTGACAAGGGCGTCTCCTGAAAATTCACCTCGGGGAGAACAATTTTCTTCAGCTTTTTTTCGATTTCCCTCTCCTTCTCTTTCTGCGCGTCCCGCTCGATCCAGCGCCACGAGTCCACCACCGCCTCGGTGACCAGCAACTGATCCCTATAGTTTTTTGCGGTGAGAGTGTTCTCGTCGCGAATGAACATAGCCGTTGCCCCGGTCGAAAATTCCACACCCGCTGCCCGAAGAAGATCTTCGGCCGTTTTTCGATCCGCGAGACCCGACGAAAAGAAACCTTCCGGAAGTGGATAGTTCCGTATCACCAACGGCCGTCCCGAAAGAGTCTTGGCGTCCCCCAATTCGAGCGTGATGACTTCTTCGGAGTTTCCTGCTGACGGCTTGTCCACTGATTCTCCCGGAGCGATCTCCGTTGCGCGATCTCCACAAGCCGGAAGGAGCGCCACCAGGCCGAGCAAAGCGACTGTCTTCTGAATCTGCCCCTTTCCTCCGCTCCGCATCCCGAAACGCTATCACAGCCGCAGTGCCGAGGGAAGCCTTAGCGGATTTTGGTCTGAACCGGTTTGGAGTGCGGCGGCTGGACGCCGCTTTCGCTCACGTTGATCGCGGGAACAACTCCAGGGGCTACCCCTGAAAGCGGTGTCAAGCCACCGCACTCCAGAGTTCTCTCACAGGTGCAAGTGACCTATCCCGCAATGATCTGCTCCAACACGTAGGGCAGAATGCCACCCGCATCGTAGTAGTCCACCTCAGCCGGCGTATCGAGGCGCACCTTGAGCGGCACCTCCACCGTGCTGCCATCGCTCTTGTGAGCAATCAGAGTCGCCGTCTGCATGGGCTTGAGTTCACCGGCAATCCCGACGATGTCAAAAGTCGCGTCGACGAGATCTTTGATTTTCTCATAGTCCGCCGCATCGGCGAAGTTCAGAGGAAGCACACCCATTCCAATGAGATTGGACCGGTGGATCCGCTCAAACGATTTGGTCACGACAGCTTTCACACCGAGAAGACGGGTTCCTTTGGCAGCCCAGTCGCGCGAGCTTCCCATTCCGTAGTCATCTCCCCCAATCACGACGAGAGGAATGCCCTCCTGCTGGTAGGCCATCGATGCGTTGTAGATGAAGGTCGGCTTGGCCTCTCCGAAAGCTTCAATGCCGGTATCGGGAGCCGGCACCTCGGCGTTTCCGAAATACTGGGTGTAACCGCCTTCGATTCCGGGGCACATCTGGTTTTTGATGCGGACGTTGGCAAAGGTTCCGCGGGTCATGACGCGGTCGTTTCCGCGACGGGCTCCATAGGAATTAAAGGATGCCTTCTCGACTCCATTCTCAATCAGGTACTGCCCCGCTGGCGAGGTATCCTTGATTGCTCCGGCAGGGGAAATGTGATCGGTCGTGACAGAATCACCGAAGATCCCGAGCGGACGGGCACCGACGATGTCCTGGCTTTCGCCTTCCTTCGTTTCGAAGAAGGGAGGAGACTGAACATAGGTCGAGGACTCGTCCCAGGTGTAGGTCGCACCGGTGGAGCCGTTGATCTCGCCCCACTTTGGATTCGCGGTATCCACATTTCCGTAGAGCTTGTTGTAGACCTCAGGCTTGAGCGCGGACGCGAGCTGCTCCGTGATTTCCGCCTGGCTGGGCCATACATCCGCAAGGAAGACGGGATTGCCATCGGTGTCGTTTCCGAGAGGCTCGGTTGTCAGGTCGAGATCGACGCGACCGGCAAGGGCGTAGGCAACGACCAGCGGTGGCGACATCAGAAAGTTGGCACGAATCGATCCGTGGACTCGGGCTTCGAAGTTCCGGTTTCCGGAAAGGACCGAAGCACAGACGAGATCGCCTTCTTTGATCGCATCTTCAATCGCGGGATGAAGCGGTCCGGAGTTTCCGATGCAGGTCGTGCATCCGTAACCGACCGTTTCAAACCCGAGCTGATCGAGTTCCTTCTGCAATCCGGTTGCTTCCAGATAATCAGTGACAACACGGGAACCGGGCCCGAGCGATGTCTTCACAAAGGGAGCAATCGTAAGTCCCTTTTCGTTCGCTTTCTTCGCGACGAGGCCGGCAGCGAGCATCACGCTCGGGTTGGAAGTGTTGGTGCAACTGGTAATCGCCGCAATCAGAACCGATCCGTGGCGGAGGCTGGTATCGACATCGAGCGCCCTGATCGTTTCGCCCTCGATCAGAGGATTGTCGAACTCTCCGGCCGGAGAATCCAAATGAAGCGGCACGGCTACATTGCGTTTCTCCGCTGTTTCGCCGAAGCCTCCGTCTCCTGCAGAAACCGTGAATAGTTCGTCAAACTTGCGGCCAAGGGCAGGCACGTCGATGCGGTCCTGGGGACGCTTCGGTCCGGCTACCGCAGGAACGATTTCGGCGAGATCGAGTTCGAGAAGATCGGTGTAATCGCAGTCGCCCTTGTCCGGGATTCCGAAAAGCCCCTGGGCCTTGTAGTAGTTTTCGACCGTCGTGCAAAGTTCCTCGGAACGTCCCGTTCCACGGAGGTAGTTGATCGTCTCGCCGTCGACCGGAAAGAATCCCATCGTGGCGCCGTATTCGGGGGCCATATTGGCAATCGTGGCACGGTCAGGAAGAGAAAGCGCTTCGGCGCCCGGACCGAAAAATTCGACAAACTTTCCAACCACCCCGTGTGCACGGAGGATCTCGGTGACCCGAAGAGTCAGGTCCGTTGCAGTCACTCCCTCGGCAAGATGCCCGTGAAGATATACGCCCACCACTTCGGGGACGAGAAAAGTAACCGGCTGGCCGAGCATACCCGCCTCGGCTTCGATGCCCCCGACTCCCCATCCGACAACGCCGAGACCATTGATCATGGTGGTGTGGGAGTCCGTTCCCACGAGGGTATCCGGATAAAAAACATTGTCCTTTTCGAGGACACCCTTGGCGAGATACTCGAGGTTCACCTGGTGAACGATTCCGATCCCGGGAGGAACGACGGAGAAGGTATCAAACGCCTGTTGTCCCCACTTGAGGAACTCGTAGCGCTCGCGGTTGCGGATAAATTCAATCGCCATGTTGCGATCGAGCGCTTCCTGCGACCCGGCAAAATCAACCTGCACGGAGTGATCGACGACGAGGTCAACCGGCACGAGCGGCTCGACTTTCGCAGCCTCGGCTCCACGGGCCACCGCCGCATCACGCATCGCAGCGACATCCACCAAAAGAGGCACTCCGGTAAAGTCCTGGAGAACGATCCGGGCCACCGTGAAAGGGATCTCGTATTCGCCCGGTGCTTTCGCATTCCAGGCAGCGAGATTTTTGACGTCCTCTTCGCTGACCTTGCGGCCGTCGACATTTCTCAAAACGGACTCCAGCACGATCCGGATACTGACCGGAAGCCGGTTTAGATTCGGAGCCACTCCGGACTCAGCCAGAGCAGGGAGAGAATACATTTTTCCTTCGGCTCCGGAGCCGGTGGTGAATGATCGGACGACGTCTAAACTCATATTTTCAGGTCAATTTTCGGGCAGTAAGAAGCCTCCCGGAAGGAGGCAAATCGGAAAGAGTAAACAGGGTTGAGTCATGGACCGAACCCTCTTGAATCCCGGGCGGTTTCCGCCCTGTTCCGTTTCGGGGCCACCTGTACGGCACGAAGCGCTTGGATTCAAGATTCCTTTCGCGCAAAAAACGGGCCAGCAGCGTGCAGAATCCTGCCTGAAAACAAGGTCCGACGGAGTTTTTTTGAACCGGAGAGAGCCTCCAACCCACAAAAAAGGCCCGGATCTCTCCGGGCCTCTGTTAAATCGTGAGAATCTCGACGAATCAGCCGAGCTCTTTCAGCGTTTCCTTGATCGCATCAAAATTGGGGAGATCGCCGGGATTATCGCTGCTTTCCGCATATTGGATCACCCCGTCTTTGTCGATGACGAAGGCGGAGCGCTTCGGAACACCTCCCATATGAAGGTTCTTCTCGGGAAGAAAGCTATCGTAGGCGACGTCGTAGGCTTCCGCAGCGGTGTGCTCGTAATCGCTCAGGAGAGTGATCTCGATGCCCTCTTTTTCCGCCCAGTTCTGCTGCGCGAAAGGATTGTCACCACTGATGCCGAACACCTCTGCGTTCAGATCAGCGTATTCCGAGAGTTCACTGGTAACGGAGCAGAACTCCGTGGTGCAAACGCCGGTGAAAGCCATCGGAACGAAAAGGAGAAGGATATTTCCTTCGCCGATTTGCTCGCTCAATTTTACGACCTCGGGGCCTTCCGCGCCGAGAGTGGTAAGTTCAAAATCAGGTGCCTGGGTGCCTACGGAGAGTGCCATGGTTATTTGATATAGGATTTAAGGTTTGGGTAAAAATGACGGTAAGGGAACGACTGCCGGGGTCAAGATGGATTCCGCGTTGTCTGCGCTATCATGCTATGGAAATTGCGAGCGTTTGGGCTGCGTTCAACTAAGAAACATCCGCCCGCCTGACTCGCTCACCCTCGCAGCTAGGGGAGGCGGCGTTCGCCTGGAATCACGTTAGGACATGACACAGCGGAACCCGGTATGGCAGGTCGATGAATCGGGCGTGTTCTGCGTGCGGGCGGAGTTGCGGTAGCGGTTGCAGTAGGATTCGTGGCAAAGAAACGATCCTCCGCGAATAACCCGGCCCGTTCCCGAGGCCGGTCCCATCGGATTTTGCATCGGAGCGGTGAGATGCCAGTTCGGGCTGAACCAGTCAGCCGTCCATTCCCAGACATTTCCTACGCAGTGATACAGTCCGAAACCGTTCGCACGAAAACTTTTCGCGGGAGCGGTGCCGGCATACCCATCCTCACCGGTATCTTCCTGCGGAAACGGCCCCTGCCAGATATTGCATCGATGCTTTCCCTCCGGAAGCAGTTCGTCACCCCAGGGATAGATTTTCTGATCCAATCCTCCGCGCGAAGCAAATTCCCACTCCGCCTCCGTGGGAAGGCGCTTCCCCGACCAGGTCGCAAAGGCCGCTGCGTCGTTCCAGGAGGCGTGCACAACCGGATGGGCTCCGAGCTTCTTGATGTTTGTCCCGGGGCCGCCCGGCTTCTTCCAATCTGCTTTGTCGAGCCGGGCCCACCACGAGGTTCCCTGAACGGACACAAGTTGGACGTGCTTGCGATGCCCTTTCGGTATCTGATTGTGAAACACAAAAGACCATCCGAACCGCTCCGCTTCGGTGAGGTAGCCGGTGTCGTCGACAAAGGCGGCGAACTGATCATTCGTCACCGCGGTCTGATCGATCCAGAAAGGCTCCAGGGTGACTTCGCGAACCGGTCCTTCCCCATCAGCAATCCAGGTTTCCGGGCCCACGGCCCCCATGCGAAATGCCCCGCCCTTCAACGGAACCATGCCTTCCCTCGACCCGGCATCGGGCCCCGGAGAAATCGCCGCTTCTTCCGAAGGCAAATTCCTGTCCGAGGAAGGGGCGCAGCACGATTTCCCGTCCATTCCCGCTCACTCCACCGGTTCCACATCGGGGATCTTCGTCTCGACAATGAGTTTACCCGGCTCCGCATAGACGGCCGCAATCGACTTGATGTGGGACTTCATGGCCTCGAGCTCGGGGTCGAGCCGGAAGAAATCCAGCGTGGCATAGTTTTCCTTGAACCCTTCCGGCACCTCCCCTACATCCGCCCGGATATCCACGACCTTGAACGCCACCGTCCTCGCGCGAACTTCGGGCTGGAACACGAAAGTCGCATTCAGGAAGCGGGGCGTTTTATTGAAGACTCCCCGACGCATGGGCTGCGCCATTTTCGCGACGATTCCCTGGGGAGAGATCCGCTCGACGTAGGTCTGATTTCGAAAATCCTTCAATTCCTCCATCGATGCGATCAGAACATTCAAATCTTCCGCCGTGAATTCGATCCGTTCCGAAGCTTCGTTCTTAACGGCCTGACTGATTTGCTCCAATTTGGCATTCGCTGTTTCGAGCTGAGCCGATCCGGGAGTGAGCAGGGTAACTTCGGCGGCCTCGGCCTGCGTAAATTCGTCGATCGTTCGATTCTGATAAATCCCCACCACGGTGTAGAGAACTATCAGTCCTCCAAAGATCACGAGAATCGAGATGAGAATAAAACATCCCGAAAAGGGCGATGACCTTAACGCTTGGGGGGGATCTGCAGATTCCGATTCGCTGTTCGACATCCGGGAATCTGGCGCGGAGCGGTGAAAAGGCAAAGGAGGAATTTCCATCCGTGCCGGCAACAGGAAAGTCGACCTCCCCTTTCATTGACAAGCAAAGCTGATACCGATACAAGCTGTCGGTTCATGAAACGCATTCTTGGAATCTTCGTTCTTCTCCTGCTCGTCTACCTCACGACCTGGGTCATGAGTGATCTGATGACAGGGCGGAAAAGCTTTCTGTCCGGTTTTAATCAGGAAAACCTGCTGCGCCGGACGGCTCTGTTCGGAATCATTGGAATCGGCGTCGCCTTTGTCATCATCACCGGCGGTATTGATCTCTCGATTGGCTCCGTTGTCTGCCTTGTGGGAGTCGGCTTTCCCTGGATGGTGGTGACCAAAGGTATTCCGCTGGGAATCGCGCTTCCCATTGTTCTTGGTGTTTCTCTTCTCATTGGTCTCAGCCATGGCTGGCTCATCACGAAGATGCGACTGCAACCCTTTGTCGTAACACTTTGCGGCCTCCTCCTTTACCGGGGTCTCACGCGCGGACTGACCAATGATCAAACCGCTGGATTTCAGGGAGAGTTCAAGGGACTTCGCTGGCTCGCAAACGGCGAAATTCCGATCACCGAAAACTTCGGCCTCCCCGTTCCGCTTCTCATTCTCGCTCTCGTCGCAACCGTCGCCGCTATCTTCCTCAACCGGACGGTCTACGGCAGGTATCTGCTCGCTCTCGGAAACAATGAAGAGGCGGCGCGCTTCAGTGGGATCAACACGGATCGCATGACTTCGCTGGCCTATGTCATTTGCTCCCTGCTGGCCGGACTCGGAGGCCTCCTCTTTGTGCTCGATACGAACTCCGCTCAGCCGGTCGATTTCGGAAATTTCTACGAGCTGTTCGCCATCGCCGCAGCGGTTCTGGGAGGCTGCAGCTTGCGAGGTGGATCGGGGACCATCATCGGCGTCATCATCGGGACCGCGTTGATTCAGCTCCTCCGAAACATGATCACTCTGGTCGATGAAATCCCTCAAAACATCGAGTTCGCCGTGATCGGCGCCGTCATTCTGGCAGGTGCTGTGGGCGACGAAGTTGCAAAGCGCGTCATCTCCTCACGAAGACAGGCTTGAAGGATCGATTGCACTTTTTTTGAAACCGGCCCCGCCAACGGGGGTTTCATGATTCGAATCAAACTCGGAATCATGAAAAAACTCATTCTCATTGTAACAGGCTGCGCCCTCGCCATCTCTCCGATCGGGGCGGAGGAAAAGGAAGCCCCCAAAGGCCCCGGAAAAGATGCCCCCTCCAAGGGTGGCCCCGCTAAAGGCGGTCCGAAAGGAAAAGGCGACGGCTCCTTCTTGAAGCAGATCGATAAAGACGGCGACAAGGCCATTTCTCAGGAAGAGGCCGGTGAGCGCTGGGAGCGAATGAAGGCTCTCGACAAGGACGAAGACGGTAAAGTGACGCTTCAGGAAATGGCGGCTGCCCGCGGCGGTGCCGGTGGCGGACCGAAAGGGCCGGGTGGAGATGCCCCCGGCGGCAAAGGCGGTCCGGGCAGGGGCAAAGGCGGACCTGAAATGTTCAAGCGGGCCGACAAGAACAACGACGGGAAGCTCACCAAAGACGAAGTCCCCGAGCAGGCATGGGCCAGACTTTCGCAGTTGGACAAGGACGGAGATGAAGCAATCTCCGCCGAAGAGGCAAAAGCAGGACGACCCGGAGGTCCTCCCGGTGGAGGCAGCCCCGGCGCCGATGCAAAAGCCCGTGGGGAGGAAATGTGGAAGCGGGCCGACCAAAACAGCGATGGCAAGATCTCCAAAGACGAGGTTCCCGAACAGGCATGGGAACGCCTCGGAAAAATGGACAAAAATGGCGACAATG
>JARGNG010000051.1 GCA_029213265.1 Verrucomicrobiales bacterium | reverse complement strand
ACCGGATGAAAGAAGCGCTCGTTCTGCTCGGTCGGATGGAACAGGCCCACGTGCGTCCGCCTCTGCAAAAACTCACCGGCGAGGAAATCGGGGAGATCCGGCAGCGGCTTGAGGAGGCGCGGTTGGGGTAGCGCAGAGAGCGGGAAGCGTCTGTCCTTCAGTTCGGCGAAGAAAGCAGCAGAGATTCAGAAGCTCACTTCTTCGAGCGCTTGAACCAGGCGCCCAGTTTCTTCACGGCCGCCGGCCCGATGCAGGCGGCTCCGGTCCACCATGCGACTTGCATTCCGATAAACAGACCACCTCCCCACCAGGCCTTTTGTCCATCGCCGATCCGAAAGAACGGGATCGACAGCATCAGGAAAAAGAAGACACCGGAGAGAAGAATGAGGAACACGCCGAGACGGAAAAGCCTGGGTTGGGGGCTTGGCGGTTCTTTGCGAGGGGAGGGGGGATCGGGTGAGTTCAAGGGGAAACAGGGTGTATCGATGGACCATACGCTATCAGCGTGTAGAGCAAGGTGATATTCAGATCGTCCGCCTGTTTCGCGAAATGCTTTGTTGGAGGGACGGCGGGAATCTGCCATCGTGGAAAAGAAAATGATCAAGTCATCCAAAACTGCATCGGCTTTTGCCTTCCTCGCGATCATCGGATTTGCCCTCGATGTCGTGGCGGCGGAGGCCGAACCGCTGAAGGTTTACATTCTCGCCGGACAGTCCAATATGCAGGGTTCGGCGCATCAGGGCACGTTTGCGGCGATTGGCGACGACCCGAAATCGGCCCCGCTTCTCCGTGAAATTCTGGACAAGAACGGAGATCCAGTTGTCAGCGACAACGCGTGGGTCACCTACCTGACGGGCGGCCGCGATGGTGATACTGTTCTGCACGGCAAGGTGAAGGTGGGCTACGGATTTGACGGCGAGCGCATTGGCCCGGAATACGCGTTCGGCATCACCATCGACAAGGCACTCGACGAACCGGTCCTGATTATCAAAACCGCCTGGGGCGGAAAATCATTGGCCGTGGATTTTCGTCCACCAGGCGCCGGGCCGTATCAGCCCAGTGCGAAAGAAAAGGAGAGTGGTCGTGTCCCGGAAAAAGAAATGGTCGGCCACTACTACCGCGAGATGATCCGGTTCATTCAGGCGACACTGAGGGACGCCGGGAGTATCAGGAAGGTGGTTCCCGGTTATGACGCAGAGCAGGGCTACGAACTGGCCGGGTTCGTCTGGTTCCAGGGCTGGAACGATATGTGCAATCGGCATCACATCGGGCAATACAGCGGAAACATGATCCATTTCATCAGCGATGTTCGCAGGGAACTCGAAGTGCCGACCCTGCCGTTCATCGTGGGCATCCTGGGAGTCTACGGCACCGACCCGGACAGCCGGAGGTTCGACAAGGGCCTGCCAGTGTCCGAATTCCGCAAGACCCAGTTTGCCGCGGTGGAGCAATATGATGACAGGGTGGCGGCACCATATCGCGGTCAAGTGATCGCAGTGGACAGCGGCCCATACTACGAACTCGAACTCAGTGATATTTACTGGAAACGTAGGCTGACCGGCGGATGGAAACGGCGTGTCGAAAAGGGGGAGATGACGACGAAAAAGTTTCAAGAGGAATGTGCTCGCCATGGCTTCGGCGACGGTGAACTGACTGCGGCGGAGCAGCGCACCTGGGATCGGTGCGCATCGAACGCCGAATACCACTACCTGGGCAGCGGCAAGACCTTTGTTCGTTTCGGCAGAGCGCTTGCCGAAGCCATGCTGGAGATGCAGAAGAAATGAGTTTTCGATGATCGACTTCCGCAGGGATCCGTATCAACTTCAAGTGAGCAAAATGAATCTATTGATCAAGTCAGGCTATTCAGCGCTTCGTCTTATCCCGGTATTGGCTGCGGTCGCACTGCGCTGTGCGGGAGCGGTCGCTGCCGACGCACCGAACATCATTCTTGTGATGGCGGACGACCAGGGCTGGGGAGACACCGCTTACAATGGTCATCCATTTGTGCAGACACCGGAACTCGACGCCATGGCGAAGGAAGGGTTCGTCTTTGATCGGTTCTACGCCGGCGCGCCGGTGTGTTCCCCAACCCGTGCCAGCGTGATGACCGGGCGCAATCCGATCCGGACGAAAGTGACCAACCATGGCCGCTACATGCGCCCGCATGAGCAGACGATCGCCGAAACTCTGAAAGCAGCCGGGTATGTGACCGGTATTTTCGGGAAAGTTCACCTGGGCTCGGGGCAACCCGACTCGCCCTGCAACCCCGGTGGTATGGGATTCGATGAATGGGTGATCGGTCTCAACTTCTTTGACAACGATCCTTACTTGAGCCGCAAGGGAAAGATCGAGCATCGCAAAGGCAAGGGCTCGGTCATCCTGATGGATGATGCGATCGATTTCCTCCGCAAACACAAGGAGCGTGAAAAGCCGATCTTCACGGTCATCTGGTTCCCGTCTCCGCACGATCCTCACCAGGAAGTGCCCGAAGGCGCCAGCCTCTACGATGGCAAACCGAATGCCGGTTACTACCGCGAGATCACGCTGCTCGATCAGCAGGTCGGACGCTTGCGTGGAGCGATCAGGGAAATGGGCATCGCGGACAATACGATCGTCTGGTACTGCAGCGACAACGGGGGGCTGGTCAAAGAGACTTCCGGTGGCCGCGAGAAAAAGGGCAGTATCTACGAAGGCGGCCTGCGCATTCCGGGAATCGTCGAGTGGCCGGCGCGCAAGCTCAAGGGGCGAACCTCGGTACCGGTGGCGACCTTTGACATGTATCCGACCCTGCTGGCCATGGCGGGCGTGGAATTGAATGCACCGCATCCGCTCGACGGAATGGACATGAGCGGCATCCTCTGGGGAGGGGAGACAGAGCGCAGGAAACCAATGGGGTTCTGGCACCAAATCCAGGGCGGGCAGGGAACCTGGAGCGATCGAATCCAGAAAGCGATCATGGAAAAACAACTGGCGGGCGATCCGTTACCGCATGATCCGCCGAGGATGCGCAAAGACGTCGATGAATTCCCGCAATTCCCCGGGGACACCGCGACCGGGCATGCCGCATGGAACGATTGGCCGTGGAAGCTTCATCGCATCGACGGTGACACATTCGAGCTGTATCATCTGATTGATGATCCTATGGAGAAGACCGATTTTTCCAAAGATCCGGAACACGCGCAACGACTGGAACGGATGAAGCAGGAGCTGGCGGCATGGATGCGTTCCGTCGTCGAAAGTCTGAATGGGGACGACTACAGGTAGACGTGTCCGGGCCGCATTCCGGGGATGGCCTGAATTGCGCTCGCGTAAAATGAAGCCGGGCGGGTTTTGGTCGCGTTCGGGATGCTCAACACCCTTTCATCAGATCGGCATTCGGATCAGCGCCGACGAGAGGGCTCCCGGAAGCCCATCCGGGTGCTGATCGAACTGCCTTCGTGGGAAGGAGTGGTTTTCGATTGCCCTCGCCTCCTTATTTTTCCCTCAATCCTCCAGAGTCCTTCGATAGTCCCGGGGACTGAGACCGCCAATCAGGCGCGACATCCGCGAGAAGTTGAGTGGTAACTAACTGCTACTGCTGGGGATTTCCCTTTTTAACCCCGTCGCTCCGTCACCGCACATCGCCCCGGGTTGGAGGGGGGTAATGGCGTGGTCGAAAGTGGGGCACGCGCGGCGCTGGTGTGGGGCATCGCCCTGGTCGTCGTATTGGCCGGGATCGCCACCGAATTACAATTCGACTTTTATCCCACCACCAGCGGTGCTGGGCGGGCTGGCGGTCTTCGGCATCATCGTTGCCGTCAACTCCGCCGTTCACTCCTACTTGATTCTCGCCTACTCCGACCCAGACAAGGTGGCTCTCAATGTTGGGTTTTACTACATGGCCAACGCTGCCGGCCGCTTGATCGGAACCCTGCTCTCCGGAGTGATGTATTTGAAATTCGGACTGGAAGGCTGCCTCTGGAACAGCGCCGGTTTTGTCCTCGTCGCCGTGTTGATTACGCTCGCGCTCCCAAGAAACGCAGCCTAGGAGCCGGGAGCAGCCTGATTCCTGGAGACACTGCCAGTTCCCCCCCCCGTAATTCCGGATGCGGATGCTCAGTCGGGTGGCACATTGATTTCAGACGAGTTTCTGAAGCATCATGATCGAACCATCGCCATCATTCATCTCATAGCGGCTGCAACTTCGCATCTGCGCGCTTCACGTTATGACCATTCTCCCCCGTCGTGGAGACAAGCTATTTGTTCAGTAATAGAACTGGAAAATCCTCCGATAGATTGGAATGCCTGGCAACGGGTTCTTGAAGCCCTCCCGAAACCGTCTTCACGGATTCCCTGCAAAATTTCAGGAGTTCCGAGACCCTGATAGATCCATCCCCGTCAAGGTCGGCATCACCACTCCGAAGACCTTCCAGCATCGTTCCGGTAAACAGACCATTCTCGGCCCCATGCAGTTCCAGAGCCGCCTGGTGGGCACTGCTTGATGCGAGGACCGATGCCCCGATTCCAATCCGCAAATCGACGAAGTGTCGATCCAGCAGATCGGTGACACTGCGTTTCTCGCTACTGACACCGTCCACCAGGACGGGTTGAAACGGAACGCTCCTTACATTTTCATTCGGAACGACGCCAACGCTCGCAAGACGCTCATCGTCGCGGTCGGCCTCGCCGGCGTGACAGGTGTCGAGAAGAACGAGCCTCTTTCTCGAAAGGCACGCATCAAACAATCCTTCAATCTCATCATAGGTCAGTGTGGTTTCAGGAATTACTGCTAGGGATTTGCTTTTTTATCCCGGCTGTTTCATCACTGCGCACCGCCCTGGGTTGGAGGGGGTGCAACTGCCGGCAAAAGCGAGGACAAGAAGGAGATCGTTCTTAATCATTCCGGAAGTGTCTCCGCCAGCCGGAAATTCTCCACGGGTTTTCCGGCGTGATCGAGTGATGGGAGGGAAGGTGTTATGGGGGGGCGGAAGATGTTCGAGCGCGGAGATATGTTTGCTTTTTCCCGGCTGACAAAGTAGCTGAGAAAAGCCCGAAATGCCCTTCCACCATCCATCGGAAACGCGGGGGTCAAGTTGAAGGCGACGAGGATGAGGTTGACCCAGATCAGTCCATCGAGAATGTTGGCTCCTCCCGGCATTCCGCCGACATCGCTCCACTCTGGAAACCCTTTGCGAACCAGAATCAGCACCCCGGCGATGACAACGTTTACCAAAGGTCCGGCGATGGCGGCGACCAGTTCGTGAGTCGGTTGCTTCGGGATACGGCTCAGTTGGGCCACGCCGCCGAAGGGGAGCAAGGTGATCCGCGGTGTCGTGATCCCGTACCGCAGCGCCGCAGCGACATGGCCAAACTCATGCAGCAACCCGCAAAGGAATATCAGGAGCAGGAAAAGGACTCCGTTAAATGCCGCTGTCGCAATTCCGATCCAGGCATGTAAGAGCAGGAAAGTGAAATGAATTCTTACTTCCGTGCCGGCGATTCTTGCGACTTTAAATGACTGGGACATTTCCCAAATTTCAATGCTATGAACTCACGAAGAGATTGCAATCCGCTTCCCGTATTAACTTTTTCATAAAACTCCCCACGAAAAACTCGCGAAGGACACTTTTCGAACTGGCTCCCGCGACGATCAGATCCGACCAGGACAAAAGGGAATCATCGAACACTTCCTCAATGGGGCGCTCTCTCAGTTGGGTGGTGACTTTTTCGATGCCGTGCGCCGCGAGAAACGCCTTTGTCTGCGAGAGTAGACGCTCCCCGTTTCCAGACTTGAGATCGGCTGCAAAAATTCGAATCTCCGGATCCCAGAGGCGGGCTAAGGAAAGAAAGTGATGCAGGGCCCGGGTCGCTGGCAGGCTTCCATCGTATGCTATGGCCACCTTCTCGATCGGTTCGATTTCTTTTTTCGGAACAAGCCAAAGTGGGGTGGGTAGCAGATCGATCACCCTCTCGAGGGTGTCGTTGCTGTCCCCCTCTGTCGCAAAGTGAAAGTTTGTCTTCAATCCCATCACAACCAGATCATGAAACCGCGATTCCCCGATAATCCGCGCGCCCGGACATCCCTTCAGCGCAAGGGTATGATTTGGAGCGGAAAACTCGCCGCAGCAGGATTCGAATTCTTCCCGAACCGCTTCGAGCTCCTTTTTGGAATACTGGATTAATTCAACCGAGCGGGGATTCGGGTAGGCGCGAAGATCCGCGCGCAGAGGAAGCGCGACCTCATCTTCAATTCCCGCGACATCTACCACCGTCAATCCCGTCACTTCGCCGCCGATGTCCTTCGCTATACAAGCCGCACGAAGGGAGGAGGCACGGGTGCATTCGCTGGGTTCCAAGGGAACGAGGATTTGGGTGATGACATTCTCCATCCGTACAAAGTAGTGGAGCGAGATTTTTGCTGCTCTCCGCGATTTGTGTTTACCCGTGCTTGAATTGCTCTCTCAGCATTTCGTCAGCCCTCCCAAATCATGCATGTCTTTCGACAAGAAAGGCCGAGCCATCCGTTCGAAGGCTCGGCAATATTACAAACATGAAGACTCCCGACCTCTACTTGATAGCCAATGGAAACTCGCTCAGAGCATTTCGCTGCAACCCCAAAGAGGAGGGAGTAGAGGGCGCGCGATCCCACTTGGCGGAACTGAAGCTCGAGGAAGCAGACGCACACCCGAAAGGCAATATCGAGGATGATACCGATCGACCGGGGCGCTTCGATGCCAACCAGGGTCGGGGCAATCAGTCCAATCTTGTCAGTGGTGAGAACCACTCGCTTTCTCAGGAGCACGAAAAGAGGCAGGCCGCCGCCCTTGCGCTCGCCGTGCAACGAGTCATCAAGAGCAATCATGCTTCCTCGTGGTCTCTTGTCGCTCCAGCCCAATGGAAAAACGAAATCCTTTCTTTTGTCCCGAGTGAGATCAGCAAGCACCTCCTCGATTCGACGGAAGGTGACTGGGTAAAGTTTCCTCACGCAAAAATTGAGTCCCGATTGTTGGGATAAGAGGGCGCTCTCGCGGTGGCGGCTTTTTACCCGATTTCATGACCTGGTTCGATTGCTTGGATCGAGCCAGAAAAGTGGTAGCGAAGTTCCGTTCCTACCCCAGAATGGTTCCATGCGCATACTTCGATTTTTCCTTTTCGCGACTTGCTCTTTGCTTTTCGGTTTCAACAGTGCAAGGGGCGCAGAATTCTCTCTCGCTTCGCCGTTTACGAATCACATGGTGCTGCAGAGGGACCAACCCGTTCCGGTATGGGGAACGGCGAAAGCGGGCGCGAAAGTGACGGTGAACTTTGCTGGTCAGAAAAAGACCGCTGTCGCGAATGATGAGGGAAAATGGCAACTCAAACTGGATGCTCTCAAGGCTTCGGAAAAAGGGGCGGGCTTTTCCGCGAAGACGGATCAAGGGGGCGAATTCCTTCTCTCTGATGTCATCGTTGGCGAGGTGTGGATTTGTTCCGGACAATCGAATATGCAGATGGGGAGGGGTGGTGTTGCTGAACTGAAAGACCTATCGGAGAAAAACCTGAGAACCTTTGAAGTGAAGCGAACCGTTGCTTTCACGGAGCAGGAAAGAGTCAAAGGCAAATGGGCCGTTGCCGGACCGGGCAGCGCCGTCGCGTTCGGGTTTGCGCATTTCCTCGCGAAGGAAACCGATGTTCCCGTGGGGGTCATTTTGGCGGCCTGGGGAAGTTCGTCGATTGAGGCCTGGATGCCTCGCGACATGACCGGGCAATTTCCTCATTTCAAAACCATCATGGAAGAGTGGGATGCCAACACGGAAGCTCAAGAGCAGATGAAGGCAGCTCTTGCGAAAGGAAAGTGGACTGGGCCGGAGGACGTCTTCATGCGCCGTCAGCCCTGTATTCTTTACAACGCAATGATCAAGCCGCTCGCGCCCTATGCCTGTCGGGGCTTGGTCTGGTATCAGGGCGAGCGAAACACCCGCTACATCACCGGGATGCCCGACGAGCCGTGGTACCATCGCGTTGCCGGAATTCGCGAATACGATGAGGTCCTCAAGGGCTGGATGCAACGCTACCGCAAGGAGTGGGGACGGGATGACTTTCATTTTCTCCTCGTGATGCTTCCCGGCTACGGAAGCCTTCTCAATACGGGGCCGACAATGCAGCCGGACCATCCGGCTTCCCATTCCTGGGCCTGGATGCGGGAATCACAGCTCGCAGCTCTCGACCTTCCCTATACCGGTGTCGCGAACACAATCGATCTAGGTGATGTGAAAAACATTCATCCGAAGGACAAGGCTCCGATCGGACAGCGACTCGCTTTGCTTGCGGCTCGCGATACGCTTGGAAGCGAGATCGAAGCCAGTGGTCCTGTATTCGCAAATGTTGCTGCGAAGGGCGATCGTCTGGTCGTTCAGTTTGATCATGCCGAGGGTCTGAAGACTACCGACGGAGAAGCACCGGGAGAATTCTGGATCGCCGATCAAGCTGCCAAAAAGTGGAAGCCAGCTGTGGCAAAGATTGTAGGCCAGACGGTTCAGCTTCATTCGCCTGAGGTCGCCAATCCTGCGGTAGTTCGCTACGCCTTCACCGGCAAGCCGAATGTAAATCTGGTCAATGAAGTCGGTCTGCCTGCCTTCCCATTTCGAACGGATCAGGGAGAGCCATGAGTTGCTATTCGATGTCTTGCTGCTCCTCGACAACGGAGCGGGGCAGTATCTGATCATCGAACTGATTGGAATTTGCTTTTACAAGGAGTTATTATCGGTGCGTCGGTCCTGCCGGGTTTGAGGGGGTGCAGAACCGCTCCGGAGTCGGTCAAAGGCTCGAATCAACCCGAGTAATCCGTTCAACACCAACGGCGTGTAGATCACTTCCCGATCGATTTCGGCCGGGACGAAGTCGTCGTCCAGGTAATGCATGGTCGTAGCGGGAGCGAGCTGGACTTTGAGCCATCGCCGAAAGCCCAGCGCCTGGCGGGTCGGTAGCGTTTTCAGGGCGCGCGCCAGGCGATCGCAGTAAGGAAACATCTCGACGGGATAGACGGCATCGAGGTCGATCCGGGTGAATCGTTTCTCGAGCGCGGCTCGATCGGCTGCGTGAAGCTCGGGGAGGGGATTCGGGCGGGGAATTTCCCCGGCGAGGGTGGCGGTGACATACCGGGCCTGCTGCTCGCTGATCGTGGGGATGTTTCCAATGATAGGACGAGCAAAGCCGACCAGAAAGAGGTTCTCGTGATCGATGTGCTGGCAACCGAGATAGAAGTCCTTCAGCGAAACCTTCTCCTCACTGAAGAGGCGGCCAAAGTGGTTCTCGTAGCCCAGTTGGGGAAGCAGGAGGTCCGCGTCGACCGTCAGCGTTTCGTCACTGTCGAACTTCCGGAATTGATTCGGGGCTCCTTCGACTGGAGGGCCGATGATCTGGATCCGCTCCTCTCCCACTGCATCCAGAAATCCGTCGCTCTTGTTGTGAAAGGTATTGAAGAGGAGATCTTTGGAAGTCTTTGTTAGGAGGAGATCCCAGTGGCGCTTCCGGGCCTCGACAGGATAGGAGGACGCGAGCTTCTTTCGCCGGCTCGGGAACAGGCGCTCGAATCTTTCGCGATGGCGAATCCTCGCCTCAACAAACTTCTGCCCGACTTGGTTACGAAGATCGGGATCGATCGAGAGCAGAAGGCGATTGCGCAGGAAGTCGGAGGGAACGCCCCGGATCGGGTGATATCTCGGGCTCACCCGGATGCCGCTTCGGAGGGAGAGATAGACCCGGTTCTGGCGGTCGGGAATCGCGAGGCGATTCGCGGCGTCCGCGGCGGACTCTCCTCCTCCCATCACCACCACCGTCCGGTTCCGAACTTCTTCCCGCTCGCGAATGGATCCAATGACAGGCACCTCGACCTCCGCCGGGCGCGGAGTTTCGGTCAGGCCCGTTGCGATCACGACCGCGTCGAAGAGTTCCTCCTCCGTGGTCCCGTTCTTTTTCCGGTAGGTGACGCGCCATTGTTTCCCCTCGCGTTGGACCTGGAGAACCTCGGTTTCTTGCGACACGTGGGAATCGAGGGAGGATGATGCCACAAATTCTTCGAGGTAGTTCCCGTATTCCTCTTCGCGGAAGAACTCCTCGTAGTCTTGTTTACCTCCCGGAGCGACCGAGCTGTCGAACCGGCGGAAGGCGGAAAACTGGGTGGTGAACCTGGTCGAAGTGGAGACAAATCCCGGATAGGGATTTCCCCAGTTTCCCCGGAGGTGATTCTCGCGATGGAAGGCGCGGACCTCCCAGCCCGGCAGTCGCCGCAGGGCATGGTGGACGGTTATCAGACCCGCGGTCCCCGCTCCGATGATGGCCAGCCGTTTCCCCATGGATCAGGATCGTTTCGCGGTCAGGCTGACGAGTGCGAAGTTGAATTGTCCTGACTCGGGAATGAAGAGGATGATCCGGTCTCCATCCTCGGGAGAATGGGTCGCTAGGTACTCGTCGAGCATGAGGTAGATGCTGGCCGCGCCGGTGTTTCCCGCCGTTTCGAGATTCGTCCAGTAGGGAACAGGGTTCCCGTGGCAGAACTCGCGCAGCACGTTCAGGAGGTAGCGCTTGAAAAAGAACGAGGAGAGGTGAGGCAGGACGCACTGGTAGGTCGAGAGATCGTCATCGTGGGTCCGGAACGCCTCTTCGACCACCGTTCTTGTAAAAGGCTTCAGGTGCTCCGAGAGGATCCCGACGTCCTGGCTGAGCAGGAGCGATCCGCTCTCCAGCTTCATGCAGAGCGGAGCGAGGTGAGCGAAGGATCGGGAGTAGGTCCAGTTGACTTGAAAGGAGAGTCCCGATTCCGGTTGTCGGTCCTCAAGGAGAAAGGCGCCCGCTCCATCGGATAACATCGACCGGAGAAAGATCGACATGAACCACTTCGACTGCCGGATATCGTCGTGCTCGGCGCGGTCGTCGGGTGGCGCCATCACCGACGACTTTAGAATGTCCGACGGCTGCTCGATACCTACGCAGAGGGCGGTGCGGTGTTCGCCGGAAGAGACCGCGCGAACGCCATTGATCAGTGCCTGGGCAGAGGCTGTGCAGATCCCCGCGTTCGAATTGATCTCCACCGGATGAGGGAGCTTGCCCTGGTCTGCCAGTCGGGAATGCAGGATGCTGGACACTCCCGGCCCCACAAGCGGCGCGTTGGTCGAGCCTGCCGAGAGATAGGAGAGGGACTGCGCCGGATTTCGCTGCTCCAGGCATCTCGCCGCTGCCGCCGCGCCCATTTCGTAGAGGTCGTGAGTCGGATTTTGATCGGGATCGAGAGCGTAGTGACGCGTCCGGATGCCGTTCATCCGGAGGATCTTCTTCCGGGTTTCTCCCTCTCCCTCGAAGGTGCCGAGATAGGAAGGAATGTCGTCGTTGGCAATCGGGTCTCCCGGGAGGAAGCCGGCGGTTGCGGTGAGAAAGCAAGTCATGAGGAAGCAATGGTCGGGGGGTGATTCTGAAGGCGGTCGTAGGCGAACTCATCGAACACGATGTGGTAGGCCAGGTACTGACTCGGGTCCGAGAAAAAGGCGCTGCTGTTGTAGTGGCTGCGGTTGGAAAAAACCTGCATGTAAAAATCGAGATCGATCAGGGTATTGGGATCGTCCTGGTAGAGATGCTTCAGAGCCCAGAGCAGGATGGAGTCGGAATCGAACGAGTTGAGCGCCTTTACCGTGGTGTGAAGATCGGCAAAGATGGTGATGGAATAGACGATCATCATCACCACGTTGGTGGCCCCGAACCAGCCGAGAGAATGTTCGCGGTTTACCTCGAGGATCCTCTTGCTGTAGTCCTGGTGTTTCATCGGTCGGCTCGCCTGGATTCGATCGAGGTTCTCGAGAAAGATCTCCCGATCGAACTTCTCGCCGAGTTCGTAAGAGAGTTGATCGTGACCGATGGTCATGTTGTTGTGCACCACCTGGTCGAGGCTCTCAACGCTGAAGTTCCCGAAGATTCCGTTGAGGCTGGTAGCGACCACCTCCTCCTCTTCGAACTCGTGTCCCGTGAGCAAGTGCCGATAGAGAATCGGCTCGATCTGGACGTGGCGAATCAGGAGCTCAACTGCCTCGCGACTGGCGAAATACTTCAGTCCGAACGCCAGGACGCCATCGATACAGTAGCCCTCGAATCCCCAAGGCCGTCGATGGAAAATGTATTTCAGCGGGAACACGATACAGCGAAGGAAGAAATAGACTACGAGCAGGATGGGCCGGATGAAGATGTAGTCGAAGCGCTTCTTCTCCTCCACGAAGGTCTCGTTGATGTAGTCGGTCAGATAGGGGAACTGTTTCATTCTCTGGGGGGACGGGGTTCAGGTTCTCCTCTCGAGGCGAACGGGGAGCCGGCTCTTGAGATTGATCGTCAGGTGGGCGGTGAAGGCATCGTCGAGGGGCGGCTCCGCGCGCACTCGATAGCGAGAGAGGAGCGTCGCCACGACCAGGACCATCTGCATCATGGCGAAATGTCGGCCGATGCAGACACGTGGCCCCCGACTGAAGGGGAGATAGGTTCCGGCGGATTTTGAGTCGACGTAGTGCTCGGTGTCTTCGGGATCGAAGCGTCCCGGAATGAACTCTCCGGGTGCTTCCCAGAACTCCGGATTCCGATGCAGGGAGTAGCGGCTGATCGCGATCACCGAACCCCGGGGAACTCGTATGCCTTGGATCTCGGCGTCCTCCAGCGCATTTCGATTCTCGAACCACAGGGGAGGGTGCAGGCGCATGGCCTCCTGGATCACCCGTTCCGTCAGGACCAGTTCGGGAATCTGTTCGAGGCGCAGGGGCTTGCCTCCAGATACCCGATCGATCTCGGCGACCACCTCCGCCTCGATCTCGGGATGGCGCTGGAGTTGGAAGATCGTCCAGGTGAGCGCCGTCGATCCGGATTCATGCCCGCCGATGATCATCCCGAGCACTTCGTCGGACACCTCGATCAGCGACATCGGCTCGTTCGTTTCCTCGTCCTTCATCGAAAGGAACACTGTGAGGAGATCGTTCTCGTTCCGGGAAGGGTCGGTGAGACGCTCCTCGATCAGGGCCCTGAGAAACTCCCGGTATTCCTTCAGCACTCGTCGCAGCTTCAGGTTGAAGTAGGTGGGCACGCGAGGGTTGTTCAGCACTCGGAGCGGGGGGATTGAGCTGTAGGTGTTGATAGTGCGCGTCCAACGCCGGATGTCGTCTGCTGCGGAATCGAACGCTGAGCTGAAGAGGCACTGCCCTGCCATCCGCAGGGTCACTTCGGCAAACTCGTCCGCCAGCCACAGGGTCTTTCCATCGGAGGCACACTGATCCCATCGTTCGGTATGAGTCTCGCAAGCATCCGCCATGGTCCGGAAAAAATCCCGGATTGAATCGGACCGGAAAACCGGCTGCAGCAGTTTGCGCTGGCGTTTCCAGTGCCGCCCTTCCGCATTGACCAAGCTGTTCCCCAGAGCATTGCGAAATCGATCGTAGATGGGCGTCTGCTTGTCGAAGTGGCGATGGGTTTCGTTCAGGACCTGCTTGATCAGGGCGGGATGATTGATGGCATAGAATTCCATCAGCCCCCGGTAGTGAACAAAGTCCCCGTGACGGAGGAAAAGATCTTCGAAAAAAAGAGCAGGATTCACTCCCAGCTTTCCGGTTCGAGAGTAGGGAGCCGCCTCCTGCATCTGCCCCGAGTAGGCTGCTTTCTTATCGAGTCCAGCGTTTCCCATTCGCTCTTTCATTCCTGACGTTCTGACAGAAACCTGACAAATGACAATCGAATCTTTGAGGAAGATCATCGATTCATTCGATGGCCAGGACAATACAACACCCAATGTAAAAGTAATGATCCCCCTTACAACACCCCAGACCGGAGAAATAGGATCTACTGATTGGAGTTTGCTTTTACAAGGAGTTCTTATCGGTCCTGCCGGGTTTGAGGGGGTGCAGAACCGCCGCCTACGTCAAAGCAGCCCTCGCGGGACTGGATACCCGAACTGAAATTGAACTTCTTTCCGGCGAAGGTCTGCGGATCGAAAGGATCGCTCTACAACTGCGAACCAGGGATGGAATTCCGAAAGCTCAGATCGCCCCGTAGAACCCTGTCGAATGAGTGACCCAACAGGGTTTGCTCGTGGAAAGCGATGAGCGAATTGTCCTCACACGGGAGGGCAAAGCGCTTGCCGACGCGATTGCGGGGGCACTGGTCTAGCAGTCCCGCCTTACCGGCGTTTCTTGACAATGTATACCCTGGAACTGGCGACTGCTCCGTCGAAGGCGATCGCGCGGATCGCAGCCCGGGTTCTCTTTTTCCCCAATTTCTTTGTCTTTGCCTTCCAGTTCTGGACACTTCCTCTCACAGTCTTGAATCCGCCCTGTCCCGACACCTTGTACTGGACTCGCTGAGCCCCTGTCGATGTTCCGCGAATGGTAACTCGACTCCGATTGGTTTTCAGCGTCTTCGTTTTCGGCTGGACTGATAGGGGATCAGAAAACCGCATGACGCGCGACTGGTCCCACACCGTGATAAAGAGGCTGCCTTCTCTTCCAAAAGCGATCTGAGCGGGGCCTACAAGACTCCGCGAATTGGCGGAACCATGAGGAGCCACCGTGCAGGTCGCCTGTCCAAGAAGAACATCGGCAGGCGATCCATCTGCCTTTCCGATCGCATCCCGGAATCCCATCACCCGGGCACCGCTGAAATCACTCACCCACACCGAAACATAGTACAGAGCGACAAAGGTGGAACGGGTCGGCGACGGACTCTGCATCCCGGCCATGAAATCTGCCTGGCCGAGAACCCCGTCGGCATCGCCACCACTGGAGAAGGACGCAGCCGAGTCGTAGCGCAACACACGATAGCGTTCCGCATCGGCGACCCAGAGTTCTCCCTTGGGCCCGATCGAGAGACCATAAGGATAATTCAGAGAAGAGGCGGAAACGACGGAATTGTCACTGCTTTCGAGGTCGGGCTGACCAAACACCGCATTGGCCGTAGCTTCGAAGCTCTTGGAAACGGCATTATCAAACCGCAGGACACGGTGGAATTCATAGTCAGCGACATAGAGGTTTCCTGAATTGTCGACGGCGATCCCGGACGGGCTGTCGAATTTGCTATGACCATTCATGGACGTCGGGGCTGCCGGGGCATCCGCGGTCTCGAAGTCAGGCTGTCCGATCACGGCATCGGCGGCGCCTGCCGTCTGGTATGCTTCCGCGCTCGAAAAGCGGAGGATCCGATTGTTAGAGCAGTCCACTACAAAAACCTTTCCACTGGCGGGATCGACCGCGACACCCTCAGGATGGTCCAGCGATTGTGCATGGGGGGGATCTCACCAAATCGGTGTTGAAATTAGGCTGCCCGAGGACGCTGCGGGCCGGGGCGTATGACTTGGGTTCCCCCTGTGCGAGCTGGCCGCCCGTAAAAATGGCAAGGGCGAGATAGAGGAAGGAACGGGGCATGCTGGAATGGACTCCGGCGCCTACCTGTTCGGCATCCTGACCGCAACATCATTCCAGAGCCGCGTTTCCACCTTCCGGGACTCGATCTCTTTTCACCTGCCGCAGTTTTTTCTGCATCGAAGTCCACGGTATCAGGCAGCCTTTTGGATTCTCCGCCCGGTGTGTCATCGATCTTACGAATGCAGGCTGCGGTGGACGCGGTGATACGAGGGTGGGGGGGCAGGTGAGAAATATTGCAAAGCCCCCTCCCGGAAAACTCTCTTCCCATTCCGCAGGCGAGGACGTAAAAGCAGCTCCCTTCCTCCTCACCCCAACTCCGGCAATTCTCCGGTGCTCTCATTGAAGCTGTCAATATCGTGCCCCATCCGTTTCAAAATGGACAAGTAGAGGTTGCAGAGCCGGGTGTCTTCCGGGTACTTGATATGTCGGCCTGGATTGATCTGTCCGCCCGCGCGACCGGCGAGGAGGATCGGCAGGTTGGCGCTGGTGTGAGAGTTGCCGTCTCGCATGTTGTTGCCAAACATGATCATCGAATTGTCGAGAACTGATCTCTCGCCTTCTTTGATCGCGTGAAGTTTTTGCAGGAACTCAACGTACTTCCCGACGCAGTATTCATTGGCGATCTGGTAGCCCTCGAGTTTGCCAGGACGTTCCGCGTGATGCGCCATCCCGTGGAGGCCGCCACATTTCTTGTCGACGAAGGAAAAGTCGATCCCGCTCGAGCTTCGTCCCATCATGAAAGTAGCGACGCGAGTGCGATCGGTCTGGAAGGCCAGGGTCATGATGTCGATCATCTGGCTGAGGTGCTCGTCATGCGATTTCGCCTTGCCTGGCTCGGGCATGCGCCCCTCCAGGAGTGACTTCGGAACGGGCCGCTGATTCTTTTCCGAGAATTCGAGTTTCTTTTCCAGGCTTCGTACGGAGGTCAGGTATTCCTCGAGGCGATGCCGATCATCCTGTGACACCGTCTTCTTGAGGCCGTTGATGCTTTCGAGAGTCAGGTCGATGACGCTGCGTGTGTCGCCGAGGCCGGAGGTTTTTCCAAAGAGGCGGTCAAAGGCCAGTCGCGGAAACCGTTCCCTCGCCAGCGGCGTGCTCGGGGTCAGCCAGGAAATGGAATTCCCGTACAACTGCGTGATGCGTTCGCCGGTGTCGACGCCGGTCCATTCCGCTTCCGTGGAAAGCTCGAGGGAGGGTAACAAGGTCTGATCGGCCAGTTTCCGGGCGGCGGCCTGGTCCACGGAAACGCCGCATTGGATATCGCTGCCCATGCTTCGCTTGACGCCCGTGCCAACGAGGAAGTTGGAGGTGCCGCCATAGTGCCCGCTGGTGGGGCGGTCGCGGCCTTTCTTCAGATCGTGATTGAGATTGGTCAGGACGAGGACTTCCTCGCGGATGGATTCCAGCGGCCGCAGGGTCTTGGACAACTGGTAGTCCGCTCCGGTCTCTTCCGGCGTCCACTCGTAGGGATTGATCCCGTTGGGCTGATAGATGACGCCAAAGCGCAGAGGATGCTTGTCGGCGTCCGCTTTGGATGCGCCCCAAAGCATTGTTTCCAGCCAGGGCAGTCCGAGACTGACTCCGGCAATGCCTTTGAGGGCGCTTCGTCGGTTCAGGTTCCAGGTTTTCTTATTTTGCATCGGTTAGGTATCCTTTCTCTCTGCGATATCGGAAGGGGTAGCTCTTGACGATCGCGGTCGCGAGGGCTGAGTAACGGTAGTCGCTTTCTTTCAAGTCGGCGACTGTTGTCCGGATAATGCTTTCGTCGTAGTATTCGAGGCTGCGTCCCAGGGCGAACCCGAGGCTCTTCTGCGCCATCTGATGAAGGAACGCGTCCCGCTTGGTGGTCATCAGGTAATGTTTCAATCCCGCAAGCCCACTCAAATCCGGGCCTCCCTTCAGCTCTCCGATCGCGTCGACCGGAATGCCGCCTTCCTCGTTTCGGTAGCGGCCGATCGCGTCGTAGTTTTCGAGGGTAAACCCGAAAGGATCGAGTCGATCATGACAGACCATGCAATTCGGATTGTCGCTGTGTGCGGCGAGTCGTTCCTTCTTACTCATCGACTGGTCGCTCAGCTTGCTTTCATCGATTTCAACGCCTTCCGGCGGTGGCGGAACCTTGCTCCCGATCAAGGCGTCGAGCACCCATTGACCTCGGATCACGGGGCTGGTGCGGCCGGGATAAGAGGTCGCCACGAGCACGCTGCCCATCGCGGGGAAGCCGCCGCGTTGATCCGTGGTCAACTCGACCTTCCGCATTTCGTCTCCCTTGATTCCGGGGATGTCATAGTGCTCGGCCAGGGCCTCATTGAGAAAGGTCGTTTTGGAATCCAGGATCTCGAGGACGCTTTTGTCCTGCTTGACGATATCGTCAAAAGCCATGACCGCCTCCCGGTAGAGGCTTTGTTCCAGTTCTGGGGTGTAGGCGGGAAAGAGATTCGCGTCCGGTTTCTTTTCGTAGAGAATCTTCCGGAATCCGAGCCATTGACTGGCAAATTCCTCTGCCAGGGAAATGGACCTGGGATCCTTGAGCATGCGCCGAACCTGTTCCTCGAGAACTATTTCGTCCTGCAGGCGGCCCTCTTTCGCTAGCTGCAGGAGGGTTTCGTCCGGCATGGAACTCCATAGAAAATACGACAGCCGGCTGGCCATGGAATAATCGTCGACCGGGCGGGATCCTGACCCGGGGGCCTCGTCTTCCACCCGGAAGAGGAACTGCGGACGAGTGAAGAGGCTTTGCAGCGTCAGTTGCGCTGCCTTCTGAAAATCGTCAGTTTCGGCCATCGACTGGTCGTAGATCCCGGTAATGATACCGGTATCCTCCTCGCTGAGGGGGCGGCGAAATGCTCTCGCCGCAAATGCCAGCAAGGCTCCTTTGACCCGTCCGTCCATCTCCGCCTGAACGGCTTCGGCGGCCGTTCTCAGATCGTTCCACTGTTTCCGGTCCGCCTCCGAAAGTTCGGCCGGAGCGGCGCGGTCTTTTTTCGCGAGATCGGAAAGCGACGGGAGCTCTTCCTTGTTTGTTTTCGGCAGCAGCCCGGACTTTTTCTTTGCCACGAAGTCGAAGAATTTCTTGATCGGCGTCCTTTTCGTATACTCGATTTCACGCTTGATCGCTTCCAGTCTCGGCTTGTCCTCTTCACTCAACGAAACATCGATCATCTCCCTCGCGCCGGGAGCTTTGCCGTAACCGACGAGAGAGGAGTAGATGACCCACCATTTCTTTGCCTCTTCGACGGCATAGTTACCCGGGCCCCGGTAGAAGTGCGAATGGGTGTGTTTTCCCGTGGGAAAGGGGATCTCTTCGTCCGACGCATAGACTTGGACCGACCCTTTGTCCCCGGCCGACTTCTCCAGGCCCATCGTGGCATGAAATGATTTCGCATCAGGTGGCAGGCTGAAGGATAACAAGGCGGGAGCTTCCACATAAAAACCGCGCTCTATCTTCTTTGCCGCAGTGCTTACGAACTCGGCGCCGTCCGGAAATTTGTCCCGGTGGATCGCTCCCTCTCCCTGCTTTTTGATCAGTCCCAGGTCACCTAGATACACAACGCTCCCGTCTTTCAAGGTCACCTTGGGATCGTGCAGGACAACGTGATCAAACTCATGTCCGTCGTCCATGTCTCCGACGCTGAGATACAAAATTTCCGCCCCTTCCCGAAGATCGGTTTTCACCTCCATGCTCGGCTTGTTCGTGTGGGCGGTGGCGGGAGCGGAAAGGAGGACCTTGGCCGAGAAGTCATCGTGAAAGGCCTGCAACTCGCTGTCGATGACTTTCTCCCTCCGGGATTGGAGCTCCAGCCAGGGATCGAGAACCCAATGCCCATAGTGGCTGTCCCAGCGGCTGGTCTTGATATCTTCGTCCGCATGGAGAAAGGCGATGGCCCATTTGTAGAAAACACCCGGCCTCAATTTTTCCCGGATCGCCACCTCATAGATTTCGCGGTCGCTGGCCTCGGGGTTTTTCAGGGCCAGTTTCATCGCCGGCATGAGGTAGGGCTCAAATTCCTTCCTCGGATTGTACTTCGGAAGTTTCTCGAAGAAGTCGTTGTAGAAGTTCGTCAGTTCGCGCTCCGCCTGAACGAGATAGGCGCGCGGCGGATGAGTAGGGGAGGGGTCGGAGCCAAAGGTGATGCCCCGGGTATAACTCACTTCGGCATGACGTGAAATGTCCCTCGCCGCCTTGAAATATTTTTCCACCATGAGAGGGGGCATTGTCATTCCCTCCGCGTTGTTGTCGAAGCCTTCGCCGCCCCCGCCGTCCCCTGAGAAATACTGCGCCGGATTCAAGTCGACACCGGTGAGGTCCCGAATCGTGTTGTTGTATTCGGCCTTGTTGAGGCGGCGCAGGTGATACTTCCCGGGATCCTTGACGGATTCATAATCGAATTCATCGATCGTCCTTCGGATCCAGGATGTCAGCTTGACGATTTCGTCCGCCGTCGGTTGGAGCTCTTCGTCCTCCGGAGGCATGACCCCGGTCTCGAGCTGATCAATGACGCTGAACCATTTCTGGAGGTCGACCAGAATGTCCATCTCGGTCTTGTAAGACTCAAGATTAAGACTGCCCTTGTGCTTCTCCTCGTTGTGGCAATCGTTGCAGTACGCCTGGAGAATCGGTTTGATCTCTTCGTAGCCCTCCTCGAATCCGGCCTGAAGAAGCGGGTGCGGGAAAAAGCAAAGGATCCCGACGCCGACCCGGGCCGCCGTGCGCCGAAGTGTTCGGTGCCAGCGGATCTGCATTGGTTTTGGGTTCACGTTCATTGACGCAACGACATCTCGGGGCCCATCATGCAGAGTTGCACAGTCCCGTCGTGATTGGCAACGGCCGAATCGTGTCCCTCTTCAAGCCCATCACCGAGCCAACAGTATACACTCCATGACCCACCCCTCTTCAATGGCTCCTCTTCCCAGGCCCATTCAAACCGGCATCACCCGCCCAGCAACCAGTTTCTCACCGCCTCGACATTTTCGAACTCGGGAATCCAGGAGAGCTCTTCGGGGAGGTCGGTCGTAAATTCGCAACGCAGGCGGACGGGGTGGGCTCCGGATTCGATGGCGGCGTATTGATTGTAGATCCGGTCATCGACGAGGATGGTCTCCTCGGGCTGGAGTTGATATTTCCGATAGCATTCCCGGAGGCGGTCGACCTTGGCGGTGTCATGCATGAACTCCCCGTGTTGCACACATTCGATTGTCAGGAAGTCTGTGACGGGTGCGAGGATGTCATTGAGGTAGGCTTTCTTGGTCTCGACATCAAAGGTCGCCGACAGGGTGAACTGACGGTAGCCGGACTCATCGAGCTCTTTGAGAACTTCGATTACGTTGGGATAGAGCGGCCGGTTGGTGAAAAAGCGTTGGTCGGCACAGAAATCCCGGTCCATTTCGGCACCTAGTTCCGGGTGCGTTTTTAACTCGAGGGCGCCATATTCCGGAACGATCGCCAGGACGTCGGGGAGTTGCTCCCATCGTAAGTCTTTGTATTTTTCCCGATACCTGGGATGTCCGGTCAGGAAATGGTAGTAGGCATAGTTGAGATCCGCCAGTACCCCATCAACATCCCAGAAAATATTTTTGACCTTGGTTGTGTCCATTGAGGGGGCCAGCTAAGCGCGGATTCGGAGCTTGTGCAAAGATCGATCCAGCAAAAGGGGACTCCTTTCGAAGCGAGAGCAAGCGCGTCCCATCAGCCCGGTCAGGGGCCACCAAGAACTTCTGTGTTTTTTTCGGGTGACATGAACTACCTGGCAGGAAAACGGGGGAATGCTTCTCTCGAACTGGGTCAGGGTTTAGGGACTCCTCCCGAGCTCAGGTCCTGCTCCGCCTCCGCCTTGATGCTGATCAGTTTTTCATCTTCCGGTTTCCGCTCGAGTCCCTGTTGCGCCATATCGAGGGCTTCTTTGGGGCGGCCGGCATTCAAGTAGGTCTCAGCCAGTTTTCGAAGGAGCCAGACCTTGCCCGGAGCCGACTCGACCTCGAGCTCCATCAGTTGAATGCCTTCATCGGTGCGCCCGTCTTTGATCAATTGTTGCGCGAGGATCATGGTGGTCCCTCCCCAGGCTGCTTTTTTCCCTTTCTCGTTGAACCAGTCGATTGCTGCGTCCACCCCGTCGCTCACGATCATTTCATACATGCGCTGATCCTGGGTAAGCCGGGGCTTTCCGGGCATCTTGTAGGGTTGAGCGGTCACCACATGAATCAGTTCTGTGCTCAAGTTAACGACGGCATTCCACACCGCGGATCCGCCTTGAGAATCTCCCTGGTTGCAGAGCACGATGATAAAGGCGTCGTCATCTACGAGCCGATTCTCCATCGCGCGGAATCCGTTGATGGCCCCTCCGTGGTTGATCACTTTTGTCTTCCGTTTCGTGACCGGGTGGCTCCGGGTGTAGATTTGCCAGCCGTATCCATATCGGCTTTGCGCCCGCCCGCCTGCCGCTTTCACTTCCGGCACGTCCCGGTTCGGGGTGAACATGAGATCCCGGTGTTTCTGCCCCAGCAACTTGTCGGTGTAGAGTGCCCGATCCCAGAGAAACATGTCCCCTACGGTGGAGTAGAGCGAGCCGGCGGCTCCGGGAGAGGAATCCATTTCCATGAACTCCGCGTTGGCATATTCAAAAGGGCCCCGGGTGTATCCACGGGCCCGTTTCTCGAGGATGGTAGCGTTCCGGTCGTAGCCACTGCTTTTCATCCCGAGCGGAGTGAAGATGCGTTCCTGCACATTCTGCTCGAAGCTCTTACGGGTCACTTTCTCAATGATCCTCCCGAGAATGACGTAGCCGGCATTGCAATAGGAGTAGATCGTGCCGGGTTCATGCTGCAGGTCGCTGCTGCAATGCTCTTTGATAAACTCGTCCGGGTCGAAGGACAGGCGGGAGATCTGGCCCCGGTAGTCAAAGCTGGCGGTGAAATCCCTGATGCCCGACTGATGGGACATGAGGTGGTGAATCGTGATCTTGTCCCCCGTGTCTTTCCGGTAGTAGAGCAGGTGATCAGTAACCTTGTCGTCCAGATCGACTCTGCCTTCCTCTACCAATTGCATCATGACCATTGTGCCGAACTGCTTGCTGACGGAAGCGAGACGAAACTTCGTGTCGGTGGTGTTGGGGATATTCCATTCCCGGTTTGCCAATCCGAAGGCTTCCTCGTAAATAACCTCGCCCTGGTCCGCCACGAGGACGGCTCCGGAAAATAGACCTGTGTCGGCGGTTGCCTGGCAGAGTCTCTTCAGAGCGGCGATTTTGTCAGAGCCGACTTCGAAGTATCCCGGAGGGAGCGGGGGCGATTCGTCCTGCGCCTGAAGAGGAGGGAGGAAAAACAACCCGATCAGAGCGAGTCGTGGGAGTGCGATACGGTAGATGGCCAACATTTTTCTGATCTTACGCTTACGTCGCTCGAAGTGTCTACGGTCTAGTGAATCGCGATCGGGGCGGGTCCTCCATCTGCGAGCTTGTTCAATGACTCTGAGTATGATTGAATCGGTTTCTCCTCTATGAAGTTTTTTCCTCACTTCTTTCTTGCCGCGGTTGCCCTTCCCGTTCTCCTTCATTCAGAGGCCGGGCCGGAGGCGGACAAGGATTTTTCCCACAGTGTCACGACAGACCGGAAGCCGTGGAGCAAGCGGGAGTTTCGCAACGATCCGAATGACTTTCAGTTTGCGATCGTGACAGACCGAACCGGTGGGATGCGGCCCGGGATCTTTTCAGGAGCGGTTTCAAAGATCAATGAGATGCAGCCGGAGTTTGTGATCTCGGTAGGGGATCTCATCGCAGGCGGTGGCAGGCTCCGGGATGAAAAAGAGATTCGCCGGCAGTGGGATGAATTCAACGGCTTCGTCGAAGGCTTTGAAATGCCCTTCTTTTACCTTCCGGGAAATCACGATGTCAGCAATGCGGTGATGGATCGGGTCTGGGATGAGATGTATGGAGTGCGCTACTATTCGTTCGTCTACAAGGATGTGTTTTTCCTGTGTTTGAACACTCAGGATGGGGAAGGGTCGCGTCCCTTTCTGGGAGAGCCGCAGATCGCCTGGGCGCAGAAGGAACTGAAGAAGCATCCGGATGTCCGTTGGACGATGGTCTTTATCCATCAGCCTCTTTGGTTGACGGAGGAGGGCGGGAGGAATGGAGAGGGCCGCAAAGGAGTGCTTGGTAATTCCGTGACGGGATGGCCGGAAATGGAAGTCGCGCTGGCCGGCAGAAAACACACCGTGTATGCAGGGCATGTCCATCGTTACGCCAAATACGAGAGGAACAAGGTCAACTACTACACTCTCGGAACGACGGGAGGAGGCAGCGCACTTCGGGGCGGATCGTTCGGGGAGTTCGATCATGCCACCTGGATCACGATGACAGACGAGGGGCCGCGAATGATGAATCTGACCCTCGACGGAATGCTGAAAGAGGATGTCACCACCGAGGCGATCCAGAAGTTCACCCGCGGCTTGAAGTTCACAGAAAACTTCCGGGAGACGTTCCCGTTTCAGGACAAGGTGGTTTCGCTGCTAATTGAAAATCCTCTGGAGACCACTCTCGCCGGCCGCCTGTCCTGGCTATTGCCGGCCACTGATTACTGGACGGTGAGTCCCCGGAGGGTGTCGGTGGAGTTGGCTCCCGGGGAGAAAAAGGAAATTCAGTTCCAGGTGAGTCATCAGGGTGACGTTTCGACCTATTTTCCTCTGCCCCGATTGAGCGCTCATCTTCACGGCGAAGAGAGCGGGTTTCATCTGGAGAAGGGGCTCTATCTTCCTCTCGATCTTACTGATCATGTGAAGAAATACCCCGCAAGCACCCGGATTTCTGCTGCGACCGAGGCTCCCGGCATCGACGGGGTTTTGGACGAAGGCTTCTACCAGCGTGAGCCGACGATCACCCGCCTGATTCCGAGAAAGGCGGATGGTTATTCCCCGGTTCAAACAGAGGCGTGGTTGAGCTACGATGAGGCCTTTATTTACGTCGGAGTCAGGTGCAGCGAGCCCCTCGTCCGGGACGTCCTGAGCGAGGTCCTTATCCGTGATGGAGATCTCAGAGAGGATGATTCCATTGAAATTCTCTTCGATACCAATCGTGATCAAAAATCGTTTCACCACTTTGCGGTCAATCCGGGAGGGGTGCTCTATGATGCCCGGGAAAGGAATGCGAAATGGAATAGCACGGCGAAAGTCGCGACCTCGAAGGGGGACAATGCGTGGACCGTGGAGATGGCCATTCCGCTCGCCGAGATCCAGGCGGATCCTTCGTCCAACAAGACCTGGGGTTTCCAGATGGCTCGTCATCGCCCGCGACTCGAAGAAAGGGAGTCCTATCAGTGGTCTCCTACTTTCTGGTACGGAAATACCCTGCCAACCTTCTTCGGAAAGCTGGAGTTGCAGTGATTCTCCAGGTTCCCGTTTTTCGGGGGGATGGATAAAAGGCAAAAAAAGGATCGGAACCGGGCCCGTTCCGAAATACTCTCCGGGCGCCTCTTATGAATTTTGTTTCGCCAATCATCTTCGGAATCGGACTGCTCTTGAGCGCTCCCTTCGCAGGCGTGGCGCAGCCGATCATTTCGGGACTGGCCTCCAGTGAACTCGATTCCAATCTGAAAGGATTGATCCTGCTTGAGGAAATGAACTGCGTGGCCTGTCATTCGAGTGACGCCCCCTTTGCGATTCGTTCGAAGAAGGCACCCCGACTTTCGGAGATCGGTTCCCGGCTGAACCCTGCGTATATTGAATCGTTTATCCGCGATCCTCACGGCACGAAACCCGGGACTACGATGCCGGATCTTTTGCACGCTTTGGATGCCGCGAAGAGGGACGAAGCCGCGAAGGCGATTACCCACTTTCTCCTGTCCTTGAAGCCGAACCAGTTTTCGCTCCAGCCACCGGATCATGTGGCGGCAAAGGAAGGAGAGCGCCTCTTTCATTCCCGCGGATGCGTCGCCTGCCACTCTCCGCGGGATGAGGCGGGAGAGGAAATGCTCAGGGAGACTTCGGCTCCCCTCGGGGCCCTCGCCGGGAAATACAGTGTGCGCAGCCTGATTGAGTTTCTGCGGAACCCGCACGCGGTCCGGCCATCAGGTCGCATGCCCGATATGCGACTGCAGGGCAGAGACGCCGAGCGTATCGCCCACTATCTGCTGAAGGACACCCGGGTGCCCGGACCACTTGCCTATACTCTCTATCGCGGCCAGGTCTGGGAGGGGCTCGACAGTGATACGGTCGCGGCGGAGCGGGCCGGGCAGGTGAGGAACTTTGCCCTGGAGAGCCTGGGGAAAATCCAACACCAGACTGCGATCACCTACGAGGGATGGGTGAACCTACCCCGGCCGGGGAGCTACACTTTCTTCCTCGAGATGAACGGCGGATCCCTTGCGCTGAATGGTAAAGAGATTGTTCGTGAGCAGCCCAGCAACCGGCGCGGGCCGAAAGAGCTGAAGGGCACGGCCGAATTGCAGGCGGGTCGGCGCAAGATCGAGCTCACCTACTTCCATACCGGGCGCGAACCGAGATTCTCTCTGGAAATGGAAGGTCCGGAGTTCGAGCGCCAGGCCATCCCCCCGGCGATGCTCTCGGTTTCGGAGGAACCCATTGCGGCCTTCGAACCGGTTCAGGTGGATGCCGACCTTGCGGCGCGTGGCCAAATTCACTTCACGAAACTGGGCTGCGCAAACTGCCATGACGATCTTCAGCTTGAGTCCGTTCCGGGACCTGCCTTTTCCTCCCTTGCTTCCGGTCGAGGTTGCCTCTCCGGCGAGAACGGCCCATGGCCCGATCTCGGCCTCGATGTGGAACAGCGGAACTGGATTTCCGAGGTGCTGCCTCAGGTGGAGGCACTGCGACTCGACGACCGCCAGCAGATTGCGAGAACGATGGTCACTTTCAACTGTATCGGATGCCATGATCGGACGGGGGTGGGAGGCATCGCACCGGAGCGGGACCGCTATTTCACCGGGACCAAGCCGGAGCTGGGAAATCAGGGACGCCTTCCTCCGACCTTGTCTCATGTGGGGGCCAAGTTGAAGCCGGAGTGGATTACGGAGGTGTTGCTCCGCGGCGGGCGGCAGCGCGACTATCTCGAAGCGAACATGCCGCAGTATGGAGAGAAGAATGTCGGGCACCTCGTCGAGTTGTTAGGCAGGGTTGATACGCTCGAGGAAGTGATTCTTCCCAAGGTCTCGAATATCCGGGAGTCGAAAGATGCCGGATACGAGATGATCGGAGCCGATGGGTTCAGCTGCATTGCCTGTCATGACTACAACGGGCAGAAGGCGGGAGGGGCCGGCGCGCTCGACCTCGTCAACGTGACCGACCGGCTCCGCAAGAACTGGTTCCATCTCTACATGCGGGACCCCCAGCGCTTTCACGCCACGGTGATCATGCCCAGCTATTGGCCGGGCGGGCAGTCGATTCGACCGAACCTTCTCGAGGGGGATCCCGCACAGCAGATCGAAGCCCTGTGGAACTATCTTGAGGATGGCCCCCGGGCGAAGAAGCCGAAAGGCTTGTCCCGACAGTCGAACGAGCTCCGGGTCAGTGATGTGGCGGAGATTTGCCGGGGGCGCGGAACGGCCGGATTCCGGGGGATCGGGGTGGGGTATCCCGAGCGTCTCAACCTCGCTTTCGATTCCGAAGAAATGGCCTTGCGCCTGCTTTGGAAAGGGGCCTTTGCCAACGTCAATCACGGCTCCTTTCAGGCGCGTGGCGGCGATCGGGTTTCCTTTCCTCCGGGCATTCCTTTTCATCGGCTGGAATCGATGGATGACAGCTGGCCTTACAAAGGGAAAACCGATTTTACCTTTCCGCAGGATCAGGGCTACCAGTTTCTCGGCTATGAGCTCGATGAGTTGCGGCGGCCGACCTTTCGATACCGCTATGGCGAAGTTTCGGTGGAGGACTTCTTTGAAGATGTTCCCGAAGAAAATGGCTGGGCCTGGTTCCGGCGGACCTTTCAGTTTGAGACTCCCCGGGCACAGGAGATGTTTTATTTCCGGGCCTCTTCCGGGACAAAAATCACACGGACGCCAGACGGTTCCTTTGTGATTGATCAGCTCGAATTGCGCATCGGCAGCTCCCATGAGGGATTGGTGCGGGAGGGCGATCCCGCTGAAGTCTTGATTCCCCTGACATTGCCCGAAGGGCGTTCCCAACTCATCCTGGAATACCGATGGTAAGCTCCCGCACCTTCATGGGCCTCTTGGCCCTCGCGATTTCGCCGCTTCTTCCCGCAGAGGAATTGGGAGAGATGTGGGGCACGGCTGCGGAGGAAGCGAAGTACTATCCCGTCGTCAACATCCCCATTCCGCCGGAAGTCCCGATGCGCCCCGGCAGTTTTGAGATCCTTCCCGACGGGCGACTGGCCGTGGGGACCCGGCGGGGCGACATCTATTTCATCGAGGGCGCTTTTGAGAATCCGCCGATACCGAAGTATCACCTCTTCGCGAGCGGTCAGGACGAGATTTTCGGGCTCTCGTGGAAGGACGGGGCGATGACCGTCACGCAGTTCGGGGAGGTCACCCGGATTTCCGACCTCGACGGCGACGAGGTCGCGGATCGATACGAAACCCTGAGCAACAACTGGGGCTATGCGGAGGGGCATGAGTTTGCTTTCGGTTCCAAGCATGACCCCGAAGGCAATATCTGGGTCGCTCTCGGGTTGAGCGGTTCCTACAAATCCAACAATCTGTTTCGTGGCTGGGCCGTCAAGGTGACGCCGGAAGGGAAAATGATCCCGGTCTGCAGCGGCCTTCGGAGTCCGGGCGGGGTGGGGCCAAATGCGGAGGGCGCGATGCTCTGCATTGAGAGCCAGGGTCCCTGGAATGGAAGCTGTTCGCTGAAGCATCTCAAGCCGGGCGGCTTTCTCGGGCATCCGGCGAGTTACAACTGGTACCCGTTTGTTCCCGGGATGGAGGCTCCCTCCGTCGAGCCCAACAGCCCGTCCCGTCTCCAGGTGGAGAAGAAGCGGGTCAAGGAACTGGTCCCTCCTGTGGTGCGTTTTCCCTACATCAAGATGGGCCGCTCGATTTCCGGGTTTCGATTGAATCAGACCGGCGGAAAATTTGGTCCCTTTGAGAACCAGATCTTTCTCGGAGATTACACTCTCAGTGTGATTCTCCGGGCGACGACCGAGCAAATCAACGGCGTCTGGCAGGGCGCCTGTTACCCCTTCCGGGAAGGATTGGCCACCGGGATCATGAACGTGGAATTTTCACCCGAAGGACAATTGATCGCGGGCGGATTCACCACGAATCGACAATGGCCGGTTCGTGGGCCCGAGCCTTTCGCGATCCAGCGAATCGACTGGAACGGCGTGATGCCCTTCGAGATTCGGGAAATCAATATCCGGAAAGACGGTTTCGTGATCCATTTTACCAAACCGGTTGATGAGGTGGTCGCTTCCCGGACCGAAACCTACGACGTCACCACCTACACCCACAACTATGCCGCTGGCTACGGAAGTCCCGAAGTGGATCACACGACACCGCGAGTAAGCAGCGTCGTTCCGGCACGGGACGGGCTCTCCGTGCGGATCTTTCTCGAGGGAATCGTGGAGGGACACATTCACGACTTCACCCTGGTTGGCATGAAAGCAGAGGACGGAACGCTTCTTCTTCATGATAAGGCCTACTACACGGTGAATGAAATCCCGAAGGAGTAGCGTCCCCGTTTTCTGCCAATAAATTTCATCATGTCTGCGCACCTCTCTCGAATCATTGGTTCGGCTGCTCTTCTTCTTTTCAGCAGTCTTTGCCTGGCTCACCCTGTTCCGGAGAGTCCGCAATGGCTGACCTACTCCGGTGGAGAAGGGCCTGGAAAGGGCCGGCACATTGTCCTGATCGCAGCGGACCAGGAATACCGCAGTGAACAGGCCATGCCGATGATGGCAAAAATCCTCAGTGTCCATCATGGATTCGACTGCACCGTTCTTTTCGGGATGAATGAAAAGGGGGAAGTCGACCCGACCCTTCCCGTGTATCCAACGAAGGGGAAAGAAAGCGAGTTTAAGACCCACCATATCCCGGGGCTTGAGCATCTCGCGTCCGCCGATCTCGTGATCTTTTTTCCCCGTCTCCTCACCCTTCCGGAAGAACAGAAGGAGCAGATTGTGTCCTACCTGGATTCAGGGAAACCGATCATTGGTCTGCGGACGGCGAATCACGGCTTTCGCGGGCCGCTTCCCTACCAGGTCGGGGGAAAGAATGTCCATTTCGGTCGGGATGTGCTGGGGGGATCCTTCATGGGGCACCACGGTCGCTGGCACGCCGACTCGACTCGCGGAACGATTGTCGAGGAGAGGAAGGATCATCCCATCGTCACCGGAGTCACCGACATCTGGGGACCATCGGATGTCTATCGGACCTACCAGGAAGGGACGGGTTTGCCGGAGGGGTGCACCGCGCTGGTGTGGGGGCAGCCCCTGATGGGGCGCACACCGGAGGATGGTCCGAATCCCGAAAAGAAACCTCTTCCCGTGGCCTGGTTCAAGAACTGGCAGACGACGGAGGGGAAAACGGCTCGCGTCTTTCAATCGACGATGGGCAGTGCGAGGGATCTGGAGAGTGCGGGCCTGCGCCGATTGATCATCAATGCTTCCTATTGGGGAATGGGAATGGAAGAGCGCATCAGCCCGGACAGTAGCGTCGAGATCGTTGGTGACTACGATCCGCTCGCGAGCGGATTCAACTACGAAAAGCTCGGCGTGGTTCCCCGGATGCCTGCTGCTTACCGATAGGTTTTTATCCGGTGTTCTCTGCAGACTGGGGCACCGCCCTTGCTAAGGCGGCGCAACATTGCAATCCCGCACAGTCGAGGCGGATGAATTCCGGAAAAGGCAATGCAACAGCACCCTGTTCTCGCGAATGGTCAGCCCTGTTTTCGCTTGCTATCGATCGCCCGCTTCTTTTTCTTGTCGGCAG
>JARGNG010000155.1 GCA_029213265.1 Verrucomicrobiales bacterium | reverse complement strand
GCTGATTCCGGGGCAGTCATCGAGAATACTTTCCTCAACCCGGCGCTTCATCAGAAGCTGATGATATCCGTTGGCAAAACGGTGCGCTTCATCCCGAATTCGCTGCAACAGCTTCAAAGCACCTTTGTCGTGGGGAATCACCAGAGGTTCGGATTCGCCGGGGCGGAAAACTTCCTCGCGCTGTTTCGCCAAACCAATCACCGGTAGATCGTGCAGGCCCAATCGATTCAGTTCCTTCACCGCCATGCTGAGCTGTCCTTTTCCTCCATCCACGATGACCAGGTCCGGCAACCGAACAAAGGGGCTTTTCTTTTTGGCGCCCTCCTCCTTCAACCCGGCCACTTCCTCGATCCGTCGCATCGCATCGAGAGGATTTTCCTGCGTCATATCAGCAACCTCTCCACCAACATGGTCCCGCGCCTCCAGCAGGATGCGGGAATATCGTCGCCGAATCACCTCTGCCATACTGGCAAAATCATCCTGCCCTTTCACGGTCCGGATCCGATAGCGGCGGTAGTTACTGTTGTCGGAAACACCGTTCCGGAAGCGCACCATCGAGGCGACAATGTGGTTGGAGGAAATATTCGAAATGTCGAAACACTCCATCACCGTTGGCTCCCGCTCCATCTGGAGATACTCCTGCAGTTCCTTCACATCCTCCTCCGGCTTGATAGCTTTTCCGGGCACCCCGCGTCTGCGAAACTGGCGTGTCGGACGGAGTGTCTTCTGAAGGTTGTCGATCATATCCCTCAACTCCGCAGCGCGCTCGAAATCCAGATCCGCGGCCGCTTTTTCCATCTCCTCCTCAATCGAACGAACGAGGTCCTTTGAATGCCCTTCGAGAAATTCGCAAGCCTGATCCACCCGCACCATGTAATCCTCTCGATTGATTCGATCGATACAGGGAGCCGTGCAATTTTTGATGACGTCGTCATGACAATGCTGATACTCCTTTTCCCCTGGTTTCATCGGACGACAGCTGCGCAATCCGAACTCCTTGTTCATCCAGGCAATGGTTCGGCGCAGCGCTCCCGAATGAGCAAAGGGCCCAAAATAGCGGGCTCCATCCTCCTTCTTCAGGCGGGTAAGCTGAAAGCGCGGCCAGGGCTCTTCCGGATGCACTTTCACGAGGAGGAATCGCTTGTCATCCCGGAACGCGACATTGTACTTCGGTCGGTATTCCTTGATCAGCTTTCCCTCAAGCAGAAGTGCTTCGGGCTCATTTCGAACCTCATGGATGTCAAAGTCCCAAATACTCTGAATCAGGGCACGCGTCTTGTGCTCCGCCATTCGCTGGCGGGAGGGAGTGAAGTAGGAAGCGAGGCGTTTTCTCAGATCGCGGGCTTTCCCGACGTAGATCACCGTCCCAAAGCGATCTTTATGCAGATAAACGCCGGGCTTGTGAGGAACATCCCGAAGTTTTTTCTGAAGATCCGGTTTTGCGTCGCTGGGCACGGCAAACTATAGCGCAGGTAAAACGGAGCCACAGCCGGTTTTCAACCGTGCACTCCGGGAAAGGTTACGAAATGAACTTCGTGCCGCGCAGCACATTCACTTCCGAGAGCCACGCAATCACAGCAAAGTCTTCGAAGTAATTGTCATTCAGGTCCTCGATAATCGCTTCGGCCACCTCTGCCGAGACAAGTGTCTCAATGCGATCATTGCGCCCTTCCCAGTCACTTGCGCGAACGCCTCGGGAGCCCTCTCCTTCCACCTTGGTTGCGGTATAGCCGGTCGCGCCATGCTTGCGGATGAGCGCAACGATTCTATCTCGAAGGAGGTTCTCCGTGATAATGGTAATTTTCGTAAGTGGGACGACTTTCATCCAAAGAACTTCCCGCAAAATTTCGCGAAGGCGAGCAGCAAAGGTATCCCAATTGCCAAATTGAAAGGAAATGTGATCCCCAGAGCCATCGTCAGGTAGATTCCCGGGCTCGCTTTGGGCAGCGCAATCCGCACCGCAGCCGGCGCTGCAATGTAGGAAGCGCTCCCTGTCATCGCACCCAGAACAGCCGCTCCACCCTCCGTCATTCCGGCAAGGGTTCCGACAAATGTTCCGAGTAATCCGTGAACCAGAGGGAGCAGGCAACCTACCATCACGAGTCTCCAGCCAGCGCTGCGAATGTCGCTGATCCGCCGGGCCGCGACCATTCCCAACTCCAGGAGAAAGAGGCAGAGCACCCCTTTGAACGGATCGATAAATAGAGGGGCGACCGCTTGAATCTTGTCAGCACCGCAAAGCGCACCGATCACCATTCCACCAATTAGAAGAAAGATACTTTTGCCGGCAACAACCTCGTGAAGCGCTTCCTTCAGGCCACCCGCCCTTTGCTGCTGGGCAAACATAAGTCCAATGATGATTCCCGGCACTTCCAGTACCGCAACGAGCGCGGGAAGGAACCCGTCGGTAGGAATATTAGCTACCTTCGCGGCCTCAATCGCCGCAAGGAAAGTCACCGCAGACACTGACCCGTAGTGTGCCGCTGTTGCAGCCGCATCAATTTTTGACAGTTTCCCGAGAGAGCGAAGAATGTAGAAGGCGGAAACCGGGGTAATGATTCCCAGCGCAAGGGTCACTCCCAGCGGCGCAATCAGTTGCGTCATCGGCGTTTGCGAGAGCGCAACGCCACCCTTCAGACCTATCGCAAAAAGAAGGTAAATCGATAAACCTTGATAAATCGCATCGGGGATCTCCAGATCACTTTTGCACCATCGAGCCGCCATCCCGAGAAGAAAGGCGAGCACAACGGGAGAAATCAGGTTTTGAACAAGCAGATCCATGAGCCCGGTGGGTGCAGTTTTCTTTCAGTATACGATCCAGGAAACACCCTTCACGATCGCTCCTCATCATGCGGTCCGAGCAGACCTCCATCGAGGGCAGGCTCGTCTTTTCTCGTGCCCGGCTTGCAAACCGACCGAAGAATGAAGACACCGAGAATGGCAGAGAGAACAGATCCGGCCAGAATTCCGAGGCGATCGTCGATTGCATAATCAGGACCTCCTGACCCCTCAAAGGCGAGAGATCCGATAAAGAGACTCATCGTGAAACCAATTCCACAAAGTGCTGATAGCCCATACACCTGCGACCACTTCACGCCGGCAGGCAACTGCGCCAGTCCAGATCTCACCGCGAGGAAAGCAGCTCCGAAGACACCAATCTGCTTCCCTACAAAGAGGCCTAACATGATCCCTAGCGGCACCGGCTTCATGAGATCAGCCATCGACAACTCGAGAATGGGGACACCCGCATTTGCAAATGCAAACACCGGAAGAATCAGGAAGACGACCCAGGAATGCAGCCCCTGCTCCAGCTTGTAAGTGAGCCCCTCCTTGTCCCCGGCACCCTTTCCGGTCGGGATAAAGGCAGCCAGTGCCACGCCGGCGAGAGTGGCGTGAACCCCTGACTTCAGAACCGCAATCCACAGGGCAATCCCGAGGAGAATGTAAGGAGCCATTGAACGAACCCCAAACCGATTTATCGCAAAAAGCAGGCCCAGAATGACTGCCGCCGAAACCAGTGACATCATCGAGAGCTGGTTCGTGTAGAAAACCGCAATAATGATGATGGCGGCTAGGTCATCGATCACCGCGATCGAAGTCAGCAGAATCTTCAA
>JARGNG010000154.1 GCA_029213265.1 Verrucomicrobiales bacterium | reverse complement strand
CAGAAGGCAGAAGGCAGAAGCGTCGGATGACGGACTTCTGACAACTGCCTTCTAAAATTTCCCTCAGGCTCCTTCCAGGGCCTGATCGAGATCGGCGAGAATGTCGTCGATGTTCTCAATTCCAACCGAGAGGCGAACCAGTTCGGGAGTGATCCCGCCATCGGCCTGTTGCTCTTCGCTGAGTTGAGAGTGCGTCGTCGTCGCCGGGTGAATCGCCAGGGACTTCGCGTCGCCTACATTTGCAAGGTGAGAAAAGAGATCGAGGCCTTCGATAAATTTCTGCCCCGCATCGGCTCCTCCTCGGATTCCGAAAACGACCATGGAGCCTCCTTTTCCCTGGAGATATTTCTGACTTTTTTCGTACTCTGAGTCGGTCTCCAGCCCGGGAAAGCGAACCCACTCCACTTTTTCGTGGGCCTGCAAATGACGGGCCACTGCAAGGGAGTTTTCACAATGGCGCTCCATGCGAAGCGGCAGTGTCTCAATTCCCTGCAGCAATTGCCAGGAATTGTCCGGTGCGATGCACGCCCCCAGGTTCCGGAGCGGTCCGGTGCGCATCCGGAGGATATACGCGAGCGGAGCGAGCGGCTCAGGAAGGTCGTGGCCCCAGCGAAGACCGTGATAGGAATTATCGGGCTGGTCAAAGAGCGGATGCTTTCCCCCGGCCCAGTTAAACTTCCCGGAATCGACAACGACGCCTCCGATTCCCGTTCCATGACCGCCCATCCACTTGGTCAGCGAGTGAACGATCACATCGGCACCGTGCTCGAACGGGCGCGTCAGATAGGGAGTTGAGAACGTGGAATCGACGATCAGGGGCAAGCCGTTGTCGTGAGCAATTTTTGCCACCGCGTCGAGATCCGTCACCTCAAGAGCGGGATTCGAAACCGTTTCGCAGAAGAGGGCGCGGGTATTGTCATCGATGGCCTCAGCAAAGGCGTTCGGATCCTGTGAATCAACGAACTTCACGGTGATGCCGAGCGCTGGAAGGATGTCGTTGAACTGCGTGTAGGTTCCACCGTAGAGATTGCGGGCCGAAACGATATTGTCGCCGGCCTGGGCCAGGTTGATGATGGAGTAAAACACACCGGCCGTGCCCGAAGCGACACCGAGACCGCCCATTTCCGGACCTCCCTCGAGGAGCGCGACCCGCTTTTCAAGCACATCAGTGGTCGGGTTCATGAGCCGGGTGTAGATGTTACCGAGCTCTTTCAGGGCAAAGAGATTGGCGGCATGCTCCGTCGAATCGAAGACAAAGGAGCTGGTTCGGTAGACAGGAACCGCGCGGGAATGAGTAGTTGCATCAGGAGTGTGGCCACCGTGGAGACAGAGAGTTTCAAGTTTCATAATATTCGGGCTGGAACGGTGACAAATTCCGTCCGCTCTTGCAAGCGAAAGGGAGTGCAGATCTCCGCATTAACTCCGTTTCTTTTCTCCGCGATCAAGGCAGAGAAATTGTGGAGACGGTTTGTGCAAGCATTGGTATCTTCTTCCACCGTTATGAAAACCCGTCGCCACTTTCTCTCGCAGTCCGCAGCAGTCACCTCCGGCTTCTACGGATTGAACTGTTTTCTCAACCAAACCGGATTTTCGAAAGACAAGCCGGGGAAGAAAGCGAAAGAGGACTCCGGATTTTCCTATGGCGAACTCGTTCCTGATCCCTACAAGCTGCTGGATCTCCCCGAAGGCTTCCGCTACCGCATCCTCTCGAAAACGGGAGATCGCATGGGCGACGGCTTCAAAGTTCCCGGAAAACCGGATGGGATGGCCGCGTTTGACCTGGGAGACGACAAAATCGCGCTGATTCGAAATCACGAAATCGGACATTCAGGGTTCAAGACGGGCCCTTTCGAAGACAATACAAAGCTTCCGGAAGGTTTTGACCCCTCCCTGATTTACGACGGCGGAAGGCACGGAGCGCAACCATTTGTCGGCGGAACCACGACCCTGATTCTCGATGCGAAAACCGGAAAGCTTCTCGATGAGTATTTAAGTCTCGTCGGTACGGATCGAAATTGCGCGGGCGGACCAACCCCCTGGGGATCCTGGGTCACCTGCGAGGAACCCGCCGATCTCACGACGCAGTGGGGCGACATACACGGCTACTGCTTCGAAGTTCCCGCCACCGCAAAACAGGGCCTCGTAAAACCCGTTGCGCTCAAGGCGATGGGACGCTTTCGCCATGAGGCGATCGCAGTCGATCCGCGAACGGGAGTCGTCTACCTGACGGAAGACCGCAATGACGGAGTGCTCTATCGATTCCTCCCCAAAGAAAAAGGAAAGTTGGAAATGGGCGGAAAACTGCAGGCCCTGAAAATCACCGGCAAAGGAAAACACGACACTCGCAACTGGCCGGGTGGCAAGGTGACTTTCCCGATCCATGAACGGGTCGCGGTCGAGTGGATTGACCTGGAGGATGTGGAGTCCCCGAAAGATGATCTCCGCATACAGGCACTGAATAAAGGCGCCGCCATGTTCTCCAGAGGAGAAGGCATGTGGTTCGGAAGCGCCGAACACGTGGGCGAAGATTCCATCTATTTTGCCTGCACCGATGGAGGCCGGGACCATCTCGGCCAAATTTTCCGTTACTTTCCAGGTGAGCACGAAGGCACCGAGCGGGAAGCGGAAACACCGGGAGAACTGGAACTGTACCTGGAGCCCAACGACACCGCTCTGCTCAAGAACGCAGACAACATTACGATTGCCCCATCAGGACATCTTTACATCTGCGAAGATACCTCGGGCGACAATCATGTCCGCGGCGTTACGGGCGAAGGCGAAATGTTCACCCTCGCAAAAAATCGACTCAGCAAAGGCGAACTCACCGGTGTCTGCATGAGTCCGGACGGCTCCATGCTCTTTGTGAACATCCAGAATCCGGGAATTACCTTCGCGATCACAGGACCTTTTGTCTGATCCGATCCAACCGGTTCCGTTTTTCTTCCGGTCACCCGGTCTTCCGGTCACTTGGCGAGGAATACTTTTCCACGGGCACTTCGGGAAAGTGGCTGCGCAGAACCGTTCCGGTTTCTGCGGAGAGGTAGATTGTCGCCACGCCCACCTGGAACTTGTTGATCAAATTCAGGACCCAGACCGGCTCCGTATTTTCATCGCGACAGCGAAGCTGAAAGTGAGCGCTCTCAAAGCTGATTTTTTTTTGTTTCGCGACTTCCTCGGCAATCGAGAAGGCTTCTCCGGAATCGATATGAACACGCTTTCGCTCAATAGGGATGTTCGGCAGGTCCTGCCCCGGCAGCTTCCGAAAGGTTCTTTCCGCCGCCAGTTTTCCCCGGCTCACGACCGTTTCCCGAAACTTCCCGTTCCCACCGGGAGGCGGAGAAAGTACCATCCATTGCGGCGGATCGGGTTGTCCGTAGAAACCCACCATACCCACTACCGGCGCATTTTGACTGCGGAAATACAGATCATAAGCCGAAAGCGCACTCGCAAAATCACCCGCCTGCGACGATGTTTTCAGCAAACAGACAAATGCCGCCAAAACCGAAATCGAAGCGGTTGCGACCAAGCTATGGGTTCTGCATTTCACTTTTAAAAGCTTAAGGACTATGGATATTTTAGCAATCTAAATTACTTCCTATCCCCTCCGCTGCGTCCCGAAGTCCCCTTTCCTCCGTAGTTCATTCACGATGTCCATCTCGAAACCCAACAGCGC
>JARGNG010000153.1 GCA_029213265.1 Verrucomicrobiales bacterium | reverse complement strand
GCGCTGGATGAGTTGAAAGCCGCTCGCGAAGAAGCGGAAATCCTCAGCCGGATTTATGTGGTCGACGAGAACAGGCGGATTCTCGGAAAGGTCCGCCTTCGTGATCTCGCCTTCAGCACCTGGGACACTCCGATCAAGGAGTTGATGGATGACGATCAGATCTCGATCAACGCGATGGAGGATCAGGAGGAAGCGGCGCAGATGATTGCCCGTTATGACATGATGGCGCTTCCGGTCGTGGATGAGGAAGGACGCCTCCTCGGTGTCATCACTCATGATGATGCTCTCGAGATTCTGGAGGAGGAGTCCACGGAGGACATGGAGAAGATTTCCGGTATTGGCGGAGACCGTGGAGATTATGCCTACCTCCAGACCACGGTCTTTTCGCATTTTAAGCGCCGCTTTGGCTGGGTTCTCGTGCTCGCTTTTCTCGCCCTGACTTCCGGGTTTGTACTTCACAGCTACGAAGAAGTCCTGACAAAATACTATATCCTGGCGCTATACTTTCCGATGGTGGTGGCCGCTGGCGGAAATACCGGAGCTCAATCCGCTACCATGGTGATTCGGGCGATGTCTCTCGGGGAGTTGGACACCCGCGAATTCGGGCGGGTGATCTGGAAAGAGTCGAGGATCGGTATATTGCTGGGGATTCTTCTCGGGTTGTGTGTCGCCTTGCAGATCAATTTCCTTATGCCCGGGGGATTTGCAGAAGATGGGGTCTCCATGTCCAAAGTCGGATTCGTTGTCGCGGTTGCCTTAATGATCCAGATTTTCTCCTCTACAGTTTGCGGTGCCTCGCTTCCGATTCTCGCTAGAATCCTCCGACTGGACCCGGCGGTGGTTGCTTCTCCCGCGATCACGACCATCGTCGATGTGAGCGGCTCGATCATCTATTTTACGATCGCTCAGGCGCTGTTCTTCTAACGCCCTTTCTTTCCTTTTCTCATCCCGGGACGTGGAGGGCCGGCTGCAGCGCTGAATTCCTCAAGGGTTAGAAAATCATCCCCGTTGGTGTTGAGGCGGGCGAAGAAAACTTCGACGATGTCCCGGCCTCCCCGTTCGCGAAGACGCTTCCCGAATTCAGTTCTTCCGAATTCGGAACTGGAGAGTTTCCTGTCGCGGTCTTTGTCTGCTCTGCGAAAGGTTTCCCGCACTCTCCCGGGAATTCCGTCGATCATTTCATCCGGATCGTTTCCCTCTCTGCGCACGCTCGCCCACTCAGTCTGACTGACGAATCCGTCTCGATCTCCATCCGCAGATCGAAACTCCACTCCGGAGTCGCTCAGTTTTCCTATCGCGCCGGATGCCTGGAAATACTCCAACTGGTTCAGCTTGCCGTCCTCGTTCCGGTCCGCTTTCGTAAAAATTTCGTCGGTCTCCTCCGGCTCATCGGTGGGAACCACGGTGTGAAATTCTTCCCGGCTCACGGCATTGTCCTTGTTGAGGTCGAGACGATTGAAACGTTTTCCAATGATTTCTTCCCGGCCGTCCTCCCTCGCTTTCTGGGCCACGGCACTCATCCCGAATTCAATGCGATCAATGACTTCGTCACCGTCGAGGTCATACTCTTCGAACACGCTGTCAGGCCCCTGTCCCGTTCCGTTAATCGGAAGAAGCAGGGCTGCCAGAAAGAGCGCGCGAAAAATGGAAGATTTCAAACCATCTACAGTATACCGGAAGAAGATGAGCGGATCATTAGCGAATTTCGAATAGCGAGAAAGTCAGTTCGCCGCCTGAAAGCGTTGCCTCAAGACGAAGCCCCAGTTTTTCGGCACAGGACCGGGCAAGGGAGAGACCGAGGCCAGAGTGGCTTCCGTCTGTTCTTGAAGCATCTTTTCGCCAGAGCCGTTCAAAGAGGTGGGGGACATCTTCCTGCGTAAGATTCGGTGCCGAATTGGAAAATGTAATCCAGGGGCCTTCTTCCGCGACGGAAAGGGTAATCGTGGAATCTTTTGGGGCGTAGTCAGCCGCATTGGAAAAGAGGTTGCTCAGGATCGTGCTCAAGCCTTCGCGATTGGTATCAACAATCCGTTTGTCGGGAAGACGGTCACGGATCTTCAAACCTCTCCATTCAAAAGCGGGGGAATGAGCTTCCATCAGATGCTTCACTGTGGAAACCAAATTGACGGATTCCCTCTCCTCAAAGAGCTGATCCGATTCTATACGCGCGAGAGCCAACTGCGCTTCGACAATGCGTTGCAATCTTTCGGTGGTCTGAAGAATGGACTGGTAGTCTTCCGGGTCGGCTCGATCGGGGTAGAGGGTTGCAAATTCCGCCGTCGAACGGATCTCTGCGATAGGGGTGCGGAGTTCGTGGGAAAGGTCGGCGCTGAATCTCCGCTCCCGCTCGAAGCCCTGCTCGAGACGGTCGAGGAGGACATTGATGCGCGTTGCGAATGGTTCCAGTTCGTCAGCGAGTCCTTCGATTTCGAGCCTCGTTTCCAGCGAATTTGGATCGATTTTATCGACGCGATTTCCGAGTCTGTCGAGCGGTCGGATCCCGCGTTCGAGAACCAGCCAGGCAATTCCTGCGGCAGCAATGGTTCCGATTCCGCCGATCAGGGACGCAAGAATCGTCAGGCGGGTGATTCGGGCATCGAGCCCGGATCGGTTTTTTGCCACGGCAACGATGATGGGGTTTCCCAGCTTTTCGTTCTCCTTCGAAGCAAAGGTATTGATGCCCGTGGCCGCGATTCGAACGGGTTCTCCGTCTTGGAGTATCGCGTCCAGATTCGCCGTCATTCTCGGGCGGACCATTTTATAGGGAAGGGAACGCCTGCCCAGATTTTCAGATTTGTGGAGAGTGTTCTTCGTGTCGCTGTCCCAGGCCTGTATGAAAATCGTCACGCCCCGGTTTTCCGGATTGTTAAACCCCAGTGGGCCCGGACGCAGAAGAAGCCGGGCATTGGCCAACTCGGGACTGAGACTGCGATCGAAATCAGCGATGAGAGACTTCCGGGCCACAAGGACAAAGGCAACCACGGCGATGACACAAAGAATCGAAAGCCACAGCAGAAGCCAGACAACAAGATGGCGGCGGATCGATTTCATTCCCGGACGTGGCGCGACTGGATGCAATCGGTGCTAGTCGCGTTCTTCAAGAATGTAACCCTGTCCGCGCTTCGTGTGAATCAAAGGTTTGGAATGTTCATCGACCTGAATCAGTCGTCGCAGAGTGTGAATGGCGACGTCGATCACATTGCTCATCGGGGAGATATATTCATCGTAGACGTGGGTCTCGATGTCAGTTCGCGAGACGACCTTGCGCCGGTTGCGCATCAGGTATTCGAGAATCGCGTAGTAGCGCGACGGAATTTCGATCGATTTGCCGAGCCGTTTCACCGTTTTGGAAAGCGTGTCGATTTCGAGATCCGCACAACGGATCACGGATTCGGCGTCGCCGTAGCGACGGCGGCACAGAGCGTGGACGCGTGCGATCATTTCCTCGATCGCAAAGGGTTTCACGAGATAGTCGTCGGCGCCGGCATTGAGTCCGGTAACTCGATCCGAGACTTGGTCTTTTGCGGTCAGGAAAAGAACGGGAGTGTCTTTTCCCCCTTCGCGGAGCTTTTTCAGCAAGGTGATGCCATCCATCCCCGGCAGCATGATGTCTAAAACGGCGACGTCGTAGTCATAGGATTCCGCCATCCAGAGACCTTCATCCCCTTCGGCCGTCGAGTCGACCGCGTAGCCGTTTTCCTCCAGCGAACCGGAGAC
>JARGNG010000011.1 GCA_029213265.1 Verrucomicrobiales bacterium | reverse complement strand
ATTCGAACCCAGGACCAATTGGTTAAAAGCCAACTGCTCTACCAACTGAGCTACCCGTCCACAAAGACGCCATTAGCTGAGCGTCAGCCCGGGGTTTAGCCGGGTTTGGGCGCGCAATGTAGTCGGGAGATTTCGCTACGCAAGTGAAAGTTCATCGATTAATTCACGAATGGGGCGTCCTGTTTTTCCGACCCGGAAATGCTGGAATCCTGCTTCGTGCGCTCCCGCCCCGTCGCATTCGGGATCATCTCCGACATGGAGGATGGATTGGGGAGACAAACCCAATTCCGCAGCAGCTGTCTGAAAGATTTTCAGATCGGGTTTGGAGGCCCCAATTTCGCAGGAGAGAAAGTGCTTTTCGAAAGAGGACATCATTCCGAGGGCTTCAAGAATGGCGCGGAGTCTTCCGTCGAAGTTGGAGAGCAGGGCGCACCGATAGCGTTTGCCCGCCATCGAAACGACCTTTTTGGCGTCAGGCACGGCGATCCAGGTGCTGGGTAGTTCGAAGTGGAGATACAGCTCCTCGAAAAAGATCTCATACGCCTCCTCCGATGGCAGGGCCGCTCCGGTTTCCTCAAACACTTCTCGCACGATACGGCTCCACCAGCTTTTTTCATGCGGGTCGGAAACCGGGGAATCAGGGGAAAAGGGTGGGGGTGTTCGTTTCCAGACCGTGCCAAAAGCAGCATTCAGGGACTCGGGATCCGAATGAATTCCGTGTCGTTTTGCCACCCCGGCGTAGGAAACGCCAACCGGTTCGGCGAGCTGGATGAGGGTGCCTGCCGCGTCAAAGGTGATGGCCTTGAGGGAGTCTCGATTCATAGCTTGATTTCGGTCTTGCCATACGAAGGGCATGGCCCTATGTTCGCGATTCCTGCAATCTTGGGATGTGGTGCAGATGCACCGTAAGAATGTAAGTGGGCTTGTCCCGCTTTTTTTTGTCTCATTATCGAAGGCCAGTTGGAAACTATGACAAACGAACTGTTAGCACTTTTCGAATACTACGAGAAGGAGAAGGGTATCAAACGCGACACGATGGTGGAAGCGTTGGAGACGGCATTGCTTTCTGCATCGCGCAAGAGCATCGGGCCGGCTCGTGAGATGCGAATCCACATTGATCCTGACAAAGGTGATATCAAAGCCTTTGCCACTCTCGTAGTAAGAGACCGCGTAGAAAACCCCTACGACGAAATCGACATCTTCACAGCTCGCCGGATGAATCCGGAGATGAATGTGGAAGACGAAATTGAAGTCGATATCACTCCTGCCAACTTTGGTCGTATCGCTGCTCAGACAGCGAAGCAGACCATGATGCAGCGTCTCCGCCAGGCGGAGAAGGAGATGATCTATGAGGAGTTTAAAGATCGCGCCGGGGATATCGTCAGCGGAACCGTTCGCCGTTTTGAGCGCGGTGACGTGTTTATCGACCTCGGGAAATTCGAGGGCGTGATGCACCAGCGCGAGCGTGTTTCGACAGAGGACTACAATGTGGGAGACCGCATCCGTGCCTATGTCGTTGCCGTGGAAAACGGCTCCCGCGGGCCGGAGATCATCCTGTCGCGTAGTCATCCCAATTTTGTCCGCCGCCTCTTTGAATCCGAGGTGAGCGAAATCGCCGACCGCACCGTCGAAATCCGTTCCCTCGCCCGCGAAGCAGGCTATCGCACGAAAGTGGCTGTCTTCAGTGCCGACGAAAAGGTCGATCCTGTCGGAGCCTGTGTCGGTTTGCGTGGCGCCCGGGTCAAAAATATTGTCCGGGAATTGAACAATGAGAAAGTCGACATCATTCGCTGGAGTGATGACATGAAAGCTTTCGTATCCGAGGCTTTGAAGCCGGCGGAGATCAAATCCATCACTCTCGACGAAGAGGCGAAGTCCGTGACTGTCCGCGTCGACGAGGAGGAGCTTTCCAAGGCGATCGGCCGTCGCGGGCAGAACGCCCGTCTTACCGCCCGCCTTGTCGGGTGGGATGTTCAGGTCAAGAAAGACGAGTCCGCTCACGAAGCGTTTGAGGCTCAGGTTTCCCAGGCTGCCGGAGTGATTTCCGATCAGGCCGGTATCGAGATGGAAACAGCCGAAGCGCTCGTTCGAGGGGGATTGAACAGTATCGAAATGCTGGCCCATGGTGTCGACGAAGTCGACATAGCCGGAATTCTGGAAATCGATATTGAAGAAGCCAAGGGTATCCTGGCGAAAGCGCAGGCCGCTGTTGGCAGCGGAGACGAAGAACAGGACGAGGCTGCAGAAGCTGCCGCTTCGGAGGAAGTGCCCGCCGAAGCAGTGTCTCCAAAGGAGGGCGCTACCGAAGAGGACACACCTTCCGAGGTCGAAGCAACTGCAGAAGAGGAGCTCCCTGTCGAAGAAGACGCTCCGGAAGCTGATGCTGAAACCGAAGAGAAGAGTGAAGAAGGCTGATATTCGGCCGCCGCTTCTCCTTACTTCTCAATTTGACAAGACTTATACTCGTTACAGAATAACTCCTCACTGATTTTACCTGACTCGGGCCTACGCCCTCCCTCTTATGCCTCGAAAGACCCCCAATGACCCCGAGAACCTGGAATCCGATGATTCCGAGCCAAAGTCTCTGGACAAACAGAAAGCGGAGGCGCTCAACCTTTTCGAAGATGAAGAGAAGAAGAGTGCCCGCAAAGGCAAAGGAGGATCTGAATTGGCACAGGGGTCTGTCTACGGACACCTCGGCAAAGAGGGGGATGCTCCAAAGGTCATTCCCAGCACCATTCCTAAGGCGGCACCCGTAGAAGAGCCGCCTGTTGCTGACGAGGAGCAGGAAGAGGAAGAAGAAGAAGGTCCTTCCGTCGAAGAGGTCGGAGACCGGAAAATCATTCACATCAAACCTCCCATCATTGTCAAGGAATTGGCCACTATGATGGAGTTGAAGCCCTTTAAGCTCATTCAGGACCTGATGGAAATGGATGTGTTCGCGAATCTGAATCAGTCCATTGAACCGGATGTGGCTGCCCGGATCTGTGAAAAGCACGGCTTTGTTTTTGAGAAAGAGACTCGTGAAAAGGGTGGCGGTGTCCACAAAGTGGAAGAGGTGATCGAAGTCCCCGAAGAAGAGGATATCGAAGAGGTCGAGGAGGAGAAACTCGCGATTCGTCCACCCGTTGTTACTTTCATGGGGCACGTCGACCATGGAAAGACGTCTCTGCTCGATGCGTATCGCGGATCACGTGTTGTATCAGGGGAAGCCGGAGGAATCACCCAGCATGTGGGAGCCTACCAGATTACCCGAAACGATCAGACCGTTACTTTTCTTGATACTCCCGGTCACGCCGCTTTCTCTGAAATGCGGGCTCGCGGAGCAATGGTTACCGACATTGTCGTTCTCGTAGTGGCTGCGGATGATGGCTTGATGCCGACCACATTTGAGGCGATCGATCACTGTCGCGCCGCCGATGTCAGCATCATCGTTGCGATCAACAAAGTGGATTTGGCCCGCGCTGACGTGAATAAGGTGAAGGGGCAGCTCCAGGAGCACGGTCTCGCACCGGAAGACTGGGGTGGGGAAACGCTTTGTATCGAGGTTTCTGCTACGGAGGGAACCGGATTGGATGATCTTTTTGAAGCGATCCACCTTCAGTCCGAGCTCCTCGAACTGAAGTCGAATCCGGAAGGTTCCGCTCGCGGAACGGTCATCGAAGCTCGAACCGAGCCCGGCAAAGGGCCTACTGCGACACTGGTTGTCCAGAGTGGAACACTCAATGTCGGAGACGCTTTCATCTGTGGAAATCAGTATGGAAAGGTCAAGGCACTCATTAATGACAAGAATGAACGTGTCCAGGAAGCCGGCCCTGCCACTCCGATCGAGGTAGTTGGCTTGTCCGGTGTTCCCGATGTCGGAGAAGAACTGATCGAGATGGAGTCCGAGCGCAAGGCCAAAAAGCTGGGCGAAGAGCGGATGGATCAGAAGCGGCAGAACAAGCTGGCTCCGCCGCAGAAGTCAGCTCTCGAGACTCTGTTCGCAAATATCGAGTCAGGAAACAGCACGAAGCTGAAGCTGATCATCAAAACGGACGTGCAGGGTTCTTTGCAGGCGATTGAGAAGTCGCTCACCGAGATCGATTCTGACAAGGTGGAGATCGAAATCCTCCGTCAGGGTGCCGGTCCCGTTACCGAAGCCGACATTCTTCTCGCCAGTGCATCCGATGCCATCGTGATTGGTTTCAATACCAAGGTGGAAGCCAAGGCGCAGCCGATTGTGAAACGTGAAGGCGTTCAGGTGAAACTTTTCTCCATCATCTATGAGCTGATTGATCAGGTCAAAGAAGCGATGCTGGGTCTTCTCGACCCGGAGACCCGTGAAAACGTGATTGGCCATGCGGAAGTTCGTGAGGTCTTCAAACTTTCCTCCGGTCGGGTTGGCGGTTGTATCGTGACGAACGGTCGGGTCGCCCGCAAAGCCCGTGCCCGCGTTCTGCGTGACAAGGTTCCGATTTACGATGGCGGTTTTTCCACTCTTCGACGTTTTAAGGACGACGTGAAGGAAGTGAAGAACGGCCTGGAGTGCGGTATCAAGCTCGGAAAATTCAATGATTACCAAAAAGGGGATATCATTGAGTGTTACGAGTTGGAGAAAATGGACCAGACGCTCTAGCGTAAGTCGCTCGCGTTTCCGACCGCGAGGTGGTAGGCTTTCAGCCAACCGAATTCAATCGCGACGCTGACACCGTTCGCCGTTTTTTACCCGCTTCGGGAACCCGGAGTTCTTTTAACATGAGCCAAAGAATTGCCAGAGTGAATGAACTTCTCAAGCGGGAAATCAGTTCCTGCATCGAGAAGAATTTCGAGTTTCCCGATCTACTTGTGACGATTCACGATGTATCCACGGCGGTTGATCTCAGGAGCGCCGATGTGTTCATCGGGGTGATCGGTTCTCCTGCTCAGGTTCAGGAAGTGCTCGCTAAGCTGAACAAGAAGCGCGGCTTTATCCAGAACGTGGTCATGAAACGGGTCGTTCTCCGAAATACTCCTCAGCTATCTTTTGTCTCCGACGATTCGATCGAACGTGGCGTTCGCATTCTCAATATCCTCGACGAAATCGGGGAGGTCGATTTGCCGGAAGAGAAAGCCAAGTGATTTTGCTCCGGCGAAAGGTAACGCTGTCAAGCCGACCATCCAACCCTGTTGAATTCCGTGAGTTCGATATTTCCCGACATTCTCTCCCGAATCGATGCGGCTTCCCGGATCCTGGTGATCAGTCATGATCGACCGGACGGCGACGCGATTGGATCTTCGCTCGCATTGGGGTTGATGCTGAAAAAACTGGGGAAGGATGTCGAGGTCATGAATCAGGATCCGGTCCCGGAGTCTCTCGCGTTTCTCCCGAAAACCGAAACCATTCTTTCTCCCGGTGAGATGATCGACGCCGATCTCGTTTTTTCCGTCGACGCGGCCGGGCGTGACCGGATTGGGAAAGCGGTCTGGGACTGTGTTCCGGAGAAAGCTTTTCTCATCAACATCGATCACCATGTCAGTAACACGGAATTTGCGGATCTGAATTGTGTCGACAGCAAGGCTCCCGCGACCGGGCAAATCCTGTTTCAACTGGCGGAAGCGGGAGGCTGGGAGCTGGATCCCGGGATCGCCGAGTTGTTATATGCTGCGATCTCGACGGACACGGGTAGTTTTCGTTATCCCTCGACGACCTCCGAGACCATGCGAATCGGTGGCGAGCTGTTGCGGGCCGGCGTCAGCGCGGGGCGAGTCAACCAGATGCTCTACGAGAACTATCCCCGTCGCCGGGTGGAAGCTCTTCGAATTCTATTGCAGGATCTCCGCTTCGATTTCGATGGCAAATGCGCATCGGTCCAGTTGCCCTTGAGCGTGACGGAAGAGCTCTCTCTCGGGCTTGGCGATACGGAGGGAGTGATCGATGTGATTCGCGCGATCGACTCGGTGATCATCGCAGTGTTTTTTGAAGAACTGCCCGGAGGCAGAATCCGGGTGAGCTCGCGATCGAAAGATCCCCACTATAGCGTCGGGGAAATCTGCGCCCACTTCGGAGGGGGCGGTCATACCCTGGCTGCCGGAGCCCGTCTTGCCGGTCCGCTCGATGATGCGGTAGCGAGGTTCCTGGATCGCATTCGCTCCACATTTGAGTCGAATTGACTTGTTTGTCAGGTAGCAATCTGAAAACATTGTTGTATGAAATTCTTATCAGTTTCGGTGATTTTTCTTCTCATCGGTTCTTTGTCTTTCGCTGGAAATATAGTAGATCATCCCTTTTTTAAAGCGGTCACGGGTGAATGGGTCGGAGAGGGCAGCCTCACCAATGCGGACGGGGAGGAAATCCCGATTCGTGAGGAATGGAAAGCAGCGATAAATGATGAGGGAGGCTTTTCCGTTCAGGGAAACCGGCAGTGGGGTGAGGACGGCCAGGAGTTTCGATGGGTCTACATGCTGAACCAGGCAACTGAGCTATACGAGTGCGAATACTGGCACACCGGAATGGAAGCGCCGATTCAGTTTCAAGTGCAACTCTCTGATACGGAAGTGAAATTGACGACCCCGATTGGTGGCGGGGAGTTGAAAGTGCAGAATCGATTGGAGGGCGGCACCCTGGTTGGTGGAATTACCCTGGTCGGTGGGGGTGACCAGGTGAGCTTGAATGGCACGGTGACTCATAAAAAGAAGAAGTAGCAGGTAGATGAAACGTCCCGGCTCGCTCATTGTTTGCTTTCTGATCCCCGCGATCGTTTTCATGCTCGGGCTGATTCTGGCCGGGGTGTATGGATACAGGGAGATTCCGCCTCTATTTCACGAATCTGCGAGAGGAGAAGTGCCCAATGGCTTTTCGACTGTATTGGAGGCACCCGGGAATTACACGGTATGGTTGCACGTTCCTGAAAGTGATTTGGAGAAGTTCCGCAACCTCGCAAATAAACTTCCGCCGGGCGCATCGATTCACGTTTTTGATGTGGAATCCGGAATTAAGATTGACTTAACGAGTTGGATCTCCTCTACAAAAAGTCTGGGAGAGGAGAGTGCCATATCGCTTGGAGCATTTACTTCGCAGCGGCAAGGGCAGCAGATTGAAGTGAAGGGCTCGGGCTTGCGTGAAGCGGTCCTTGTAAGTGTCGCTCCTTCGAACATGAATAAGACGTTACGGATTGTGCTCACGATCATGGGTATTGTCCTGGTATTCTTGACTGCCTCGATTTTTCTTTTCATCTTTCTTCTTCATCGTCGTCAGAAGATGCTTGAGGAAGCGCCCGCAACCTGAGGTCTTTCCGGAGTCCGATTTCCTTGGACGATCCCGTTTCGGGATTCTACCGTAATCCAAACCGGTATGAACTCCCCCCGTTCCCTGATCTCCCTGGCAGCTTTTGCAGTCGCCTCTTTTTATACTTCTGGCCTTCGTGCGGAGGATCCAAGTTCCGATTCGTGGAAGGGAAAACCGGTCGTGATTGTGATCGACTCGGAGGATCTCAAGGATGGACGCCGTGTCCGGGAAATCGGGCGCATGCTCGAACGCGCGAAGGAGGACTCCGCTTCCGCTCTGATCCTTGAGATCAATGTCAGTGGGGACGTTCCGATAGAGAACCAGAATCGAATTCTCGATCAGCTGGCCGAATTGGAGATTCCTGCGGTGACCTTTGTAAATCCATCCGCTACGGGGCCGGGTGCCCTGATCGCCCTGGCGGGTGATTCCATTTACATGAAAGCCTCCGGCATCATCGGTGGAGCCGGTATGGTGGAAGAGGAACCGGAAGACGACGAGAAGGAGAGCTCTGCTTCCACGAACGCGAAACAACAGCAGTCCATCCTGCGTGCCCGGGCGAGAAGTCTCGCGATTTTGCACGGTCACCGGCCTGAGGTCGTCGAGGCAATGGTTGATGGATCGAAGGAGGTGAAGTTGGGGGAGAAAATGATTTCAGCAAAAGGGGAGGTTCTCACTTTGACTGCGCCGGAAGCCGTTCAGACGTTCGAAGGAAAACCGGTTTTGGCCAAGGGAATGGCGGCTTCGCTGGAGGACTTGCTCAAGGCGGAGTCCCTGGGGGAGAAATTCGTTCGCCTTTCGCCCCGTGATTTCGGAGAGCAAGCCAATCGCACTCGACTTTCCGGAAGTGGTGTCAAAGAGCAAAAAGGGGAGGGCGAAGCCGGTAAAGATTCCAAGGGGAGATCGAATGAGCCTCTTTTCGGACGACGGGAAGAGGGCAGTTACAAAGACAAAGTCGTCGTCGTGAAAGTAGGGCAGGACACTCTCGCCACCGGGAAAGCCAGCTTTGACTTCATGGATCGAACGATCAAAAAAGCGGAGCTCGATGGTGCGGCTGCTCTCGTATTTGATATGGATACCCCGGGTGGGTTTGCCTGGTATACCGAGGGACTGGTTCTCAACAGCCTGCAGAACATCTCCTTTCCCACCTACACCTTCGTAAACTCGCGTGCGGAATCAGCGGGCGCGATTGTCGCGGTGGGAACCGATCACATCTACATGCGCCCGGCCGCCACGATCGGATCGGCGCTCGTCGTCAGTGGAACGGGGCAGGATCTTGCCACGGCGATGGAGGACAAGGTGACCCAGATGATTATCGGAACGGTCCGGAACATTGCCGAGTTGAAGGGACACAATCCCGATGTGGCGGAAGCCTTTGTCACACGCAACAAGGAGGTGAAGATCGACGGGGTCGTGATTCATGAAGCGGGAAAGGTTCTCAATCTCAACACAATCCGCGCAACGGAGGAAATTGGCGGGCGTCCTGTGCTTGCGAAGGGAGTCGCGACGAGCATTGAGAATATCCTCACGCAGGAATCGATTAAGGCTGAAATTATCAAAGCCGAGCCGCTCGGGCTGGAGGCCTTTGCCCACTGGGTTCAGAAACTGTCGATTCTGCTGATTGTCGTTGGTTTGGCGGGAGCCTACATGGAATTGAACAGTCCGGGGTTTGGACTGCCGGGGCTCGTCAGTGTTCTGGCCTTCAGCCTGTTCTTTTTCGGGAATTATCTTGCCGGCAACCTAGCCGGATACGAGTTGGCAGTGCTTCTCGTTCTCGGGCTAATCCTCATTGCCGTGGAGGTTTTCCTTTTTCCGGGGGCGATTTTGCCCGGGGCGGTTGGTGCGACTCTGGTGCTCGTGGCTCTGGGATTGGCGATGGTGGACCGTGTCGACCTCGAGTGGAAGTGGACCGGTCTTCCCGGTTCCGAGTCCTGGTATGCGATTTTTCGTGAGTCATTGATCGTCGTGGCTCTCGGGTTCGTGGGGGCCCTGGGAGCGATTTTCGCCGGCTTAAAATTTCTTCCTAACACGAGGTTGGGAAGTCGCCTGATTCTGCAGGAGGCAATCAGTAGCGGTGCCGCGATCGATGCGGGACGCGAACAGTCAGGCGGGGCGAAATCCTTCGTGGGACTGGATGGGAAAACGACGACCGATCTCGTTCCGTCCGGGAAGGGGATGTTTGATGGGCAATTGCTCGATGTGGTCTCCGATGGTCAGTTCATCGGAAAAGGGGAGTCCGTGAAAGTCACGGCTCACGAGGGGAGTCGTATCGTGGTCGAGAAACTGGAGTAGTTCCCGCTCACATCGGGGCAATTCGTTCCGAGCCTACATCCGTAGTCAGATTGACGTGAGCGTGAAAGCTCTCCAGGATCAGCCGGTTCTTGACCTCGGTGTGGTCCGGGCTGTCCCATAGGTTTTGGTGTTCCGTCGGATCCACTTCGAGGTCAAAGAGTTCCCCTTTGTTCAGACTGTGATACAAGACCAGCTTGTAGCGATCGGTCCGGTGCATCGTTGCAAAGGTTCCGTTGCCGCCGGTAAACTCGGCAGCGAGGGCGTCGAAGTATTCGCATCGAACGAACTCACGGATGGGCTCTTCGGCGTCTCTTTCTCCGGTCAAATAGGGAACGAGGGAGTGTCCCTGATGCTCCTCGGGTAGGCCTGCTCCTGCCAGATCCAGAATCGTGGCCGACAAGTCGAGGAGTTCCGTCAGTCCGTTGCATTGCAGGCCTTCCTGAAACCGGGACGGAGCGGAAAAAATCAGCGGAACCCGGACAAGACCTTCGTAGAAGCGGCAGCCTTTGTAGAGGAGTCCGTGATCTCCCAGCGTTTCGCCATGGTCGCTGGTGAAAATGACGACGGTGTTTTCGGCTTCGCCGGATTTCTCAAGGAATTCGAGAAGGCGGGCAAGCTGGTCATCGATCAACGAAATCATGGCGTAGTAGTCCGCCTGGATCTGCTTCCCGTCGAACTCCTCAGGATTTCTCGATTTGGTTTGAAAGTCCGCGTCGGAAAGCTCCTCCTGTGCCTCGATATCAGAAGGTTCAAAGGAGGGGCCCGGCATGTCGTCGCGATGGAATCGCTCCGCATATTCCCGTGGCGGAGTGAAGGGCGGATGCGGATCGTAGACGTTCAAATTGAGCATCCACGGCTGGTCGCCCCGGTTTTCGGAGATAAATTCGATGGCCCGGGTCGTCGCCCAGGTGGTTTGGTGCAACGCGGCGGGGACGCGATCCTCGGACTCGCGAAGCGCATTGAGATCGGCTCCCTGTTCGCGGACCCAGTCAGCGTAGTCGTGCTCGCCTTCGGGCCAGTCATCGCGAGGTGCGTGACTGAATTTCCAATAACGAAACCCGTCATTTTTGATGCGTGGTTCGGTCCGTTTCCCGGAGCTCTGGAGGTGAAATTTTCCGATCAATCCACAGTCATAGCCGGCGTTCGCGAGCTGTCGGCTGATCAGTGGAGCTTCGTCCGGATAGTGATCATTACCATTTCGGGTGTTGTGCACCTTCGACGGATACAGGCCAGACATGAAACTGGCGCGGCTCGGAGTACAGATGGGGCTTTGGCAATAGGTCCGGGTGAAGGTAGTGCCTCTGGCAACGAGCTGATCAAGGGTGGGGGTTTTCACGAAAGGATTGCCAAGAGCGCCGATCGTATCGAATCGCTGCTGATCGGTGCAATACCAGAGAATGTTGGGCTGTTGGTCACGGCTCATGAATTTGGACAGTATCGGATAACTTGGAAGTTGCAAAACCGGATCGTCGCGGTTACAGACAAAGCCATGAAACAGTTGAGCCACATGCTTGTCTGGACGGGAGCCGCCGCTCTTTTCCTGCTCGGTTGCGAGCAACATGATTTTGACAAAACCAAGGTCCTCCACGCAGACCATGGTCACCATGATGAACATCATGACGACCACGCGGGCCATCATAAGGGTGAGCACAAAGATCATAAGGGAGATCATCAAGTAAAGGATGATCACCATGAGAAAGGTGACGACCATGGGAAGTCCCATGCCGATGAAGGCGGTCACGGAAAGAAGGAAGAGAAAGCCAAGAAAGAAGAGCCCCGCGATACGGGCCTTTAGTCTTCGGGCGTTTCCGGATTTCCTTTCGCTTTCTCTTCGAGGTAAGCCCGCAGATCTTCGATCTGCTGTTCACTCATTCGCTCCTTCGTGAAATTGGGCATGTAGGGCCGTTTCCCGTCCTCCGGATGGGTTCCGAGTCGCAGGAGTCCGTAGATCGACTTCTTTGAGCTGCCCGGGAATTTCCTGGCAAGTTCCTTCCACGTGGAATCCTTGTCGCCGAAATAGTGCTCCGAAGCGCCCTCGGCTCCGTGGCAGTGGAGGCAGCTCTTTTCAAACACGAGCTTTCCCGAAGCCGCATTCGCTTGGCCCTCGATCGGATATCCCGTTTTTGGATCTTCCGGCATTTCGCCAAAGGTGGCAGGAGCGGCAAGAGCATATTTCTCTTTGATCTCTGCCATGATGGCATCGTGTTCTTCCGGGTTCAGGGCGCGGCGTTTCAATTCGGCAAGATCGGCACCGGTCAGGTCCAGATCCCCGATTGTCCATTGTAGGCTGTGGAAATAGGCCATCATGGCCTCCATTTCCCACGGCTCCGGATTGCGTCCCTGTGAGCACTCCGTGGAGCAAAGCTCGATCGCTTTTTCGAGGCTGGTCCGGGCTGCGCGAACGGAGAGAGAGAATCGGTATTTTTTGGCATAGTCGCCGTTGTACCAGGATTCCCGATTGACCATCCCGGCGAAAGTCGAACCTGGCACCAGGGGAATTCCGTTTGCGACGGCGTAGTTCAGTTTTTCGGCCGGGTCCGAAACCCGGGCAAGTGATCCTTCCTCCCGTGTCGTATTGTGACAGTCGATGCAGTAGAAGTAATCGGAGATTCGAGCGCCCCCGGCTCCGGTTACCGGATGAACCGATTTTCCCCGGGTGACGATCTCCTGTCCGGCGACGATCCATTTCTCCTCGATTGAATCCGTGTAGTGCGTCGGTTTCTCATGCCCCAGTTCGATCAAAAACTGCCAGACAGGAGTTTTGGAGGTGAGGGTAGTGGGATCGAAATTCCGCTGTAAGTTCTTTAAAACAGGCTTTTTGCACTGACAAAAAAACAGACATGCGATGGTGAGAAGTATAGGAAAGAAAGGAAAGGTTGAGGAGAGCGGGACTACCTTATTGCAGGAATATTTCATACTTGGCACAATCAGCTCGTCCTTTTCGACGATTCTCCTGTAGAATACCACTACCGAACCGTGTAATGAAATCGAATTACTATTTTCTCTTTTCTCTCGCCGCCACCGTGCTTTCAGGACCTTTTCTGCCGGATATCGCACGTGCTCAGGATCTGACACCGCAGGTTCTTGAACTGTTGGAAGCCAGGTGCCAGGAATGCCATCACCCCGACACCAATGACGATTTTCCGTATTTACACGGGAAAGTGTCGATCGATGAGTTGATCAGCGACGAAGCTCTCGTAGTTGGAAATCCCGGCGAATCTCCCATTTTTCGGAGGGTCGTTCTCGAAGCGGATTCACGGAAGCGGATGCCGAAAAGCCGGGGTGCAGAGGGGGATGATTCTCATCGGCCGCCTTTGACGAAAGAGGAACAGAAACTGATTGAGAATTGGATCGAGCAACTCGCCGATGCCAAACCGGTCAGCCTGAGCGAGAATTCCCCGAACAGCACTCCCGAGCCGATTGTCGATGTCGAGGTCGAGATCAAGCAGGATCACGAAGCCATGCCGAACGGAGTAAGCCTCAATGAAAAGGTTCTCTGGATCTTTGAAAAACGCTGCTCCAACTGCCATTCAGGTGATTACGAGCCGGAGCTCCACGGAACCGTTAATCTCGCGGCGTTCTTCGCGGAAAAGGTTGCCGATGGAACCACTCTCATGGCCGAGAGTGTCGCGGATCGTATTTTGCGGAAGCATGACGAAGAGGGGCGGATGCCGAAATCGAAAGGGCAGCCGGGGGAAAAGAGCTTCCGGCCTCCTCTGGTTGACGAGGAGCAGGGCGTCATTCGGAAGTGGGTCGAGGCCGGTCGTCCGAAGCAGGTCGAGCGGGATTTGATCAGTAGCAACGACGTCCTTGAAACCATCTACGAAGACTTGCGGGAGGCCGGGGAATCCGAACGGCGTTTTTACCGTTACCTGACCCTGACCAATCTGCACAACGCACGCGACGTCGAGGGGAAATCCCTCGTATCGGATCTTGATCCGCATCGTGCGGCGATCGGGAAACTGATCAACAGCCTCTCGATGAATGCCAAAATCACGCGGCCTGTCGCGGTGGACGAAGCTCAGACCGTCTATCGAATCGATCTACGCGACTACAACTGGTATCCGGAAGATTGGGACAAGGTGATTGAATACTATCCATACGGAATTATCGGAATCGATCGGCAGAAGGAGCAACTGATTGAGCGCTATACCGGATCGAAACTTGCCTATATCCGCGGTGACTGGTTCACCTTTGCTGCGGCGCAACCGCCTCTCTACGATGAGATCATGGACCAGTTGCTGGGTTTTGAAGTGACGAGTAAGGACGATGACGTTCTCGGCATGCTGGAAGAGGCGCTGGGAGTCGACCGGATGGAGAATCTCCAGGAGGGCCGTGCGATGCGTGCTGGATTTCAGTTCTCCGGAGTTTCCGAGGCAAACCGGCTCATTGAACGCCACGAACTCGGTTCCCACCAGGGGGCTTACTGGGTGAGCTACGATTTCACCCCGCTCAGCCCGAAGCGTTCCCAGGAGCTGAAACTCGCTCCTCTCGGACCGATGGGGGCAGGTTTGACCGATGACGAGGACCACATCTTCGAGCATGACGGTGGGGAAATGATCTACAACCTGCCCAACGGGCTGCAGGGATACATGCTCACCACCAATGATGGAAAACGCCTCGACCGGGCACCGATCGAAATCGTGCAGGACGACAATCGTCAGGACAATGTGATTCTGAATGGTATCTCCTGCATGGCTTGCCACGATCAGGGAGTTAAGCCGGCGATTCGTGTGGCCGATCCATCGAAGCGGACTCTCGATGCGATGACCGATGAAGTTCGTCCCCTCGTAGAGGCGGCCGGCATTCTGAATTTCGAAGAACGCAAGCTGATGGAGAAAATCTATGCCGAGCCTTCTGAGCTTCAGGCGGCGGTGAAAGAGGACTTTACCCGTTTCGTCACGGCGGAAGCAGAGGCTACCGGCGGTCTCGCCGGATCGACCGAACCGATCATCGGACTCTACAGCGAATTTCGCGCGCCCGTTACGGCCCGCCATCTCGCGAGCGAGTTTGGAATGGATTTCGATACGCTCATCACCCTTTTGGACGAGGAAAGCGATCAGAGTGAGGCTCTCAGCGTGATCACCAGTGCGTTGCGCCGTGAGCTTCCTCTCCGCCGGGAGAGCCTCCTGCGCGAATACATCGCGGTTGTCTACGCCCTCGGGTATGAGCTCATGCCCTTTACCCCGCTGGGGTATGAAGACTTTGGTGGGCAGAAGTATGCCGATCTGATCGCCGACTCCGACCAGTATCTGGCAGCCTTCGGGAGTGAGCAATACGACAGCAAGAAAGCGAAAGACGGAGTCTTGACATCAAGCGGTGCTGTGGAAACTCTGGCCACGGAATCGGTCCTGCTCGATGGCGGCGGAAAACTGAAACTGTCGATTCAGCCCAAGCTGAAGGTGGGGGACCGGGCTGAGTTGGACATTGTTGCGACGAAGGAAATACACATCCGCGTGTATCACTTCAGTTCTGACAAGCATGTCACAGAGCTTTTCCCGGGAACCTCCGGACGTTCAACCAATCGTCCAAAGAACAAGAAGCTCCGTGTTTCCTGGGAGACTACCGCTCCGGGTGGAGCCGAGCACATCGTGGTATATGCGTCCAACAGCGATCTCAAGAACGTCGCTCACGGGGAAAAGGCAGGGGACTTTACGGTGTATGAAAAGGACCAGGTCTTTTCCTCCCGCGGAATTCCGAAAGCCATTCGAGTCACGGAAATCGTGAGTGAAACAGGTTCGACCGCGAAAGTGGTGCAGGCTCGAATCGGATATATTTTGAAAGACTAGATTTCCTCTTCCAAATTGAATAGAATTCATCCTCAAAACGACCAACTGTCATGAAACCGCTATTGCTGCCTACCCTTCTTGTTGCCGCCCTTACTTTTGGCCCGGCATTTGCCCAGGAAACGACGGAGGAACTCGTGAAACGACTCCGCGGTTCCGCGGGTTCGACGGAGCCCGAATCAGGCGACGGCAAGATGAAAGGCATCAGCACGCGCGGCCTGAATACCCGGAGCCTTTCGACGCGCTCGATTTCCGCACCGGCTGCGCCGCAAAAGCAGACCCGCTCCCTCTATTTCAGCACTCGTGGAATCCCCAAGGCGGTGCAACACGCTGCGGAAGAGGACACGGTTTCTCTCAAGACGACCAAGGCGAAGAAATCATCGGGAGCAGGGGACCACGCCGTGGCGGCGGGGGAAGATGCTGTGGAGTTGAAATATGATGTGGACCCGAAATCAAAGGTGGCACGCGACAACATTCTCTTTCGCAAAGGCTCTGCCGATTTTGCGAATGAAGCGTCCTTCCAGGTGGTTGCGGAACTTGCCACGGCATTGAAAGATCCTTCTCTCGCCAAACTCATGTATGTCATCGAAGGGCACGCCTCCTCCGAGGGGAGCGCCTCGGCGAATCAGGCCCTTTCCCAGCGCCGTGCCGAGAGAATCGTCTCTGTTCTGGGAAGCCTCGGCGTTTCGCAAGATCGCCTCCTTCCCGTTGGATTCGGCGAAACCCAGGCCCGTTTTCCGGCGCACTCGGAAGAGTTCCTGTTGAAGCAGGATCGCAGGGTCCTCATCTTCCGCCTCGACAAGTAGGCGGGCAGGGAGGACAGGAAAATCTCCTCTTCCGGGAAAAAGGCGCTTGGCGGATCTATTTTTGGCTGTAGAATAAAAGCTGTTCAAACGAATAGCGAATGTTTTACGATACCAGCGAACCTGACTTTCCCAATTGGTGGGAAGCCATCGAGGAAGCGAAGGACTCACCTTCGGAATCCGACTCATCGGACGGGGTCGGGGATGTTGAGGCGACTGGCTCCGCGGATCTCGAAAAACCGGATTCAGGAATGCGATTCGAGTCGGAGGAAATTCTTTCGCCGAGGTTTTCTGAAGAAGATGATGAGGACGGGGAGGGGAGTCGGGTCGAAGAGCAGGCCGTCGGCGAATACAAGAGCTCAGCGGTCTATGACAGGGACCTGGTCTATCGCGTGTGGGAGTTCGCCGAGACCGTTCCCGGGAATGATGCCGATTTGTGGCGAAAGGATGAGATGGGAAACTGGATTTATCGTCTCGATTACGGGCGCCGGGAATCTGAATTTGGATGGGAAATTTTCGATCCGGGCGTAGGTCGACATTCGCAGGGAGTTTATGCTCTGCGTCCGCTGCAGTGGGAAAGCTACGTTCGAAAGTTTGAGGCGATGGGGTAAGAGGGGGAAATCGGGTTACTTCCCGTTGAGATCGGTAGATTGCGATTGAGATCGGTAGATTGCGATTGCAAGGTCTGCCGCGCTTTGGTAGTCAAGCAGTCGACTTTGAAAAGCGTTCCATGACAACCGTCGAAGATTCATTGCGATTGGCTCTGGGGGTTCACCCGGAAGATTGGGCGATTCGCTTTTTGCTGATTGAGAAGGCAATGGACCGCAACGCACCGGCGGAAGCCGTTCAGTTGGTGGTGGACGCTCCCATTCCACCTTCGCGGGAGGAGGAATTGCATCGCATCGTTGAGCTGGCGGGGGTCGATTGCCTTCCCCTTGTGAACGGGTTTGTCCAGAAGCATCCGGCCAATGGATATGGGCATCAGATGCTGGGGTCCATTCTTCGGGGAAAAGGGGAGGAAGAGGTCGCTCTGCAGCATTTCCAGGTTGCCGAATCCCTGGGCATCTATTCGAATGACGAATATTCCAGAACGTCGGATCTGACAGATGGTTCGGGCCTGTATCCGGAAGCTGTTTTACAGGAAGAGCCGACTCGCGGGTTCATTCCTCTGCCGGTTCAGGCTTCTGAATTGCAGGGAGTGTCCGAGGTTCCGGCGGAGTTTGTCGAGCCGGAGTTCGGGGAACCGGAATTGCCCAGCCAACGGGGAACGAAAGCAACGGCCGCCCTGGTTGCGGTCGGGTTTCACGTCTTGATCGCCGTGATCGCAGCTCTGGTCGTCATTCTACCCCAAACACAGGAAGAGCCCGAAATCGTCGCGATGATGGTAGCGCCGCCGCAGAAGAAGCAGGAGATGCAGAAAAAGAATGTCGTGAAGCAGACGAAGAAAACGTCCGCTTCCTCGGCTGCCGCGGCTCCGCTCGCTCAATTGATGAGAGCCAATGCGATGGCGAAGATCTCTCTGCCCAATGTGACCCGTACCAGCAAGGGCCCCCTCGGTATCGGGGATGCCGATTTTGGTGCGGGTGGATTTGGCTCCGGAACCAGCGGGATGGGGGCCGGTGAGACCATGTTCGGGAATCCGTCCGGGAATGGACTGATTGGGAGCTTCTACGATCTGAAGCAGGATCGAAATCGCAAGGCAACCGGAATCACCGGGGACAGTGCGCCGAAGTTCAACGAGGTGATGCAGAAAGCGGCGAGGTCAAAGTTTGCGCCCTCTGCTTTCTCAAGCTATTTCAAGGCCCCGATGGAGCTGCGGTTCGGTATGCTGGCCATTCCAACGATGGATGCGAACCAGGGGCCGGCGGCCTTTGCGGTGGAGAAGGAAGTGCAGCCGAAAGCCTGGCTCGTGCACTATACCGGGAGAGTGGCACCGCCCGCACGGGGGAAATGGCGCTTCGTCGGATACTTCGATGATGCGCTCGTCGTTTTTGTAAACGGGAAGGTGGTCCTCGATGCGTCCTGGATGCCCTGTTTTAACGAAAAAGGAGTCAGGCAGCCTTTTGGTGGACCGGCCCTTGCGAATGGAAAGCCGGCCGTGTTTGGAAACTGGGTCGATTTGCAGGGACCTTTTCAAATCGACATTCTGGTCGGGGAGCGTCCCGGCGGTCAAATGGGCGGGGCCCTTTTGGCTCAGGAAGAGCGGGGAAGGTATGACAAGAGGAAAGACGGCACTCCGATCCTGCCCATCTTTTCGACCGGTAAGGTGGAGGGGGAGTCTTTGAAGAGGCTCAAGGCATTCCCCTACCAGTTTGCCAAAGAAGAAGCCATATTCCGAACGGTGTCGGGTGGCTTTTGAGCGCCCCTCAATTGTCTGATGCCGGGATGGCTGCTGTCCTGTCTTCGCAAAAAAGGGCGGAGAAAATCTCCGCCCTTTGCAAAATTGGATCAGTCGAATCGAGTGGCGTTTACTCGTTTGCTTTCAGGTTCAACTCGCGCACCCAGATATTCCGGAAGCGGGTCGGGTTGCTGTGGTTCTGAAGTTTGATCGGACCTTTCTCTCGAACCTGGTTGTAGTTCGCGACCCTCTTGTGGCCGGAGGGGCCGAGCGAGTCCTGGTAGTGATGAGTCAAAACTCCGTTGTGGAGCACCGTGACGTGGGAACGCTGGAGCAGATTACCCTCGGCGTCCCATTTGGGGGCTTCAAAGATGATGTCGTAGGTCTGCCACTCGCCGGGCTTGCGGGAAGCGTTCACGAGGGGCGGCTTGTAGCCGTAGAGAGCGGATGCCTGGCCGTCGGCGTAGGTCTTGTTGTCGTACGAATCGAGAACCTGAATCTCGTATCCTCCGAGAAGAAAGACGCCACTGTTTCCGCGTCCCTGGGAGTTGCCTTCCACTTTTTCCGGAGTGGCGAATTCGACGTGGAGCTGGACATCGCCAAACTCGCGCTTGGTCTTGATGTAGCCTCCAACACCTTCTCCCTTCGGGGGAACCTGGAGGTAACCGTCTTTGACAATCCAGTCGGCGGGAACGCCGTCCTTTTCCATGACCCACTCGTCGAGGTTTTCCCCGCCGAAGAGAACGATGGCATCGGAAGGTGGATCTGCAGCGGTCTTGCCGGGAGTCACCACCTCGGGGCGGGGACGATTGTCGTCATGAACCCTCCATTTTCCACCGGGGAGAAAGGGGGTATCGGTGTAACCGGTCGGATGCGCTTTGGGGGCTTCTTGCTTGGCCTTTTCTTTGCCTTCGCCTTTCTTGTGATGGTCGGCAGAAGCAGGGGATGCGGCCAGAGCAATGGTCGCAAGAAAAATCAGGAGTTTCTCGAATTTCATAGGTCGGGAAGGCTGCCACTTTTCACGGGGTCTGACAATAGCCGGATGACGGATTGTCAAAGAGGGCAAAAAAAATCCCGAACCGGCGCGAACCGGTTCGGGATCAGAAGAAAAAGCGGGTTGCTTAGACGTCTCCCGCGATCGATTTTCCAACCGAGAGAAGGTCTTCACAGGCTTCGGCGATCCGGAGGGCCATGGCTTCCTCCGCTGCCTTGAGATAGGCGCGTGGATCGTAGGCCTTCTTGTTGCCGACTTCGCCGTCGATCTTGAGAACACCGTCGTAGTTCTTCAACATGTGGTCCGCAATCGGACGGGAGAAGGCATACTGGGTGTCGGTGTCGACGTTCATTTTGACGACGCCATAATTGAGCGTTTCGCGAATCTCATCGAGAGAGGAACCGGAACCTCCGTGGAAGACGAGATCAAACTCGGCATCGGAACCGTATTTGCCGATCACGGCATCCTGACCCTCCTTGAGGATTTCGGGGCGAAGCTTCACAGCACCCGGCTTGTAGTGACCATGCACGTTGCCGAAGGTGGCCGCGAAGGTGAAACGACCAAGCGGGTGAAGCGAGTCATACACTTCCACCATGTCTTCGGGCGTGGTGTAGAGGTCTTCGTCGGGAGTGTCTTCGGTACCGGCAGCACCATCCTCTTCTCCACCGACAACACCGGCTTCGACTTCGAGAATGATTTCATTTTCGGCGCACTTCTTGAGGTATTCCTTTGAGATGGCCATGTTTTCGGCAAGGGAAAGCTCCGATGCGTCGAGCATGTGGTTCTGGAAAAGGTTGTTTTCCCCCTTGGCACGGCGCTTCGCCGTCTCTTCGATCAGAGGATCGAGGAATTCAGCGGCAACTCCGGGACGGCAGTGGTCGGTATTGAGAGCAACCAGCACGCCATACTGCTCTGCGAGACGATGGGTGGCCTCGGCGAGAACGATTGTTCCGAAGACGGCATTCTTGTGATTGAGGCCGGAAGCGAACTGTCCTGCTCCTGTAGAGAACTGGATGATCCCGTCTGACTTGTTGTCTGCAAACGCCTTGAGTGCGGCGTTGATGGTTACAATATTGGAGCAGTTGATCGCAGGGTAAGCATAACTTCCCTGTTGAGCTGCATCTAACATTGCTTCGAACTGTTTCGGAGTAGCTACTGGCATAGTGCCGACCTGTAATCGCGGACGGATCGCTTTTCAAGCAGGGAATTACATCCTGTCAAAGTTGGCATTGTTACCGGGTTCATTCTGTTGGGAAGATCGCATTTTTGAGTTTGTCAAAATTCGAATGGCCCTCTAATTTCTAGTTCATCAGGCTATGTCCGAGTCCATTTTCACCAGGGAAGGCTACATCCGGCCGGCAGTTTTGATTGCCGCCTACCGAGGTGGTATGTTCCCGATGGCGATGGACAACCGGGGGGAGATCGGTTGGTTCTCTCCCGACCCCCGGGGAGTGATCCCGTTGGAGGAGTTTCGCATTCCCAAGAGTCTCGAGCGAACGATCCGAAAGAAGCCGTTCGAAATTCGAATTGATACCGCGTTTTCCGAAGTAATGCAGGGGTGTTCAGATCGAAGGACGACCTGGATCAGCGAGGAGATTATCACCAGTTATGAGAAACTCTTTGAGCTCGGATACGCCCACTCGGTCGAGTGCTGGAAGGACGGCGAGCTTGCGGGAGGGCTCTATGGAATCGCGATCGGCGGCGCTTTTTTCGGGGAGTCCATGTTCAGTCGAGCCACCGATGCTTCGAAAGTGGCGCTGGTTTCCCTGGTCGATCGTCTCAAGGATCGGAAATTTCAATTGCTCGACACCCAGTGGACGACCGAGCATCTCACCCGGTTCGGTTGCCGCGAAATCCCGCGATACGAGTATCTGCGCCAGTTGAATCAGGCACTGCTGGTGACGACGAGTTTTGCGTAGCACCGATCCTCCCGGTCGGTCTGTGGAAACCTGGATCGCACCGGCTCGATGCCCGGAAGTAAGCCTATCCTCCGGCGACCATGCGGATCACTTCCAGCGTATCTCCCTCCTGAATGCGGTGTTCGTCAAATTCACGAACGAGAATCGCTTCTCCGTTCAATTCCACGAGCACGGGTTGATTGCCGATCGGTAACGTTCCGACAAATTCGGTGATGGTAGGGGAGTTCGCCTCGATTTCGTGGCTCTTTCCGTTTAATGTGATTGTCATGAAAACCTCGTGAAACGTGTTTACCATGAATGGTTTACACAGGGGTGTTTGCGGCAGGCGACAGGATTGAGCTGTCCCAGTCTTTCCAAACCGGCTCCAGGCCGACTTGCCGCAAATAGGCGGCCACGTCTTCCGGGCTTCTTTCGTCGGCGATGTCAAATTGACCCGTTGCGGTGGTTTCCCCTGTCCCGGCACAGGGCTTCCGGGGCGCTTCCTCCAACTCGACGCGGCGACCGCGCACGGTGAGATGAACGTCGTCGGCTCCCTCGCCCGTATAGCCGCCCGGTTCGGTATGGCTCCCGGCACTGATTGAGGTGATCCCGAGAGGGAAGAGAGCATTACGAAGGGCGATCGGTTCGCGTGTGCTCAGGACGATTCCCACCTGAGGAAAGCAAACGCGGAACGCACAAAGAGCCTGCACGAACTCCGCATCGGTCATGGCAAACTCCGGCTGGAATTTTCCCGCAGCGGGGCGGAGGCGGGGGAGGCTGATCGTGAAGGTTGCTTTCCAACAGGTTCGATAGAGATACTCCAGATGGGCCGCGAGCCGGAGCACATCGTAACGCCAGTCGGTCAGTCCCATGAGGGCACCGATCCCAATGCGACGAAAGCCACCGTCGTATCCGCGTTCCGGGCAGTCGATTCTCCAATCGAAGTTCTTTTTGGGGCCCGCGGTATGATATTCGGCGTAGGGCTCGCGACGATAGGTTTCCTGGTAAACGACGAGGCCTTCGCAGCCGGCCTCTACCATGCGGGCGTATTCCGGCGTTTCCATCGGCCCGACTTCAATGGCGATCGTGGGGACCGATTCACGAAGCGCTTCGAGACAGTCCTCGAGATAGCCGTCGGAAACGAATTTCGGGTGTTCCCCGGCGACGAGGAGAAGATTACGGAAGCCCTTGCGGGACAGGAATTTCGCTTCCGCGACCACCTGTTCGACGGTGAGAGTGGTGCGGAGAATGGGATTGTCCCGGGAAAAGCCGCAGTAGGAGCAGTTGTTGACGCATTCGTTGGAGAGATAGATCGGTGCGAAGAGTCGCATCGTTTTCCCGAAATTCTGCCGCGTCGCTGTCACGGACTGCTGTGCGAGCATCTCCATTTCTCCGGGCGACATCGGTGCGAGCAGCTGCTGAAAGCGGTCCAGCAGAGGAGAAATCTTTTCCCCCGCGTCGAGGGCATTGAGGTTTTCGACAAACGACATAGTTGCGGAAACATAGCGAAGTCAGATCGTTCGGCAATGCCGGCTTGCGCGGGAAAATGACAATGTCACCCCTGAGAAGCAAAAAAACCGTTGCCAAACGGATGAACCACCGGTAATAACAGCCTCAACAGAACTCTTATCCCCCTGCAAATGGCTGACGCATCTATCGAAGAAAAGGTAAAAAACATTATCGTTGAACAGCTCGGAGTGAGCGAAGATCAGGTTAAGCCTGAAGCGAAGTTCATCGAAGACCTCGGCGCGGACTCTCTTGATACCGTTGAACTGGTAATGGCTTTTGAGGAAGAGTTCGACATTACGGTTCCCGACGAGGATGCCGAAAAGCTGACCAGCGTTGGTGAAGTGAATTCCTACATCGAAGAGCAGTCCAAGTAAGAATCTTTCAGTTTCTTAACGGAATGAAGTGCGCCTCCAATTCGGGGCGCATTTTTTTTGCCCGGCTCACGAGCTTGATTTTGGAGGGCTGACTCGATTTCGCGATGTGTCGGAGCGAGGAATGATTCGCATTTTTTCTGCCATCCCGTAGGGTAGGCGACCCTTTCTTTACGATGTCTTCTCTTACTTTCGACGACATTGCTTACGCGATGGAGACCACTGTAGTGGTGCACGAGCCGGATCGAAGGATCGACACCTTCGGCACGACCAACTTCCAGTTTCATCTGCTAACCGAGCCGATGGATGAGGTCGGGCGAGTTCGGGTTCGGGAAGGAAAAATTGAGGCCGAGCAACCGAAGATTCTTCGTCCCGAGGCCTATGCGGAGCTGATGTTCGAGGGGTTTGGAGAACAGGCGGAAGTCTTTTCCGAGTGGTTTCGTCAGTTCGGCAATCTCGACATCGTGAAATACGGTTTCGTTTTTGCAAAACGGGGATTTACCGAATCCATCGTCCACGAACCGATCGAGGCCGTGCGGGACCGCATTCTCGATGACATTCGGGTGAGTGGAAACCCTTCGCGGGCGGTCATCATTGGAGTGGATGATACCTGGGAGATATCGCTTCTGAAGTTTACCATGGAAATGGTGGCCACTTCCCGCGATATTAACGCCTTTGATTTCAAACGCAGAGGCCTGCTCTAAGCAACCGTAGCGACCATGGCAAGATTTAAGTTTCTGCTCGCATTCCTTGCTTTGTTGATCTGCGCCGGCGGCGTTGCAGGAGCCTATTTCTACTGGAAGAAATTTGCCGAACCAAACATCGTCGTGAACCGGACCATGGAAGGCGGGGGAACGACCCGGGAAAAGCCCGATCTCGGGAAACGCCATTTCGACAAGGCAATTGACCTGATAAAGGAAGGTGAACTGGTCTCGGCGAGGGACCGGCTTCTCTACCTGATGGAGTATTTTCCCGAGTCAAAAACTCACGAGGAGGCGAAACGAATTGTCGGTGAGCTGAATCTCGATTTGCTGCTGTCAAAGATTCCGCAACCGGGAAAGACGGTTCACAAGGTACGACGTGGGGAGGCTCTCGTGACGATTGCCCGTCGGTCGGAGACGACCATTGACTACATCATGCGGACCAACGCGAAATCAAATGCGCTGATTTATCCGGATGAGGAACTGACGGTGTATCCCTTGAAGCTGCGGGTCGAAATCGATCTCAGCGAGAATCTGATCACGGTGTTTGATGGGGAGACCTTTTTTAAGCGCTACTCCATACTCGACAGCAACCTTCCGCCGGACCTGCGGGCCCCGGTCTCCACGACGATCAAAGAAAAAGTGGCATGGTTCGAAGATCGCCCCATCAATTTCATGGATACCAATTACTTGAAGTGTTCGAAGTGGATTCGAACCGGAAAAATTGGCCTTTTCATCCGGGAGGTGAAGAGAGACGATTCCCAATCCTTCGGAGTAATGGTCGAAAAGGCCGAGATGGAGGAGCTCTTTACGATTTTGAGAAACGGATCGCGGGTTGATTTGGTCCAATAATTGTCGTTTGATAGGAGCGATCCGATATTCTATTACTTACCGGGAAACTGCTATGATCACAGAACCTTTGGAATTTGAAAAACCGATTGTGAATCTCGAGCGTCAGCTCACGGAGCTCCGTGACCGTGCTGCCGACAGTGACATTGACATGTCGAGCGAGATGAAGCGGATCGAAGATAAGCTGACCAAGACGAAGACCGACGTATATCGGAATCTTTCTTCCTGGCAGCGCGTTCAGATTGCCCGGCATACCCAGCGGCCTTTCATGCTCGACTACGTGGAGCACTCTTTCGATGATTTTCTGGAACTGCACGGGGACCGCCATATCGGGGATGACGAGGCCATGCCCGGAGGTTTTGCATATCTTGAGGGTCGCAAGGTCATGGTGATCGGTCACCAAAAGGGGAGGGACACCAAGGAAAATCTCCGCCGTAACTTTGGCAGCGCGCATCCGGAAGGGTACCGCAAAGCTCTTCGCCTCATGCGTTTGGCTGAGAAGTTCCATATTCCCATCGTTACGCTGATTGATACTCCCGGTGCCTATCCCGGTATTGGAGCCGAGGAGCGAAACATCGCGGAGGCGATTGCATTCAATCTGCGTGAGATGATGTCTCTCAAAGTTCCGATCATTGCCGTCGTCATTGGCGAAGGTGGTTCCGGTGGCGCATTGGGAATTGGAGTCGCGGACCGCGTCCTCATGATGGAAAATGCCTACTATTCCGTGATCAGTCCGGAAGGTTGTGCCGCGATTCTCTGGAAAGACCGAAAGTATGCGACGGAAGCGGCGCAGGCATTGAAATTGAGCGCCAGCGATCTCCTCGACATTGGCATCATTGACGAACTGATTTCGGAACCCATGGGAGGCGCGCATCACGACCATGTCGGCTCCGCCAATAATCTCAAGAGCACCGTAAACAAGCACCTCCTCGAGTTGGAAGGTCAGCCGACTGCAGACCTCCTCGAAGCCCGCTATCAGAAATTTCGTCAGTTTGGCGAGGTTCGGGAAAAGACGAGATAGGTATCAGGGTTTCCCTGATTCACTCTGACGCGTAGCTACTTTCGTAATAATCGACTTGAAACTTTCCGAACCTGAATCACTTTCGATCGTATGAATTCCCTTTCCCTCGGCTTTTTCTATGTTTGTGGTCTGAGCTGGCTTCTTTGTGAAGTCTGCGTCAGTGCCAGCAACGGCAACTGGACTCCGCTTTGGCTCTTCCTCGTTTTCTTTACCCTGATGTTTGCAATCCTGGGATGTCTGCCTCTTTCCGCGAAAGCAATTGAGATAGCAGGACCTGTTTTCGCCATTCTCATGGGACTGGGTATTCTTGCTTACGGTTTCAGCACCATGGGCGCTACTGCCCTGGGTGGCGTTCTCCGTCTCCTCGGTGGTCTCGCGCTGGTCGCTTTTGGATTCCTGGGCTATTCGCAAAGGAAGACTGAAGAAGCACACTGAGTGAGCCGACTTTCATAGTCGAAGGGCGATGGGCAGTGGAAGCGCTGCTCGATTCATCATTTGAGGTGATCGAAGTCGTCCTCGAGAAAGAACGCCATTCCCTGCTACTGGATCGTTTGAAGAGCGATTCGATCCCGTTTCGGGAGGAGAGTCCGGAGATTCTAACGGCGGAGCGTGGGTTTCCCTTTCATCGCGGAGTCTACGCTACGGCAGTAAGACCCCACCCGTCTTCTCCCTCCGACAGGTTTCTCGCCCGTGTCTCCCGTCTCGTGGTTCCTTATAGCCTGGCGGATCCCGGAAACCTCGGAACCATCATCCGTTCTGCGGCTGCCTTTGGCGCGCAGGGCGTTGTGCTGGAGTCCGGGCTTGGGGCCGATGTGTTTGGCGCGAAATGTGTTCGAGCTTCCGCCACGGCGGTATTTCGGATTCCGATTTTTGAGGTGCCGTCGATATCGGCGGAATTCCTTCGATTCCGGGATGCCGGATTTGTCAGTTTCGGGACCAGTTTGCGGGAAGGGGCCGTCAAGCTATCCCAGGTCAATTCGGTTGCCAAATCGGTGGTCCTGCTTGGCAGTGAGGAGGAGGGCCTGCCGGCAGCAGTGGAAGCACTCTGTGATAAAAAGGTGACGATCCCGATGGCAAACGAGATCGATTCGCTCAATGTCGCGGCGTCTGCGGCGATTGCGTTCTACGAGTTGTTCCGCGGCACACCGGAATGAGAATGGATCAAGCCCGACAAGAGGGGCGCCTTTTGACGGTTACGCCCAGGCTTCCCGCAACAGTCTCAGGAAATTCCCGTGAAAGAATCCGCTGATCTCTTCTTCGGAATAACCACGATCCGCCAGTAGTCCGTCGAGGCGCTGGAGGTCCACGATGCTGTTGAGATCCATCGGGCACTGCTCGAGACCAAATCCACCGTCGAGATCGCTTCCGATGCCGACGTGGGAGGCATTGCCGGCGAGCTGGCAGATATGATCCACGTGATCAAGAACGTCCTCCACTTTCACGCCGACCGATTGAGGAGTGGAGACGCCCCGTATCCATCCGGGTTTCATCATCCAGGCGTCGAAGACGCTTCCAAGAACGGCACCGCGTTCGATGAGAAGTTTGATCTGCTCATCGCTGAACTGACGGGGATCGTCGACCAGGGCGCGGCAGTTCGAGTGGCTGGCCCAAACCGTTCCTCCGTAGATGTCGAGCGCGTCGAAAAAGCAGTCGTCACTCAAGTGGGTGACGTCGAGAATGATCCCGAGTTCATCCATTTTCCGGACCAGTTCCTTTCCGCATTCGGGAAGACCGCCCACCGTATCGTGCCCAAAGGCGTAGCGCCCGATGCCGTAGTGAGCGGGGCCGAGGGCACGGAGACCATATTCGTAGGCCCTCTCCAGGTAGTCGACCGTGACCATGGAGTCCGCACCTTCCAGGCTGAGCACATATCCGATCGGCTCCTTTCTCGCAGCGGCAGCCTCCGGGTCGGCCCACTTGGCGAGGTGGGCGTCCAGCTGCTCCAAATTGGTGATCGGCGCCATTTCGCCCAATTCGGAGAGCACCTCGTAAACGGAACGCTGGGCCTGCGTCATGCCCCAGGCCTGTGCAGGAGTTTCCCAACTCGCGACCGGTCCGGCTGGCTTCATGCATCCTGCAATTTGCGTTGCGACACAGAGACCGGCTCCGGCCTTTCTCATTTCGTCGAGGGAAACGGTGTTGGCTCCGCGGGCCCTCATGTCCGTCTTTCCCTTTTCGTAGGCCCGGATTTCCTCAAGCGGAAGGGTAATGTCGCGGTTCCATTCGAGAGCGTTCATGCTCAAATCGAGGTGTACGTCGAAGATCAAATTCATGTTTGTTAGGCTGGAAATGTAGAGGAAAACAGAGCACAGTAGGGGAGAAGAAACACGAACAATCGCATGAAATCGATTTTACTCCTGATCTTGGGAATATCATGCTTTGCCACTTTCGGCAACTCGCAGGATGGCGCAGAAGCACTTCCCTATGGCCCGGCGGCAACCGCCTACGATACACAGGGCAATGTCGCCTACAACCGGACCCAGGCGGATCGGGAACTGGCCCGCGCCGCCGCAGAAGCACGAAAGCAAAAGGAGTTGATGTATTCGCGGGCAGCACAAAGTGGAACCCCGCACCCACCACCACCGCGAACTGCAGCCGAATTTCTGGCCGCGAATAAGCCACCTCCTGCGCCGCCCTCGGACACCCCGAGGCCTCCGATTCGCAGAGGGCGGGACTATGTGCCGCCTTTTGAGGGGGCTGCGCCTCAAGGTGTGACGGCGCCTACACCCGTTGCCGGGCTTCCCAAAAAGGAAGGCGGGCTCTTTAAGTTCTTTCAGTCCAAAAAGAAGAATAACGCTCCCGTTTTTGAAGCTCCGGTAGGCGCTTCTGACTATCAGAATCCCTACCATCCAGAGGCCCCTGCGGCTGGCGATGAGACAAGTGCTGCCGATGCTCCCCCTCAGCCGCCTGTCAGCACCCCCAACCCGGAAGCGATGAATTCGGCTCTGCAGGAAGCAACGGTCAATGAAGCGCCGGCCTCGTCTGAACTGCCGGTTGGAAACGGAAAACCCGGGTTCTTCAGCAAACTGTTTGGCAGGAAAAAGCCGGAGGAAGTGCCTGCGGGCGCGGATCCGCTTCCGGTAGCCACCAGCACGCCTCCAACGGGTAGCGTAGCGAGCGAATCTCCGGCTCCTCCTGTGGCATCCAATGAAATTCCTGACCCGGCATCCTTTGATGAGCCGGCTCCTCCCGCTCCCACGGCTTCCCAGCCGGCTCCCATTTTTCAGCGTCGCACCGAGGATCCGCCTGCGGGAACTCCGGCTTCCGTGGTGCGTGATGGCTCCGCCACGGTAAACGGGGTGAAGGTGAAACTCTATCAGGGAGGCGGCGTGAACGTTCTCAGTTCCGGCGATGGAATTTCCCGGATCCAGTTGCCGGATGGTCGCGTTGGAACGATTTCCAGCAGTTATCTTTCGCAGTAAGAGCAAAGCATCATCTGCGGTCGTCGCGCAGGGGGAGAGGAATTCGTGAGAATTTCGGACGGTGCCAGCGGTTGCGGGAAAAACTGACGTTTTCCTTTACGGTGAAAGTAGACGCAAAGCCCCTGCCTACCTACACCGTCAATCGACGATCTCGCGCCGCGATCTCCCATTCTTCCTCCGTTACTTCCCCGGATCGAAGAATCCGTGCCCGCTGGTAAAGGGCGACGCTGGGACAGACATGATAGGGAATTCCGAGAAGCTCGGTGCCGACGGGATATTTTTCCCGGTCGCTGATTTCGATCACGAGATGTTCCTCGCTTTGTCCTACAAAACGAACCACGGGAACACCCGGGAAACGGACCCGGTTTTCGATCGGATTTTCCGCGGAAACCGCCTTGTTTCCCAGATCGCCGCAAATCGTAGTTTCACCCGGATGGCTGACCACCCTGGTGAGAAGGAAAGCAGCCGGATCAAAAGCAAGATCGGGATAATGCGTTCCGTATCCGGCATCCCAGAGCAGCGTGGTTCCCGGTGAGCATTGCCACGGTCTGTCCGCAGACATCGCCTTCTCAGCATGAAGGGCAAAGGTAGGGGAACCGCCGGAGACGATCAGAGGGACTTCGATCTTTTCCGCAGCAAATCGCTGCAGGAGTTCACCAAGCACTTCCATGGCGGCGGAAAAAGCAGTTCTTCTCGCTTCGATGCTGGCATCGTGAATGTGCCCGTCATACGCGTGAATGCCTGCAAACTGAAGCGAGGCGTTCTGCTGAATCTGCCGGACCAGGTCGACGGCGGCTTCGGTGGCTCCGATTCCGGTGCGATGCATTCCGCAATCGAGATCGAGAAAGAGCCGGACCGGGTGTTCCGGACTGGCAAAAGAAGCGAGGCTCAGGACTCCCTCGGGACTGTCCGCGATCGTCGCAAAGGTGGTATCGGGATAGGCCTTTCCAAGCGCCGAAAACCGCTCTGCGTTGGGCCCGACGAGAGGATACGAGAGCAACACATCGGCGACGCCGCTCATGGCTGCGAGTTCGGCTTCGGCAATCGTGGCACACTTGATCCTGTCGATCCCGGCTTTGATCTGAAGCTTCAAAATTTCGGCACACTTGTGCGTCTTCATGTGCGGGCGAAGAAGATCGGTGCGTCCGCCGGCGATGTCGATCATGCGCTGGATGTTGCGATCGATCGCGTCCGCGTCAAAGAGCAGGGAGGGCGAGGCAACCCTGTCGAGTCCCTCATACAACCCTGTTGGGTCCTGGGTCGTAAAGTCGTGGCTCATGTGATTGACGGCATCCATGGTGCGGATGCCGGAAAAAAATTGGAATCCGGGCGCTGTCTCAATCCTTGATTTCGACGATGATTTCAATCTCCACCGGGATGTTCCCGGGAAGCGAATTGGTGCCCATGGCACTGCGGGCGCCAATTCCGGCTTCCTCCCCGAACACCTCGGCGAAGAGATCGGAAAAGCCGTTGATGACGGCGGGCTGGTCGTAAAAGTCGTCTGTGCAATTCACGAGGGCGAGGGTCTTGATGAGGCGGGAGACCCGGTCGAGCGAACCCAGTTTGTCTTTCAATGTAGCAAGCAGGTTGAGTCCCACCTGTCGGGCCACGGCCTGACCTTCCTCCAGCGTCACATCTTCGCCGAGACGGCCGGTCATGATACTGCCATCGTCAAGAAAGGGACCATGGCCGGAGAGGTATCCAAGGTTGCCGGTTTGCACCAGCAGCTTGTAAACACCCATTTCTTTGGGCGGAGGAGGGAGGGAAATTCCAAGTTCTTCAAGACGGGCATCAGCACTCATAGTGCTGCCGACTTACACCAGAACGAGGCCGTCCGTCAACTCAGGTTTGTGCGTGAGAGCGTCCCAGGAGGCGGCGAAGCGGTCCTCGTTGTCGCCGAAAAAGGGCGAAACCTCGAAGCTGATTCCGGGGAGGCCGGTTTCATCCGTTGCCAGATCGATTCCTGCAGCCTTCGCCCAGCGGGCATACTGGCGGAGTTGATCGTCACGACAGGTTTGCGGTGAGTCGACGCCATCGGCATTTTTGACCGGCGAGAAATCATCCTCCCGCGCGGTTTCGATGATCACAGGATTCTTCGCAAAAGGAAGAGCATCGAAGACGAACATCTCGAACTTGTAGGCGTTTGGATCGGTCGGCTCCTGCAAGCTTCCCGATGCGTCGAGGAAAGGAACTTTCTTGTTGGCGAGGTGAAAAGGGAGTTTGGCCGATTCATCGATTCCACTGCCAAGCCGGTCGACAAAGGAGCGACTGAAGATGTGGATGGCGATGCTTCCCGCACGAAACCGGAGTTCGCCATCGTCCGTTGTTTCCCCGGCGAGACGATCCGGAAGATCGCTGTATTCGACCACGAGTGACTTGCCGCCCTGTTGGCAGAAGACACCGACTTTTTCTTCCGCATAGGCCTTGGGGACCATCTTGCTGGAAAGCTCGGAATCATGAAGAAGGTGAAAGCCGATAAAGGCCGGGTCGATGCAGCGGACCAGCGGATTGTCGACCTGAAAATAGCTGATCACATCGATGCCATCGGCTTCCATTTCACGAATGGATCCGGATCGAACCAGCGCCCGCAGTGCGCCGCCGTGTCCGTCGGGGCTGAGGGCAATCTGTCCCCTTCCGGAAAGTAGGATTTTCCCGTCATCGTCGACTGCGGGCATCAGTCCCTGACTGAAAAAGTGAACCTTGTCGGAAGGCAGTCCAAAGTATTCGTTCTCTTCGAAAAATGCGACGGTCGCCTCATGGTTGATGATCGAAGTGAGAATGTACCACGGGATCGGTTTCCCATAGGCCCGGCTCGAGGCGAGGATCTTTTCGGCGAAAACCTGGAAGAGAGATTTCTGCAAAACCGGAGTCACTCCGAAAGTACCTTTGGGACCGTCGTATCCCAGTCGGGTTCCCTGTCCGCCGGCTACCGTAAACGCGGCGACGCGGCCGGCACGGAGAGCGGCTTCTCCTTTTTCGGTGGCTTCCTCCCAGAGTGCCTGGTGGCCTCCACTCCGGGGCAGGGGAATGCAGTCCGCCGGCTCAAGCGAGTCAGCGATCGACTCATTGCCGCCACCGGGGTGGCGAACGAGGGTGTCGACGAGTCGATCCAGTTCGTTGAGATCGATTTCGGCAGCCTGCTGATCGAGGTTTACTTTTTCCTCATCAGAAAGAGAGTCATAAAATGCAAAGACCTGTCCCTGGTCGTTTTCTTCGAAATGTTCGCGTGGGGTTTTCATGGGGATTGCTGGAAATTTGTGAGCGAAGAAAGTTACGAATCCGACATGGGGAAGCTGACTAGGCTTTTCCAAGCTCGCGGGAGCGATCTGCTGCGGCCGCTACCGCTCGATTTACGATTTCAGAAAAGTGGTCGGCACGAAAGGATTCCAGCGCGGCGAAAGTGGTTCCGTTGGGGCTGGTCACGTTTTCGCGAAGCTGGCCGGGGGATTCGTTGCTCTGCAAGAGTAGCTCGGCCGCACCCGCCACGGTGTGAGCGGCGAGATCGTGGGCGATCTCGGGCGTGAGGCCTTGTTCGATCCCGGCAGCAACGAGGGATTCAATGAGGAGAAACACGTAGGCCGGACCGCTTCCGCTGAGTGCGGTCACTCCATCGAGGGCGGTTTCTTCGACGCGGCAGGAGTATCCGACCGCATTGAGAAGAGATTCTGTGATTTTTGCATCCGCTTCGTTCGCTCTGGAACCGAGTGCATAGGCGGATGCTCCTTTCCCGACGAGGGCGGGGGTGTTAGGCATCACCCGAATGACGCGATGCTTGTTGTCACTTCCTGTTTCGATCCTGGCAATTTGCGTTCCGGCAGCGATCGAAATGAGAAGTCGATCTGCCGAATCGCCGAGTTCGGCCAGCATGTTGGCAAATCCCTGGGGCTTTACGCAGAGAAGAACGACTTCGGAGTGGGTGACCACTTCCGCATTGGATCCGACTTGCATGACACCGAGCTCGGCTGCCATGGACGCAGCGGCGTCCGCATAGGAATCATACACAAAGACGTTTTCCGCCTCGCAGATTCCTGCATTGAGAATTCCCCCGACGAGGGCCCGTCCCATTTTTCCACAGCCGATGACTCCAAGTTTCATAGGAAGGAGGCTAGCGTAGAATGAGAAGCCCGTCAGAGGGAAATTTGCGAGAAAGTCGGCTGACTTCAGGAATCGCCAGCGAGCTTCCGGGCCTGCTCCATCCACTCTCCACTGCGGGCGCGGGCGGTTAGACGGGGCAGCTTTTCACCGAAGTCGGAGAGACTCCAGATGGCCAGCTGCTCACAGGTGGTGACTCCGACCAATTTCAACTCAGCGGCAACACGCGGACCGATTCCCTTGATTGATCTGACAGGCGTATCATTGCTAGAAAGAGACTTAGCTGCTGTTTTTACTTTTTTCGGCGCCATAGTCTGCGCAGGAGGTGGGGTAGGGTGATTGCGAAGCTGCTCTTCGGCACGCACCCAGTCGTCATGCTCTGATCCGGGAAGGCCCAGGCGTTGGCGCTCCAGGAAAAAGAAGTAGGCCAGGTCGGCCGTTTTGATTTGCGTGGTGGAATCAGTCGAGGTCATATCGTAAAATTTCGATAGAGTTGATAATTAAGAAGTATGAATAAAATAGCGGGAACCTTTCGCTTGTCATGTGAAAGTTGAGACAACTTCCTGCGGTTTCGGACGCATATTTCGGTCCTTTTGAGATATGGGGTTTTCTGTTTCTCCTACAAGAAAGTCGTTGCGGCATCGTCGCCTGCATTCACAATCCGTTATGCCCGAGAGATTTTCACAATCGGCCCCGGATATTCAGGTTTCCCGCGACCGGTTCGTCGATGCCTACCGCTGGATGTTTCTCGCCCGGACATTCGAAGATAAAATCGGTGCGCTCTATCGTGCCGGAAAGGTGGTGGGCGGTGTCTACCTGGGACGTGGGCAGGAAGCCTTCAGCGTGGCCCTGGGAATGCAGTTGGATCAAAAGTCCGGCGATGTGTTTGCCGGCTTGATTCGTGACCAGGGAGGGCGCATGGCATTTGGCGAATCGATCCTTGACGCTGCGCGAACCTATCTCGGATCGGTGGAGGGACCGATGAGAGGTCGCGATGGAAACATTCACCGCGGTCGGCCCGCGGAAGGATTGCCGGCGATGATCAGCCACCTCGGTTCCTCGGTATCCGTCGTGAACGGCATGATGATCGCGAAACGCTTTCGCGGGAAGACCAGCTGTATCGCCGGGGTTACCGCCGGTGACGGCTGCACTTCGACGGGTGCCTTTCACGAAGGAGTGAATCAGGCGGCCGTGGAAAAGCTTCCCGTTGTGATTGCGGTCGCTGACAATCAGTTTGCCTACTCCACGCCTACGACGAGTCAGTATGCCTGCGAGGACCTGGTCGATCGCGCGATCGGTTATGGAATTCCCTCCTATTCAATCGATGGAACGAATCTGGACGAGTGCCTGCGAACCTTTCAGGAGGCTGCGGAAAAGGCAAGAAGTGGCGAGGGGCCCCAGTTTGTCGTTGGAAAACTTCTCCGCCTGTCCGGGCATGGAGAGCACGATGATGCCAAGTATGTGCCTGATTCCGTGCGCGCCGGAAAATACGGGAAGGATTGCCTCGTCAGTTCCCGTGCCATGTTGCTTTCGGAAGGGTACGCGGAAGAATCCGCGCTGAAGGAAATCGAGGCCGAAGCGGTCGAGAATGTCGAAGCTGTGGTTTCACAATCTCAGTCCGAAAAGTCACCCAGTCCGGTGACGGACGACTGGAGTGCGCTCTCCACTTCGTCGCTGGTTGAAGGCCAGCGATAGAGGGCCGGTCAGATTCGAAGCAATTCGGGGTTGTCATTTTTTTGTGATCCTGTCACTCTCCCGCCATCTATGGATCATCCTTTTTTCATTTTGTTTGTCGGTGTGGCGATTGTCATCGGCATGATCATTGGTTTGCGAATCAATGCTTTCATTGCCCTTATCACGGCTGCACTGGTCGTTAGCTTTCTAGCTCCCGGTGAAATTGCGGACAAGGTTTCCCGGGTTGCCAGTGCCTTCGGCGGCACGGCGGGAGGCATTGGAATCGTTATCGCGCTCGCTGCGGTCATTGGTAAGTGCCTCATGGACAGTGGCGCCGCCGACCGGATCGTGCAGGCTTTTGTCGGTGCCCTCGGGGAGAAACGATCGTCATTTGCCTTGAGTGGAAGCGGCTTTGTTCTCTCGATTCCTGTGTTCTTCGACACCGTGTTTTATCTCCTCGTGCCACTGGCTCGCTCGCTTTTCCGCAGCACGAAGAAACACTATCTCAAATACGTGCTCGCGATCTCTGCGGGGGCAGCGGTGACTCACACGCTGGTGCCACCGACACCGGGCCCGCTTCTCATGGCCCAGCAACTCGGGGTGGATTTGGGAATGATGATCGGTATCGGGGCCCTCGTTGGGATTCCTTCGGCGATTGCCGGTTTGATTTTTGCCTCCTGGCTCGACAAGCGGATGCCGATCGAAATGCGCCCGCTTCCCGGGGAAGAGGAGATGGAGGAAGGGCCGGTCGTGGACCGCAAGCTGCCCGGATTGTTTGTCTCCCTGCTGCCGATTTTGCTTCCCGTTCTCATGATCGGGTTGAATACGGCGCTGGAAACGAAAGCAAACGGGGAGCGTGCGGCTCAGGTTTCGGCGGAACAAATCGTCGACCTCGCTGGATTAAAAGCCGCCATCGCCGGTTCAGACGACGGAGTGCTGGCCATGCTGAAAGAAAGAGGCATGGCCGAAGGTGCGGATCAAGAGGCCGTTGCGACGGCTTTGAACTCTGCTTTGAAGGACCGGGAAGCGTTTTCCACCGGGAAGAGTCTCGGGCGCTCGAACCTCGCGATTGTCGAGCACGAGAATCGAAAGGCCCTCGAAGCCGTGCTTCCGGAAGCGATCCTCGCCCGCCATACCTGGGATACCTCGGCGCGCAAAGCCGCGAACGTCAGCAAGGTGTATGGAAACGCCAACTTCGCGCTCCTCATCTCAGCGGTGATTGCCGTCCTTCTCTACGTTCGGAGCTGCAAACCAACCAAGGTCGAGTTTTCCGAAATGATGGAATCGGCCCTCATGAGTGGTGGCCTCATTATTTTAATCACAGCAGCGGGGGGTGCGTTCGGAGCCATGTTGGCGGCCGCGCAGATTGGCCCCGCAATCGCCGGTATGTTTGACACCTCGGGTGGCGGGGCCGGTGTCGGCTTGCTATTCCTCGCATTCGGAATCTCAGCGCTTCTCAAAGTGGCCCAGGGATCCACTACGGTCGCGGTGATTACCGCTTCGGGAATGATCGCTGCGATGATCCAGGGAATGGACCTCGGCTTTCACCCGGTGTATCTCGCCACCGCCATTGGCGGAGGCGGATTGGTCGGCTCGTGGATGAATGACAGCGGGTTCTGGATTTTCTCCAAGATGAGTGGGTTGACGGAGGCGGAGGCGTTGAAATCATGGACACCGCTCCTGGCCGTGCTGGGAGTTACCTCCTTTCTCATGAGCGTGATCCTTTCCTTTGTTCTGCCTTTTGCTCAGTAGGTTGAGTTCTTCCAGCGACGTGGGGACATGGTAAGAGAGCATCGACATTTCTTTTGACCGGGCCACCGCGTTCGCGACAGTGGCCGCGTGTCACCGTTCCCCATTTATCTCCTTCTCCCTCTGGGTGCAGCGATCATCTACGCGCTCGGATCGATCGCGATCAAGCGGGCGCTCAAGGAGGGGGTTTCGATGGACCAGTCGTTCCATCTCACCAACTTCGTTATGGGCATCCTGTTCCTTCCTCTTTTCGTGATCGAAAAGACGCCGGTGAACTGGGCAGAGATCTATAAGCCGCTGATTATGGGCGTCGCCTTCTTTGCGGGAACCTGGCTCACTTTTCTCGGAATTAAACGCGGAGATGTTTCCCTCGTGACTCCGATCATGGGAACGAAAGTCGTGTTTGTAGCGATTGGTGTGGTTCTCCTGACGGGGAAGGAACTCAGTCCGGCTCTATGGATCGCAGCCATTCTCACTGCCGTTGGAATCTTTGTCACGGGTTTGACGGATCTGAAAATGGGTAGGCACCTCTTCTTTACCGTGCTCGTGACCCTTGCAAGTGCGGCGTTTTTCGGGCTCTGCGATGTTCTCGTCAACTGGTGGGCCGGCGATTTCGGAGCGGTTTCCTTTCTCGCCGTGGGCACGCTCCTGGTTGCGTTGCTCTCCCTTGTAATGTGGTTGTTTCAGGGGCGACCGACTTTACGCCTGCCCAGGTCGGGAGCCACCTGGGCCTGGTCGGCCGCTTTTTGTATCGGACTGCAAGCGATGCTGATCGGTCTTTCCCTGAGCTTTTTTGACGATGCCACGGGGATCAATGTTGTGTATGCTTCCCGTGCCCTCTGGGTCATCGTTCTCGTGGTTGTGTTTGGGACCTTTTTGGGAAACACTGAACACCGTGACAGCGGAAAGAGTTTTCTCTGGCGCGTCATTGGAACCGTGATTTTGACGGCCGCGATCATCATTGCGGTGATCGATCGATCCCTAATTGAAGCCCTGACATGAGCACGACCACGATCAGCGAAACGATTGGAATCATCGCCGGAAACGGAATCTATCCGGAGACCTTTGCACGTGCTGCGAGAAAGGCCGGCGTGAAGACTCTCGCGGCTGCCGCCTTCACGGATGAAACTGATCCTGATCTCGTGTACCTCGTAGATGAAATGGATTGGTTTCGAGTCGGGCAGTTGGGTAAGATGATCAAATTTTTTCTCAAACACGGCGTCACGGAAGCCGTCATGGTAGGTCAGATTGCTCCGAAGAATCTTTTTGATCTCCGCCCTGATCTACGCACCCTCAAAGTGCTCGGGCGGGTCAAAGAGCGCAATGCCGAGACTCTGTTCGGAGCGATCGGAGAAGAACTTGCCAAAGACGGGATCACGCTTCTGCCGGCGACAACCTATCTGGACGATCTTCTCCCGGGTTCCGGGCACGTTTGTGGTCCGGAGCTTTCCGAACGGCAGGAGGAGGATGCCGCGTTCGGATTTCGCATCGCGAAAGAAACGAGCCGCCTCGATATCGGCCAGACCGTGGTCGTAAAAAAGGGGACCGTTCTGGCGGTGGAGGCATTCGAAGGTACCAACGAAGCGGTGAAGCGGGGAGGGTCCCTCGGAAAAGGGGATGCCATGATGGTGAAAGTGTCGAAGCCGAATCAGGATTTCCGTTTCGATGTCCCGGTCGTGGGACCGGCGACGATCGACACCGCGGCCGAGGCCGGAGTCAGCGCGATCGTGGTAGAGTCGGGTTGCACCCTGCTCCTGGGGAAAGAGGAGGTGGTTGAAAAGTGCAATGCCCATCGGATTTCGATCGTAGCCCGGTCCGGTGCAGACTCGTAAAAAGCGTACCGGATCGCGATCTTGAGTTGCTGATCTGCTCACATGCTGGCATAGCATGGACCTATGAGCGTCAAAGTTGGAGTCGTCGGAGTTGGAGCGATTGGTCGGAATCATGCCCGTATCTATTCAGAGCTGGAATCTGCGGGTTGGGTGGGGATCTACGACGAGAACACGGAGCACGCCCGTGCCATCGCGGAAGAGTTTGGCGTCGAGGCGATCGAGAGTCTCGATGAACTGATTTCCCGGGTCGACGCGGCATCGGTTTCCACTCCCACGGTTACTCACCGGGAAATTGCAACGAAACTGCTGAATGCCGGAAAACACGTTCTCGTCGAAAAGCCGATTTCCGACTCCGTGGATGACGCCAAGGCAATGATCGATCTGGCGCAGGAAAAGGGGCTTGTCCTTCAGGTCGGTCATATTGAGCGTTTCAATCCCGTCATGAGCCAGCTGGAGTCCCGATTGAATTCTCCCAAATTCATCGAGTGCCACCGCCTTTCCCCCTTTCCCAAGCGCAGTCTCGATATTGGAGTGGTACTTGACTTGATGATCCATGATTTGGAGATCGTTTTGCACCTCGTCAATTCGCCGATCGCGTCGATTGATGCCGTGGGAATCCCCGTTTTGACACGCCGGGAGGATATAGCCAACGCCCGTATCCGCTTTGAGAACGGCTGTGTCGCCAACATTACGGCAAGCCGCATCAGCCCCGAGCGGATGCGGAAAATCCGCGTGTTCCAGGGCGATGCCTATCTGTCACTCGATTACCAGGATCAAAGTGGATGGATCTATCGGAAAGACGGGATGGAGATCGCGAGGGAAGAGGTCGAAGTGGAGAAAGATGAGCCGCTGAAATGCGAACTCGCCGCTTTCGTTGATTGTGCCGCTCGTGGCGAGCAGCCGAAAGTCAGCGGTCAGCAGGGAGCTGCGGCCCTCGATGTGGCGCTCGAGATCACGAGGCTGACTGAGGTCGGTGAGTAAGCAGATTTTTCTCTGCTACTGACGTGGTGGGCTGGCTTTCTGCGGTCTACCTCGGTGTTTCTATTCGAGGCTGTCCTACCCGGAACGAAAAGGACTCTCCGTAGACTCGCGCACTTTTCCCGGGCATCGCGGGCGAAATGGAAATTGACCGCTAGAACCGCTGGTCTGCCAATGTGCGGTAATTATCATTTCTGCGAGACTAATTTAAGAAAAATATAATATTTGATTTGCAGGAAGGTAAGGAAACGTGTAATTTTAAAAAGTTCACCACACCAGCCCATGTTGAGACAAAAATTTATTATCGCTGCCTGCTTCACCATTCTTCCATTTTCCGGTTCTGCGGAAGAAGGGGAAGGGAAGACTCGTCAATATCGTCCTCTCGAAGCCAAGCAGGTCGCCATCCGTACGGCAGCTCGTGTCGATAGTGCGGTTCAGGGTTCCAGCTCGGCTTCCATGCTTCGCAAGAAGGCCTGGCAGCATTTTGACCTCCGGGAGTGGGACGAGGCATTTGAAGCATTTCTCGACGCGATTGAGAAGGACCCGAACAGCGTTCCTGCAGTGGAGGGGCTTGCGATGAGTCTTTACCATTCAGGCGACTATACGTCCGCCTTTCGACTCGGTCAGGAGCTGAAAGGGACCATGCCGACGGTGGAAAGGATCGTGACCGAAAGCGTTCTTGCAGACGTCCGCTACATGATCAAGCAGGGCGAATACAATTCGGCGAATGATTTCCTCTCAAGCTTTCCAACCGAAGATGCAAAGATCGATATGGCCAGGCAGATGGTGGCTGACGCGGATACGATCACTACAGCTCTTGGACCGGACGGAGATTCCGTTTCGACTCCGGTCTCTCCCGGGAAGTTGGTACGCAATTAGAAAACATTTTGTTTTCTCCCTTGGTGGAAAGAGGCGGTCATTGCGACCGCCTTTTTCTTTTTCAAGTTTCGAGAAAAAGGGGGGGGCGGAAACGCTCTACCCCTTTTTCTTCGATTTTAAGTAGTCCTTCTTCCACTGCTCACGGTGGTGAATCGCCCAGTCCGCGAGCGCGGCCTCAAATCCGAGGTCCCCTTGCGCTTCTTCGCTTCGCAGCCACTTATGGCGCAGAATTTCTTCGCGCTCGTCAAGAAATTCCTGGTAGAGGGAAATCGCGGAGGGTTTCGGATCGGACGTGGTTTCGGACATGGGAAGAGGAGGGGGGATACCAGCGAAAATCTGAATTCGAACCGCTTACAATTCAACCGGTGAAATGGAAATTTTGCGACGCGCGGAAGATCGAATCAAGCGGTGAGAAAACTATTTCCCGCCAGGCCTGTCGTATCGACTTGAAACCATTCGCCGAGAGTGGTCGCGATATCGGAGAAGGTATTTCGTTCGCCGATCCATCGACTTCCAGATGGAAGTGATGCGAGAAGCGGGACCTTTTCACGGGTGTGGTCTGTTCCCGACCAGGTAGGATCGTTCCCGTGATCGGCCGTAATGAGGAGGAGGGTCTCTTCGTCGAGCCTTGGGATCAGCGAGGCGAGCCAGCCATCAAATTCCTCGAGAGCACCCGCATAGCCTTCCGGATTTCTTCGATGGCCGTAGAGCATGTCAAAATCGACGAGATTGGTGAAAATCAGATGAGGGGAATCACGGCCTTCGGAAAGCAATCGATCCATTTCTGAACAGCCCTGTGCATTGCTTTTCGTGGGGAATGATTCATCCACTCCCGAACCGTTGAAGATATCGCTGATTTTGCCTACACCGATGGTCCGCACCCCGTTTCCGGAGAGGCGGTTTAGAATCGTTTCCGGAGGCGGCATCGAAAAGTCATGGCGGTTTCCGGTCCGGACATAGTTTCCGGACGTTCCCAGAAAGGGCCGGGCAATGACGCGCCCGATTCGCTCGCGGTCAGCAATGGTGCGACATCTGCGACAAATCTCATACAGCTGAGGCACGGGAATCACTTTTTCGTGCGCCGCAATTTGAATGACCGAATCGGCACTGGTATAGAGGATGGGCCTTCCGGTCGCGACATGTTCATCCCCGAGTTCGCCGAGGATGACGGTGCCGGACTGCGCGTAGTTTCCCAGAAAGTGGACTCCTGCGGCCGACTCCATTTCTTCGACAAGAGCATCGGGAAACCGGTCGAAGGTGGCAAATGCCTCGGTAACCGGCGCTCCCGCCATCTCCCAGTGTCCTGTTGTCGTGTCTTTTCCTGCCGATTGTTCGATCAGGCAGCCGGGGGAGAGACTGAAGGCCCCTTCGGGAATCGCCTTTCCGGCAGCCAGCTTTTCGGCAGCGGCGAGGCCGGCGGAGTCCAGCGTGGGAACGGAGAATTTCGGAACCACTTCCCGAATGTGTCCCACGGTGTTTGCTCCGGAATCCCCGAATTGATCCGCGTCAGGAGCGTGTCCGATTCCGACCGAGTCGAGAACAATGAGTAAAGCCCGTTTCACGGTTGTTGAGAAAAATTAGACACCCATCGGATGCCAGGCTGTTTTGAATTCGACGGTATCGAGAATGCGATAGGGGTTCGCCGCTTCCTCTCCGAACCAGGCTTCGCTGGCAGGAAGCGAATGGTCGCTAACGCGTTTCAAATTGTCAGCCGCGCCTCCCTGCAGAGTCGCCAGCACATCCCGGTCGCCGGACCCTTCGATTACGGCGTTTACATCCATGTGGCTTGCGATCCAGGGAGCCAGTTCATCGCGCTTTCCGGTGAGAAGGTTCACGACCCCTCCCGGCAGATCGCTGGTGGCGAGGGCTTCCGCGAGAGAAAGCGCGGGAAGGGGAGTCGTCTCGGAGGCGAGTAAAACACAGGTGTTTCCGGACAAAATGATTTGTCCCATCAGGCTGACGAGACCAAGCAATCCGGGATAATCCGGAGCCAGCGCGACGACGACTCCGGTGGGATCAGGGGTGGAAAAATTGAAATGGGACGAGGCGACCGGATTTACCGAACTGAAAATCTGACCATATTTGTCCGTCCAACCGGCAAAGTGAACAAGCCGGTCGATGGAGGCGTCCACCTCGGCCTTTGCTTCCGCTTTCCTGACACCGGTGCTGTCGACCAGTTCTGAAACAAAGCTGTCCGACCGGCTCTCGATCATCTCAGCAGCCCGGTAGAGGATCTGTCCGCGAAGGTAGGCTGTTGCATTCCGCCAGCCGGGGAAAGCACCGCGGGCCGCGACAATAGCGTTCCGAAAGTCTTTTCGGGAAGCGTGGCAATAGTGGGCGAGATGGGTGCCGTCGGAGCTTTTCGTGGCAGTCATATATCTTCCGCTTTCGGTTCGGGGAAATTTCCCGCCGATGTAGAGTTTGTAGGTTTTCAGGACGGAGAGTCTCTGGCGCGACATACCGGAACGGTAGAAGAAAATGTCATCTCTGAACAGTCCTGATCACGAGATTTTTCGCGCTGTGGAGGTCCATTTTTCCCTGTCTCCGGCCGGTGGACTTCTTTCTGCGGAAAAAGACCTTGGCCAATTCCGGATGTTTGTGATTCCATAAACCGGTGGAAAAGGATCCTACGAGTAAAAAACAGAAGCTGGCGATGAGTCTCGCGACGGGATGGATCATCCTGCGGCATCGCCCCTACCGGCGGAATCTTCTTTTCGTCACAACCCTGGCGACACTGGTGTTGTTGTTTGCGGGTGCCGTCCCGTTGGCTCCCAGGCTGGCGGCGAGTCCTTTCTGGTTTGCCTTGTTCTGGATCGCGGTTTTTCTGCTCGCTTCCTTTGTTCTGCTCCTGGCGATCTATGACCTCATTCGAATTCGCAAGGAGCACAGGGCGAGAATGGTGGAGCTGGAGAACGAATTGGCCGAGGCGGCGGAAGAAGCTCGACAATTGGCGGAGGAATTGAAGGCGGAGGAAGGCGAGCGTTAGGCGGGAAAGCCGGAATATAACGGTTCTCTTCTTAGCGGGCGTCTCGATGTACAGAGCGGGAGCTCTGCCCTCCCGTATTTTGGAGACGTATATTTTCCGGTGCGCAATTTGAACCTTCCTTCCAGCGCGATTCCGGCTACCTTCCCAACGCCCTATGCAAATCAACGCCTGGTTTCTGATTATCGTTCTCGCTCTCTTCCTTTTCTGGAAGCTCGATCTTTTTGCGACGCTTCTGAATTTGAAAGCACTCACTCCGGAGATTCCCGATTCGTTCCGCGAGTTTGTCGATGAGGAGGTCTACGAAACCTCCCAGGAATACACCAAAGCCAAGGCGGTTCTGGGAATCGGGGAAAGCATCTTTTCTCTCGTCGTGCTTTTTACCTTCTGGTGGCTGGGCGGTTTCGGATGGCTCGACAACGCCGTGCGAGGGTATGAGCAGGGCCCGATCGTGACCGGACTCTTTTTTATCGGAGCGCTGCTCGTCGCTCAGCAAATTCTATCGACTCCGTTCGATCTTTACGGGACGTTCGGGCTGGAGGAAAAATTCGGTTTCAACCGATCCACTCTGGCGACCTGGTGCATGGACCGGGTCAAAGGGGCCGTTCTCGGAGTGCTTATCGGTGCGCCCCTTCTTGCGGCCCTCCTTTGGATTTTCCAGACGGTTCCGGTGGCCTGGTTGTGGGGGTGGATTCTAACGACGGCGTTTTCGCTCGCCCTGACTTACATCGCACCCACGTGGATTATGCCGCTCTTTAATAAGTTCGAGCCGCTGCCGGAAGGGGAGTTAAAGACGGAGATCCACTCCATGGCGGAGAAGTGTGAATTTCCGCTCAAAGAAGTCACCGTCATGGATGGATCAAAGAGGTCCGCCAAATCGAATGCTTTTTTTACCGGGCTCGGGAACAACAAGCGGATCGCCTTGTTTGATACCCTCATCGAAAATCACACTGTCGCAGAATTGGTCGGCGTGCTGGCCCATGAAATTGGTCACTTCAAGAAACGCCACATCGTGAAATCACTGGTCATTGGCATCCTGACCACGGGAGCAATGTTTTTCCTCCTCGGGCTCATGATGGAGAACCGCTCGCTCTTCGATGCCTTCGGCGTAGAGAAGACAAGTGTTTATGTCAGTCTCGTTCTCTTTGGAATCCTGATGTCACCGATCAATGATCTGCTTTCCATCGCGGGCAATGCAATGAGCCGGAAACACGAGTTTGAGGCGGATGCTTATGCGGCGGAAGTGACGGGAAACCCCGAAGCCATGGCAAATGCATTGCGAAAACTGAGCAAAGACAATCTCAGTAATCTAACGCCGCATCCGTTCTACGTGCTCTTGAACTACACGCATCCGCCCGTGGTAGAGCGAGTGAAGGCGCTGGGTGTGCAGTAAAGACTCCTCTTCCTACTCCAACTCCTTTTTCCTTTTCGCTCTTCAGGAAAAGGAGGTAGAAAAAGTTAAAGAGTGGTTAGTACACGTCCCGCTGGTATCGATGCTCGTCCTTGAGCTTCTTGAGGTAAGCCGTGGCCCCTTCATCGTCCATTCCGCCAAACTTGCGGATGGATTCGAGCAGAGCTCTCTCTACGTCAGGAGCCATGTATTTTGCGTCTCCGCAGACGTAGAAGTGAGCTCCGTTCTCCAGCCAATTCCAGATTTCTTCGGAGTTTTCCCGGATCTTATCCTGAACGTAGATCTTGTGTTTCTGGTCGCGGGACCAGGCGAGGTCGAGCTTGGTGAGCACGCCGCTTTCCTGCATCGCATCGAATTCCTTTTTGTAGAAGTAGTCGGTCGCTTCGTGAGGATTGCCAAAGAAGAGCCAGTTGCGACCGGTTGCTTTGGTCACTTCCCGCTCCTCGAGAAAAGCGCGGAACGGAGCAATTCCGGTTCCGGGGCCCACCATGATGACATCCTTCGAAAGATCTGTCGGAAGCTTGAAATGCTTGGTCGGCTGCATAAAAACGCGAACCGTATCGCCTTCTCCCATGCCTTCACAGAGGAAGGTGGACGCCACCCCTTTGCGAACGCGTCCCTTTGTCTCATAGGTCACTTTGGCGACGGTGAGATGAACTTCGTTCGGGTGCTTTTTCGGACTGGAGGCAATCGAGTAGAGCCGCGGCGTGAGACGCCGAAGCAAATCGACAAAGTCCTGTCCGCTTTTGAAATCAGCGGGGAAGTCGTAGAGCAGATCGATGATTTCAATTCCGTCGAGAATTTTGGCGACCTCGGCATCGTCTTCGATGACGGCATGGAGGTAGGGGTGACAGGTCAGTGCCGCCCACTTTTTGAGGATGGCTTTGGTGACGGTGCGAATGTCAAAGCTCTCCATCAGAGCGTCCCGCAGGGGGAGTTTCTTTTTGTCTTTGGTTTGGATGGAAACGGCGGTGTTAAACGGCAGGGCCGCGAGGACCTCGTCTACCAGCGCAGGATCGTTCAAGGGATACGTTGCGACGGCGTCTCCTACCTCGTATTCGAGCCCGGAGCCTTCGAGATCCAGCTCCAGGTGACGGGTATCACGGGGAGATGGATCAAGATTGAGTCGGTAGCGGTACTTCAAAGCGGAGGGAAACGGATTCTTCTTTCCGAAGGGAAGGTCCTCAGTCGACTCGACCTCAGCGGATTCTCGCGAGGCGGTCACGGTCGTGGTGAATACTTCTTTCCCGATTTCATCCAGTTTGGATGTGACCACGCGAAACCACTCTTCCGCAGGCTCCTCGTAGTCGACATCACAATCGATCCGGGGAGCGATTCTCTTCGCGCCCAGTTCTTCGAGACGGGCATCCATCAGTTTGCCCATCTCGCAAAAATCAGCGTAGTTCGTGTCACCGAGGGCGAGAACGGAGAAGCGCGAGTTGGGAAGCTTCGATTGCCCGTCTGACTTGAATTTGTCCCAGAACTCGACAGCGGTATCCGGTGGGTCGCCTTCGCCCCAGGTGCTGGTGATCACGAGAATCAAGGGCTCGTGTTTCAGATCGACCTTTGCGTGATCTTCCATGCTGACCGCTTCCGCAGCCCAGCCATCTCCGTTCATAATTTCGACATACCCTTCGGACAGAGCCTGCGCGTTTCCGCTCTGGCTGCCATAAAAGAACAAGGCGCGGGGCTTTCCCGCCGTGTTGGAGGGAAGTGCCGCAGGTCCAAGTTTGGAGACCAGCTCGGAAAGATAATTCTTCAGCCAGGCCCGCTGTTCCGCGGAAAACGGGGCATTTTCAGGAATTTCAGGTATAGAAGTCGGCATAGTTTCGGGAGGGAGATCTAGCACACGATTCATTTTCTGCAAATAAGAGCATGAATCGCGCCGAATTGTCACCGTTTCCTACGAAACCCGGCCGACGGAAGTTGTGGTCGAATGGCAATGCCCTGACTCGACCCTGCCTGGAGATCGGTTTTTCCCGGTCCTGATGGGGCGGGCGGCCGTTGGAAAACGGTCCGGCAATTTTGTGTGCGGAGGCAGAGAAGCGACGTCAGTCACCTCGCTGCAAAGGCATGCAAAAAAGGGGAAAGGCTACGCCAGGATCGCTTTTGCGACATGTCCGTGGACATCGGTCAGACGGAAGTCCCGACCGGCATAGCGGAATGTCAGTCGTTCGTGATCGAGGCCCAATAGGTGTAAGATAGTGGCGTGCAGGTCGTGAACGTGCATTTTATCTCTTTCGGCGTAGTAACCGTAGTCATCCGTTGCTCCGTAGGCCATGCCGCCTTTGACGCCGCCTCCTGCCATCCAGACCGTGAATCCATGAGGATTATGATCCCGGCCATCGGTGCCCTGGGCAGTCGGGGTGCGTCCAAACTCTCCTCCCCAGACAACAAGAGTATCTTCCAGCATTCCCCGTGATTTGAGGTCTTTGAGAAGGCCTGCAATGGGCTTGTCCACTTCGGCTGCATTTTTCGTGTGGCCCTGATAGAGATTTCCGTGCTGATCCCATTGCACCTCGCTGTCGGAATGGGTTACCTGAACGAACCTCACACCCCGCTCGCAAAAGCGGCGGGCCAAAAGGCACTGGCGACCGAAGTCCTCGGTCACGGGGTCATCGAGGCCGTAGAGCTTTTTCGTGACCTTGGACTCCCCGGAAAGATCCTGGGCGTCCGGCATGGCCGTCTGCATGCGATAGGCGAGTTCAAAAGATTCGAGGCGGGCATCGAGAGCTTCGACATGGGGATTCTTCTCTGCGGATTCCCGGTTGAGCTGATTGAGGAAGTCGAGTTGCTTTCGCTGGGGGCCCGGCCCGATTCCGGGATTCTGGATGTGTTTCACCTTCGCCGCTTTGGAAGGGGAACTGGCCGTGCCCATCGGGGTGCCCTGGCATCGCTGCGGGAGAAACGCGGCACCCCAGTTGTTCACTCCGCCATGCGCGAGGGTCGGACAAATCGTGACGAAGGAAGGAAGATTGCGATTTTCGGAGCCGAGTCCATAGACGACCCACGAGCCGAGGCTGGGACGAACAAAGGTGTCGCTTCCGGTATGCAACTTCAACGCAGCGCCGCCGTGGGCGGGATTCGTACCATGAACGCCCCGGAGAATGCAAAGGTCGTCGACGCACTGTGCGACATTGGGAAAGAGATCGGAGACAGGGAGCCCGCTCTCGCCATACTGTTGAAACTTCCAGGGGGACTTGAGTAGATTTCCCGATTTCGCGAAGGTGACCCGCGGCAGTTCGAAGGGAGGTGGCTTGCCATGATCCCGGTCCAGCAGTGGCTTGGGATCAAAGGTATCGACATGCGAAGGCCCGCCCTTCATGAACAGGAAGATGACCCGTTTCGCACGCGGAGGAATGTGAGCCTGGGAGCCCGGGGCTAGTTCCGACCCGAGAAGCGAATGAAAGGCCATCTGACCGAAGCCAAGGGCAGCGGTTCCGAGTAATTCACGACGATGGAGGACAGGGTTCAATGGACGAGATAAGAGGGTTTCGGTGTGGCCGCTTTCGCAGGAAGGTGGCGGGAGAGGGCGCGGAACGACGCTCTTGCGAGCGCGGCTACATTCCGGTGAATGAGCGGGGGATTTAGTTCAAATACAAGAATTGGTTCGAGGCGAGCAGGCTTTGGCAAAAGAGGGTCCAGGAATCATCGGATCCCTGCGAGGACGTTAAAAATTCATCTGCCGCTTTCATTTCTGTGGCGGAGGGATCGCGGCTCAGTGCGATTTGCCAGGCGGCCTGGATTTTCTCCTGGTTCGTTTCCCCGGACTTTTTCACCCGGGCGGCGAAAGCGCGGGCACTCTCCATCGCCAGCTCGGAATTCATCATGAGAAGGGCTTGCGGAGCAATCACCGTCGAATTCCGGTCGCCTGTCGGCATCGTTGGATCGGGATAATCAAACAGGTGCATCCAGTCGAAGACGTGGTTGCGGACCACCGGGAGATAAGCTGTCCGGCGCAACGATTCGTAGTTGGTGTGATCTTTCGAGGTGTGATTGAAAACCATCTGGCGGTTGCGCAGTGGAATCGTTTTTCCACCCATTTCCGGTTCTAGCCGTCCCGAAACCGTGAGGATGGCATCACGAATGGACTCCGCTTCGAGTCGGCGAACGGGGAAGTAGGCGAGTAGACGATTGTTAGGATCGACATTGGGATCCAGCTTCGGATCGGGGGAGGAACTCCTGCGATAGGCGTCGGACGAAACGATGAGTTGGTTCAGCTTTTTAATGCTCCACCCGTTTTCGGTAAACCAGACGGCGAGCCAATCGAGCAGCTCGGGATGACTCGGGCGATCTCCGAGAACGCCGAAGTTCTCTGTCGTCGAAACGAGTCCCTCACCGAAGTGCCAGCGCCAGATCCGGTTCACAATCACGCGGGAGGTCAGGGGATGATCCGGGCGGGCCATCCAGTTGGCCAGTTCGAGACGGCCACTGGAATCGTCCGGAAACTCGGGGCGGGCCTGCTCGAAAACAGCCGGAATCGCCCGGGGAACGGGATCCCCCAGGTTGAGATGACTGCCGCGAATGTGGATCGGAAGGGTGCTCTTGAATTCCTCTGCGTCAGCGATGCCCATCGCGGCCGGGTGATCCGGGGCGTGGCTCTCGACGAGGCGGGCCTCTTCCTCGAGTCGGTGAAATTCGGCGAGGTCTTTCTCGTCAAAGGCGTGCTCGGGCTTGGCAGGGACGGCAAGAAACCCGGACTTGTCGAACATGGCGGCTCGAAACGATTCGAGCACTTCGTCGGGAAGTTTGGTCGCTTTGGCGTCCTCCTTTTTCAGTTCATTGAAGGCAAGAACGGCACTCCCGAACTGATCGTCATAAAATTTCCGAAGGCCGGCTACGTCTTTCTTCTCCCGGAATTTCCACCACGGGGCAAAGACGGGCGAGTCCTTCGCGTTCTCAAGATGACGGCGGGTATGATACAGAATCCGGGGATGGAGATCGAATCGTTTTGCGATCCCCTCCACGGTTTCGAGGGTGTCGTCCGGCTCAAACTCCAGGGCGGCTTCGAGATATTCGACCGACTTGGATCGCGCAATTCCACTGATCTTTGAGGTCGTGGAACTCTTGAAGGAGGAGGCCGCTTTCTTCGCCTTGGCGATCTTGTCGTCCCACTCTTTCAGTTTCGGTTTTTCCTCCTCGGTGGCAAAGTCGTGCTCATACCAGTGCTTGATCGCTCCCGTGTTTGTTCCGGCAAAGTTTTTTGAATTTCGAAGGATCGCGGCGAGCGAGTAGTAATCAGCCTGGAGAATGGGATCAAACTTGTGATCATGGCAGCGGGCGCAGCCGAGCGTGAGCCCGAGAAACGCTTTTCCGGTCGTGTCGAGCTGTTCGTCGATAACATCCATCGTCAATTTCTCCATGTCCGGTTCGGCCAGGACGCGTGCACCGAGGGCAAGGAAACCCGTCGCCGTGAGGGTATCGTGGTTCGCATCGGGAACGAGATCTCCGGCAATCTGATGAATCAGAAATTCGTTGAAAGGGCGATCGTTGTTGAACGAATCGATGACCCAGTCGCGATATCGCCAGGCATGCGCAAAGGCGAGGTTTTCATCGAGACCGTTGGAGTCGGCGTAGCGGGCCACATCGAGCCAGTGGCGGCCCCAGCGAACGCCGTATTGCGGTGAGGAGAGAAGGCGATCCACGACCCTGGAGGCAGCGTTCGGATCCTTGTCTGCGAGGAAGTTTTTCCGTTCCTCCGGTGTGGGGGGCAGACCGTTGAGGTCAAAGGTCACTCTGCGAAGCCAGGTTTCGCGGGAGGCGGAAGGGGAGGCGGACAGACCTTTCTCCTTCAACTTTCGATCCACGAAATAATCCACCGGATGGCTTCCCTCCGGAACCTCTGCTTTCGAGAGGGGCTGGAAAGACCAGAATTCACGTCCTTCCTCCGGGCTCATACCGCCGCTGGAAATTTTGGCAGCCGGATCGTCAGGGCGGGGGTCGGGAGCTCCCAACGCAACCCAGGCTTCGAGATCCTTCACCGCCTGTTCCGGAAGGGGAGATTTCGGAGGCATCTGCAGATCCCGGTTGCCATAGCGGACCGCTTCGAGAAGGAGGCTGTTTTTCGTATCTCCTGCAATGAGCGCCGGTCCGGAGTCGCCTCCGTTTCTGATGCCGGAAGGAAGGTTCAGCGCCAGTCCGCCTTTGATTTTCTCGGAGCCGGCGGTGTGGCATTTGTAGCAGTTGTCCGCCAGGACGGGCCGGATTTTCTTTTCGAAGAATTCCCGCTGGGCGTCGGTGATGGAATCCTCCGAAGACTTAGCAGAAAAAATGAACGCCAAGATCGCACAGGCAGCCAGAGGCTTGGCCAGCCGGTTCACGAATCTGTGGGAAAGGTTCACAACAGGTTCACTGTAGCAGTGAACGGGCCAAGATTCGATGGCGTGAAGGAGGTATACCTGAATGACATCCGGATTCGATCGTGTCCCGAATCGCTCCCTGCAATGCGGGCTTGTGATTCGTCCTGATTCGAGCTTATTCCCTGAGCAGGATCCGAATTTTCATGGCAGCAGAACGAGATTTTTCCAAAGGAAGTCGATTGTATGAGTCTCTTTCCCAACTCGTTGGGGAGGAGGACCTTTTCACTGAACCGGAAGATCTCATTCCTTACGGATTTGACGGGACGGCGGCGTTAAGACACAAAGCGACCTGTGTGGTTTCGCCCCGGACGACGGAAGCTGTCAGCGGAATTATGAAGCTCGCCTCCGCCGAGGGAATCCCGATTGTGACCCGGGGATCGGGAACTGGGCTTTCCGGGGGCAGTATCCCGGTGGATGGAGGAATCGTGCTCTGCCTGGTGCAGATGGACCAAATTCTCGAAGTCGATCCGGCCAATCTGACGATTCTCGCGGAGCCAGGAGTCATTACCAAGGCGATCGACGATGCCGCGCATCCACACGGACTTTTTTACCCTCCCGATCCCGGATCGATGAAGATTTCCACGATTGGAGGCAATGTCGCCAACAACTCCGGTGGGCTGAGAGGATTGAAATACGGAGTGACCCGGGACTATGTCATGGGAATGGAAGTCGTCCTTCCCTCCGGCGAGATTGCCTGGCTGGGATCAAAGTGTGTCAAGGATGTCGCCGGATATTCGATGAAGGACATGTTCATCGGATCGGAGGGCACTCTTGGGATCATTACCAAAGTTCTTTTGAAGCTCGTTCCCCGCCCGAAAGCGCGCCGGACCCTGCTGGCTTCCTTTGACTCGATGGAGGACGCGGCGCGTACGGTGTCGCACATCATTGAGCGCCAGATCATTCCCTGCACCCTCGAGTTTCTCGACAAGAAGACCTGTGGGTGCGTCGAGGACTACGCCAAGGTCGGCCTCCCGACGGAAGCGGCCGCAATCGTTCTCATGGAAACCGACGGTCCCGAATCGGTCGTCAATGATGAAGCCGATGCGATGGCACTGATCGCGGAGGAGAATGGCGCAATTTCGGTCGAGAAAGCGAAAGATGACGCCCATGCCGTCCGGCTCGCGTCGGCGCGGCGGACCGCGTTTTCGGCCCTGGCCCGCATTCGTCCCACAACAATTCTGGAGGATGTGACGGTTCCCCGGAGCCACCTCGTGGAGATCGTGTCCTTTGTCGAGGAGGTCGCCGCGAAATACGATCTCGATATCGCCACCTTTGGCCATTTCGGGGACGGGAACGTGCACCCCACCATTTTGACCGACGAAACGAACAAAGAGGAAATGGAGCGCGTCGAGCATGCCCTCTCCGACATTTTTGACAAGACAATCGAGTTGGGGGGAACCATCACCGGAGAGCATGGAGTGGGGCTTGCCAAGAAACCCTTTCTGCCCCGCCAGTTGATCGATGCTAGCTACCAGCTTCTGAGGCAGGTCAAGGGGGCGATCGATCCGCAGGGGCTTCTCAATCCGGGGAAAATTTTTGATCAAGCGGAGAAATCATGAATGATTCGACCACGCTCACTCCCCTGAAATACCTGGGAGACCTTGATTACTCCATCGTGCAGCAGTGCATGCATTGCGGCATGTGCCTGCCCAGTTGCCCGACCTACCTCGAGACGAAACGGGAGCGGAACAGTCCTCGTGGACGGATCGCCCTGATGCGCTCGATTGCCGACGGGGAGCTCGAAGTGACCAAAGAATTCGGAGAGGAAATGTACTACTGCCTCGGTTGCCTCGCCTGCACGACGGCCTGCCCGGCCGGGGTAAACTATCCCGAGCTGTTTGAAAATGCCCGGGCGGAGGTGGAACACCACGGCGTCCTCGCGCGTCCCGAACGCCGGTTCTGGCGATGGCTGACTTTGGAGCAACTCTTTTCCAAGCCGTGGATGCTGCGGGCGGTAGGGAGACTGTTGTGGATCTATCAGGCCAGCGGGCTCTGTGGGCTGGTTCGGAAAAGCGGAGTGATGCGACTGGTGCCGAAGAACCTCCGGGAGCTCGAGCCATCGACACCGACCATCCAGCGGCATTTTTCGGATGCTCTGATTCAGGAAACCGAGACGGTTCCGGAAAAACGCTACCGGGTCGGCCTCCTGACCGGCTGCGTGCAGGATCTCGTTTTCTCCCATGTGAACCGGGATACCGTCGATGCCCTTCTCGCGAATGGATGTGAAGTCATCACACCCCGGTCGCAGGGGTGTTGCGGCTCCCTTCATGCGCACAACGGCGACCTGACTCTGGCGGCCGTCCGCGCGCGATCACTTCTCGATCAATTTGACCTGGAAAACCTCGATGCGGTCATCACCAATGCGGCCGGCTGCGGTTCCCATTTGAAGCATTTCACCAATCTGCTCAAGGGGGATCCCGAGTACGCGGACCGGGCAGCGGAATGGGATCGCAAGGTGAAGGATGTATCCGAGTGGCTCGTCGAAATCGATTTTCGAAAACCCGAGTCAACGTCGGAGGAATGCGAGACGATTACCTACCACGAGGCCTGTCACCTCTGCCACGGGCAGGGGATTACCCGGCAACCGCGGGACGTCCTTCATGCGATTCCGGGACTGGACCTGGTGGAGTTGGAAAACTCGACGCACTGTTGTGGAAGCGCCGGAATCTACAACATCACGCAGCCGGAGCAGGCGACGAAACTGCAGGAGGAAAAAGTCGGCTGTATTGCCAAGACGGGAGCCTCCCTGATCGCGACGGCGAATCCCGGTTGTCATTTGCAAATCCAGAATGGCGTCGGAGATTCCGCCGAAGTGGTTCATCCGGTGAGCCTTCTTGCGAAGGCCTATCGTAATGAAAAAGAGACCACAAACGTGGAGACCAACTGAGTTTATGAAAATCTTCTGGGCCATTGTCACACTCGTCTTCGGAGCCCTCTTCATCTGGAGTGGGATTGCCAAATTGAAGGATCCGATGACCTTCGCGGATGCGGTTCGCAATTTTCGCATCGTGGGAGATCCCATTGCCCCCGCCGTGGCGCTGTTTCTGCCCTGGCTCGAGGTGTTCGCCGGGATTGCGCTCATGTCCGGGAAATTTGCGAAGGGAGGCGCCTTCATTCTCCTCGCGAGCATGGTGTTTTTCACGGCGGCGATCGGAATCTCGTGGATTCGTGGACTCGACATCACCTGCGGTTGTTTCGGTGACAACGAGATCGTGAACTATCCGGTGAAAATGACGCAAAACGTGATCCTGCTGGCGGTAGGCTTTGCGATCTGGTGGCGGTTGGAAATGTCCGGCGAAGCGGAGCCCCGCCCGGCCGTGGCAAGCGAGGCGTAGAGGAAGCACAGGTTTTCCTCTACGGACGGAAAGTACCTGCAAGCGTGAGCAAGCAGAGGGGGATGAGCGACGGAGTCAGGACGGCCTGACTCGCTCACGCTCGCAGCTACGAATCAGATTCGGACGACCGGGGCTGTGTCGAAATTCTCTCCCCACCGGGGAGAAACCTCTTTTGCATGACGACACCGACAGGACGCCATTCGTCACTTTCAAAAAACTACCCCAAATTGCTTTTCCGCTTCTTCCTGCTGCGTTAGCGTCGTAAATATATTCCCGACTCGAAACTCGGTTTGTCGATGCTACTTTTAGCTGACGATTGTCGCCTCTCAAGGTGCGAGAGTAACGGCGAGAGGATGAGACTGCTCCCTCAACAATGCCTGATGACATCGACTACACTGCGCTTTGGCGAGCGGTCTTGAGACTTCCCCACCATCGAGAGGAGCATTCGATTCATGGACCGGACCATTGGCTCCGCGTCGAACGCAATGCCTGTATCCTGGCTCACCGGACGGGCGCATGCATTGAGGTGGTTCGATTATTTGCACTCTTCCATGACAGCCGGCGCATCAATGATTGGACTGACTCCGGCCATGGTGAACGTGGCGCTCAATTGGCAGCTGAGTTACGGGGATCACTTTACGATTTGTCCGATGAGAACTTTGAAGTGCTCCAATACGCATGCACCTGGCATACGGAGGGGCATCACCACGAAGACCCAACGATCGGAACCTGCTGGGATGCTGATCGCCTTGATATCGGAAGAGCAGGCATTAGTCCTGATGCTGCCTTCATGAGCACGGAGTTTGGGCGTGAGATCGCTACTCATGGGACTGTGATGCCATGGCTGGAGTTGGCCCGTCCCCATGTCGCCGACTCCGAGCATCACCACCTGACATGGCAGTCATTCAGAAATCCGGGAGAATAGCGGGAGAGGCATTCGGTGAGACCGTCCGGCAGCGCCGGAGAAAAACTTACGTTTTCCTCTAAGTGTTGCCGGAGAGCGCGGTAGAGGAAGTCGTGAGAGTTTCCTGCCGAGGGACGGGGCGGTTGCTGCGTCGGAGAAAAATTTACGTTTTCCTCTACGGAATACGAAAATATCCTTTTCGTCTTTTCCTCTCCTGCTCCGCATGGTTCACTTTTCCCATGCGAACAGGACTTTTTGCCGGTCTTCTGGCTCTCTTTTCTTTTGCGTCGCTTGCTGAAGGCGCCTCCATTCCCGAAAAACTTCGTTCGATTATTATTCCGAGTATCGAGTTTTCAGAGGCTCCCATTGCCGATGCGATTGCCTTTCTCCAGACCCGCAGTGCGGAACTGGACACGATTGACCGAACCGGCATCAATGTAATTCTGGACGCGAAAGGGGAGGCCGCGATGAAAGATGTCTCGCTGAATCTGCGCAATGTCACTCTCGGTCGTGCCCTTTGGTTTCTGGCGGAAGTGAGCGGATTCGATCTCCGGGTTGATAGTCATGCCGTGATGTTGGTGGCACGAAGCGGCGAGGCAAAGAAGCGGGGGAAGCCAGAAATCGACAGCGCGCTTGCCAAAAAGTTGCGGTCCATTGTGATTCCGAGTCTCGAATTTCAGGATACGCCCTTTGATGACGCCCTTCAGTTTCTCCGCGACGTTTCGGTGCGGGACGACCCGGATCCCAACGTGGCAACGCGTGGAATCAATATCGTCAAGATTCCGGCCCCTCCCGGATCCGAACCCGGTTCGGTCACGATGCGTCTGAATAACACTCCGATTACCGAAGCAATTCGCTATGCCTGCGCCCTGGCGGGCTACGATGTGACGGTCGAGAAAGGCGCCGTCATTGTTTTCCCGGAGGAGAAAAAGCCCTGAGCGGGCTGGTTTCCCTGAAACGGCGATCTCAGTTGACCGGCAGCGTATCGGTCACGGCACCCTCCGCTGGCTCGATGCCGAGAAGTTTGCAGACTGTTGCGTGGAAGGACAGTTGTCCGATTTCGTCGAGAGTGCCGGAAGCGGGCGCATTCGGAAATCCCGCAAGAATGGTCTGGCCAGACATCCGGATCGATTCGCCGACGGGATAGCCGAAGCCACCGAAAAACCCGGGGCCCTCCGACGGATCGAAGACAGGCTCGGCCGACTTTTCCTCTACGAAAGAGTAACCGGTCTTGAGAACGAGAATCCGGTCCCCGGTGCGGTCGCTGTTGTACTTCCATTCTTCGGGAAGATCCTCTTTTTTGATCGTCCGGAAGTAGATTCGCTTGCTGAGTTCGCTATCGAACTTGTCCATGAAGATCTTCTTCTCGCCTTCGCTCTCGGGCAGGTCCTTGAAATAGAGATTGGCGATCGCATCGTGGGCGATAATGTCGGCATTCAGCATCATCTCGTCGCCGAGCAGGTGAGCGATGTTGACGTTCTTATCGAGTTCGGCGAGACCGTGATCCGTTGTGATGAAGAAAATCAGGTTGGCTCCCGGAGGAGCGAGGGTCGCCCACTCCGCCTGGAGAGTATCGTAGAACGAATTCAGAGCGGTGTCTGTTTTTGCGATCGCCTCATAGGTCGCTTCTTCGCGAGGGCCGTTTGCAAGGCCCGCTTTGAGGATGTCATCGAGACGAAGCATGACGAGGCGAAGTTTGTCCCCGCCGGCAGCGGGCGCCGGGGCATCGCTGTCAGCAGCAGGTGCCGCATCGCCGTCAACAGCAGGTGCCGCATCGCCGTCAACAGCAGGTGCCGCATCGCCTTCTGCCGGTGCCGCATCAGCGTCTCCTGCTGGTGCGGCGTCACCTCCACCACCGGAACTGGCCCGCCAGGCCTCGAGAGCTTTGTTGAGACGGTCTTCATCGCTCGATTCTGAATCGAAGTCGGTGAGAAAGTGAGCCGCAGCATTTTCGCCTTTCTGGTTTTGAGAAAGCGGCCAGTCATGCACCAGTGTCTTGATTCCCTGGCGCGTCGCGGTGGTCCAGATCGGCTCGGCGAGGAGGAGGTCGGGGTCCATCGGATTGTCGATCACTTCTCCGGGAGCGGTCCGGATCTTGTCTGCGATAATGCCATGCTCGGCGGGAAGTTTCCCCGTGGCCATAGTGATGTGGGCCGGGTAGGTCAGACAGGGAAAGCTCGGGCGCATCTTGTTGGTCGAGCCGCCGTTGGCCATCAGCTCATCGAAGAAGGGGGTCTCGGACTTCTCGACGTAGTCACCGCGGAATCCGGGAATGCTGATCCAGACAACTACTGGTGGGCCGTCTCCGGGGCCTGACCGAACCGGCTCCGGTTCGTCCATTTTCTCGTTGTCCGTCGGAAGGTCCTGAGCTCGCATATTCTTGCGACGTTGTTCCTCCAGAATCCCGACGGTGGACCGGTCGCCTTCCATGGCGACGCGCTTGAATTCGATTCCTTCGCTGCCGCTCCAGAGGAAGAGAACGGTGAATGCGAACAGGAGAACCGCGAAGAACGTGATCAGTGAGCTGGCGAGGGACCGGAACATAGGGGATTCGTACTCGAAAACCGGGTCGCACGCAAGTCGTTGAAACGGGAAATCACGGACGAAGCAGAGCCGCAAAGGATCCGTCGAATCCGTCCCGCCACGGGAGAGCGTGAGTCACCTTTTCAATCGTGAGTCCGGAAGCTTCGATGACTTTCTCGTTTTCCTCGGCATCAATGGAGCAGGTGCTGTAGACGATTCGTCCTCCGGGCTTGAGCGCGCGACTGGCGCCTTGCAGGATGCGTTGCTGTAATTCTGCATGGCGGGTGATATCACCGGGTTGGAGTCGCCACCGGACATCGACGCGTCGCCGCATCACTCCGGAGTTTGAACAGGGGACATCCAGCAGGATTCCGTCAAACAGGGGCTCGGGATCGTTTTGCAGAGTCCAGTCCTGCTCACGAATCTCGACATTCTTCACCCCGAGACGATCGAGGTTTTCCTCCGTCCGTTCCAGTCGGAGCGTGGAATTGTCCGTCGCGACGATGGAGCCTTCATTGTTCATCATCGCCGCGAGTAGGGACGTTTTTCCTCCCGGAGCGGCGCAGGCATCGAGAATGGTTTCTCCCGGTTTCGGGTCGAGAAGCTGACAGGCATGAGTGGTGCTGGGATCCTGCACATAGATCAAACCCTGATCGAGCCATTCGTGATTGGGCGCGCCTTCGAACCGGAAAAAATCAGGATAGTTCTCTCCGACCCAAGAGGCTTCAGTCTCGGACCGTACCCTTTTGAGTGCCTCTTCGTCCGATGCCAGCGGGTTGATACGGGCATAGTTTTGAGGCGGTTGATTGTTCCACTCGCAGAGTTTGGCGGTTTCCTCCTCGCCGAATTGTTTGACCCAGCGCTCGATCAGTTCGCCGGGATGGGAAAAGCGATCTTCGAGAGACCAGCTTGCGATTTTCCGGGTGAGCTCTTCCTTCTGACGCTGCGCATTTCGCAGAATTGCATTCACGAGTCCGCGTTCGTGATTGCGGGCGAGATTGACGGTTTCGTTCACTGCAGCGTGTTCGGCGATATCCGAGCAGAAGAGCTGATAGAGTCCGATCCGCAGAAGGTCCTGCGTATCCGGCTTGATGCTGCCCCGCCGAAGCTCATCGATGATGCCGTCGAGAAGAAACAGATTCCGGATCGTGCCGTAGAGAATGTCGACGGCAAGAGCGCGGTCGGGAGAAGAGAGGCCGAAACGTTTCGCGCGATCGGCGAGAATGTCCTCGGCATAGCGGGATGTATCTTCCCATTCGGTGAGGGATTCGAGAGCACAGCGGCGTGATGACATAATTGGTTTTTACTCCGCGATCTCAACGGGTTCGGTGGGGATATCTAAATTGCGTGGCGTAGTTTTCTCCGGAAGGGGCCAGTTTGCTTCGACCGATTCCGATCGGACCCAGCCTCGCAGGTTGCCCGGGATGTCGACGTAGGTCCACGGGCCGTTCACTTGCAGGACCCGGACTTCGGAGCCGGGGGGGAGTTCGATTACCGTGGATGAACCGGGTGTTGGTGCTGTGGAGGCTACCGCATCGGTGACAATCACCGTAGCGAAGTTTTCAGGGGCGACCCGGGAATCCCGGAATTGACCGAGACGATGCATGACGAAGGAGAGCATGAGAAAGGCAATGCCGAGGGCAATCCACCAGGTTTGATTGTCGCGAAAACGCTGCAGGGAAAAACTGAGGGCAATGGAAACGAGCCCGAGCCAGACCAGCAGGCTGCCTCCCCACAGAAAAACGCCCGGTGGGATTCCGCGGAGAAAGAGTTGGAAGCCATCGTCGGCAAACTCAAGAAAAGCGATCCGGGTTCTCAGAAACTCGGTGTTTTGCTTTGCCTCGGGAAGGTTCCCGTCCAGCAACTGCGCCCGCCTCAACCACAGCATCGCCTCGCCCGCTTTGCCTTCCCGATAGAGGGAGGTGCCCAAATTGTAGAAAAGATCAGGGGAAATATGGCCACTATCAATGAGGGATCGATAGCTGGAGGACGCCTTTTCGAAATCGCCCTGTTCAAAGTTTTCATTGGCCCACTGAAAGATCGAATCCTTGTCATTTCCTTTTGGAACCGACCAGGACGTCGAAGTCAGCAGCAGCATGGCGCAGCAGAGGCCCCGGATCATGAGGGTGTTGAAATTCACTTCTGGGGTAGCTTTTGAAGGATGGAACGGAATTCAGAGGCTTCGTCCCGGGAGAGTGGTGCATTCGGTTGGCCGGCACCGCTGTAGAGGATGGCGTCGCATTTCTCCCCGACGCGGTCGATCACCTGGAGAATGTTGTCGGGTGCTTCGGGGTGTTCGTCTTTCCAGGCCGCGAGAGCATCCGAGACCGACTGGTAGAATTCCCGACGAGTCGTGCCCGGTCCGGGAATCGTTTTGATCAAATCGCGGAAGCGGGGGCCGTCGGCGGTGGCACGAAGTTCACGTTCTTTCCACCAGCGAACAGCCCCGAATCCGAGAAGCGTGAAGAAGGCAATCGAGAAGACGGACTGCACGAGGTAAAAAAGGACGCCCTTTTTCTTCGTGTCGAGCGTTGCGATCCAGCGGGGATTCGCCGTGCGGATGTGAAGCATGTCGTTGTAGGATGCGGTCGGTTTCGAAGCGGACGAGGGAAAGTTCTGAGGGCTTGAGCCCGACTCGGGGCGTTCCATCATGACGGACTGGGTGCCGGCTGTGTCGGCGCTGACTTCGATGGGAATCGGGTCGGTCTTCAGGGTGACGTATTTTTCCTCTGAAGGGTCGAAATAGGATAGTTCGAAGGGGGGAATCGTATCGACCTTGGCCTCGGGAATGATGACCTGAGAAAACTCGACGGCTCCCTCGGAGTATCCATCCGAGTCCATCTCATCCTCCAGTTTCTTCGAAGCGTCGTAGGTTTTCCAGATGTCCGTTTGCGCGACGCTGAAACGGGGCGCCTCCATCGTCTGCATATTTCCGGTTCCGGTGACAACAAACTTCATCGAGATCGGATCGCCCACGCTGATTTTGGTAATTGACGGGACTGCCGCCAGTTTGAATTTGCCGACGCCGCCGGTGTAGCTGAGAGGCGCGCCGTTCGGGAGCGGTTTCACGGTTACGTTGACGGTGTTGGTCGCTACATCCTTGATCATCGTGCGACTGAAGAAGGAGGAAAAGCCGAAGCCGCTTCCGGAGTCGAGAACACGGATTCCGATATCGGCCGGGCCGAGTCGAAACGAGCCGGGTTGCAGGGCAAAGAGAGTCGAGGGAAGAATGGCTGAGGAATAGTAGGTGTTTCCAATTTCGCCGCCCTCGGTGCGGACATTCCGGAAGGACTTCATCACGAAGTTCTCGTGCTCGAACTTCACATGGCTGATGTCCCGGAGGGAATTTCTGCCCCGGACATAGCCGGTCACGGTGAAGGGGAGCAATTCATTGACGTAGAATTCCGCTTTCGGCATTTCGAGTTTACCGAAGATCGGGCGGGTTGCGTCCATCGCCTCGCTCTCGTCCCGTTCGTAGATGATGACCTCCAGAGCTTTCGAGCGAACCGTGGTCCGGCCTACAAGAATATCGATTTCGGGAATGGTGAATGTTCCCGGTTCGTTTCCGCGGAACCGGTACGAGTAGATCGTCTGGATCGTATTGACCCCCTGACTCATGTTGACCCGGGATTCTTTTCCCGTGAAGGCAACCTCGAGGCCCTCCACAGCGATCTTCGAAGGCATCTGCGCGTCGCCTCCGTTGATCTTGAACATGACCACTCCGATTTCCCCGATCGCAACGCGGTTGCTAAGCGCGGTCACGCTCACGGTCGGCTGGAATGGCTGCTGAGCACGGGCCTCCGGTCTCGTGATCGGGAGAATCGCGAGGACGGTGAGAAGGAAAAGGAGTGGTGGTTTTGGTAGAGCCATTACCAGTTTTTGAATCGTTCCCCGCGTGAAGGTTTCAGAATCGGCCGGACTTCGGTCTCGTCTGCGAGAGCTCTCAAGAGCTGGCGGGCTTCGGAAGGGGAGTAGCCGGTCTCGGCGTTGCGTTGCTCCATCGGCTGAGCCTGGCCGGGGTCGGATGCCTGCTCCTGCGGCTGGGCCTGGTTCGGATTGGCTTCCAGTTTGCCGTCCTCGGGTTCTTCGCCTCCGCTTTCCGGTTGGGCGGGCTGTTCTTTCTGGTCGCCGTTCTGCTGCTCTTCTTCGGAATTGTTTTCGCTGTCGCCGGAGTCCTCCTTTTCGGATTCGTTTTCACCTTCGTTTTGATCCCCTTCCTGTTCGGAGTCTTCGGACTTGTCCTCCGGATTCTGCTCGTCGTTCTTCTCTTCCTGGTTTTTCTCCTGCTCGCCCGGGTCGGAGGAATCGTCAGGCTTGGACTCGCCTTCGCCCTCCTCTTTCTCGTCCTCTTCGCCCTTCTCGTCCTCTTTATCCTCCTCCTCTTCCTCCTTGTCTTCTTCTTCTTCCTCCTGCTCTTTCTCGTCTTCCTTCTCTTGCTCTTCTTTTTCCTGCTCCTGCTTTTCCTGTTCCTCCTGCTGCTTCTTGAGCTCTTCGATTTTCTTTTTCACCACTTCGATATTGTGAGGGGCGCGGTGATTCTCCGGATTTAGAGAAAGGGCGGACTCGTAGTGCTCAATCGCACTTTCCCAGGTCTGGATGGTGGACTGCAGCATCTCGGCGGGAGCCGTCATGGTTTGCAATCCGTCGGGTGTTCCCTGTTTCTGGAGGCTTTGCAAGGCTGCCTCACCTTTTCGGAAAAGGGTGTTCCCGAGGTTGTAGTGAGCCTGCTCCTGAATCCCGGGTTTGGATTCCACGAGAGCCTGGCCGAAGGCGTCCTCGGCCCGTTCGAAGTCGCCGGTCCGGAATGCCGAGGCGCCGATTCCCATTTGGAGCCGGTGTTCATCGCTCCTCGAAACTCCTTCGGAGAGGGCACCTTCGTAAACCTGGATCGCTTCCTCGTATTTTTGATTCTCGAAATTTTCGTGACCGACAAAGAGAGGGTCGTCCGCGCGGACCGTTCCTGATCCTGACAGGAACAGAATCAATGCTGCGGCCGATGCGGTCGTGCCCATCGAGCCGATCCGGGAGGATCGCCGCGGTGAACGGAACAGCATCGGGGCGAAATGGGAAAGCACGAGGCAGACAAATGCGATGGAGAGGGGCCACATAAAGCGCTCAATAGGTCGTAGGCTAGCTTCGCTTTCTTCGCGGGAAATCGCAATTCCTGATTGAATCTGACTGACTACTTGCGTGAGAGAGGCGGTTCCGCCGAGGTGGATGTAGATACCTCCGTCGCTTGCGAGAGCCCGAAGCGCTTCCGGGTCGAGCCGCGTGCGGACGACCTGGCCGGTTTCATCTTTCACGAATTCCCCCGGAATGACCTGCCCGCGATCATTCAATTCCGGAATGATCGCTCCACTGGCGGTCCCGACTCCGACGGTGATGATGGTCATTCCGGCCTCCTTGGCCGCCTTGCGAATTTCCGCGACTTCCGCTTCGCCTTCCAGAGCCTCGCCATCGGAGAAGAGCATGAGAGCACTCTGCTCAGTTTCGCTTTCCTCAAAGGTATCGCGAGCCAGCCCCACTGCGGCGGCGAGATTGGTTCCTCCCCGGGGGATGATCTCGGTGTCGAGTTGGTCAATGGACTCCAGAATCGCTTCGTGATCGACGGTAAGGGGGGCCTGCAGAAAGGGACGACCGGCAAAGGCAATCAGGCCGATCCTGTCTTCGGGGAGAGATCGCACGATGTCCATGGCGGCGAGCTTGGCACGGGAGAGCCTGTCGGGTTGCAAATCGTTCGCGAGCATACTCCGGGACGTATCGATCGCGATGATCAAGTTCCGGCCCTCCGTTTCTGTTTCCACTTCGTCGAATCCAAGCTGAGGACGCGCCAGCGCCGCGATAATGGCGGTAAAGGCGAGGGCGTGCAGGAAGAACACAAACCACCTTTGTGCCTGACCTTTTCCGCTGATCAGTTGGCTCTGGAGGCGGGGGGAAACCAGACCGGGGAGTTGCTTCCGGGTGGAGAACTGGGCCCAGAGTCGCAAGCCGAGAAGAGGGAGCAGCGCAAGCAGCGCCCAGAACCAGATCGGAGTGGCAAAACTGAGGCCTGTTGGCAGGACATTCATGGGAAACGCCTCCAAACGGTTTCGGCACCGCGCCTGTTCACCAACCCGAAAACGACTCCCGCCATCGCAAACCACTGAAAGAGCTCGTCGGTTTCGACTTTGGTTCGACGAAGGATTTCCGTTTTCTCCATCTCATCGATCAATCCGAAAATTCTCTCCAGGCCTGAGGTATCCTGAGCCCGGAAATATTCGCCATTTGCGATGTTTGCAATTTCCTGGAGCGTCTTTTCATCGAATTCCTGGCGCAATTTCTGAGGGCCAACGGGAGTTTGCACGACGTAGTCCCCGTAGGTCCCCACCGCGATGGTGTAGACCCGGATTCCCAATGTTTTGGCAAGCTTGGCGGCTTCGACCGGGGACAGCTTGCCTGCATTGTTCACTCCGTCGGTGAGCAGGACGATGATTTTGCTTTTCGAAGGGCGTTTATCGAGCCTCTTCGCGGCGGCGGCAATGGCGGAGCCGATCGCAGTTCCGTCTTCGACCAGTCCAATGTTTACGCGGCCGAGGCCCTGTTCCCCTTCAAGCCATTCTTTGGACAGTGTCAACGGGCTGGCCAGGTAGGGACGTCCCGCAAAGGCGAGGATACCGATGCGATCGGTCGTTCTTTCACGGATGAAATCACGGGTCACTTTCTTGGCTGCCATGAGGCGGTTGACCCGCTGATTTCCGATATCAAAATCCTCCACCTGCATCGAGCGCGAGACATCGATGGCGAGGATCATTTCCACGCCGCTTTCGGAAACCTGTTCGGTTTTGTTGACCCACTGAGGTCGGGACAGGGCGAGAATGACGCAGGTCAGGGTCAGGAATACGGTGACCAGCCGAAACCCGCCCGCTCTTCCTTTGGCCAGAGGACCGAGCCGATGGAGAATATGCAGGGAGGAAAAAACGACCGACCCCTGTCGACCCGAGCGACTGCGAAGAATCGCGAGCAGGGGAATGAGCAACAGCAAACCGAGAGCCCAGGGATGGGCGAGGGAAAAAGTCGTTTCTGCGAAGAGAGTCATTACGCTACGGAAAGTGAGACACCGTAACCGTCCATTCGCTCGCGATTTCCTACCATTCGATGATGGCACTCGCCCAGGTTAGGCCGGCTCCGAACGCAACAAGCAACACTTTGTCGCCGGATTCAATACGACCCTGGCGATTGGCTTCGTCGAGAGCGATGGCAACGGCCGCCGCAGAGGTGTTTCCGTATTTGTCGAGATTGATGAAGACATCGTCCCGGTTGATCTCGAGTCGCTCGACAATCGCATCGATAATTCGGAGATTGGCCTGGTGTGGGATGAGCAACTTGATGTCCTTTGCGGTCAGGCCCGCTGCGGAAATCGCGTCGATGGCTGCCTTTTTCATCGCATTGACGGCGTGCTTGAACACTTCGCGGCCCTGCATCGCCAGAAAGGCAAGCTTATCGGAAGGGGCATCGATCGAGACCGGGCAGGCGGAACCACCTCCGGGAATGTTGAGCAACTCGGCCTGAGCGCCATCGGTTCCCAACTGGCAGGAAAGGATTCTTCCGTCTCCATTGGTCGAGGGGACGATCACGGCAGCGCCGGCGCCATCTCCGAAAAGCACGCAGGTATTGCGATCGGTCCAGTCGACAAACGAGCTCAATTTCTCGGCACCAATGATGAGAGCATTCTTGAAAGCCCCTGAACCCACGCTGTGGCGGGCGAGTTCGAGGGCATACAGAAAGCCGGAGCAGGCAGCGGAAACATCAAAGGCGACGGCGCGCAGCGATCCGATGTGTTGCTGTACGTAGCAGGCCGTCGCGGGAGTCAGCGTATCAGGTGTGATCGTCGCGACAATAATCAGCTCTACATCTGCCGCGTCGATGCCAGCCTGCTCAAGGGCCTTTTCGGCGGCTTTGGCGGCGAGGTGACTGGTGTGTTCGCCTTCGGCGGCAATTCGTCGCTCCCGGATACCGGTGCGGCTCGTGATCCATTCATCGGACGTATCGACAGACTTTTCGAGATCATGATTCGTCATGATTCTCTCGGGAAGATAACTTCCCGTGCCGGCGATACGCACCGGTATGATTTCTTTCGGGGATGAAGCTGCGGGCTCACTCATCTCAAAACAGTTAAGGAAATGAAACTTTTACGCGAGGAGGCTCGCAGAGCGAGCCATTTCTTCCTCAATGTGAGGGTTTACATGGTGTTTTACCGCCTCAGACGCAACCCGGATTGCATTCTTTACAGCCAATGGGCTGCTCGAGCCGTGTCCAATGATGCAAATTCCGTTTACTCCGAGGAGAGGACTGCCGCCGTAGGTCTCGTAATTTCCCCGCTCCTTCGTGGCTTTGAAGGCTTCCTTGGCGATGAGAGCCCCCATCTGACGAATCGGGGTGGCCTTGATATCTTCCTTCAACCACTTGAACATTGCCTTCGCAGTGGCCTCGCAAGATTTGAGAATGACATTTCCGGTAAATCCATCGCAGACAACCACGTCGATGGGAGTTTCGAAAAGATCATGGCCCTCGACGTTTCCTTTGAAATTCAGGCCGGATTCCTTGAGCAGGTGAAACACCTCGCGGGTGAAATCGGTCCCCTTGGAATCTTCCTCTCCGACGGACATGAGACCGACGATCGGGTTCTTCTTGCCCTGGACATGGCGGGCATAGACGCTTCCCATGATCGCATAGCCGAGGAGGTGACTCGGCTTTGCATCGACGTTGGCCCCGGCATCCACAATATTGCAGGGTCCGTTTTCATTGGGGAGGGGGGAAGCAATCCCGGCCCGCTCGACCCCGGGAATATTTCGAAGCTTGATGGTGGCGGCAGCGACGGCGGCTCCCGTGTTGCCGGCGCTGACAACGGCCTGGCAGTCTCCACTCTTCACGAGGTCGACGGCGATGCTGATCGATGACTTTCTTTTCTGCCTCACCGATTTGACGGCCGATTCGTCCATTTCGACGACCTCTTCGGCATGGATGATTTCAATTTTACCATGAGCGTAAGAAAGATGGCTAAGCTCCTCTTTGATCGCGGATTCGTCGCCGACCAGAAACAGCGTATCCAAGTCTTCACCAAAGCCTTCGAGAGCCTGCATGGCTCCTTCGACAATGGCAGCGGGAGCTTTGTCGCCTCCCATAACATCCAGGGCAATTTTCATGGTAGAATCAGTGACTCACACTAGGGATAGAGAGGTAAATTATGCAACCCTGAAAACAACAAAGTCACCTCTTTCGAGGTGACTTTGCCGGTCAAAATTTGGATTCGGAGGAGAGCCTAGAGCTCGTCTACCGTGATTACCTGGCGGCCCTTGTAGAAACCGCAACTGGGGCAGGCGATGTGAGAAGGTGCTGCACTTCCGCACTCAGAACATACGTTGAGTTTACGGGCGCGCCAGCGCTGGCCGGTGCGGCGGAGGCGCTTCTTCATTTTGGATGTGCGACGTTTCGGGACTGCCATAGCAAGAGAAATTTGGTTGGAGCGCGCACTTAAACGGCAATTCAGGGAAAGTCAACGGGGGAATGCGTTGGAAATCCCACAATTTCTACAGGCGCTCTTCTTCGATATCATACACGTCGAACCAGTAGTAGACAACACGTCCTTCGGGAAGGTTCCCGGGGATGTATCCTTCGAGGAACTCCTGCAGCTCAATCGGCATTTCACTGATGCGCTTGAAGCGGAGGTCATTGTTCCACTGAATGACCTCCCGCTTTTCTGAAACCTTCGAATTTCCCTCGATCCAGGTCGCCATTTCCTCATCGGAGGCACCCGTCGCGACCTGCTCCCGGAACTGGTCTGCGGTGATGCCGGTGAAGTCGAAGAAGAGCTTGTCGAGAGGGCAGTCGAAATGGTATTCGCCCAGCGTTCCGGCAACTTCGGCGCGGCACTTGTCGAGAGTCCGGGCGGCGACGACGTAGCCAGCGAGGGAGACCCGGGGGCTGCGGGGATAGGAGGTGGATAGGTCGGGGGCGGAGATAGATGAATCGCTCATGCTAGAAAAAGACGGAATGGGGATAGGAAACTTACAGCGAAAGGGCGGGATTGGATCAGGAACCGTGCTCGGTGTTTACGGTGGCCGATCGAATCTGGAATATCTAATGAATGGATTCTGTCCGCATGATTCAATCTCTCGGTTTTTAAAGGAGACCGCGTCGCCACGTTCACCTTCGCCGGATTACTCCCCGACGCCTGAACCAAAGGCGTCATTGCGACCGTGACAGCGGCATCGTTCTTCGGCATCTTGCTTTCATGATTCGCCCTATTGTTCTCTTTCTGTGCCTCCTCACTGTTCCGCTGTTCTCCGCAGAAAAACCGAACGTCGTTATGCTCCTCGCTGACGACCTCGGGTATCAGGACATTGGCTGCTACGACGGTCCCGTCAAAACGCCGACGCTCGACGACCTCGCTGCGCACGGAACCCGTTTTCAGACCTTTTATTCGGGATGTGCCGTTTGTTCTCCTTCCCGGGCCACCTTGCTGACGGGGCGTCATCATATTCGGGCCGGAGTCTACAGCTGGATTTTTGATGAAGGGCAGAAGTCCCATCTTCTCGAGCGCGAAGTGACGCTGGCTGAAATTCTGAAGGGAGCCGGGTATTCCACGGCCCATGTCGGAAAGTGGCACCTGGGGCTTCCCTCTGAGAAGTTTGATAAACCGACTCCCGATAAACATGGTTTCGACCACTGGTTTGCGACCTGGAACAACGCGGAGCCGAGCCACCACAATCCGGAGACTTTCATTCGCAACGGGGAACCGGTCGGGAAACTGGAAGGCTATTCCTGTCAGCTCGTCGTCGATGAGGCGATTGAATGGCTCGACCACCATCGCGATCCGGAGGCCCCGTTTTTTCTGAACGTCTGGTTTCATGAGCCCCATGCGCCGATTGCGGCGCCGGATGAAATTGTTTCGGATTATGGAAAGCTCAAGGACAAGGCGGCGGTTTACTCCGGCACGATCGACAACACGGATCGGGCGATCCGGCGGCTCGTCGCCAAACTCCGGAAAATGGGCGCCCCGGAGGATACTTTGATCATCTACGCCTCCGACAATGGAAGCTACCGCGATGACCGGACCGGTGGATTGCGGGGGAGAAAAGGAATGAACTGGGAAGGCGGCATTCGCGTTCCGGGAATTTTTCACTGGCCCGGGGTGATCGGGGAAGGCGTCGTCGCGACGGAGCCGGCGGGAATCGTCGACATCCTGCCGACGGTTTGTGGATTGTTAGGATTGGAGAAGCCGGAGGGAGTTCATCTCGATGGAAGCGATCTTTCGGCGATCTTGAAAGGGGAGGGGGAATCCTTCCGCAGGCACCAGCCGCTTTTCTGGCATTTGCAAAAGTCTCGTCCCGTCGTCGCGATGCGGCACGGGAAGTGGTCTTTGGTTGCCGATCCTGCCTATGAGCTTTCGACGAGCAATATGTTCGAGGAGTCGTGGATCCCGGCGATCAAGGGCGGGGGCTATACGAACTTTCAGCTGTTTGATCTCGAGGCCGATCCTAACCAGGAGACCAATCTGGCCGGGGAAAATGGGGAGTTGGTTGAGGAGCTGAAAGCAAAGCTGCTCGGGATCAATGCCAGCATCATGTCCGACGGCGCGGACTGGCATAAGTGAGGAGGCCTTACTCGCTCACGCTCGGAGCTACCTTGGGGGGAGAGGGATGCGCGTTCGATGGATCGTAGCAGCGAGCGTGAGCGAGCAGGGGCGGAGGAAAGGGTGATTCGGCGGGGCAGACGCTCACTTCGTCTTCACGGCCAGCGTGGGGGCGGGGAGGACGGGATGCCGGGCGCTCGCAATGGCGTGGACGAGACCTCCGCCACGTGTTTCCATCGTCGTCCGGACAATCACGAGCGAGGCTTTACGATTCTCATCGGAGTTCAGAAAGGCAGTCAGCTTCTTTCCCCGAATCCCAAAGGTCCCTGATTGGATCCCACGGGGAATTGTGAATTCTCCCAGCAAACTCGTTTTGTCAGGATCGAGGCCGGTTCCGTTTTCCCGGACATTGGCGGGAGCTGAATCCCAGGTCATGGTGCGGTGGTCCCAAGTGTCGAGAGCATCCTCCTTGATTCCATACACCCGGAAGTGCGAGTCTCCGAGGAGCGAGGCGAGGCCCCAGCCGGTCGGCGTGAAACGCAAATTCAGCTCGGCCGTTTCCAGCGAGCCTTCAGGAACAGATTGCAGGTCGAACTGCAGATACGCCTTGCGATGAGGACCGGCCAGATCACTGCTGTTTTTCAGAAGCAGCAACTCATCGGAAACATGGTCGTTGGGTTTTCCGCCCCAGACATAGCCATCTTTTCCTCCGGGATCCGCCGTCGTGATCGTCTTCCAGTTTTCCCCCCGCGCAGCCGGGCGGGCCAGGGACGCCCAGGTTTCTTCTTCCGGGCCATTGCTCACGACTCCGAGATCAGTCCCCGCGACAAAGTTTCCCTGACCGGTTTTGAGTTGAACGCTCTCTCCGGATCCGGGTAGCTCGACTTCGACCAGGCCATCAAAGACCTGCGTTTTCGTTGCCCCGGTGTTTCGATTCACATTCACCGCAAAACGGGTTCCGTGATCGATCACATTGGCCGTCGGCGTCTTGATGATGAATCCCTGGGCGGGCTCGCTGACTTCGGCGACCGCGGTTCCACTGACGAGAACGCAATTCATATCATCGACCAGCTCAAGCTCGGCCGGGGCTTCGAGAATGACTTCCGCCCCGGAATCAAAGCGGATCGTGGCAAGACCGCGAACCAACTTCAGAACACCCGGGGAAAGCCTCGCTCCCTCGGCCGTGGGGAGGGTGCCGCTTTCCCAGCGGGCGGACTCGGTTTTTGCCATCGTTGCGAAGGCGTTTGCTGATTCCTCTACCGGGGGACGGACGAGAACTAGAGCGAGAAGGGAAATGACGGCCGCCGCCGCGAAGGTCTGCCAGAGAGTGGGGAGGCGGCGGGGTCGAAAGTCAGCGAGCTCGTCGAGGGAGTTGTCCTCATCTTCCGGCAACTGCTCCCAGTGCAGGGCGGCGTGGTCGTGAGTGAAATCAGTGAAGACACGGCGGGCTTTCGCATTACTTTCGAGCCGGGATTCCAGATCCGCGATTTGCTCGGGGCTGAGTGATCGCTCGATGTAGCCGTGGGCCAGTTCGAGGAGTTCGTCGCGTTCGGTATCGTTCATGCTTGAGAGAGGTCACGGTCGATTTCCTTTTCGACACATTCGTAGAGGTTTTTTCGGAGCCGGGAAAGAAGGCGATAGACGGCGCCCTCGGTTCGTTCGGTGCGGTGGGAAATTCGTTCAATGGATGCCTCATCACGGTACCGCATTTCGAGGATTTCGCGATGGTCGGTGGACAGTCTGGAAACACAACCGGTCAGTGCCTGTTCACGTTTCACCCAGCGGTCTTCGCGAATCGCGGTTTCCGATTCTTCACTGAGCATTTCGAGCATCCGGTCGCTAAGCGAGGTGGAGGCTCCACGTTTGGATCGGCGGCGATGGGCAAGGATCTGGTAAAAGAGAATCCGCCGGGCCCAGGCTGCGAAGTTGGTCCCGAGCTCAAACTGATGGAACTGCCGCCACATCACAATCTTGCCTTCCTGGAGAATATCCTGGGCATCCTGCGGACAGGTGATGAGCCCGGTGACATAGATCCCAAGCCGTCGCTCGTGCTCATTGAGCAATCGCAGGAATGCTTCAGTTCGTTCGTTCTCTGATGTCTCTTTCGCCATGGTATTCACTAGAATAAGTCAGGGATTCGGAATTTTGGACACGAATATTTGAGGATCTGAAATCCCGATTGGCTCTATTGCGTCCTGTTTTCTCTGTCCAAAACACCGCAGAGTAACCTTTATCCATTATAGATGACGTCTTTCCCCCGAAAAATCGCGCTTTTGACGCTGGCGTTGCTTCCGTGTTCTCTCTCCGCTACCGGGGAGGTTGCGAAGGAACGTGCTGCTGGATTGGCGTTTTTCGAGAGCAAAGTCCGCCCGATTCTGATCGGGAACTGCTATGGGTGTCACTCCGAGCAGGAGGGAAAGCGCAAAGGCGGTCTCTGGTTGGATCGAAAAGCAGGTTGGGCGGAAGGTGGCGATGCCGGACCGACCGTACTTCCCGGAGATGCCGACGGAAGCCTGCTCATCCACGCAATTCGCTATACGGACGAAGATTTGCAGATGCCTCCGAAGTCGCGCTTGAAAGCAGACGAGGTCTCGATTCTGGAGGAATGGGTGACAATGGGGGCGCCGGATCCGAGGAGCGAGGCCCTTGCCGGAGCCGTAAGGAAAAAGGAAATCGACTATGACGAAGAGCGCAAGAAGTGGGCCTACCGACCGCTGCAAAAACCATCCGTTCCCGGGGGCGACGCGTCTGGCACGGTAGATCGATTTCTTTTGGCCAGGTTGGGCGAAGAAGGTATTCGGCCGGCCAGCGAGGCGACCCCGGAGCGACTCATTCGTCGCGTCCACTACGACCTGACGGGGCTTCCGCCGACCTCTGATGAAGTGGCCGCATTTCTCAGTGACTCTTCGGAGGATGCGTTTTCCCTCGTTGTGGACGATCTTCTCTCCCGTCCCGCCTTCGGCGAAAAGTGGGGGCGCCACTGGCTTGATGTGGCCCGCTATGCGGATTCGAACGGGGGAGACCGGAATTTCACCTTCTACCAGGCGTGGCGATATCGGAACTGGGTCATCGACTCCTTCAATCGCGATCTGTCCTACTACGATTTTGTCCGTGCCCAGTTGGCGGGCGATTTGCTTCCGTGGGAGAATGATCAGCAGCGCGCCGAGCAGTTGATCGCTGCGACCTTTCTCTCGCTCGGTCCGAAAATGCTGACGGAACGGGACAAGGAAAAGCTCTGGCTCGACACCGTGGATGAACAGGTCGACACGATGGGGCGGGCCTTTCTCGGGTTAACGTTAGGATGTGCGCGTTGTCATGATCACAAGTTTGATCCAGTTTCGCAGGAAGACTACTACGCGGTCGCCGGCATCTTTCGATCGACCGAGGTCGTCACGGGAACCCGCAACGGCTGCGTGAATGTCGCGAGCTGGATCGAGCGCGCCCTGCCCGTTCCCGGCGAAGAGGGCGAAGAGCTGAAGAAGAAGGTCGAGCGCCTTCAACTGGCGATGCGCCTGACTGTGGAAAAGAGTTTCATGAAGAAAGCCGGCGGCAAGATGGCGCTCGGAAATCTCCCCCTCGCCGGAGTGATCTACGATGAGGAGGACGCCGAGTTAATCGGTAACTGGAAGGACTCCACCTATTCCTCCAACCGCTTCGGAGCAAAATACGTGCACGATGATCAGAAGGGGAAAGGGGAGAACCGCGCGATCTTTCGGGCGAGCCTTCCCGAGAGCGGAATCTACGAAGTCCGGGTCGCCTACAGTCCGAGTGGCAATCGGGCGGATAAGGTTCCTATCACGGTCGTGGCGCGGGACGGAAAGCACCGGGTCTCTCTCGATGAAACGATCACCCCGAAGATCGGGGGGCTTTTTCAGCCGATCGGTCAGTTCGATTTTGAGAAGGGCGGCAAGGTCGAGGTGATCTTCGATACGCATGGAACAGAGGGACGTTATGTGATTGTCGACGCCGTTCAGTTCATCTCGGTAGATGACATCGCCCGCGAAGCGATGGCCGTCGATGCCGTCAACGAGAGCGATATCGATCCGCTCTTCCGGATGTCGGAGGGTGACCTCAAAAAGGAACTCAACAAGTTGATCAACGATCTCAAGGATGAAGAGGTCGCGATGGCTCCCCGCGATGCGGCGAAGGCGCAGGACGTTCATCTCCGGGTTCGTGGAGAGGTGAATCAGTTAGGGGCGGTTGTTCCGCGGAATTTCCTGAAAGTTCTCTATGACGGTCCGGATCCGAAGATTGAGGAGGGTGAAAGCGGCCGGCTTCAGCTTGCGGAATGGATCGTGAATCCGGAAAGCGGCCTGCTCGACCGGGTCATGGTCAATCGCATCTGGCTGCACCTCTTTGGACGCGGAATCGTCGAATCAGTCGACAACTTCGGGAGGCTGGGAACCCCGCCGACCCACCCTGAATTACTCGAGTATCTCGCTTTCACTTTCCGCGAGAGCGGTGGGTCGATCAAATCGCTCGTGCGCGAGATCGCGACCTCAGAGGCCTATCGGATGAGTAGCGCCGCAGCTCCGGAAATCACAGAAGCCGATCCGGCCAACCAATGGTTCAGTCGACAGAACCGCCGCCGTCTCACTGCGGAGGAAATTCGCGACGGTATTCTATTCATGTCAGGGGAACTCGATCGTGAACCGGCCTTTGCGACCGCGTCGAAGCACGGGGTGGATCTCGACAAGCCCTTGTCCTTTGCCAAAGAGAAAAAGCGGACGGTCTATCTGCCCGTAGCGCGCAACAATCCCGCGACCGAACTCGCGGTTTTTGACGCGGCCAATCCGGACCTCGTATCCGGGCAGCGATCTCAGACCACCGTTCCGACGCAGGCGCTTTATTTGCTAAACAGTGAGTTTATCCACAAGCAGGCCGGATTGCTCGGGAACCTGGCCACGCAAAACGCATCACGTCCCGGAGAGGAAGTCACCTGGCTTTACCAAACCCTGTTGGGTCGGGCACCCAACCCTGTTGAGTTGCAACAGGGGCTCGGGTTGATCGCGGATTTGAGCGGGGGATCGGAGGAGAAAGCGGATCTCGCCGTCGCGACGGGTCACCTTGCCCACGTCCTCCTCGCCTCGACCGAATTTCTTTACCTCGACTGATATGAACACGTCCTGTCATCAATTCGATCCTCCCAGCTTTTCGCGTCGAACTGTTCTCCAGTCAGCGGCCTGCGGGTTTGGATCACTGGCCCTGTCCGGACTGGCTCAGGCGGCGGGTGTGGGTGGACGGAACGGATTCCATCATGCCCCCCGGGCGAAGCGAGTCATTTTTCTTTTCATGCATGGCGGACCGTCTCAGGTCGATACCTTTGACTACAAACCGGATCTGCAAAAGCGGGATGGTGAGCGGCTTCCCTTTGCTCCGGCGAAGAATCTCGACCCGACTGCGACGAGCCAGGCGAAGTTGATGGGATCTCCCTGGGAATTTGATCAACACGGACAATCCGGACTGTGGGTCAGCGAGTTGTTTCCGAACGTCGCGCAGCATGTCGACGACCTGTGCGTGATTCGCTCGATGCAGAGCAAGGGGCAGTCTCATGGACAGGCCGTCTGCATGCTCCATACCGGAACCGACAATTTCGTCCGCCCCTCGGTGGGATCGTGGGTCAGTTACGGGCTCGGGACGGAGAATTCGGACCTGCCCGGCTTTGTTAGCATCAGTCCCTCGGCGACCCACGGAGGTCCACGAAATTACGGGCCGGCGTTTCTGCCCGCGGCACATCAGGCCACCACGATCGGGCGGAATGGCTCGCTGGGCAAAGACTCTACGTTCGACTTTCTGAAAGCGCGATCTCCGGAGTCGATCCAGCAGCGCAAACTGCGGATGCTGCAGGCCATTAATCGCGAGCACTACGAGCGGACCCAGCATTCCCCGGTCGAGGGAATGATCAAATCGATGGAGATGGCTTTCCGAATGCAGGCGTCGGCACCTCCCGTCATCGACATGGAAAGTGAACCGGAGCACATTCGCGAACTTTACGGAATCGGAACGAAGGAGACCGATAACTTCGGTCGCCAATGTCTTCTCGCCCGTCGCTTTGCCGAATCAGGCGTGCGCTACATCCAGGTGTCGACTCCGAATGTGTGGGATCAGCACGGCAATCTGAAAGCGGGGCACGAAAAGAACTCGCTCGCGGTCGACAAGCCCATCGCCGGATTGCTGAGTGACCTGAAGCAGCGCGGCCTGTTGGAGGATACGCTGGTGGTCTGGGGAGGAGAGTTTGGACGCACTCCGATCGTGCAGGGGGCCAACGGTCGCGATCACAATCCGCAGGGATTCTGCATGTGGATGGCCGGAGGCGGTGTCAAGGGCGGCCTCGCCTACGGAGAGACCGACGAATTCGGCTACTACGCGGTGAAGGACAAAGTTCACATGCACGATTTGCACGCCACGATTTTACACCTGTTGGGGCTCGATCACGAGCGCCTCACCTATCAATACGCCGGGCGCGACTTTCGCCTGACTGATGTCTACGGGGAAGTGGTCGACGGGATTTTTGCGTGATGTTTGTGGGGGCGGGCTTCACACCGCGCCATATGCCAGCATTGCACTCGCAACCTTCTTGAAGCCGGCAATGTTTGAGCCGTCGATGTAGTCGATGTGATCGCCACCTCCGCCTTCTTCGACACAGCGCTTGTGGATGTCCTGCATAATCTTCTGGAGGCGGTTGTCGACTTCGTCTCTGTCCCAGCTGACCCGCATCGCATTCTGACTCTGCTCGAGTCCACTGACGGCGACACCACCGGCATTGGAGGCTTTGCCCGGTGCGTGAAGCACTCCGCGCTCGCGAAAGAGATCGATCGCCTCCTGTGTGGTGGGCATGTTGGCTCCTTCGATCACCGCAATGACCCCGTTGTCTGCCAGTCGCTTTGCGTCCTCGCCGTCGAGTTCGTTCTGGGTTGCGCAGGGCATCGCGAGCTCGCATTCAACGCCCCAGGGATTCTTCCCGTCGTGATACTCCACACCGGTCGATTTGTATTCGGAGAGGCGTCCCCGGCTACCCTCCTTGAGTTCGCGAATTTCTTCCCATTGCTCCTCTTTGAGCCCGTCCTTGATATGAAGACATCCTTTTGAGTCGCTCAGTGTCACGACTTTTGCGCCTTTCTCGATCAGTTTCTGGGCCCCATACAGAGCGACATTCCCACTTCCGCTGATGGCGGTGCGTTTGCCGGCAATTTCGTAGTCGTGATAGTGCAGCATATGGTCGCAGAAATAGACGCATCCCCACCCGGTCGCTTCGGTGCGGACGGCACTTCCCCCGAAGGACTGCCCCTTCCCGGTGAGAACCCCACTCCAGCGGTTTTCCAGTCGCATGTACTGGCCAAAGAGATAACTGACTTCGCGGGAGCCGACACCGATGTCGCCGGCGGGAACGTCGATGTCTTCGCCAATGTGTCGGTGCAGTTCCGTCATCATGGACTGGCAGAAGCGCATCACCTCGGCATCACTCTTTCCCTTCGGATTGAAATTCGAACCTCCCTTGGCTCCGCCCATGGGAAGGCCGGTGAGACTGTTTTTAAAAATCTGTTCGAATCCGAGAAATTTCAAAACGCTCTGAGTCACGGATGGATGAAAACGGAGACCGCCTTTGTAGGGGCCCAGCGAGTGATTGAACTGAACGCGGAAAGCACGATTGGCCCTGATTTCCCCGCTGTCGGTTTCCCACGTAACCCGAAAGGTGATAATCCGGTCCGGTTCGGTGACTCGTTCGAGAATCTGCGCTTTTCGGTATTCTTCATTTTGCAGATACCAGGGCATAACCGAGGCCGCAACTTCATGAACGGCCTGGTGGAATTCCGTCTCGTATGGATTGCGTTTCTTCAATCCGGTCATGAATGTTTTGAGCTCTTTTCTTTCGGCGGCTGTCATAAGTTCGAAGTGTGGAGGGGAGAGTGAATCGGTAAATGTACAAATTCTTACGAATTCGAGGCCTTTTGTAAACGAATCCAGGGAAGGTAGAGAAGGCTGAAAATGGCAGTGCCGATGATCAGCATCCAAATCACCCGTAATGGATACGGCCCCAGGAAATCGATAGGGCTCGGGTGATTGGGCTTTCCTTCTCCCACAAATCCGTAGTCCCATCCGGTGGCGAGATTGAGAAGAAAGAGGGCGCCGGTGAAGGCAAAAGTTACCAGCAGCGTTCGCTTCAAATCGGAGAATGTCGGACGGAAGCGGTCGACCACGAGAACCCAGGCAAGGGTGAGCGGAATGCAAAGGTGGTAGAACCAGAAAACCCAGAACCAGAGGGTGGCGGGACCGGAGGAAAGGGACGGCGTGAGTAGTGCCCAACTGCAGAGTCCGAATCCCCAAAAGTAGAGCAGCGATTGGGCGATCCGGGTCTTTCGCAGGATCGCCACCGCTCCGAACAGATTGGCAAAATGGCAGAAGTGGAGTGGCAGGGCCACGCTCCAATCCAGCACCGATGGGTGGAGCCAAAACCCGACCGAGAGTACCCAGGTGAGGAGGCAAAGTAGAGCAATGCCGCGTCGGACGATCCGGTTCCGGGTATCTGTTGAACCGACTCGATTGGCGAGTGCGACCCAGACGGAAATGATCAGGCAGGTGCCAATGGCAATCAGGTGAACCGGAGAGCCCGGGTGGAAGGTTTGCAGTTCCATGGCGGCTCAGTGAACCCTCTCCAGGGCGAAGATATCGACATCAACTCCGGGCGAGTAAACCTGATGGGGGGCACTGTTTTCAGGCGGGAAGAGGCCGGAATACTCCATCACCTTCGGATGAAGATGGTCGACTTCCACTTCGAAAGCCGGGTAGGGCGAGTGATGAACCCGGCCGCTGTAGAGTTGCTTTTGCCCGGGATTCCAGGAGAACAAGTAGTAACGCTCCAGAAAAAAGTATTCGAGCGATCCGGGTTGCGGGGCGGGCAGCGGATCTCCGGGCGTGTAGTTGGCTGTGGTGACCTCGTGTTCCGGACACCTTTTCCGGAGGGAGGAATAGTTCACCGTTGTCCCCGCGAACTTCGCTTCCATGTTTGCCTCGTGATACGGAAGATGAAAAAAGGTCTGTGCAATTTTCACGGCGAGGGTCTGGCTGGCATCAAGAGAGTAGAACCAGACGCCGGGGCGGTTGTGTTCGTCGTAGACATAGGTCCTGACATTCAACTCAAGGAAGTTTGAGATCCCGGGGACTGCGGGGCAGAAGCGGGGGCGAATGTTTCGCATCAGGAAGGGGACGAAACCGACGAAGGCCTTTCCTTCAAAGGTATCCACCCGGAGGCCGGGGGGAAGGTGGGATTGAATCAGGTCAGGATCGTTCTGCCAGTGAACAAAGAGAAGTTCCCGCCAGCTTTGTCGCATTACGACAGACGCGTCAGGACGAAGGCAGGCTTGTTTTCGATCTTCGAGAGTCGGACCTGCTTCGCTCATGGTTTCAAATCGTGGATCAGTAGAGTTGACCCTTACGATACGCCGCGGGCGAGATTCCCCGATGCTGTTTCAACATCCGGCTGAAGTAGTAGCGGTTGGGAAAGCCGCAGTTTTCAGCGACCTGCTCGATGCTCTGATCGGTGTGGCGAAGCAAATGACAGGCCCGGTCGAGGCGGTAGTTGAGAAGGACGCTCATCGGCGCCATGCGGACCTGCGAGCGGAAGAGGTGATTCAGATTCCGGACGCTGACGCCGGCCGCACGGGCCGCATCATCGGCACTGATCTTGCGGGCGAGATTGACCTGGAGGAAATCCATCGCTTTCTCCACCCGGGAGTCGAGTTTCTGATCGGTCCACGCCTCCGCCGGTAGCTTTGTCAGGGCATGAATGACAAGGCTCGCGGATTCCCAGTTGTAGGGTTCTCCTTTCGCGGTGGTGAGTGTATCGAGAAAGCCGGACGAGATCTCATCCAGAGGCTGGGTGTAGATGCCGGGAACCGAAAGCAGGTCGGAACGTCCGAGAATGAAGTGGACATACCACTTGGTAAAGGGCTCCGGGTTGCGGGAACTGAAGGTGGTTCGCGGCGGGATGAGATACAGATTGCCGGGAGCGAGCTCGGTGGTGTTTCCTCCAGATGTGACGGTAGCACTGCCTTTTACAGGGCAATAGAGTCGCCAATACGGATCAACGAGTTCCTTCAAATTCCACCGGCGAAGTTCGATTTTACGGGTGGCGAGGATTTCCAGCGACATGCCCGGAAGCATGACTTCGCGCTCCCCTTCGACTTCGTGAGGGGAGTCATCGGGAACAAGGCTGAAGGCCGGGTGCTTCTTAGAGTCTTCGGGCATTTGCCGAAAGTGACACAAATGACAGTTTTGTCGAGACAGAAATGATTGCGTGGCCGTAGCGGAATTTGTGAGAATTTCGGGCGGAGCCTTTGCTGCGGAGAAAAACGGACGTTTTCCTCTACCGGTCACGACGGGGATCGCCGCCGAACAGGAATCGGCCAATCCCGCGAAGGGCCCGGCCCACGTCGCCGTCCTCTCTATCTACCCGTGGCTGCATCGGTGCCGGAGTAAAGCCGGGCTGACCGGACAAAGGGAATGCCTGTGGCTGCTGATTGTCGTTTCGATTCGTAAACAATCCGCCGAGTCCGTGGCCCCGGCAGGTGCCCCGGGGACGAAGATCAGGAGGGAGGGGCATTTGATAGGGGTTGCGGGTTTTGCGTCCCTGCAACAATCCGCATTCCCGGCAAAGGACGGTATCTGCAGTGCCTTTCGGCGGGGTGATTTTCTCTCCCGGGAACCCGCAGGTCTCGGCTGTCTTCATGACTTCGGTCCAGATGGGAAGTGCCAGGGTGCTTCCGTATCCTTTGTTCATGATCGTCTTTGGCTGATCGAGTCCCACCCAGACGCCGGTCGTGAGCTTGTCGGTATAGCCGACGAACCACGCGTCGACGTAGTCGTTCGTTGTGCCGGTTTTTCCGTAGGCGGGAGCGTTGTATCCGGCCGTGCGGGCACCTCGTCCGGTTCCTTCATCCATCACCTTGGAGAGAATATCGCTGGTGACGAAAGAAACGGACTCGGGGAAAATATTCACTCCATTGATTTCGTGTTCGTCAAAGACCTCGCCGTCACGCCGTTCGATTTTCCGGATGAGATAGGGACTGTAGTTGGTGCCTCCGGCTGCGAGCGTGGAGAAGGCACTCGTCATGGTAAGCGGGTTGGTTTCGAAGGCACCGAGAAAAACGACCGGCGAGTTGGGGATTTCACCGAACTTGAGAGCGGCCGCGAGGCTGCGGACATTGCCGAGTCCGGCAATCTGCCCGACCCGGATCGACATGGTGTTGCGCGACTTGATCAGGCCGATCGCCGCGGGTTGCAATCCGGTGAAAGCGCCGTCGCTGTTTTTCGGCGTCCAGACGGGGCCTCCTCCGGTATCGATTCGGATGGCATCGTCACTGACATACACGCCCGGGAGCATTCCCCCGCGGTCCATCGCGACGGCGTAGACGAAGGGTTTGAAGGTCGATCCCGCCTGGCGCTTGGCCTGGTAGGAGCGGTTGAAGGTGCTGTCCTTGAAGCTGCGACCCCCGACGATCGCACGGATGGCGCCGGAGGAGTTGTCGAGAGTCGTGACGGAGCCCTGCAGATACCTCGTGGCCTTGCCTGCCTCGTGGGATCGGCGTGGCGGATGCGCAAAGCCAGAGCGGCTTTCGATCTTTGTCAGGTGAGCATCGAGCGCCTTTTCCGCGCTGGCCTGCAGGTCGGAGTCGATCGTGGTGTAAATTCGGAATCCTCCCAGTTTGATGTCTTCCGGGTCCTGGAGGCGTGACTCGAGAAGATCAAAGACGGTTTCGAGAACGTAGCTTCCCGTGGCGAGACGTTTGTCCGGAGGGCGAAGGGCAATCACTTCCGCTTTGGCAGCGGCCGCCTCCGCTTCGGTGATGGTGCCTTCGACGATCATACGGGCGAGCACCTCATCCCGGGTGTCCTTTGCATTTTCCATGCTGCGAAATGGATTGAGAAGGCTCGGTCCGCGAATAATTCCGGCGAGCATCGCTCCCTCTCCCAGCGAGAGTTCAGATGCCGGTTTCATGAAGAACCCCTGGGAAGCACGTTCGATCCCGTAGAGTCCTGCCCCGAAGTAGATGCGGTTCATGTAGTATCCGAGGATCTCCTCTTTATCGAATTTTCGCTCGATCCGCTTCGCGATGGCGACTTCCATCAATTTCCGTTGGATCGATTTCTCCCGCATTTCGAAGGCGTTCCGCGCGAGCTGCATGGTCAGGGTGGAGGCGCCCTGGTCCATTTCGCCCGACTTCAAGTTGGCGATCATGGCGCGACCGACCCCGCGATAGTCGACCCCGTGGTGCTCGAAAAAGCGAGTGTCCTCCCGTGCAAGGAGAGCCTGGATGAAATTCTGTGACACCTCCGAGGCTTTTACCGTAAGCCGGTTTTCCCCGTGCCCGGAAACATGCCCGAGGATTTCCCCTTTGCGGTCAAAGACAAGGGTTCGCTCAGGGACTTCCTTCACTTGATCCATGTCAAAGGTGAAGGCCTTGACGTTGTAGTAAAGGCCAATGCCGGTGGCTCCCAGCATTCCCAATACGGCAGAGATCAGGAAAAGCGTAAAAAGGACGCGGAAGCAGCCTTTCTTCTTTTTCCCGGAGCCGTCGGAGTCAGAGGCGAAAAGCGAACTGAACGGCCCCGGTGCGGAGTCATTGGAAGGGGAATCACTCATGGAGAGGAGAGGGGATTGTTAACTTACGTGAAATAACAGGAATGGTCCAGCTGCGAGTGGGGGATCAGAGGAGGGGAAGGACTACGATTTTTCCATCGGGATCTTTCACCGAATTCGAAATACGGGGTCGAAGGGGAGAAGTCTTCTCTCCAGAGTCGACGGTTGACGACCCGTAGTTAGGAACAGATTGGCTCTCGCCATTCGTTTCGTCCTTCCCGGACTCACGGCGCCCGGCTACTGCTTTGAGAGGGCTTCGACGTAGCTTGTGAGATCAGTCATGCGCTTCACGAACTCCCGGGCATCGATGCGATCACCCTTGAGCCAATACCCATCTTCGTGTTGCAGGGAGAGAGCCTGCTTCGCCTTGCCCCGGAAATCGCGAGCTCGTTTTTCCCATGCTTCTTTTGAATTTGGGCCGGCCTGTTGTTCCAGATGCTTTTCCCGACTTTTCTCCAGAGACTTGCGCATCCGCTCCATCTTCCGGCCAAATCCGGAATCGATTTTGAAACCGTAGTGGGTCGGAGTGTTTGAGCCGTCGTAGGTGACCTGGTAGGTCTCCGCTTCGCAGTATAGAGGGCGGTTGGTTTCCAGTTCGTAGAATCTTGCCCAGCGTCCGTCTTCCAGCTGGCTGCTCTCCATCCAACGAAGTGCGTCCGGGATCGTAGCGCGATAGCGATCCTCTCCGCTCGCAATCCAGAGTTCGAGAAGGGCTTCGCAAGCACCCATCGATTCGATCGAACTGATCGCCGGCGGCTCGAATTTGCGTGCCCAGGCAGGGTGCCTGTTTTCATCATATTGCTGCGCCCAGGCACGCTGCGGTTCGGGAAGCTGGGCGCGCAGGAGAAAGTCCCCGAGCCGTTTCGCGGAATCGAGAAAGCGTTTGTTTCCCGTTGCCTTGTGGGCCCGAAGAAGAAGGCTCATGACATGGACGAGGTTCCCGTCGTTCAAGGTCGCGTAGCGGTAGTAGGGGAGTTTCGGGTATTCACGGGACCATTCTTCGGGAAAGGACGCGGCGAGAACCTCGAGATTCGGATCGGCCGCTTCGTCATATTGCTGCGGCCAGCTTCCGTCGGTGTTCTGTGCGGCGAGCAGGGAGTCCAATCCGAATTCGATGGCCTCCTGAATCACCGCATGGGAGTGATTATCGGGGATCATTGCCAACTCCAACAACAGCAACAGTGCCGATTGGGTTTTGTTGTCATCGAGCGTAGAAAGACGGCGGCGTTTTCCGGGATCGGTATCGCCCTGATCGAGGTCTGTTCTGAGGTGGTAGCGTTTCGCATACTCCGGGTCGAAATCAAACTCAGAACTCCATCCGCCGGAAGACAGTTGGCATTTTGCAAGGGCGCTGCCGGCTTCGTTGGCTCCTTCAAGGAATTCCTTTTCTCCTGTTGCCTCGTAGGCCCGGAGCATGGCCAGTCCGACGGTGGTGGTTCCGTGCGGTTGAATGGAGAAGACCGTCTTCCCGGCTCCGTGTTCCGTAAATCCACGGAAGGGTTCGAGAGTCCATTCCGAGGCATAGCCGCCGCCCTGAGAAAGACGGGAGCGGAAGAAGCCGACGGCTGCTTTCATGGAGGCAATGCTGTCTTCTTTCGACGGATCGGCTTGCTGTCCCGAAACGGGAAAGAGGAGCGCGAGGCAGAAGAGGAAGAGAAAAGGTGCTTTCATGGGAGCATTTCGCGATTGGATCATGACATTGCCGCTGGAATTGGACATAGAAAAGGCCCCCGCAATGGCGCGACTGTTTTTTGATCTTTCGGGAGTTAGTATTTCCCTGATGAAGAGTCTCCCGCAACAGCAACGGATTTCCGCAGGTATCGCGGGGCTGTTGGCGGTGTGCGGATCGGTTTCCGGCGTCGGGGAGGCAGACGTTTCGACAGAGGATTTGGCCTTCTTTGAGAATCGAATCCGTCCCGCGCTCATCAAGCATTGTTATGAGTGCCACTCTGAGGAGGCGGACAAGCGAAAAGGCGGCCTCTGGCTGGATCGGAAAGAAGGATGGGAACTGGGGGGCGACTCCGGTCCCGCAGCGATTCCGTGGGATTTGGACAAGAGTCTGTTGATCGAGACGATTCGTTATCACGATCCTGATCTCGAAATGCCGCCGGATGGGAAACTGCCCGATTCGGTGATCGCCGATTTCGAGGAGTGGGTGCGTCGCGGCCTGCCTGATCCCCGTGTCGGGAAGGGAATGGAGCGGGATACCGGAGGCATGACCCTCGAAGAGGGGCGGGAATTCTGGTCGTTTCGTCCACGAGCGAAAGACTTCGGTGATCGTGAATCCATCGACGACTTTATCAATGCCCGTCTCGCCGGTGCCGGAATCGATCCGGAGCCGTCCGCATCGGAGCTGCAGCGTTTGCGTCGTGCCAAGATCGATCTGACCGGTTTGATTCCGACCTTGGAGGAGCAGGAGAAATTTTCAAAGAACCCCGGCCGGGAAAAGTGGGAAGAGCTGCTCGATCGCTGGCTTGCGGGTGATGCCTTCGGGGAAACCTGGGGACGACACTGGCTGGATCTGGCCCGTTATGCCGACTCGAGTGGCGGCGGTCGGGCGATGCCTTTGCACGAGGCCTGGCGGTTTCGGGATTTTGTTATCGATGCTTTTCGCGAGGATCGTCCCCTCGATGAGTTGATTGTTTCCCACATTGCCGGCGATCTGCTTCCCTATGAAACGCTGGAGGAACGCTCCCGGAATTTGACAGCGACGGGGTTTCTTGTTCTGGGGCCGCACAACTACGAGAACCAGAACAAGGCGGAGCTTGAGTTTGAGATTGTGGATGAACAACTCGATACGATCAGTCGTTCCTTCCTCGGCCAATCATTCGGGTGCGCCCGCTGTCACGATCACAAATTTGATCCCATCCCGACGAGGGATTACTACGCGATGGCCGGCATTTTCCTGAGCACGAATTTCGTGACCCATGCCAATGTTTCCAAATGGCACACGGAGCCAATCCCCCCGACGAAGGAGGCACAGGAGGCGATCCGCCGGCACGAAACGGCGAAGAAGGATCTGAGTGGAACGGTCGCAGGTTTGAAAAAGCAACTGGCCAGTCTCGGGCGCGGTGCCGGGGGGGATATGCGAAATGTCGATCCGGCCTCACTCCCGGGAATTGTGATCGACAATGTGGATGCGAAGCGGGAAGGCGAATGGCAGACTTCGACCAGCACGGGTCGCTGGGTAGGCGCAGGATACATTCATGATCTGAATCAGCACCACCTTCCGAAGTCGATCACTTTTGAAGCGGCCATACCGGAGGATGGACGCTACGAGCTTCGAGTTTCCTATGCGGCGGGCTCCAATCGGAATCCGAAAGCTCCGGTCGAGGTGATTGCCGGAAACAAGAAGGAAATCAAGCTCATCAATCAACAGGTGGATCCGGAACACGACAAGCTTTTCGAAACGGTGGGTGTGTATTCTCTGAAAAAGGGGGATCCGGCTGTCGTCGTGGTCCGGAACCAAAGCGGAGCGAATGGCCACATCATCGCCGATGCGGTGCAGTGGTTGCCGCTGGATCAAAAGGTGGAGGATGCGCTTGCGAGGGAGATTGATTCAAAGAAGGCCGCGCGCATTGCGGAGTTGGAAAAGGAATTGGCAGAACGGGAGCGCGAGCTCAAGGCTTTGAATAAAGATGCGCCGTCGATCCCGATTGCGATGTGTGTAGTCGACAATCCGAAAGAGACCATTGCGGATACCGAGCTTCGAATCCGCGGGGTTGAAAGCAATCGGGGAGAGCCGGTCCCGAGAGGCTTTCTCGAAGTGGCAAGCTGGGAGGGCGCGCCCGAGGTGAGCCCGGACAGCAGCGGTCGTCTTGAATTTGCGCAGTGGGTCACCGATCCGAGACATCCTCTCACGGCCCGTGTTCTGGCCAATCGAATCTGGTTGAAGCTCATGGGGGAGGGCCTGGTCCGGACAGTCGACAATTTTGGTGTCACCGGTGAGGAACCGACGCATCCGGAGTTGCTCGACTTTCTCGCGAACCGTCTCATCGAGCTCGATTGGTCAGCGAAAGGTTTGATCCGTGAGATTATGCTTTCTGATGTTTACGTCCGTTCCACTGGGAGTCGGGCTGATGCTCGGGCCGAGCTTGACCCCGAGAACAAACTCTATTGGCGGGCTCACCTGCGACCTCTCCCCGCCGAAGCCCTCCGGGATGGCATGCTCACTCTCTCGGGCAAGCTCGACGAAAGCGGGGGCGGTCCGTCGCTCCCTCCGGGGTTCAAAAGCGAATTCGGGTATGAATTCAAGACTTTGCGCCGCAGCGTCTATGTTCCCGTGTTTCGAAACTCGGGGCATGAACTCTTCTCCGTTTTTGACTTTGCGAATCCCAACTTCGCAGTGGGGAAACGTTCGCGTAGCACGATCCCGACGCAGGCGCTCTATCTGACGAACAATCCCTTCGTTCACAAGAAGGCAGCCGGAGCGGCCCGAATTCTCCTTGAAGAGGATCTGCCCAATGATGATGCCCGCGTCGACCTGGCCTTTCGGAGAACACTGGGGCGGCCTCCCACGGCAAGCGAGCAGTCTCTTTCCCGTTCCTTTCTGGAGGAGTCCGGAGAGACGGATTCCGAAAATGTCCCGGCAGCCTGGGAAGCGCTGCAGCGAGCACTTTTTTCCTCCGTCGATTTCCGATTTCTCCGATGACCCAACCCTGTTGACTGATGCACCCAACCCTGTTTGATCATTCTCAAAACAACTTCTCGCGACGCACTGCCCTGAAGGCCGCCGGTTGCGGATTCGGGAGTCTCGCTCTTTCGGCTCTGGCTTCGCAAACCCCGGTGGTCGCTCCGAGAGCGAAGCGGGTCATCTTCCTGTTTATGCAGGGAGGTCCGAGCCAGGTCGATACCTACGACTACAAGCCGGAACTCTATCAGCATCATGAGAAAAACGTAGGCTTCCTCGTTCCCCGGACACGCCAGGAGGAGCAGCGGGCGGTCATGCAGCCGATGTGGGACTTTCAGCAATACGGAGAATGCGGACGTTGGTCGTCTTCTCTTTTTCCCGAAGTGGCGAAGCATGTCGATGAGTTGTGTTTCATCCACTCGATGCACACGGAAGGAGTGGCTCATGGACCGGCGACTCTGTTTCTTCACACCGGAGCGACCAACCTCATCCGCCCATCGATGGGAGCGTGGATCAGCTACGGGCTGGGATCGGAAAACGAAAATCTGCCTGCCTTCGTGACGGTGAATCCTCCGGCGAACAAGGGAGGTCCCCGGAATTACGGCAATGCGTTTCTCCCTGCCTTTCACCAGGGCACGGTTCTCGGGCAGCCGGGAAATCTGAATGCTCTGCCTGAGATTCGGAATATGAAGAGCCCGCTGAGCGATGACGCTGTTTTGCGGGAACACGAGTTTCTGGATCAGCTTAATCGCAGCCAGGTCGCGGATTCGACGGATCCTGTGCTGGAAGGGGTAATTCAATCCCATGAACTGGCGTGGCGGATGCAGAGCCACGCCGCCGAGGTGGTGGATGTGGATCGGGAAAACCGGGCGACACAGGATCTCTACGGCATTGGCGACGATCGGACGGATGGCTTCGGGAGGCAGTGCCTCGCCGCCAGACAGCTCGCCGAGTCGGGGGTTCGGTTCATCCAGGTAACTCACGGGGACAACGGTTCGAATCCGAAATGGGATCAGCACAGCAACATGCCCAAACATGAAACGCTTGCCGGGGAAGTCGATCGCCCCATTGCGGGACTGTTGACGGATCTGGAGCGCCGCGGACTCCTGGAAGATACATTGGTCTGGTGGGGCTCTGAATTTGGCCGAACACCGTTCTCTCAGAACAACAATGGTCGGGATCACAATCCGCGTGGATTTACCAGCTGGCTCGCTGGGGGCGGTGTGAAGCCCGGATTCGCCTACGGATCGACCGACGAGTTTGGCTTTGCTGCGGTGGAGAATAAAGTCCACATGCACGATCTGCATGCGACCATTCTGCATGCGTTAGGATTGGATCACGAGAAGTTGACCTATCGATATGCGGGGCGCGATTTCCGTCTCACCGATGTGCACGGGCGCGTCGTGAATGAGTTGTTTTCGTAGTTGGTCGAAGGCCGCAGGAGCGCCATCAGGGAATGTCGCGGTGAGTGACAGGCCCGGGCAAATGCGATAGAAGTGGCTCATGCAGTGCTTCCTTTTTCGATTGATTTCCGGGCTCATCCTCCTTTTCACAATTGGTGTTGCCTTGTCTCAGGAAAAGGGAGCTGCCGGCAAGGCGGGGGCAAAGGCACAAGGCAAGGCGAAAGCGGTAGGAAATGCGGCCGCTTCGATACCACTGGTCGGAGAGGTGAAAAGGGTTCCCGCGGACGGTCAGGCGGATCTGGCCGACGCGATCCGGATCGGCGATCAAGTGTATCTGGCGCATGTGGAATGGAACGGGACCAGCGATTCGATTCACCTATCGAGGGAGGAAAACGACGGGATTTCAAAACTCGCCGTGTTGGCGGAAGAAGGCGTCTTTCATGCGCCGGCCCTTGCCTCTGCGGGTGACGGAACGGTTTGGGGCTTCTGGGGTGTTTCGAACGACGAGAAAGAGACGGTCGATCTTGTCGGAAGATCCTGGTCCGAGAAAGAGGGGCCGGGAAAAGTGATACCGATTTCGAGCACGGATGCGGCAGAGGCTTTCGTGGACGCAGGAGTTGATAGCGAGGGAAGAATCTGGGTGGTGTGGCAATCGATGCGAGGTGGAGATGCGGATGTCTACGCGCGTTTCCTCCCCGGGGAAGGCGGAAGCTGGTCGGAGGAAATCGGAGTGGCAACAGGTGCCGGGGGAGACTGGGAGCCAAGGCTGGCGTTCGATGCCGGCGGCAATGCCTGGATCCTCTACGACAGTTCGCGGGGTAACGAATTCAATCTCTATCTAGCGAAGATTGATGGAGACTCGGGGGAGGTTTCGACTTTCCCGATTGCTCACTCTGATCGATACGAGGCTCGTGGGAGCCTTGCCGCTACCGCTGACGGGAAAGGCTTCTGGATCGCAGCCGAACGTGGGCGGGTTCGCTGGGGGCTCGATGCGCGCGGGCACGGTAACGACACCGGAATCAATGCGCAAAAGGAGGTCCTCTTCGGGCGTTTCGACATTGATTCAGGCGATTTTGAAGAGCTCCCGCCGGGACCTGCCGGAGAGGCGGGAAAGCCTGTCAATCTTCCTGAAGTTGGCGTGGGCGCTTCGGGGGATCCCTGGCTTGCGTATCGCTATTTTGAAAAGAGGCTCTGGAAGATTGCGATCACTTCCTATCGCCGAGACAGGAAGACGTGGAGTTCCCGTCGAGGACTGGTCGGGAGCAGCTACGGACAGGATCGACGATCTCATCTCATGACCGGAATCCCCGGGACGGGAGACGTCAGGATTGTCTGGATTTCAGACGGGAGAACCAACAAGGAACACAAAGTCGCCGGAGTTCATCTGGCAGCTTTGAAGAGTGCTGCCAAGCTTCCCGATGCAACTCCTCCAGGAGTTCCGAAAGATCTTTCCGGCGAACCTTTTGCCCCTTCGCAATCCACTCCGGAACGGCCCGGAGATGATCGACACAACTGGAAGGTTGATGGGAAATCGTATGGTCTCTACTGGGGGGACCTGCACCGGCATACGGATGTTTCCAACTGCCGGACAGGCTTCGATGGCTGCATCGTGGAGCATTTTCGTTACGCTTATGATATTGCGAAGCTCGATTTCCTCGGCACTTCGGATCACACCGATGTCGGAAAATTCTATCACCCCTACGAGTGGTGGCACAATCAACGAATGCATGACGCGCTGCACAGTCCGGAGAGATTTAACTCCATCTACGTTTACGAACGCGAGCAGCGCTGGCCATGGGGCCATCGGAATGTCGTTTTTGCGGATCGGGGCGGTCCTCTTGTGTATATCAAGCGCGCTCTGTATCGGGAATCTCCGTGGCAGAAACTCTATCCGGTGAAAGCGGGGGTGGGGGAAATTACTCCGCCGGAGCTTTGGGACATTCTGCGGCGATACGAAAAGCCCTCGGCTCTGATCAGCCATACCGGCGCGACGGGAATGGGAACGGACTGGGGGAAGTATGATCAAATTGATCATGAGTCCGAGAACCTCGTCGAAATCTTCCAGGGGGCACGAGTCTCCTACGAAGGCGCCGGGGCGCCGCAGCCGACGGCCGGGTTGAAGCCGGGTGAGACCTACACGGTCAACGGTGACGCCGAAGCCACCCCTCCGGCTGCGATTGATGACTTTGGGAAATACAGTGCCGGCACCTATCAGAATGCGCTTGAGCTCGGAAGAAAGCTGGGGGTGTTTGCCAGTTCCGATCACATTTCGCAGCATGTGAGTTTCGGCGGTGTGTTTTGCGAATCCTTTACCCGGGAAGGAATTATCGAGGCCTTCGACGCTCGGCGAACCGTCGCGGCGACGGATAAGATCTATCTTAATCTCACCTGCAATGGGGAACTGTTAGGATCGGAGATCGTCACGAAGGGGAATCCGAAGCTGTGGTTCAAAGTCGACGGTACGGCAAAGCTCAAACGAGTCACCCTGATCCGGAATGAAAAGAACTGGAAGGTATTCGATTCGATCGAGGGAAAGCTCTTTGAAAAGGAACTTGAGGACGATGCGATGCTGGAAGGGGAGAACCGCTACTACCTACGGGTTGAACAGGAGGACGGGAACATGGCCTGGTCATCCCCGGTCTGGGTGACTCGCGAGTAAAGCGGGTGCTCTATTCGAAGTGCTTCAGAATTTCCGGATCGATGGGTTCCCTCAGGGTATTCACAGCACCGCTTGCGTAGGCGATGATACGGGTTCCGGAGGATTCGATTTTCGGAGAAATGGCGAGAGGTTCGTTTGGCGGAGAATCAACGTTGAGCCCGGAGCGGTAGAGAAACGGAAGTTTTTCTCCGGTTTCCGGATCCTCCGAGAAGAGAATGGTCGCTTCATCGAGGTATTCGGGAACGAGTTGTTCCAGAGTTTCAGGAAACTTGTTCTCGTTTTCGATCGCATACAGCCGGCAGGTCAATGCGACCTGACGCAAATTGGATACGGTCATCGCGGTTTCGGCACGACCATGGATCTGATTGTAGGCGGGCATGGCAACGCTGGCGGCAATGGCTACCGTGACGAGCCCGGTGAGGATGCCCACGCTTCCGGTAATGATCCCGGCCAGGGCAATTCCCTTGCCTCCCCATTGTCCGGGATCGGCATTGATTTTCCTCAGTGCCAAGGCTCCCAAAATGATCGCCGGGATGGACCCCAGAATCCATAGGCAGAACATACTGAGAATGCCGAGAACGAGGCTCCAGACAGCACCGGCGGGAGCTTTTGGAGATGGGGGGGTGCCGGGTGGGACTGCTGGATCGAGGGTGGTCATTTTGAGGAAAGAGAAGGAACACTCAGGAGCCTTTGTCGACCTTTTTGACATGCTCGAGATAGCTATTGGTCTCGTCCCTGATTACCGGAAGCAGGAAATAGAGTCCAATCAGGTTGGGGATGACCATGGCAAAAATCATGGCGTCGGAGAGGTTGAGCACGTTGGTGAGGGAGGCGGAGGATCCGACGATGACAAGAAGACAAAAGACCACTTTGTAGATTGTCACCGGAATCTTGATCTTGTCTTCGTCGAGGAAGCTGAAGAGATACATGACTCCCTGTTGTCCGTAGTAGGACCAGGAGATCATGGTCGAAAACGCGAAGAGAATTACGGCGATCGTGAGGAGAACCGGGAACCAGCTGATCACAGATCCGAAGGCCATAGAGGTCACGGGCACTCCCTTCCGGTCGGTGATGCTGTCCGATTGCACCCATCCATTGACTTCCTGCACCTCGCGGGTCTCCGGATTGACCAGGCCGATGACTTCCGTATGATTTTCGGAAGAGGCCCGGGTGTGAAGAAACTGTCCCTCGTCGAGGGGCTGGATCACTTCCGATGATTCGGGCCCGGAAACGAGATTTGCGCTGGAGGTATTGACCTCGGCGCTAACTTGCCAGGTTCCCGTGATCACGATCACCAGAGCCGTCATGGTGCAAACCACCACGGTATCGACGAATGGTTCGAGAAGCGCCACAAAGCCCTCACTTGCCGGTTTGTCCGTCTTTACCGCCGAGTGTGCGATCGGCGCAGAACCAAGTCCTGCTTCGTTCGAGAAAGCGGCCCGGCGGATACCCTGGATGAGGACGCCGATGAGGCCACCGGTCACGGCATCCGAGCCAAAAGCGGAGGAAAGAATGGTTTGAAAGGCGGGAAGTACTTCTCCCAGGTTCGTGAGAATGATGACCAGCGCGGCGAGAACGTAGATCCCGCACATGAAGGGAACGAGAAACGCTGTCACCTGGGCGATCCGGACAATTCCTCCGATGATGACGAGTCCGACGAGAACGGCAAGGATGATTCCGAAAACCAGTTTCATCGTTCCACTGTCTGAACTGCCAGCGTCCATGAAGGTCGAGCTGAACTGACTGAATGCCTGGTTGGACTGGAACATGTTGCCGGCACCGAAAGCCCCACCGATGACAAAAATAGCGAACATGACGGCGAGGACCGCCCCAACGGGAGCAATTCCGCGCTCCTTGAGGCCGTCGCGGAGATAGTACATCGCCCCGCCTTTTACGGAGCCGTTTTTCATGATGTGGCGATACTTCACCCCGAGCGTACACTCGGCGAATTTGGTTGTCATGCCGCAGAGCCCCATGATGATCATCCAGAAAGTAGCTCCCGGTCCTCCCACTCCTACGGCGACGGCCACCCCGCCTATGTTACCCAGGCCGACGGTAGCGGAAAGGGCGGCGCTGAGTGCCTGGAAGTGAGTGATTTCACCGGGAGCATTCGGATCGGTGTATTTCCCTCTCGCCGTGCGAAGGGCGATTCCGAATCCGCGAAGGTTGATGAATTTAAAATAGATCGTCAGGAAAATTGCGGTGCCGCCGAGAACGACCAGGACAATGGGGAGATTGACGCCGTCAGTGACATCGAATCCGTAGAAGATGATGTCGAGTGCCTTGTTTGCAATCGGCTCCAAACCATCGTTGATGGATTCAGCGATCGATTTCTTTTCTTCGTCTGCAAAGAGTGATCCGGGAGCGGAAAGAACGAGAAGGAGAGTGAAAAGACGGCGTAAAAAAGTCATAGCAGTATGAGGAGGGATGCTAGATCCAAGGGTGAGAGGATTGCAATCAGAAACTGAAACGCAAATTTGCCTTGATGCCGTTCAGGCAATCCGCGTTGTGCCGACCATTTTGACAGGAGGGAAACTTTTTCTCAAAATAGCACCCATCTTCTTGCAAATGGACCGCGTAATGCTTAAGAAACCGTAAATGAACGCGCTCGGACAAGCTCTTCTGCAATTTTGGCAGTCTTCGATTGGAAAAAAATTGATCGTCGCTGTGACGGGAGTTCTTCTCGTCGGATTCCTCATCGCCCACATGGTGGGCAATCTTTTGATCTATCAGGGTCGTGAGGCGATGAATGACTACGCCTACTTTCTTCATCACTTTCTGCACGGATGGGGGATCTGGATCTTTCGCCTCGGCTTGATCGCCGCCTTCGTTCTTCACATCGTGACGACGATTGCTCTGGTCCGTCAAAACCGCGAAGCCCGCAACACGCGCTATGAATTTGATGCCACGGTGCAGGCACCGCGGAGTTCCCGTATCATGATCTGGAGCGGGCTCACCGTCCTCGGCTTTGTTATTTTCCACATCTTCCATTTTACGATCCGGGTGGATCCTGATTTGGCTGCGATGAAAGATCCCCTCGATCCCTCACGGCATGATGCCTACGGCATGGTCATCGCGGGTTTTCAAAACCCACTCGTGGTGCTGTTTTACATCGTCGCGATCTCCTTTCTCTGCTCTCACCTGAACCACGGCATTGCGTCTCTCTTCCAGACACTCGGTCTGCGAAGTGAGAAAACACGGGAACTGATCAAGGTCGCGGGAATTGCGATTGCGCTGGTTCTCTGGCTCGGATTTCTTTCGATCCCCATTCTGATCAATACCAACGTGATTCAAGACAAGGGCGTTGATGGCAAATCTCACTCCAGTGTCACTGCTGACGCCGTTATTTTCGCGGAATCTTAACCGCTCTTTTTTACCTCTCTACCGATTTTAGCTATGGCATCTAACGGCTCCCTCGATTCAGCCATTCCGGAAGGCGAACTTTCCGAGAAGTGGACGAAATACAAGAGTAATGCAAAGCTCATCAACCCGGCAAACAAGCGGAAGTATTCGGTCATCGTGGTCGGCTCCGGTCTTGCAGGCGGTTCCGCTGCGGCGACGCTTTCGGAACTGGGGTATCAGGTGAAGTGCTTCTGCTATCAGGACAGTCCCCGGCGGGCGCACTCGATCGCCGCACAGGGCGGAATCAATGCGGCGAAGAATTACCAAAACGACGGCGATTCCGTCCACCGGCTCTTTTACGACACCGTCAAAGGCGGCGACTTCCGCTCCCGGGAGGCCAATGTGCATCGTCTTGCCGAAGTGAGCGTGAATATCATTGACCAGTGCGTCGCACAGGGGGTGCCTTTTGCCCGTGAATACGGCGGCTTGCTCGACAACCGTTCCTTTGGCGGAGCGCAGGTAAGCCGGACTTTCTACGCACGGGGTCAAACCGGACAACAGCTTCTAATTGGTGCCTACCAGGCGCTGGAGAAAGAGATTTCGAAAGGCGGAGTGACCATGTTTCCGCGAACTGAAATGCTCGATCTGGTCGTCGTCGACGGCCACGCCAAAGGGATCGTCGTTCGCGATTTGACGACGGGTGAAATCACGAGTCACGCCGCCGATTGTGTCCTTCTTGCCACCGGCGGATACGGCAACGTCTTTTTTCTCTCTACCAACGCGATGGGGTGCAATGTGATGGCTGCATTCCGTGCCCACAAGCGGGGGGCTTACTTCGCCAACCCCTGTTACACGCAAATCCACCCGACCTGTATCCCGGTGAGTGGTGATTACCAGAGCAAGCTGACACTGATGTCCGAATCCCTTCGGAACGACGGGCGGATCTGGGTGCCGAAGTCTGCCGAGACAGCGAAGAAGATTCGGGGAGGTGAATTGAAGGCAAAAGACATTCCGGAAGAGGATCGCGATTATTATCTCGAGCGGAAATATCCTTCTTTCGGAAACCTTGCTCCCCGCGACATCTCTTCGCGATCTGCGAAAGAGGTCTGTGACGAGGGGAGGGGCGTTGCCAAAACAGGGCTCGGTGTGTTCCTCGACTTCAGTGATGCGATTGAGCGTCTCGGCGAAGACACCATTCGCGCCCGCTACGGTAACCTTTTCCAGATGTATGAAAAAATCAGCGGCGACAATCCCTACGAGATGCCGATGAAGATCTATCCTGCCGTGCACTACACGATGGGTGGGCTCTGGGTCGACTACAATCTGATGTCGAACGTGTCCGGGCTCCACGTGCTCGGAGAGGCGAATTTTTCTGATCACGGTGCGAACCGTCTCGGTGCGAGCGCACTGATGCAGGGACTGGCGGATGGATACTTTGTCATCCCGGCGACTCTACCCAACTACCTCGCTGAGCAGAAACCCGGTTCGGTCACGACAGACGCCCCGGAGTTTGCTGCGGCAGAGAAAGACGTTAAGGAACGGATCGAGAAATTGCTCTCGATCAAGGGGACGAAGACGGTTGATAGCTTTCACCGCGAGCTGGGATTGCTGGTCTGGGATAAATGCGGAATGTCGCGGACGAAAGAGGGACTGGAAGAAGCACTCAAGAAGATTCCGGAAATCCGGAAAGACTTCTGGGAGAATGTCAAAATCCCCGGCAAGGCGGATGGAATGAACATGGAGCTGGAGAAGGCGGGACGAGTCGCTGACTTCATCGATTTTGCCGAGGTGATGTGTCACGATGCACTCGCTCGCGATGAAAGTTGCGGTGGACATTTTCGGGAGGAATACCAGTTCACCAAGGACGACGAAGCGGTGCAGAGCGGATTTACAAATGAAGGAGAGGCCAAGCGGCGGGATGATGAATTCTGCTACGTTTCCGCATGGGAATACAAAGGCGCGGGCGAACCTCCGGTTCTCCACAAAGAAGCTCTCGAATACGAAGCCGTGAAACTCTCGGTACGCAGTTACAAATAGAACCTCCGGCAACGTAATCTTAACCAGAAGCATTTTGCAATGAACCTCACATTGAAAGTCTGGCGCCAGGCGCACGAGAACGACACCGGCAGCATCCAAACCTATGATGCGAAAGACATTCCCGAGGAGGCATCTTTTCTGGAGATGCTCGATATCGTGAATGAGCGGATTATTGAAGACGGAGGCGATCCGATTCACTTTGATCACGACTGCCGCGAAGGAATTTGCGGATCATGTTCCCTTACCATCAACGGAGTTCCCCACAGCAAGGAGACCGGAATCACGACCTGCCAGGTGCACATGCGGAAATTCCGGGATGGGGATACCCTCTGGATCGAGCCTTTCCGCGCGAAAGCATTTCCGATCGTGAAAGACCTGATGGTCGATCGTTCTGCGTTTGATCGCATCATTGCGGCGGGCGGATACATCAGTGTCAGGACCGGCTCGGCACAGGATGCCAATGCGACTCCAATTTCGAAGGTGGATGCCGATGATGCTTTCGATTCCGCTGCCTGCATTGGTTGTGGCGCCTGTGTGGCGGCCTGTAAGAATGCCAGTGCGATGCTGTTCGTAGGGGCGAAAGTAAATCACCTCAACAAACTGCCCCAGGGTCATCCTGAGAAAGATCGTCGTGTCCTCAGCATGGTCCACCAGATGGATGCGGAAGGATTCGGCAATTGCACGAACCAATATGAGTGCGAGGCGGTTTGCCCGAAAGAGATCAGTGCGGATGTGATCGCCAAGTTGAACCGCGACTATGCCACCGCGGTGGCTCGTGACGCGGTGGAGTAAGTTTGACAGTCCGTGGGCTGCTCGCATCACGGATGGCCCGCAAAACCGGGTAGGATCAAGACTCGAAGATCAGTCCGCCAGTTGTAGAACCATCGCGAAGTCGCAACGGTCTGAGCAGTGGGGGCCGTCGAATCGTTGAAATCCGAATTTTTGATAGAGCCGGTGGGACTCTGTCAGGGATTTGGCGGTCTCCAGCCACATACGGGTGTAGCCGAGTTCCTTTGCTCCGGAGATAGCGCGCTCCAGCAATCGTTTCCCCCAGCCCTGGCCGCGCAAGGCGTCTGAGAGATACATTTTGCGAAGTTCGCAAAGTTCCGGGTCTGTCTGATGGACCGCCACCGTACCGTAGATCTCGTCATTTGCGTCGACCAGAAGATCAAAGAACCCGGGTGCCTCGAAGTAGGTTTCCTCGATCGCAGACAGGTCGGCATCGGTAGACTCCGGCGAAGGCTCGAGGCCGTAGGAACGAAGAATGGGGAAGATCAAAGCTTCGATCGATGCCTGATCATCGTTGGTGGCTTTGCGGAAATGCATTATCTCAGTCTATCACCGGTGAAGGGGCGCATCAGCTAGAAAACAGGATTCAAAGACACAGTCTCCCAAGGCTGATATTCCAAGCGGAGCAGGAATTCCCTGCAGTGGAAGCCTGTTTGAGGGTGCATGGTGGAGGCGTATAGCTTTCAGCGAAATCCCGCCATTAAGCATCGTCCCCGGGGGCGCGGGGGCGTATGAGCAGCGTATGTCGGGTAAGGAGGGAGTCTTCCGGCGTGGAGTGATATCAGGGAGTGTGCCTGCCTCGTTCTCGAATTCCAGTCAGAATATTGGAAAGAGCCGTGGGCTGCAAGTTGATCCCGTATCGAACGTGGACGGATCAATTGCACTTCCGGCGACGGCGATTCGGATACCACTTCATCGCGCCGCCGGTTTCTCTTGCGAAGATTGGGCTTTTCGAGACGCTGTCTCATGTTAGGTTTTGCGCTACTTTTACGACCCAACCCTGTTATATCTGTGACTTAACCCTGTTGACTCTCCGCCTTCCTGCCATTTCAGGCATTATCGAGCCGATCTCCATGTCCTCCCCAGTCGAAAACATCCAAACGATCAAGATTCCTCAGCCGGTTCCGGTTACGACGACCCGCTTCCGGCCGCCGAAGAAGTACATTCCCCAGACCAAGCCGGAACGGGATCAATTTCTTCAGGAAATTCGCAACTACGTGGAGTCGGACAATCCGGTTCCGCCCATGCCGCTCGATGAGCTGGATGTGCATGCGAGGAAAATCCTGGCAAAGCTGGGATACGAGGGGGATGAAACCTACCTCCACTATACGGCCGTTTGTCTCAACAACGAGATGTGGCGCGAGACGCTGGCGGAAATTCCCTATGAGCGCCGTCTTCTCCTCATGCCGAAGTGCCTTCGGGTCGAAGACAAATGTCCGGCTCCGTTTGATGAATTCGGGCTTCTCTGCAAGCAATGCGGACTCTGCTCGATTCAGGATTTTCAAAATGAAGCCGAGCGCCTCGGCTACGCGGTTCTCGTGGCGGAAGGGTCTGCCATCGTGATGTCACTGATCCAGACCGGACAAATCGAAGCGATTGTCGGTATTTCCTGCCTGCCCGTGCTGGAGCGAACTTTTCCCTACGTCGAGGCGGCTGCGATTCCCAGTATCGCCGTCCCGCTTTTGCAGGACGACTGCATCAATACCACGGTCGACATCGACTGGGTCTGGGAATACATCCATCTCACCAGTGATGACAAAACCCGTCGTCTCGATCTGAATTCACTCCACGAGGAAGTGAAGGAGTGGTTTTCCCCCGAGTCGATTGACTCGATTATGGGACCTGCTGAAGGAGTTCAGGAGGAAATCGCGAGGGAATGGCTTGCCCGGGATGGAAAACGCTGGCGTCCGTTTCTTACGGTGGCCGCCTACGAAGCTCTCCGTGAGGATCGGGGAGAACCGATTCCTGATGATCTCAAGAAGATCGCTCTCGCGACGGAACTTTTTCACAAAGCGTCACTCATTCACGATGACATCGAGGACGAGGATCATGGTCGCTACGACCAGCCCACTTTGCACGCCCAGCACGGGATTCCCGTGGCTTTGAATGCGGGCGATCTCCTCATTGGGGAAGGCTATCGACTGATCGGTGAAAGCGGGATGTCGGATGCGCAGAAGACCGAGATGCTTCTCATTGCCTCCCGTGGACAGCGGGAGCTTTGTCGCGGTCAGGGCGCTGAGCTCGTATGGGCGCAGAATCCAAAGCCGTTGAAATCCAAGCAGGTATTAGAGATTTTCCGACAAAAAACAGCCCCCGCTTTCGAGGTCGCTCTGAAGCTCGGAGCCAGCTGCGCAGGCAAGCTAGACGAAGTTGCCGAGGTGATGGAGCAATATTCCGAAAATCTGGGTATTGCCTACCAGATCCGCGATGACATGGATGATCTGGGTGAGGACGCCGGAGAAAATGAACTCGAGCAAATGCGCCCCAGTGTTCTTCTTGCCGTGGCGAGGGAGCGTGCCAGGGGCGATGAGAAGGCGCTCATGGAATCACTCTGGAATCACGAAGACCTAAAGGATGTCGCGATTCACAAAATCCGCAAGCTCGCCCACGAAGTGGAAGCAGATGAGAAATGCATGCTCTTGCTCGAGACCTACAAGGAAGCGGCCGTGCGGAGTCTCGCCGAGTTGGAGAACGCCAATTTGAAAGGGCTGTTGCGCCGCGTCATGGGGAAAATCTTCAATGACCTGGAGATCAAGGGCTGGTGCCGTGAGTTTGAGGTCAGGAACGGTGTGCGCGAAGACGAGGCGGCTGAGTAGGAGGAACGCGGTTTTCGCGATTCCTGAGGGGTGCCACGCTCTGGCTAGCGCGGCTACTTTTGTCCCGGTAGCCGCTCTCGCGAGAAGGTGCTCCTTCGAAGCTCTCGCATTGTCTTTGAAACATCGGGGAGGGTAGAGCTCCTGCTTTGTCCCGCTTCGGCGCGTGGTATCTGTTGATTCTTTGATTGCCCATTGCTCGGCAAGTCTCCACACTCGCTTTATGTTCCCGCGCTTCGCCATCTGCCTGATTCCCTTGATCATCGTGGGGATCATGATTCCTCTGATCGGGATGGAGGTAATCGATCCGAAAGGTTCCGAGGGGCTCGCGTATTTCCTGATTTTTCTGGTCGCGGTCGGGGCGCTGGTGTCCGGGTTCTTCGTTGCACGACTGGTCTTCCGTTCGATTTCCGAGCCGCAGTGGTGGAAGGTGCTGGCTTCGATTCTCGTCTTTATCGCGGTGGCGATCGGTTACGTCGGGATCGGATTCTTCGGAGGATGCTTCCTGTTGATCGGGACCGCGAAGTAGTTTTCGCATGGGTGAGATACTAAAAACAACCCGGAGTATCTGCCCGACCTGCCGGGAATCGGTGTTCGCCTCGATCGAGACGAGGACCGGTCCTTCCGCGGAAGAGGTTTGGATTTCCCGCCTTTGTGAGGGATGCGGAGAAAGCGAAAACAAGATCAGCTCGGACGCCCGGTTTTATTGGGTTTCCCAGGGCCCCCGGGAAGAGGATCTCTCCTGCGGGACCGCCTGTGGATGTGCGAGGCCGGCTGCGGGAGACAGCGTCGGGTTTCTCGGGGCCAATGCTCTCCGGGAGGTTCCGGAAACCGATCCGATCGAGGTGATGTCGACCTGTCTCGCTCTCATTGAGATTGTGGATTCCTGCAACCTGACCTGTCCCACTTGCTTCGCGGATTCTCCCAAAGGAACCGGAGCCGAGGTCGATGCGGTTCCTCTAGTTGAGATTCAGGAGCGGATTCAGGGCGTGATTGATCGCAAGGGTTCCCTCGAAATCCTACAGCTGTCCGGGGGCGAGCCGACGCTGCATCCTCAATTTTTCGAGCTGATCAAATGGTGCCACGAGAATCCAGGCATCGACTATGTGCTCGTGAATTCGAATGGAGTGCGTCTCGCGGGGGATGCGGAGTTTGTTGCCCGTCTCGCCGAGGTCGCCGAGTACGGACACTTTCAGCTTTACTTGCAGTTTGACGGCCTCGATGAAGCGGCTGACCTCACGCTGCGCGGTTCGGATCTGCGGGCGATGAAAAAGCGGGCCATCGAGCGGGCCGGCGAGGCGGGGATTCCCATCACTCTCGCGATGACCGTCATTCCGGAGAATGTGGAGCAGCTGTGGAAGACGGTGGAGTTTGCGCTTCAGTTCGATCACGTCCGCGGCGTTGCTTTCCAACCGATGTTTGGCAGCGGCCGGGTCCATGGACCGCAGGGGGAGGAAAAGCTGAACGTCGCCGACATTCTGCTGGGGCTGGTCGACCAGGGCGGCGGCAAAGTCAGCCTGGATGACTTCACACCGTTGCCGTGTGGAGATCCGAATTGTGCCACGATTGGTTACCTGCTCAAAGCGGAGGGGGAAGTCCGTTCGATCAGTGAATTCGTCGACTTCGCAACTCTCCAGGGATTTCTCAGCGACCGGGTTCGGTATCGGCTGGAAGACCTTGTTCAATGTGGCTGCGAGTCGGAGCCTCTCGGCAAACTGTTGCATGAGCTGGAACTCGATGAGCGCCATACCTTCCGGCTTTTCGTGAAACCATTCATGGATGACCGGGATTGGGATCAGGATCGGATTGATCGATGCTGCACCCATGTTATCCGTCCGGACGGTCAGCTCGATTCCTTTTGCCGCTACTATCGAAATGGCGGCGCGAAAGCCTATGTGACCGCATGAGCGACTGGGCCGAATTGGGAAGTCGTCCGGGCCTCTACGGCTGGATCACACTGGGCGGTCTTCTCATCGGAGGATGGCTTTGGTCCCGGAAATGGAAGGAGACACCAGGTTCGTTTTCGATTTTTGTGGGCGCGATCTGCGGAGCGTTCCTGGGTGCCAAGCTGATGTTCCTCTTTGCAGAAGGCTGGATCGTGATCGGTCAGGACCGATGGCTGCTGCAATGGATCGTGGGGAAATCGATTGTCGGCGCACTTCTCGGGGGCTATGCCGGCGTCGAACTCGTCAAGCACTGGATCGGGCACCGCCAGGCGACGGGGGACTGGTTTGCCGTCGGCGTGCCACTGAGCATTGCGATCGGACGGCTCGGATGCCTGAGTTATGGGTGCTGCCCGGGAAAGGTTTGCGAATCGCAAACATGGTGGACTCTCGCGGACGATCAGGGCACGGGGCGCTGGCCCGCCGTTCCGCTGGAACTGGGGTTCAATGTCCTTTTTGTGATCGCGATTCTACCCATCGTTTTGCGAAAGGCGGGACAGGGGCAGCTCTTCCACGTGTATCTCGTTGCCTACGGAGCGTTTCGCTTCTGGCACGAATTTCACCGGGACACACCAAAATGGTTCGCCGATATCAGCGGGTATCAAATCGGGGCGCTGGCCCTCATCATTCTGGGATGTATGCGGGGATGGACGCGCCATCGATCGCAGGTTAGATCCCGGCAAAAATGATCCACCAGCCGAGAGCAATCGCGGAGCAGAAGAGAACGAGAAAGCGGAAACTGTTCCGGTTTCTCGCGGAAAGGTAACGTCGCTTTTCCGCAAGGCTCATCGAGCGCTTCGCATTCAAATGCACGGAACGGTCGGGAGGAGGGAGAATGTTTTCGCTCTTCATCTTCATCCGCTGCACTTCGGCTTGGTGATGCTTGTCGAGAAAGGACTCGATGGCACCAATCTGGGCGTGCAGTTGATGAGCCTGTTCGCGGGGAGTCGAGGGCTTCTTTTTACGCGCGGATTTCCCGGAGTCTCCTGAATCATCGATCCAGGAGCTTTCCGTTTTTCTCTTAACGCGACGACGGCGATTCACGGGACGGGAGGAAAACAAACTCATCTCAGTAGGGGTAGGGTGTGGTGGTTACCGAGCAGTCAGAGCGGGGGACAAAGGTTTACAGGGCACTTTTGACAAGGCGCGCTGATTAGAAAATAAGGAAGAAGACTGCCGCGAGAACAGCAAATCCTACGATGGGGAGAGAGAAGGCGAACCCGCTCTTTACCCAGTAGAGAAAATCTCCCTGCATGACATTTCCGGGAAGACGGGAACCGGAAGACTTGCTTTGAAAGATCCCCTTCTTCCCAAAGCCGTTGATCAACGGCATCTCTGAATCGATCTCATCTTCGGCGGCCTCAATGTAACTCAAGGCACGGGCCAACTCCGCTTTTCGGTCCGCACGGCTCCAGGATTCCGGAGTGAGCGACTGAATGTTGACGAGGTGACCTTCCAGCTTTTCGTGGGCGGTTCCGCAGTCTTCGGCGAGACGCTGAGCCTCGGTGGCCTCATGATCGAGAATGGAAAGATATTTGTGCAACTGCTCGGTGACATCGGCACGGCCCTGCTTGAATTCCTGCTCCTTCCGGGTGAGTTCCTCCAGTTCTTCGGCCTGCCGCCGGATTTGCTCTTCCTGGTGTCGGAGCTTTTCGAGCTGATCCTGTGCCTGCTGATACTCATCATTGAGATCAGCAGAGTAGGGGGTCACTGGCTCGAAATGATGAGGATCAAATTGGATCTCGAGGTCGTTTCCGCCCTCCTCATCAAAAAACATGGGTTGGATCTCAGCTACAGCAGACATGGTTAAGCAGTGGTGGTTGCTAGAAAATTAGTTAACAACCATTAATATTATAAATTGCTTAGAATTTCCAGTCTTTTTAGCTTTTTTCGTGAAAAAAATAATGGGACGAAGGTCACCGTAAATGTGAGAAGGAGCAAAAGACCAATAGCCAGTTGACTTCGGGGCTCCCGGATCCACTGAGGATCGACAGCCCCTTCTTTAAAAATTTCCCACCTGGAATAGGCGAGAAGCAGCAGAAATATTAAAATATAGATGAAGCTGCTTACCAGACAGAGGGTGCCGCCGAAGCCGCTGACGATTTTTGCGGCATTCGATTCTTCGAGATTGGGGAAGATAACTCCGTAGCCCACCGCCAGTGCGTTGAGCCCGAGAGTCAGCAGTCCGATCGCGCTGGCAAAGAAGAGCGTGTCCCTCCATCCCAACTGTAAATTGTAGCCGCTGATCAATAGAATTACGACGATCACGAAACCGCTGCAGAGCGTGCTGCTCAGAAATTTTTGTAAAACAAGGGAGGGCAGTTTTAGCGGAGACATGGCCAGGATCCACAGTCGACGGCCTTCGAGACTGAATTGGGGAAACACGAAACGGGTCGTGAGAGTGGAAAGGGCCAGTGCGCAAACCGAGAGATTCAGGAACGCGACGAGATACAGATCCCTCGGTTGGCCTAAATCGCCATTCATCTGCCGCAGTCCGCTGGCATAGATCGCGAGCAGTCCGAACACGAGCGAGAATTGAACCCATTGAGCCGGCTCGCGAATGAAGGTCAGAAAGTCCTTCCTCGTGATCGCGGCAATCGGGCGCCCGGCGACCCGGCTGAGGAAGGAGGGCCGGGGCAAATCCCTGCGAATCTGTTCCTTCGAAGCGGTCGACCGGCTTCCCCTGCGGATCGCCGAAGAGGCGGATTGCTGCAAAGAGCGGTTCCACGAATCGTAAAACCACCGTTTTCCCGAAACCGTCACGAGGAGGAGAGCCATGAACAGATTGCTGTAGAGAAGGATCGGGTAGAGCCAGTTCCCTGTGTGGTGATAGGGCCTCGTCCAGTTGATGATCGACCCCGCAAGCCAAGTGCTCGGCAGGGCACGATTGACCGAAGCGTTGGTATGGTGGAGAACCTTCTGAAACGTCATCGCAGCACTGATTCCGGTCTGTTCGGTCACTTGGCGGTCTTGCAGCGCGGTCTGAACCGCAGAGCTGACGAGGAGCAGCCCGACGACGGCCATGGCCCAGGCGAATTGTCGTCGTGTCAGAAATCGAACTGCAGTTACGAGAAGAATAGATCCGATCGCACTTGCAAGGAGCAGGAAGGGAATCAGGACCGCAATGACTTTCAGGAAAAATCCGGGCGAAACCTCCCGGATCTGGGCAAACGCGGCGAGGAGCGGGGTCAGAATGAAAATGAGCCCCCAACTCGAGAACATGGCCGACTCGAAACATTTCCAGAGAAAGATGGCCCGGTGCGAAACCGGCAGGGTCAGAAGCCACCGGGTATCCCGGTTTCGATAAAGCGCGATGTAGCTGGTCACGGCGACTGAGAAAATCAGCATCATGAGGAAGCAGAAAAACATCACGTAGATCAAGCGGTCACTCAGGAGCGAACCTGCTGCGGGCAGCTTGGAAACGTAGCCGAGGCCTTCGTTGAAGAGCCAGTAGGCGGCAATGGTGTAGGCAGCGAGGAAGCTGACGATGGTAGCCGTCATCAGTCTCGATCTTTTCGCGGCGACCATCGTCCTGACTCGTAGCATCTTCAGATGCACCCGGAGAAGAAGGAGCCATTGTTCGAAAGTTGACATAGAAATTCCAGCGCCTGAAGCGTTCGGGAAGGTAGGAAGTTCAGAACTCAAAAGCGAGGGGAAAACTTCATCGCGATCGCAAAATTCAGCGAAAAATTCATTTCCGGAAATCGATTCCCTCTCTACCGTGCCAGCATGGCCAAAATCGGAACTCCGTTTACTCCAGAAGCCACCCGCGTCATGCTCTGCGGGTCCGGCGAACTGGGAAAAGAGGTTGTCATTGAACTCCAGCGCTACGGCGCAGAGGTGATCGCAGTGGATGCCTACGAGAATGCTCCGGCGATGCAGGTCGCGGACCGCTCCCACGTGGTTTCGATGCTCGATGCGGATGCTTTGCGCCAGGTCATTGAAGAGGAAAAACCCCACCTCGTCGTTCCCGAGGTCGAAGCCATCGCGACCGATGTGCTTGCGGAAGTGGAACAGGCAGGAACCACTACGGTGATCCCCACCGCCCGTGCCACCCAGCTGACGATGAACCGTGAGGGAATTCGTCGGCTTGCTGCCGAGGAGCTTGGATTGGAAACTTCTCCCTACCGCTTTGCGGAAACGGAAGAGGAATATCGAGAGGCGGTCGCCGAGATCGGCCTTCCTTTTGTGATCAAGCCGATCATGAGTTCTTCCGGAAAAGGGCAAACGACGGTTCGCGAAGAAGGCGAAGTCGAGGCAGCCTGGCAATATGCCCAGGAAGGCGGTCGCGCCGGAAAGGGAAAAGTCATCGTGGAAGGGTTTGTTGATTTTGACTACGAGATTACCCAACTGACGATTCGCCACGTCGGCGGAACCTCCTTTTGTGAACCGATCGGCCACATCCAGGTCGACGGGGACTATCGGGAAAGCTGGCAACCTCAAGTGATGAGCGAAGCGGCCCGGAAGGAAGCACAGGAATATGCTAAAGCCATCACGGACAGCCTTGGCGGGAGAGGAATCTTCGGCGTCGAGCTTTTCGTAAAAGGGGACAATGTCATCTTCTCCGAGGTGTCGCCGCGCCCCCACGATACGGGGATGGTCACGATGATCTCTCAGGACCTCTCGCAATTCGCCCTTCATGCCCGGGCTATTCTTGGACTGCCGATCCCCAATATCCAGCAGCACGGGCCGTCCGCGTCCGCCGTTCTGCTCGTGGAGGGGGATTCGCAGTCGGTCGGTTACCACAATCTGGAAAAGGCCCTGACCGCACCCGACACCCAGATTCGACTTTTCGGAAAGCCGCAGGTCTCCGGTAAGCGCCGCATGGGCGTTGCCATTGCTAGAGGGGCTTCGATTGACGAAGCCCGTGAAAAGGCAAGAGCGGCGAGTGGGGCGATTGAGGTGAACTTGTGAGCCCCGGGAGCCGGCGCTCAGGAGTTGCTACTTCGTCTTGATTCGGATCAGTCCGATGTCGCGTTGAGTGTCGAGTTCCATGGAAGACGCACTGAACTGGAGAGCAAAGCTTCTGCGGAGAAAGACAGTCCTTTTAATCCTCCGGCCATTTCGGCGAATGATTTTCTTTTTCCGGAGCTTTTGCCGATTCGGATTGATTTGAACAAAGATGGCATCAGCAGATTCACCCGGATTGGTAACCGGTGTGGTATGAGTCCCGGTGAGAAGGGTTGCCGTGATATTCCCTTCGATTGGATGGGAGTAGGCCACCTTGAAAAGCGAGTTTCCGGGACTGGCGGAAACAGAAAAGGAATCAGGGATTTCTCCGTCGTTCTCAATAAACACAACGGTGTTCTGCGCCCTGGCTCTTCGTGAAGTGAGGACCAGTGTTTGTCCGACCTGGGTGTCGTAGATATCGTCGCCAAGAGTTCCTCCGAGAGAGATGTCGGGTTGAACACTCGGAGTTTCGAGAGCGTCGATGTGGAAGGTGTAGTCCGCTTCTCCTGAATTGTTGGATACCGCCACCGTGTAAGTCCCTGCGGTGAGGGCTACGGTGGAGAGGAAATTCTGATCGATACCGGAATCATCCTCAAGATCCGGATTGTTGCGAATCGCGTCGATGGAATCACGGAGGATCCCCCGAGTGTTCGCAGATCCTGTCGTAGAAACCGTAATGATGCGGGCCTCTGCGAGGGTAAAGGAAAAGGTGTCGATGTCTCCCGTGTGGAGAAACGCGGACAGGGAACCAACTCCGGAGTTGATTGCCACCGGGGTTGGCGTGCCAGGCGTGCTCCCGTGCAAGTCGAGGGCGACCCGGTTGTCGAAGGAAGAGGATGCCTCATTGGAATTGCCGGCAGAATCGGATACGACCAAGCCCGGCACGGAAGCCGAGACAAGACCTTCGGTTCCGGAGTCAGTAATGGAAACCGAGTAGATAGTCGGGCCGCCCGAAATAGACGCGGTGCCCGCTGCGGAGCCGGTTATGGAAAGGTCTCCGGCCGCGAAACTGGAGACGGCTTCACTGAAGGTGGCGGTGAAAAGAAACGGCCCGGATGTGGCTGGATCAGCCTGTCCGGCTGCCTGCTCGATGGTGACGGTCGGAGCAGTTGAATCAATCGTGACGAAAATGGGGGCGCTCGGCACGGATTCATTAGATCCGCTCTCCGATGCGGTCGCGGTGAGGCTCTGAGACCCTTCGGGAAGTATTAATGTGGTGATCGACCAGTTTCCACCCGGGTCTGCGATCCCTGCTCCTACCACCCCGCCGGGTGTGCTCAGGTTCACCGTTGAACCGGGATCCGCACTTCCGGTAATGGTCGGGGTTGTGTCGTTGGTGAGATCGTCATTCTGGGAATCTCCCGTGTCGCTTCCGCTGGTAAGGTCGAGGCCGGTCGGAGCCGGAAGCTGTTCGTTCAGTATGATTTCGAGCTCGTCGATGAAGCCGGCGTCGTCTCCTTCCGAAACCGATCCATCCTTCGAATACTCCCATCGAAGTGTGGACGTGCCGTTGGCAGGCAACGGAAACGAAATCTGAGCCCAGTCCTGCTCCCCTGAAATTTCGGCAACAAGAGATCCATTGTGGAGGAACCGGAGGAAATCCCAACTTGGTTCCGATGAAACTTTCCACCAGAATGAGGCCGTCCCGCCTGCCGGAGAAACCGGTATCTCCGCTTCGAAGAATGCTGATTCGTTATGCGCCAGAAGAACATTCTTTGCAGCGTCAACGCCGTCGTGGGTGACCTCCGTCTGAAAAAGCCATTTCAGAGTCTCTCCGGTGAAATTCAAGGTACTGTCGAGAGCCTCTCTCAGAGGGCTGCCGGACACATTAATGGTCAGGTTTTGATTTCCACTTCCGGAGGGATTGGTCGCTACAATGGTAACGGTGAATTGGCCGGTGGATTGCGGTGTCCAGGCGATTTTGCCACTTGCTGCGTTTACAGTCATTCCAGGTGGTTCATTCTGAATCGAGTAACTCGTGGGGGTGTTGGTCGCGGTAATGGTATAACTGAAGGGATCTCCTTCGAATCCGGAGCTACTGAATGGGCTGGTGATTACCGGGGAAATAAAATCATCATTCAGGATCGTCCCGACTCCGGTACCATCGCCGACAATGGCATTGGTCGGATTGCTCAGGCGGACCTCGAAGGTTTCGTCATCTTCCGGGGTTGAATCACCATTGATGGTCACAGCTACGGTTTCCTCCGAGTCTCCCGGATTGAAAATCAGAGTGCCATTGGTGGTTTGAAAATCACTCCCTGCAGCCGCGATGTTGTTGAAGGTTTGGTATTGGACGGTGACCGTATCATTGGCAGTCCGGGCAAGGGTGACTGTGAAAGTAAGAATCGATGTCCCGGTGTCACCCTCTGTGATTTCCACGTCATTGATCGAGAGGGTATCGTCCTGATTGATACCATCGATTGCGATCGAGCCTGCACCGATCGGGTCAAGCCAGTCGCTCAGGCGGGTGGAGGATGTTCCCGCCCCGGCCCAGGAGACCGAAACCCGGCCATAGGTGTCGTAGAGATCGTTGCCACAGGCCGCATCTCCTCCGGTTAAGTCACCAATGATGCGTCCGTTGAAGTCAAAGAGAGGAGAGCCCGAAGATCCTCCTTCGGTTGTTCCATGGTCCCAGTCCAGAACCTGAACGTGGGTCGCACCGTCATTGACGGTATCGTCGAGGTCGAAACTGATCCGCTTTTCCGCAACGGCCGGATGGTGAATTCCGACTGCCATTCCATTGCCTCCGCTGCGGTCCCAACCGGCAAAAAACACATTGTAAGAAGAGGGGATGGGATCATCCAGCTCGACGAGGCAAAAGTCAGAGGCTGCGTCTTCTGCACGGTGAATCGTCCCCGAACTGAATTGGCTGAGGTCGCCATCGCCCACTCCGCCACTCGCTCCTGAACCGGGTGTTCGACAGGTGCTGTTCTCAAAATTGAAATACACAACCATAGACGGGGCGTTGGAGGGGCTGATGCCGCAATGCTCCGCCGTGAGAAAATAGGGAGTGCCGTCATTGGCCGTATTGTTGAGGAGTGCGCCCGAGCAAGTGTCGAAGCCGTTAAGTGTGTAAGCTCCCACGGCACGAATCTGGTTGGCGAACATTGAGACGAGGGGGCCTACCGTAGGATCGCTGGTGCAAGCCACATCGATATTGCACGAACCAGAGGTATCACCACCGATCTTTGGGGACTTGGCATTTCGAAAGCCGTGATTCACCTTCGACAGGGTCAGGGCAAGAAGATCCCGCTGCCCCGCCGGAAGGATGACCTCCAGCGCCAGATCATCCGTGTGAAAAATAGGCGTCCATAGCTGCCCGTGATCTTCATTGTCCAGATGGGTGAAATCCCGAATCGGTCGTTCATTTGCACGGTCCGAAGGGAAAATGGAAAGTCGCCCTCCTTTAGGCATGGTGTATTCGTGAAACCCGAGATTGAGCGATTCGGCTCCCTCCGACACGATTCGCGTTCTCCAGATTGACTGGCCGTCCGGTAATTCTTCCCAGATACCGGAATTTGCGGTCGTGACTTCGACGTCAATCGGTTCTGCAAACCGGAACACTCCGTTTCCACGCTTGGCGTCAATTTCCGCGGCTTTCTCGTGCAGTTCGTCGGGATTCAGTTCTCTCATCTCGACGATGGGGATCTCACCGAGAGGACGAATCCCGGTTTTGATGGCGGGGCTTTTGCCCTCCGAATTGGCAACCACTGCCGGCTCGATCGAAATCGATTCCAATTCCCCTGGTTTACCAGTCGAATCACTTCCGCTCGCTTCCGAGGAAACGGGTGGATGCGCTTTCTCCTGTTGCCAGAAATATCCGCCGAAAAGAGCCAGAAACAGAATCAGGACGGAACAGAATGTTTTCATGAGGGGATGCCTTTGGCATCAGGCAAAAGGCATGGATCAAATGGAGACTGTCTCTCTGTATGATTTTATGAGGAAGTATTACCGAACGAATTGCTTTTCGGTTTGCCAATCGAGAATGCTCTGGAAACGGATGATCGGAAAGGACAATCTGACAAATCTGGACGGGGCAGAAAGTAGATTCATGTTTGACGGAGCCGGCAGAGAAAGCCGGCCGCTGAAGACCCCGTTTGTCTTCCCTGCCGGAGTCATCGTTCAATGCCGGTCAAGCTGCCCTGGTCGAGCCAGGTCATCTGAGCCCAATCGCGGCTGCGTCCGTTGGGAAATCACTACAGGTGAGTTGGTTCGAATGACTCGATCTTTTCCGAAGGTAAGTTCATGGGTTTCTACCTCTATCTGAACGGGGTTTTCAAAATGATTACCAGAGTTGATAGCCGGCTGTTTCATACTGGCTCCCGGGATCCTGTCCTCCCACCAGAATAAGGGGGTGATTGACAGGATAGAGAAAGTGCGGGATAGCGTTCCCTGACATGAGCGCAAACTTAGAAGATTCTGACGTTAGGGCTTTGGTCCGTCTCGTCGCCGACGCAGCGGTGTTCGGTACAGATCACGCGGAAAAGAAGCGGTTTGTAATGGAGGGGCTCTGTGAAATGATCCATGCCGACTCGTGGGTTTGGGCGCTGATGTGCCAGCCGGGGAATGGACAGCCGCAAGTGTATGTAAATCTCCTTCACGGAGGATTTGATGAGCAGGGGTTTGCATCGTTTCTCGAGGCCGTGGAACACCCGGATATGAGTTGGGTCGCTCAATCTTTCTTTGAGGAGCTGGAGAGAAAGAAGACCCATATCACCCGGACGCGGGAGCAGATTATAGAGGATGAGGTATATCTGGAGACGAAGGCAGCCGGGCTGTGGGCCGAGGCGGGTATCGGACCGGTGATCTTTTCGACCCGCCCCCTCGGCGGTGAGGCGGGCAGTTCGATCGGTATCTATCGATCCACTGACGCGGCACCGTTTACCGAGCGCGAGGCAAAGATGGCACATATCATTCTGACAGAAGTTTCCTGGTTGCATCTCATGGGATGGCCGGAGGACCGGGGCGCAACCGTCCCGAAATTGTTGCCGCGGGAGCGGATCGTCTTGAATCTCCTCCTCGACGGGGCAGATCGAAAATCCATCGCCGATCAACTCGGCTTGTCGATTCATACGGTGAATGGGTATTGCAAGTCCATCTACCGGCATTTCTCGGTGAACTCCCAGGCCGCTCTGATGGCACGGTTTCTCAAGGGCGATGGAGGGGAAGCGCCCTAAACATCGCGGGGTGCCAGATAGCTTTCATCCCAACCCCGGAGTTCCTGACTGCACCGGATTGAGTCTCCACCGTCTTCGTCCGGGAAACGTCTAATGAGATCAGTCTGGTGGGGAACCCCACAGCTCGCGTGGTCGGATTGGTCATCGCCGAGAGGTTTGTCGGGAAGGAGCTCCCAAAACGAACCGTTGTCTGAGGCGCTTTCAAATTTCATAATCCTGGGGGCTGAATGACCGTTTCCCGTTGCATTTTGCCGCCTCCGCCGTTTGCTTCCCTCATGTCCAGCATCACCGAACACGCGCATCCCTGGTTGGAAGGTCTAGTCGCCTACGACCCCGGAAAACCAATTGAGGAAACGGCCCGGGAACTTGGTCTCGATCCGTCGGATATCATCAAGATTGCCTCCAACGAGAACCCGCTCGGTCCCTCGCCGAAGGCAATTGAGGCGATGAAGGAGGCGGCGGAGGGCGTTCATATTTATCCCGACGGTGGCGGATACAAATTGCGCACGGCGATTGCGGAGAAGTTCGGTCTCGGACGCGAAAATATCATTTTGGGAAATGGCTCAAATGAAATCATCGAGTTGATCGGTCACGGCTTTCTCGATCCGGGCGACAATGTGATTGCCGCCGAGCATGCCTTTGTCGTCTACAAGCTCATGGCGACCTTGTTCGGCGCGGAGACAATCGAGATTCCGGATCCCGGATTTGTTCACGATCTCGATGCGATGGCGGCTGCGATCACGCCGAAGACGAAGAAGGTTTTCATCGCCAATCCGAACAACCCTACCGGGACGATGGTGGGGGAGGAGGAAATCGCGCGATTCATGGAAAAGGTTCCGGAACACGTCATGGTGATTTTCGATGAGGCCTACTACGAGTTTCTGCACGAGCCGCCCAATACGATGAAATACGTAAAAGAGGGACGGAACGTCGTCATCATGAGGACCTTTTCGAAAATCCAGGGACTCGCCGGATTGCGAATCGGATACGGAATTACGACTCCGGAGATTGCGGAGGTTCTCCAGAAGTGTCGTCAGCCTTTCAATACCAATTCGATCGCCCAGGCGGGAGCGATTGCCGGGTTGGGGGACGAAGAGCATCAGCAACGAACTCGCGATCTCAATGACGAGGGTCTTGCCTTTCTCCAATCGGCCTTTGAAGAAATGGGCCTTGAATATGTTCCGAGCGTTGCCAATTTCGTTCTCGTGAACGTCGGGGACGGCGATGCCGTTTTTGACGGGATGCTGAAGAAAGGGGTGATCATCCGGGCGATGCGTGGCTACAAGCTGCCGGACTGGGTGCGGATTTCGGTTGGGACGATGGATCAGAATCGTCGTTGCATTGCGACCTTGAAGGAAGTTCTCAACAAATGACCAAGCACGAATGGAGCGGCCGGGCCGAAGATGGCGAGAAAATGTACTTTCGGGCAACGATTCATGCGAGTCGCTGGGAGTTCTATTCGACTCGAAAATCTGATCCTGAGTGGGAAAAGCATGAAATTCTGCCTCTCGAAGAGATGGAGCGGTTTCGCGAAGTTCTCTGGAACAAGCATCTGCGTCGTCGTGCTCCTCTCAAGCATGTCGATCAGATCGACGGGATGATCGAGGAACTCCGGATGCATGGCCCGTCGGGTGAGGGAGAAAGCAAACAGGGTTAGGCCGATGACCTTACCTTGTTGAAGGGATTCCTGCCTTATACGCCATCGCGGCGATTTGGTTAGTTCATCTGTCTTAACCACCTAGCGCGATTGAGGCGAATGCAAGTTGCAACAATTTCCACGTTTCGGGGTATTCTTTTCGTAATCACCACTTGTCATTTCCTCTTTTATGAAGAAGCCACCACTCTTCCTTGCCCTTTCCGCTGTCACTGCGTTTACCCTTTCCTCCTTTTCTGCGAAGCCGGAGAAGGAGTTCAATATCAAGAAGGCGGCCGCGAAAATTGACCAACTCGTCGAAGCCGGCCTCGCGAAGAATCAGTTGAATCCCAATGAAGGTGTCAACGACGCGACCTTTGTCCGCCGGGCTTATCTGGACATCGCGGGACGCATTCCGACGATCGAGGAAGCGGAGAACTTTCACGGATCGACCTACCCGAGAAAGCGGGAGCAGCTGATTGCTGATCTCATCGAGAGCGATGGGCATGTCAGTCACGCCTATAATTTCTGGGCCGATGTATTACGAATCAACACCTCCCTCGGAAACGGGGCTCCCCAGGCAGAGGCCGCCTATCAACTTTGGCTCAAGGAGGCCCTCGAGAGCAACAAGCCCTACGACCAGTTCGTTCATGAGATGGTTTCCGCGACTGGAAAGATTTGGGAGAACGGTGCGGTCGGTTATTACCTGAGAGACCGCGGAATGCCTCTCGACAACATGTCGAATACGGTGCGGGTGTTTCTGGGAACCCGGCTTGAGTGTGCGCAGTGTCACAATCACCCTTTCGATAAGTGGACCCAAATGGACTACTTCCACATGGCTGCATTTTCCTACGGAATGGATACGAGAAGCTACGAGTCCGACAATCGCGCGGCCCTTACACGGGTGCAGAAGGAGGAGCGGACAGCGATGCACCAGAAGGCGGTTGGGGTTGAGAAATTCCCCTCGATCACCCGGATGTCGCAAGTGGATAACTACAAGAAGAACGAGAAATCCTGGACCCGGTTGCTGGAGCGCTACGGCATGAATGAAAAGCAGTTTGAGGCTGCCGCCAAGCGTTCGATTGAGGCCTACGAATCGTACAATCACGAATCCCGTCAGGTTCGCAACGCGATCAACGATCTCTATAATCCTCTTCGCTATGTTCAAACGAGCGAGAAAGAGAAGACACTCAAGCTGCCGCATGACTATCAGTATGACGATGCGAAGCCGAACGACCCGGTCAAACCCGCGACCATGTTCGGTGCAGAAATCGATCTGGAGAACATCGACGAGAGCGCCATTCAGGCTTACGCCGACTGGATGACTTCCAAGGAGAATCCCACCTTTACGAAGGTGATCGCAAACCGTCTTTGGAAAAAGGTATTCGGCCACGGCGTTTTTGAGCCGGTCGACGAATTGACCGAAACCACTCCGGTTGCCAACCCGGAGCTTCTTGTGGAGCTCGAGCGCCTCATGCGTGACCTCAATTACGACATGCGAAAGTATCAGGAGGTTCTCTACAATACGGAGACCTACCAGCGCGCTGCCTATACCGGTGAAATGGTCCTGGGAACGCCTTACCACTTTGCAGGGCCCGTTCTTCGCCGGATGACGGCCGAGCAAATCTGGGACTCGATCGTGGCCCTCGCGCTTCCGGAAGCGGACGGCTATCGCCCGCGTCTGAAAAGCCAGCTCGCTTCCGTGGAGAAAGTTCGCCGCATCTATTCCGCTCTCGAAGATCGCAGCGAAGAGGACTTTATCGCGATGGTCAATGAAGTGGCCGGCGCCTATGCCAAGTTTAAGCCGAAGGAGGAAGCCGTTCTGAAAAAGATGTATGCGGCTCGCGATGCCGAGGACGAAGAACTTTACAGGAAACTGCGAAACGATCTGAACTCGTTTCGTTCTCAATCCCGCAAGGTCATCTCGGATATCGGCTACAAGAATGTCGGGGAAAAAGTCACCGGGGACGAGCTCCTCCTCGCTATGGGAATGAGCGAAATGTCCATGTCCGGAGGTCAGATGAATTCCGAAGGGCAGGGCGAGCAGGCCGTTCTGACGAAGCTGCCCAAGCCGGAGTTTCCGAAGCCGCCCGCTGATCTGGACAGAAAGCAGGCGAAGGCCTGGAAAGATCAGAAGAACCGGGAGTACAAGACCTACACCAGTCTGGTTGCTCAAATGGCACGGGCCTCGGAGTTGGAGTCGCCGGCTCGCCGGGGACATTTCCTTCGTGAGTTTGGACAGTCCGACCGGGAAGTGATCGAGAATGCCGCCTACCACGCATCGGTTCCCCAAGCTTTGAATCTCCTCAATGGAACGATCGTCGAGGCTTTGACGAATCAGTTCGCTGTCTTCGGCAAACGCATTCATGAGGCGGGAGATCCGGAGGAGAAAACCCGCATGATCTTTCAGGCCATGCTGACCCGCGAACCGACCGAGCGCGAAATGAAACTCTCCCTTGGCGAAATCGAAAAACACGGTGATCAAGCCTACGAGGGAATCGTCTGGGCCCTTCTCAACACCCAGCAATTTATTTTTGTCGAATAGACTTTCACCCGTATCTTCACTCAACCGCCACCACCACTATCGTATGAATACCCTGAACAAATCAGATGAATGGAGCCGCCGACGCTTCATGGAGGGAACTGCCAAGACCTTCCTCGGAGTCGGAGCGCTTGGAATGACGAGTCGCAGCAACGCGGCCCTGGGACCCAACCTCGGGATTCCTCAGCGCGCCGGAGCTGCCAAACATATCATTTACCTCTACATGGGTGGGGGAATGACTCATCTCGACACCTTCGATACGAAGCCGGGACACGAGAATCAGGGGCAGACGAAAACGATCAACACCAACGCGGACGGAGTTCGAATTTCCGAGTATCTCCCTTCGCTGGCCGGTCATGCCGACAAGCTCGCGATTGTTCGTTCACTGACTTCGACCGCCGGTGCGCACGATCAGGGAAACTACCTCATGCACACCAGCTATGAGCAGCGTGCTACGATCCGCCACCCCGGAATCGGTGCCTGGGCTCTAAAATACAAAGGGCGCATGAACACGAATCTGCCCGGTTCTGTCTTCATCGGTGGAAACAGCCGCATCAATGGTGGCGGTGGATTCTTCGAGCCTCAGTACGAGCCGCTCGCCATCAATGATCCGAATTCAGGATTGAAAAACTCCAAGCTTCGCGGCGTGAACCAGGAGATGTTCGACCAGCGTCTCGAACTGGCCGGGAAATTTGATTCCGAATTTCACGAGCGCTACAACGTCAAGCAGGTGCGGGCCTACACTTCGATGTATGATGACGCGGTTCGTATCATGAAGAGTAAGGATCTTCAGGCTTTTGACTTGAGCCAGGAAGACGAAATGACCCGCGAACGCTATGGCAGGGATCCTTTCGGTCAGGGATGTCTTCTCGCACGGCGCCTCATTGAGCATGATGTCCGTTCCGTGGAGGTCAGCCTCGGTGGATGGGATATGCATAACAATGTGTTTGTCTCGGCCCCTGACAAGTGTGCCATTCTCGACCAGGCCATGTCTGCTCTTCTCGAAGATCTCGACCGTCGCGGAAAGCTGGAGGAAACGGTTGTGGTGCTGACGACGGAGTTTGGCCGGACGCCCCGCATCAACCAGAATGCAGGACGTGACCACTATCCCAAGGCCTTCAGCTCGGTTCTCGCCGGCGGTGGTCTCAAGGGCGGTATCACTTACGGAAAGACCGACGAAGGCGCGGAGAATGTCGCGGAGAACCCTGTCAAGATTCAGGATTTTAATGCAACGGTGGCTCACGCTCTCGGTCTCCCGCTCGATCAGGTGCTTTATAGCCCGAGCAAGCGTCCTTTCACCGTCGCTCACAAAGGAAAGCCGGTCTTGGATCTGTTTGCTTGATATTGCGATACAATTTGGAGGGCCAATCGAAAGGTTGCCCGCCTGTTTTCGAAAAGCCGGGGAGAGATCCCCGGCTTTTTTGTAGGGATGCACTTGGTGCGTCCGGTTTTTTAGGCTTCCTAAATTACCGGCGGAGTGCCTGATGGCCGAATGCCGAATGGTACCGGTGGGATCCGCCGCTTTGCCGATCAATACGGCAGCTCGCGAATGTAGAGATTCTTGAAGAACAACTCGCTGCCATGGTGCTGCAGCTCGATTTGATCGGCGCGGGGAAGGGGGAGATCCCGATCGCCCTCGCGGTCCCAGTAGTTCTCTAACTCGGTGCGATCGACGATGAGCTTTTCATTCAGCCAGATCGTTACTTTGTCGCCCACCATGCGGATGAGGAAAGTATTCCACTCGCCCGGCTTTTTGTCGGCGAGGGTGAGGGGGCGATTACTGGCGCGCTTGTTGTTCCAGAGGCCGCCGGAACCGAGGTTGCGACCGTTCTTGTAGGAAGCGACCCAGTCTTCGGGGCTCTCGATTGTTTCGCCCTCTTTGAGGCGCGGATCCCAGGGATCCCAGATCTGAATCTGTGGAGTTCCACGGAGATAAATCCCGCTGTCGGCTCCGGGAGGGATCTTCCACTCGCAGTACATCTCGAAGTCGCCGTAGTCTTTTGCCGTGCAAAGGCTTTGGCCCTTTCCGGTGTAAGTGAGAACGCCCTCGTTCACACTCCAGTGCTCGTTCATGATCTCGTCGGCGGCGGCCTGAGCCTCTTTCACTTCCTCCGCTTTCATGGCGCGGCGCTTGCTCGCGTCCTTGTGCGCGAGTCCCTTCCATCCGGTGAGATCTTTCCCGTTGAAGAGGGCCTGGAATCCTGCGGGCGGCTGGTTGTCGGCTTCCGAGTTGGGAGTCGGCGGAGAAAGGGAGAACTCGGCGACAGAAATGTCTTTGAATTCGATGTGGTCGCTATGCCCCGCAAACATGATGTGCCCGGAGCGACGCCGTATTCCCGGATGGTCATTTCCGTCGACGGGAGTGATGTCATCAAGAAACGCATCGACGATGACCGCGCCATTGAGAATGACTTTGATGTGGTCTTCGATGCAGATGACAATCTGTTCGTTCCACTGATCGAGCGGTTTCAGATATCCTGTCTTTGCCGGATAGATCCCGTAGATGGAGCCATGGACCTGCCAGGGTTTCAGCCAGGTCAGCTTTCGCTTCCCGTCCTTTGACGTCTCGTTGTAACGCGTTCCGCGATGGTCGAGGATTTGCAGTTCCATGCCATGGGAAGAAGCCCCGCCGTCTTTCGGAACGCGGATTCCCAGACCATTGTTCCCGCTTTCCGTGAGCTTGAACTGAAATTTGAAAACGAAATCCGAATACTCGTTATCGGTGTAAAGGTTTTTGGCCCCTTTTTGGCAGACGAGAATGCCGTCTTTAACGACATAGCCCTCTGTATCTCCGTGCCAGCCCGCTAGGTCTTTGCCGTTAAAGATTGTTTTCCAGCTATCGATGGCCTCAATCCGATCGAGCGATTCTTTTCCGGCAATCCGATTCGGGTCCGGTTTCTTTTCTTGGGCGAAAGCCGATGCCGAGGCGAGGGCCGACAGGAGCAGGGTAATAAAGAAGCGATTCATGAGGACAGGATTGCACCATTCCATGGGCCGCCTGACAACTACGCAGTCGCGGGAACTCGATGATCGTATTTACCGCCTCGAAAGCGTGCGAAGATGCTCCTGGTCTTCTTCCGAAAATCGATAGAGCCGGGTTGTGAAACGTTGTCCGTCCTTTCTTTCGATAGTGACCTGATCTCCTTCCACTTTTTCCACCTTGGCGGTCATCTTTCTTCCATCAGGGGAGGTGAAAACCCGCCAGGAACTCCCGGGAGGAACAGAGGAGTCATCGGTCGGGTTCCCCACAAGGCCGATCAGGGACGGCAGCCCTGTTTTTGAATAGACTTCCGGAAGGCGCAATTCGACGGCATAGAGCATCACTCCGGCCATCGCGACGATGACGAGCAGGGCCGCGCTGCCGGTGCCACTGGTTGGCGAAACGAGAACAAAGAGGAACAGGATCAAAGTCGACCAGGCTGCCGGGGCCCATCCTCCTGCGATTCCAGCCAGTATACAGATGGCAACGACGAGAACTGCGAGGAGCCACTGCCGTCGAAGCGCGGCTACCAGAAACGGGATGACCGAGCAGATCGCTCCGATTCCCCATCCGGGAATCGCAGAGAGCATAGAAATATTTTCGGTGAGAGGCATTCCAGTGGGCACAGGAGAATTCCGGGAATCACCCTTCCTGCCAAGAAAAGAATGTGAAGGGAGACCTTGGGAATCGCCAGAGAAAATCAAAACATTCTTTCACAGCGGGAAGTCCTGGATGCCGACTTTCTGTCAAACTACCGAAGTGGATCGGTGTGCTCCTCCATCAGCTCATCACTCCGCAGAATATGGGCTTCGGCATGTTCCGGATTCGAAACGGTGGCAATGTGGAAAAGAGCATCGCCCTCGTCGGCGGTCGCGAGGCGATTGATGCCGATGATAAAACCATCCATTCCGGTCGTGATGGGAGTTTCATGGCGGCCGAAAGGGTCCCCGACAAGGCCGAGTTTTGTATACGGGGTGACGGCTTGACCGAGATCGACGAGGCTGGTCAGGACGCCTCCCTGCGGGGCTCGAACCCAACTCGTTCCGGAGGCTATAATCGTCTTCGACTTCGGCGGGCTCTTTCGCTTCAGCGGCGGAAGCATTTCGAGATGCCGGAGAACAGAGAAAACTCCGCGCAAGCCATAGCGGACCGAAGAAGGATCGAGGCGATGGGCTTCTCCGGCTTCGTATAGCAGAGAGGGGATCCCCATTTTGGAAAAAACACTGCGAAGCGAGCCTTCCCGTAAGCCCGTTTCAATGACCGCCGGAGGCTGAAACGCCTTCGCGAGTTCAAGCGCGCCCTCGTCGCCGGTGGTCACGCGAATCTGCGGGAGATTGGGGCGGCCCACGGCTCCGGCGTGAAAGTCGATTGCGTGAGTGCAACGGGAGACGACCTCTTCGACAAAGGTGGCGGCAAGGCGCCCACCGAAAGAGCCGTCGGGGGATCCTGGAAAGAGGCGGTTCAAGTCGCGACGATCCGGCAGATAGCGGGTACGGGCCAAAAAGGCGGGCATGCAAACCACCGGGACGACGATCAAGGTTCCGCGAAGGCTCTGCAATGACTTGGATTTCAGAACACGCCGGAGGGTTTCGACTCCAATCAGTTCATCACCATGAACGCCCGCAAGAAGGAGCATGGTGGGGCCGGGCAGCTTGCCCCGCCTTACCTCGACCGTCATGGAGACGGGTTGATAATCGATCAGGGAGCCAAGCGGGAGCTCAACAACGCCTTTCTCGCCCGGGCGAAAAGACTGGCCCCCGATAGTTAATGTCTCGTCAGTGCTCAATGCGGAATTCGATTAGCCTTTACCCTTCGTCCGGGTTTTGCTGGAGGCGGACTTTCCAACTTCCCTTTCAATCAGCTGAATGATCAAACCGGCGACATCCTTGCCGGTAGCAGTTTCGATTCCCTCGAGTCCGGGGGAGGAATTGACCTCCATCACCACCGGGCCGTGATTGGAACGGAGAAGGTCGACTCCGGCAACATTCAGTCCCATAATCTTGGCGGCCCGCGTCGCCGTGGAACGTTCTTCCGGCGTGATTTTCACTACCTCAGCAGACCCGCCACGGTGAAGGTTCGAGCGGAATTCCCCCTCTTTTCCCTGACGCTTGATGGCGGCAACCACTTTTCCTCCGACGACGAAGCAGCGAAGGTCGGCACCTCCGGCTTCCTTGATGAATTCCTGAGCGAGGATGTTGGCGTCGAGGCCGCGAAAGGCTTCGATAACGGATTCAGCTGCTTTGTTTGTTTCTGCGAGTACCACACCTACCCCCTGGGTCCCTTCGAGCAACTTGATGACGACCGGAGCCCCTCCCACTTGCTTGATAAGTTGACCGGTGGCACGCGGATCGTGAGCGAAGGTGGTGACGGGGAGGCCGATTCCGCGGCGTGCAAGCAATTGCAGGCTGCGCAGTTTGTCCCGGGACCGGGAGATCGCGACGGACTCATTCAGGGGAAAGACATCCATCATTTCGAACTGTCGAACGACGGCACAACCAAAGAAGGTGCGGGAAGCTCCGATCCGGGGAATGATGGCATCAAAACCGGTCAATTTTTCATCTCCCAGGTAGATGCTTGGTCGCATCGAGGTGATCTCCATGTGGCAACGGAGGTAGTCAATGACGCGAACATCATGTCCACGGCGCTCTGCTGCTTCGAAAAGGGAGTTGGTCGAGTAGAGCTTGCGGTTGCGGGATAGAATGGCGATCTTCATGATGCGTTCTTTGATTTGGAGGGGGAACTGGGACGGTGTCCAAGGAGGTAGGACTTTCCGGAATTTACCACGAAGCGATTGACCAGGGCTGTTCTGCCCAGAAGCATCCGGAACTTCATGTTATCCCGGTTTGTAAGGCTCATTTCGATCTCCCAGCGATGATTCCCCAGTATGATGGGAACCTGAATGAAGGGGCGAAATTCTTCATGGCCTCCGGAATCCCGGACGGATCGAAGCTTCACGACTTTGGCGTCACATTCAATGAAAACCTCCGTGTTGTTTTGAATGGGGTGTACTTTGAATCGTACGCGATCATTTTCCCCTTTGTCATCATACATTTCGAGATCGAAGGTATGGAGCGCCGAAGTACGGGCGCCCGTGTCGACCTTGGCCTTGATTTTCGGAAGGCCAAGGGATGGCAGGGATACCCATTCCCGCCAACCTACTGCGGGGAGCTGACTGTTTTCGGAACTCATTCCGGAGCATAGCCGAAAATGGAAAACTCCCAAGAAAGGAACGCAAAATTATGGGGGCCGGCTGGTCCGCAGAAATCGACGATTTGGGGGGCAACGGCAGTCTATCCCGGAGGCCACGTCATGGGCCTGCCGCAAAGCAAATGGATGTGCAGATGGGGAACTGCCTCCCCACCGTTTTTTCCATTGTTGATGACCAATCGGAATCCTTCGTCCTCTTGATTCACGCCGAGGTCCGATGCGACCTTTCCGGCAGTGAGAAGGAGATGCCCGAGCAAGTCGCGGTCTCCGCTTTCGGCTTCACCGATGCGGGGAAGGGGCTTCTTCGGGATGATGAGAATATGCGTCGGTGCCTGGGGGGAAATGTCGTGAAAGGCGAGGCAAAGCTCGTCTTCATGGACGATGTCCGCAGGAATTTCCCGGGCAATGATCTTCTCAAACAGAGTCATGTCAGGACGCGATCAGCATCTCCACTTCCGGAAGTGCCCGACCAATGAGATGCTGGGTGGAGTCGACAAATTCTTTGATCTCACCTTCCAGCTTGCGACAGCGGGTGGAGTATTTCCTGGAGGAAGAGAGACGGCGAACGCAGGTTTTGAGCCCATGGCACTCGACACGATGGGCGCCACCCGAGGCGGCCGAACGAAGCTGATCTCCGAGGAGAGCAAAAAACGCGAGTTCGTATCCGTCACCGGCGCGCCGGGCCAGTTCGCTCAGGGAAATGCGGACCGGGGGAGGGGTTTTGTCGATGTTTTCGGCGACGCTGCTGAGTCCGAGGTTGGAAAGCGTTTTCTCAATCCGCTCGAACAATTCGTCGGAGTCGATTACGGACCCCTTGTAGTGTTTAGTTAGGAAGCTTTCGACACCCCGGGAAATGTCTTCTGCCATCCAGGGTGGGACGTCGGTTCCCCGGGTGGCGTTGGTGAGTGTTTCGGTGAGCCAATCAGCCTGGCAGAGAGCAAGGCTGGAGGCTCCGATTCGAATGAACGGCATTGCTTGCGGAAGGGCAATCATCGGTAACTGTGGAGTGCGGCGGGTTGTGGTGGAATTACGGGTTTCTCGTTTCTGTTTGTGTGTGGTGTCGAAAAATCAGCTCTTTTGCCCGGCTTCGAACAGGTCGGGCTGCAGGAGACTGTCGATGGGCGCGTTCTCGAGCGATTGAATGACCTCGCTGAATTCGCCGACATCCTGGAATTGGCGATAGACGGATGCGTAGCGGACAAAGGCGACCGGGTCGATTCCCTGAAGTCGCTCCATCACCTTCGGGCCGATCATGCGGCTGGGGATTTCTTTCAGGTTCTCTGCTGCCAAATCGTTCACGATCTCGTCGACAGCCTGTTCGAGAACTTCGATGGAAACGGGGCGCTTTTCGCAAGCCTTGATGAGCCCGCTGAGGAGCTTCTCGCGCTTGAAAGGTTCGCGAGTCCCGTCCCGCTTGATGACCAGCATATCGCGTCTTTCGACCTGCTCGTAGGTCGTGAATCGATGACCGCAATCGAGACATTCACGCCTCCGGCGAATGGCAAAACCATCCTTGGATAAACGGGAATCGATCACCTTGTCTTCAAGGCTATGACATTTTATGCAGCGCATCGGGGAAAGTCGCAGCTTTGCGACTCGAAAAGAGCGTTACAACTAGATATGGGGGTGTCAATTTGAAATGCACCACAATATGTTGATTTCACGTGGTAAGTCGGCCGCAAAATTCCGATTATGGGTGCGATGGTTTTTCTGGCGATGGAAAATTTGAAAGCAATTAAAAGTATGAAAAATGCAAGAAGTGCATCGACTTAGATTTATCGGTCCCGTTTCTGAATCAAGCGACTGACAAGAGAGGTCCAGCCGGTTTGATGACTGGCTCCCAGCCCTTTCCCCGATTCGGCATGAAAGAACTCGTAGAAGTGAAGCAGATCGGCTTCGGGGCGGTCTTTGCGGTGCAGTTCGGAATCTCCGTGCGCGGGGCGTTGTTGGGAATCCGGATCTGCCCGGAACAGGTTGATGAGACGGTCCCCAATATTGTCCGCTGCCTCCTTGAGCGTGATTTCATTTCCTGAGCCGGTGGGAAACTCAATTTTGAAATCATCACCGTAGAAGTGGTGATATCTTTCGAGCGATTCGATGAGCAGGTAGTTCATCGGAAACCAGATCGGACCCCGCCAGTTGGAATTTCCCCCGAACATCGGGGAGTCGGATTCTCCCGGGGTGTATTCGATGGAATGGGTTCCGTTTTTCAAATCCACAGAGAAGGGGTGCTTTTCGTGGTATTTGGAGAGCGATCGAATTCCATACGGGGAGAGAAACTCCTCCTCATCAAAGAGAAAACCGAGCAAAAGACGCAAGCGTTCCTCCGAGCAGCAGGAGAGCAAACGGACATTTCCCTCTTCATTGAGGGAGGAAACGGATTCCGCAAGGTGGGGACGGTATTTCAGAAACCATTGGGTCCGTTCGCTGAAACCGGTTAACGGCTCGATATGTGCCTGCTCGAGAATTTCGACGGCGATCATCGGGAGCAAACCAACGAGAGAGCGCACTGCGAGGGGGCGACGGGTGCCGTCCTCCACCAGCCAGTCATAGTAGAATCCCTGCTCGTCACACCAGAGGCCGTTGTGGCGACCGTGACCGTTGACCGCAAGGGTGATCGTCACGAAGTGTTCAAAGAACTTGGAAGCGAGATCTTCGTAGGATTTGTCTTCCTCTGCCAGCTCGATCGCCATCGCCATCATCGTGGTGCAATAGAACGCCATCCATCCCGTTCCATCGGCCTGCTCCAGCGTGGCTCCGAACGGAAGCCCCTCAGAGCGGTCGAAGACACCGATGTTGTCGAGTCCGAGAAAGCCGCCGGCAAAGAGATGGTTTCCCTCTTCGTCCTTCCGGTTGACCCACCAGGTGAAGTTCATAAGGAGTTTCTGGAAGGCGGAAGCGAGGAAAGAAAGATCCCGTTCGCCTCTTTCGGCCGCGATCTTGTAGACTCGCCAGACTGCCCAGGCGTGCACTGGAGGATTTACATCGCTGAAATTCCATTCGTAGGCCGGCATCTGGCCGTTGGGGTGCATGTACCACTCCCGTAGAAAGAGAAGGAGCTGTCGCTTCGCAAAGTGAGGATCGAGGTCGGCGAGGGGCAGGGTGTGAAAAGCGAGATCCCAGGCGGCATACCAGGGGTATTCCCACTTGTCCGGCATGCTGATGATGTCCCGATTGAAGAGATGGTTCCAATCCTTGTTCCGGCCGTATTTTCTTTGCGAAGGCGCCGGGTTGTCAGGATCTCCATCGAGCCAGTCATTCACGACGAAATGATAGAACTGCTTGGTCCAGAGCAGTCCCGCATCGGATTGGCGAAGGATGTTCTTTTCCTCGTCGGTAATTGCGTCGGAATGTCGACGCGCAAAAAATTCGTCCGCGTCCTGTTTTCTCTCCTCCAGGATCGTGGAAAACGGGTCGCCGAAAATTTCCTCCTGAATCGGCGCGTCGCTGAGGGCAGACAACCGGAAACGAAACTCCCTCGATTCACCCGGGGCGATTTCCGCACGAATCACGGTCGCTGCTTTGGTGCCGCAGGGATCAGGAGCGAGGACGGATTTGTCTCCCTTGATCAAGGCTGTTCCAAAAGCGTCCTTTTTCCCTGTCGTGGGATTCACCGGCTTCTTCTCCTCCCAGAGATCAGGGTTCGTTTCGTTGTCCGTGAACCAGATTTCTGACTCCTCTTCGACCGAAAATCGATACGGAGGAAGGGTATCGTGTCGGGTCACCAGAGAGCCTTCCTCCAGCCGGATTTCGGGTTTGGATGTCATGTCCTCTCCTTCCCGTCCCCACGACCAGGTGTTTCGAAAAAACAGAGTCGGAAGCAGTGTGATTTCCGCTGCTTCGGGACCGCGATTGGTCACTTTCGCCACGATGAGAAGATCTTCCGGCCCGCCTTTGGCGTAGGTGACCTCAAAATCAAAGTAGCGATCCTCGTCAAAAATTCCGGTATCCTCGATTTCGTATTCGGGCTCGTTCCGGCTGCGTTTTCCGTTGGTGCGAATGATGTCTTTGTAGGGGAATTCCCGCTGGGGATATTTGTAGAGAGAACGTGCATAGGAATGAGTCGGCGTCGAATCGAGATAGTAGTAGAGCTCTTTGACATCCTCGCCGTGGTTTCCTTCGTGGTTGGTGAGTCCGAAGAGCCGTTCTTTCAGAATTGGATCCTTTCCGTTCCAGAGGGAAAAGGCGAAACAGAGCCGGCAATGGCGGTCCGTCCATCCGAGAAGTCCGTCTTCCCCCCAGCGATAGGCACGGGAGGACGCGTGGTCCCGGGGGAAGCTGCGCCACGCATCGGAGTCCGCAGAGTAGTCTTCGCGAACGGTTCCCCACTGCCGTTCTGAAAGGTAGGGCCCCCAGAGTTTCCAGTTGGTTCGCTTGATCGGGTCCTGTCTCAGGCGCAGGGCTTCGTGATCTTTCCGGGAGGAAGGATGGGTCTTTGTCATGTGGGAGAGGGGAGGTGGGTGATCGTTTCCTGGTGGAAACTCTCGAAATTCCCTACGGCGTGAATCACGAAAACGCAAACAGGGATGGTTGCGGAGAGCCTTTGAGTTGACACTTCAGATCGAGTCCTGTTCGCTCAGAAAATGACGCGTATTCTTTCTTCTGCTCTCTTTCTCTGGACGGCCGTTTCGGCCCACGCAAAGGACTTCCACGTTTACTACCTCGGTGGGCAGTCCAACATGGATGGATACGGGTTTGTCAGTGAATTGCCGGAAGACCTGGCCGCGCCGGTCGAAGGGGTGTGGATCTTTCACGGGAATATGGGGAAAGACGGAACCCCGGCAGACGGGCGCGGGAGGTGGTCTCTTTTGCAGCCCGGCCATGGGCGCAACTTTGCCTCGGATGGAAAGACGAATCAATACTCGGATCGATTTGGTCTTGAACTGACGTTTGCGAGAGCGATGAAGGAGCAGTTTCCGGATCGGAATATTGCCTTGATCAAATATTCCCGAGGGGGAACCTCGATAGACAAAGACGCGAAGGCCGCCACCACTTTCGGGTGCTGGGATCCCGAGTGGGACGGGGGAGAGGGGGCCGGAAAGGGAATCAATCAATATGATCATTTTCTCGCCACCCTGAAAAATGCCCGTGCCGACACCGATATCGACGATGATGGCGAAGTCGACCGGCTCCTCCCCGCCGGGATTCTGTGGATGCAGGGGGAGAGCGACGCGATGGCTCCGGAAATTGCTGCAGAGTATGAAGAGAATTTGCGGGAGTTGATGGAGGATATCCGGCGCGAATTCGGAAACGAAAAGGCAAAGGTGGTAGTGGGGCGGATCACCGACTGGCCCGTCTGGGTCCACGGAGACCGGGTGAGGAAGGCGCAGGCGGACTTTGTCAAAAAGGACGGCAATGCCGCTCTCGTAACTTCGACTGACAAGTACGGAAACTCCGACAAGTGGCACTACGATACCGGGGGCTATATTGATCTGGGCAAACAGTTTGCGGCGAAGTTCTTGAAATAGGCGTATTCGCCCGCGCGCATACAGCAATGCGTGCGTATTCTAGTAAAACAGGTGCGTATTGCGATGTCCGAATTTCGGTAGGTTTGGAGGGAGGGAGTGTATCTCCTGAACCCCAAAGCCTATGAAAACGAAATTCTCCTCCCTGGTAACCTTTTCCGGTTTGCTGTTCCTCGCGGGGTTGCTCCCCGGAACTCTTCGCGCAGACTTCGTCTGGGATCCCGCCGCGTCCACGCACACGGGTGCCGGTACAGCTTTCAAACAGGTTACCGGACCGGGCGTTCCTGCAGGGACCGGTTCCACTACCAGTGGTCCTGTTGCCTATGGCGGGGGGCAGAATACATCCGGAGTGTTTACCTTCGGATTCACCAACTCAACGAACCCGTTTCCTGCTCTCGGCGACACCGAGTTGTCTTCGACGGTTCTTGTCGCCGGAACCACGCTTACGCTCTATTTTGACAAGGGCGCGACGGACAGTGTCAATTATGTCGCGATCATCACCGACACAACGGCCTCGATCACCTATGAGGTGATCAGTTCGACCCGGGTCAAGATCGTTGCCAATGTCGTGAATCCGGTTGCCTCTGCTTCCGGCGATCTCAATGCGGTATTCGGTCTGGTCATTGATTACCAGAATGTCCCGGCTCTGAATTTCGAGCAGACCGTGTTTGCAACGAACATGCATCACTTCGATGTGAGTCCCCCGGCCACCCAGCCAAGCGGTGTCGCCGGAATCAATGCCAATGGATTGAATGGGACCTCGGCGCAGTTCCGGGCCTTTATGCCGATCACCTATCTCGCCTCGATCGGACTGACCGACCCTTCCGAATGCAAAGGCTATGTCGACGGGATTGAAACCCCTCCCGGTGATTTCACCAACGAAGGACTCGATGCCACTCTGGGGTTTGATTTCATGGATGCGGGCAATCCGACCAACGAAGTTCTCAAGGTTGTGATCAATAATGACAGCTGGTCACCTCACGACATGCAGTTTGGAAAGCTTTCCTCGCCTCCGGTCGATCCGAATATAGCGAAGCGCGCAACCCTTCGGAAGAAGATCGCGAAGCAGAAGAAAAAGTTGAAGAAAGCAAGGACTGCCAGTGCGAAGAAGCGCGTTCGGAAGAAGATCAAGAAACTTAAACTGCAACTTCGCCGACTGGCTTAGGGCTCAGAACTCTCGACGCCGGGTTTGAATCGGGAGGTCTCCTCACGAAACGACTTGGCGGCGAGAAAGGCGGCGATGCAGACCAGCACCGCACTGAAGAAGAAGGGCGCACCCGGCAGCAATACGGGTGCGCTTTCCGAAACGAAAAAGCCGAAGATCCCCGTTGCGAGCGGCGGTCCGAGAAACCCGGCAACGCTTTGCAGGCTGGTCAGGGAGCCCTGGATTTCCCCCTGTTGATTGTCCTCGGCCGTTCTCGAAATCATCCCCTGGATTGCGGGGACGGAAATGCCCGACAGAGATCCGAAAACGATAATCCAGTAAACCATCCATCCCTCTTCTGCGAGACCGTAACCGACCAGGGCGGTCGCCATGATGCCGAGCCCGAGGAGGGCGGCATTTCTCTCCCCGATTTTCGGGATAATGACCCGGGTCAGTCCCCCCTGGACAATGGCGGCCATCAATCCGACAAGGGCGAGGGAAAGGCCGGTCTGCTTGGTGTCCCACTGGTAGCGGAATGCGGTGTAGAGCACCCAGATGCTCGGGTAAACCTGATGGGCGATGCTACTAATGAAGTAACTCGTCGAGAGCCCGAGGACGAGTTTCTCCTTTCGAAGTTGAAGCAGCGCCCCGACCGGGTTTGCCCGGGACCAACTGAAGGGACGGACGTTGTCCTGTTTCAGTGATTCCGGAAGAATAAAAAAACCGTAGAGCCAGTTCAGCAGGGTGAGGGCCCCGGCTGCATAAAAGGGGAGGCGCAGACCCGCCTCACCGTACCGCTCCACCCCGATGTCCCCCAGCCATCCTCCCAGCGCGGGGCCGCAAATGAAACCCAGGCCGAACGCGGCACCGATGATCCCGAAGTTGGCCGCGCGCTTCTCTTTTGGACTGATATCCGCAATGTAGGCTGCAGCGGCTGAGAAATTGGCACCGGTGATGCCGGAAAGAATTCGACCCAGAAAAAACCAGGCCAGAGTCGGCGCCCAGGCCATGAGAAAGTAGTCGAGTCCAGATCCGAAAAGAGAAAGAAGGATGACAGGGCGCCGGCCAAAGCGGTCGGAGAGACTTCCCAGGATCGGGGCAAAGATGAACTGCATCAACGAATACAGCCCCGCCAGCGTCCCATAGATGTACGACGCGGACGCAATCCCTCCGTCGGCAAGTTGATCGACCAGCTTGGGCAGAATCGGAACAATTAACCCCACCCCCAGAACATCGAGGAACAGGGTGATGAAGATGAAAATCAGAGCTGGTTTGCGGGATGCCATGAGCCGGTTAGAGGATCACCCGCAAGACTGGGGAGCGGCAAGTGCCGAATCAGGTGTGAGAAGAGTCTCTCTTGCTCATTTGCAATTCCTGTTGAGCGAATAGCTTTTTCTGATAGCGGCTCTGTACGATGTCGGTCAGTACGAGCACTCCAATCACAAAGTAGAAGGTCGTCTTCGTCATCTGGTGCACTTCGTGTCCGAAGAATTTCAAATGTGCGAGGTGTCCGCCCTCGGTGAGGAGCATGATCCCCACGATAAAGAGAATAAAGAGCCCGAGCACTTCATACATTCGATTCTTTTTCAGAAAGGAGGCTACGTGATCAGCGAGCCAGATCATGAGAATTCCGCCGATGACAATCGCGGTCGCCATTACGGCGAAGACTTTCGTCAGAGCCATCGCACTGAGAATGGAATCGAAGGAAAAGACGACGTTCATGATTACAATCGCCGTCACGACGCTTCCGACCGATTTGTGGCTTCCTTCGCCGATATGGCCGTGCCCCCCTGGATCGAGGGCAATCATATGAAACACTTCCTTCACTGCGGTGTAGATGATAAAGGCCCCGCCGGCGAGCACGATGATACTGTGGACGTTGAATTCCCCGGAGACCGGCTTGGTATCGATCCAAAAGAGAGTCGTTTTGACCTTCTCGATCACAGCCATGAGAACGAAGAGCAGGGCGATCCGGAGAAAAATCGCCAGGATGATCCCAAGCTTCCTGACCTTGGCCTGCTTCTCTTTCGGAGCGCGTTGCGACTCCAGGGAGATGTAGAGAAGGTTATCGAATCCAAGAACCGCCTGGAGCAGAACCAGCATCAGGAGGGTGAACAGGTTTTCTATCGTGAATAGCTCAGCCATGAAAAAAGCGGATGAATGGAGGTGGGATCAAGATCCCATCAGAAAGGAAATTCTCTCCGACTCAAACAAAAAAAATCATCTCGTTTCATCGGCGAGAGGGTGCAGCCGGTTTGTGAGCGGGAAATAAGCACGCTTCAGAGTGATCGCCGACTGCCAGATGCCATGCGCCATTTCGAGGGCCTTGGCCGCATTCGCTCCTGAACACGAAAGTTCCGTATCACCGTCGATAGCCTCCAGCCAGTTTTTCACCACACGACGGTTCTCGGCATCCAATCCGGTAAAGTGATCGACGCTTTCCTGACCGGTTGCTGCGCCGGGCCACTGCGTCCACGGATCGCTGCGATTCGCTTCATTCGGCTTCGATTCGACCTGGAGGGAGAAAACAGGAAGGGTATCGGAATAGAGTCGCATCGTGGCTTCTGTGCCGACAAATCGAATGCCGGCGCGTCCCGTTGTGGGCTGCATCTTGGCATCGGATACAAAGGAAACCCGGATTCCGGATTCGAGTAGGAGCGTCGCATGTATGGAGTCGCCGAGAAGAGGCCCCAGCTTGCGGGACTCGGCTTCGTGAGCGTCGTCGGCTATGGCGGGTAAACCGTCTTTCATGATGATCGAGGATGCGAATTCCGGGTCGCCGCCAAACCATCGTGCCAGATCGAGAAGGGGCAGGGCATTCGCAATCAGATCTTCGCCGCCTGAATGGATACCCATCTCTCCAAAGATGTGAATTTCGAGAAGCTCACCAATCAGTGCCTTCCGACCTTCGTAAAAGCGGGAAATCAGGGAATTCTCCCGCAGGAGTCCGGTGACTGCGATTTGGCGATCTTTTTTCTCAGCGAGGGTAAGAAGATCATCTGAATCCTTGAGTGTCTGGGTGAAAGGAGCACTACACAGGACATGGGCGCCGCCTTCCAGAGCCGCCCGGATCATTTCGTGGCGCTGATTGGTCCAGGCGGGTGCGACGCAGGCCAAATCGGGACTGGTTTCCGCGAGCATCTCCCGGTAGTCCGCAAAGCCCACCGGTGCCGCGGCCTGGGTGTAGGAATCATCGAGAGCCTCTTCATTCGCATCGGCAAGGGCCGAAAGGCGCACCCCGTCGAGGCGTTGAAATACCTTGTCGAGGCCGTTTCCAAAGTCTCCCTCTCCGCTGTGGCCGATGATCACGGCATGTTTCCCGGTGAATACCGGTACGACGGGGGCAGGTTCAGGCTCCGGCTCTGGCTCTGGCTCTGGCTCTGGCTCTGGCTCTGGCTCCGGCTCGGATTCCGGGATGGAATCGACCGACTCCGCGCTTTCATCGTTTTCTTCAACGATCTCGTCTTCCTCCGGTTCGGCTTCTTCCGGTTCCGTTTCGACGGGTCGGGGCCGGTTGTCAGGAATCATCCCCGCAGCAGCCATCCCCGCACTTCCGTAGATCACGTGTTTCGGTTTCTCGTCTTCTTCTTCAGCCATAGGAATTGTAAGAGGAGACCTTACGCCTTTCCCAACAATCAGGCAATCTGGAAAAAACGGGCGGAAATCCGGGAGCTCGACCGAACCCCGAATTGTGACCGGTCTCAGGTTCCGAAGACGCTCCGGGCCACAAGACCCTGTTGACGGGATGACCTGAAAGGTGGCAATCAACGGTGACCGACCTTCCGCAAATCTGCACAATTTCGGTCTTTCGTTTTGCCAATCTCCCCGCAAACTATCTCTATGCTGCGAGCCTGCTTTTTCGCGTTTTCACTGTCCTGTCTTGTTCCCGGTCTTTCTGCGGAAGAGGCTGCCTCCCACTATTCGGAGAAAGTTCCTTCGCGGGACGGGACCGGAAAAGTCTACATGGGGCGGGAAATTTCCCAGGTTGTGAGTCAGCATGCGATCGGATGGCTCGAACGGCGCGATCGCGAAGGGGAGGAAAAGCCCTCTCTCGTCATGGAGCACCTGGAGCTGGCGCCCGATGCTGTAGTTGCGGATATCGGGGCGGGGTCCGGCTACTTTTCCTTTCTGATTGCTCCTCTCGTGCCGAAAGGAAAAGTCCTCGCCGTGGATATTCAGCAGGAGATGCTCGATTTTATCGAGGGGAAGAAGAAGCTGAAGAAAATCTTTAATGTCGAGCCCCTTCTTGGAACGATCGAGGATACCCGGCTTCCCGAAAACCAGGTCGATCTCGCCATCCTCGTCGATGCCTATCATGAGTTCTCTCATCCCCGCGAAATGGCGGCGTCAATTTTCAAGGGATTGAAGCCGGGCGGTCGAATCGTCCTTCTCGAATACCGGGCCGAAGATCCTTCCGTGGCGATCAAGCCGCTCCACAAAATGAGCGTGAAGCAGGTCCGTCGCGAAATGGAGGCAGTGGGCTTTGAATTCAAAGAAGTTCGCGACTTCCTTCCAATCCAGCATTTTCTCGTCTTTCAAAAACCTATCCAATCCTGAATCATGAAAACTACCTTTCTCACTTTGAGTCTGCTGGGAGCCCTTGGCGCTTCCGTCGTCGCTGAAGATAACTGGTATCAATTCCGCGGGCCAACGGGCCGGGGCCACTCTGAGGCCACTGATGTTCCCGTATCGTGGGACGAATCGAAGATAGTCTGGAAGACGAAGTTAAAGGGATCAGGCCAGTCATCGCCGGTTACCTGGGGCGATCAGATTTTTCTGACGGGTGCTTCGGAAGACGGAACGGAACGGACCGTGATGTGCCTGTCCGCAAAGGATGGTTCCATGATTTGGAGCAAGTCTGTCCCTTGTGACAATCCGGAAGAGATTCACGCAATGAACAGCCGAGCGACTCCGAGTTGTGTGACCGACGGAGAGATGGTGGTCGCATTTTTCGGACCCGGAGGCTTGCATGGATTTACCGTGGACGGGGAGAAGAAATGGTCGGTCGATCTCGGGGAATTTCCCGGAGGATGGGGGATCGCCGCCTCGCCGGTCCTGGTCGATGGAAAAATCATCCAGAATACGGACTCGATGGGAGAGTCGAAGTTGATCGCTTTGAATATCAAGGACGGTTCCGTCATTTGGGGAACTCCGAGGGAGGCGAAGCCACGTGGAGGGTGGAGCACCCCGATTCTGATCGAGTTGGACGGGAAGCAGGAACTGGTTTTGAACGGAGAGTTTGGCGTTCGGGGCTATGATCCGAAAAGCGGTAAGGAATTGTGGTTCTGCAAAGGGTTCAATGGGCGCGGGGCTCCCGTACCGGACTTTGCCGATGGAAAATTGTATGTCGTGAACGGAAAGCCCGGTGATACCTACTGTGTGAAGCCGGGTGGCTCAGGTGACGTGACGGATTCTCACATGCTCTGGCACGCTTCGCGCAAAGGGGGGCGGGATCTGCCGTCTCCTGTGGTAGTCGATGGATACCTTTGCATCTCGAGCATGAGCGGGATTTTTTCCTGCTACGATGCCGAAACCGGAAAGCCCCTCTACGCCGAACGCCTCAATGAGGAAAAAGGCGTGGAGGTTGCCGCAGCTCCCTTGGTGGCCAACGGACTGGTTTACCTGCAAACGGTGCAGGGCGGGGACGTCGTTGTGATTCGCCCCGGAAAGGAACTTGATATTGTGGCTGTGAACTCACTGGGGGATGCCGCCGCCGGCCAGATTTTCCGCGCGACCCTGACGCCTCATCGCGGGAATCTTCTGATTCGTTCAGGGACGGTGCTATACAACGTCGGGAAATAGAGGGAGCTTTCTTCTCCGGAGTGTCTATTCGAAGCAGCCACAAAAAAGCCCCTTCCGTTTATCAGGAGGGGCTTTCCTAAGTCGGGAAAGAACGGGCTCTTTCCAAATCAGGCATTCACACGGAACCGGCCGGACCCCTTGAGCCGGTAGCGACCTGCACCGGTGACGTTGATGGGGCTGGAAAGGCGAATGCGCCCGTCAGGAAACGTGATTGAACGTCGGGAAACTCGAATCGGCTTCTTTTGGCTTACCCGGCGAACGTTGCCGTACTTATTGGTAATTCTCTTGGTTCGGCCTTTGTAGGTGCCTGTCGGATTGGCACTGTTCAAGGTGTAAAGACCGCCTCCATTCATCCGAATCTCCTGGCCTTCAGAAGAAACCATCCGATCAGAACGGAAGTTGGCGGAGATGTCAGTGACCTGGCCACGGGATACGAGAACGCCCCGTAAGGTAACCTTGCCGCGAAAGACATCGGCAGAGCTATGCTGCGGAATGGCCGGCAGCGCGCAAGCAAGTGCTAGAAGAACCAGCGAAGAGGTGGGGGAAAGAAGCTTCATACGTACTAATTTGCCACTATTTCACGTGACGTGACGAGTGCAAAGAAGAAAAATAGCTTAGGTGCGGTGGGGAGACATCTTCACGACGCGGTTGGCGTCAAGGGATTCGGGCAGAAGGTGGGTGATCAAAAGAATACCGGTGCCCCGCGCTTTCTCTTCGATCATCGCCTTCACGACGAGATCGACCGATTCAATATCGAGGGCTGCGAACGGCTCATCCATCAGGAGGAATGGCCGACCGCAGACAAGTGCGCGACAAAGGGCGAGACGATACTGCTGCCCCACGCTCAGGTTTCGTCCCCGGTCCGTCAGGACGTGATCGAGACCGCCCCGTCGTTGAATCAGATCTCGCAATCCAACTTCATCGAGAGCTCCCCAAATGTCGTCATCCGTGATTTCTTCCGCTCCGAGAGAGATGTTATCGCGAATTGTTCCCACGAAAAGGTAGGGCTGTTGTTCGACGAATGCGGACAGGTAGGGCGGTGACTGCGGGAAGCTTCGTTCGCTGCCATCCTCCAGAATCGCAGTGAAAGTCCCTGAGGTCGCCTGCCGCAGGCCGGCAAAAGATTCCGTCATGGTCGACTTTCCACAGCCGGATTCTCCCATCAGGGCAACGATCTCGCCGCGCTTCAGTTCGAGATCCTGATCCCTCACGACAGGGGGATTGTCGCCATAGGCAATGTTCACCGCGGAAGCGGAGTACTGGCGAACCCCGGAAACGTGGCTCTCAAAGTCACCGAAGAGCGCTTCCCGATCGTGTTCCTTATTGTCGTCGTCGTACAACAAAGTGGCGAGCCGGCCGCCCTCGATGAAGAAGCGGTTCCAATCGTAGGCGGAACCAACGAGTCCCTTTGCCGCACCGAGGAAGAGCGTGAGATAGAAAGGATAAACGAGGGCATCCTCCGCGGTGAGCGATTTTCCGACGATCTGGAAGGCCACCAGCGTGAGGAGACCTGTTACCACGAGTTGCCCGACGAATTCGGTGACGCCTATGAGAAGCGCCATCGACTTGGTAATGCTCATTCCGGTCTGGAAGAGTTCCTTCAATTGTTTGTCGAGTTTTCGGCCGGTGAACTTTTCCCCTCCGTAGCTGCGGATCGTTCGCAGTCCTTCGAATGTTTCGATCATGGATTGAAATACGCCGCCTTCGAGCATTCGCGCCCGTCCCAGGGCCGGGCCCATTTTGCGCTGAACGGCGATGTTGAACCATCCCAGGAAAAGAGCCGCGACCAGGGGAATGAAAGCGATCGGTCCACTGTGGTAGTAGAAGAGCGCGGCGGCACCCATCATCATCGTCGCATTGGTGACCTGTTCCGGCAGGGAGGCGGTCAGGAATTCCTCGGCGTTGTAGATATCACTCGAAAGTCTCGTCATCCAGTCCCCCCGTTCGGCGGAATCGAGGGCATCAATTCGCGTCCGGTTGAGACTGTCAACGGCATCCTGCTTCATTCGCATGCTGACCGTGAGTCGGAGCCATTCGCTCAGGATGCTGTCAAAAACGAGACCGATCCACTGACAAACACCCACGGCGAGGCCGAAGAGTATCAGCATTTTGATGAAATCGTCGGCTCCGGTTTCAGACAGTGTCAGGGTGCGCTCGGTAAAGAACTGCAAAAAGCGCGGCGGTAAAAGATGGACCGCCGAAAGCAGCATCGCTGCAGGAATCCAGAGCCTATATTTCCACCCGAGGCGCCCGGTGACTTCGCGGATGAGCCGAAAGCAGTGCTTTCGCATTTCCCGGGGATCCATGTCAAAACCGGGTGGAGTCCTCTCCCTGTTTGAATCGTCCGGCCCCGGCTTTTCTGTTCCGCCTTCTTCAGGTTCTGGCACGACGCCGTGGGATGAATCAGCTGACATCGGAAATTGGAGCAAAATTTTGTGAGACTGCTTTGCATAAATCGAACCCTCAACCCGTCTCTACGAGAAGACTGAATTGGATCACTTTCGAATACAAGTTCAAAACTGTAGTGGAAAAATTTCCCGTTTCGTTTCGATCTTCAGCCCCAATCTCTTCACCACCCCAATCTGCATGAAATCAACATCCCTCAACGATCGCATCTGTTCTGTTCGAAAAGGAGTGCGATCCCGTCAGCCTCTCGATTACCGGATCGAACTTGTTCGGAAGCGCCACAGCGCTGCGAAGGGTTATTCTCAAAAAGTAAGGCAGGTTCGCCTTGAGCAGGGTGGGTAATTTGATTCAGAAAAGTCACCTAACCAGATTCTTCAATCGTCACACCCAGCAACATGACAACGACTCTCGAAGCTCCCACTCAGCGCACCGCATCTGCTTCCAACGAAGGCCTCAACAGTGCCGTGCAACCGAAACTCACTCCGCAGAATTCCGACCGCCTCGCCATGGGATTGCTCGTGATTCAGCCGAGTCCTTTTTGTAATATCAACTGCGACTACTGCTATCTTCCCAACCGCACCGATACCCGCCGGATGGACCACGCGGTTCTTGAAAAGGTCATGGACAAGGTCTGGGACAGCGGACTGGTTCTGTCGCCATTCAGTCTTCTCTGGCATGCCGGTGAACCGCTCGCAGTGCCAATCAGCTGGTATGAAAAAGCTTTCGAGATCATCAATCGATATCCGAAAGCGAAAGACTATGTCATTCACTCAGTTCAAACGAACGGCACGCTCATCAACGACAAGTGGTGTGAGTTCCTCAACAAGCACGAGGTCGAGGTCGGGCTCAGTGTTGATGGCCCTCGCGAGATTCACGACCACCATCGAAAAACCCGGAAAGGTGAGGGGACCTTCGACAAGACGATGAGGGGCATGGAGTGCCTGAAAAAGAACAATGTTCCTTTTGGGGTCGTCTCTGTGATCTCAGACGTGTCGGTTGATCATCCCGATGAGATGTATGACTTCTACCGCGAGCACGGCATTACCGGTATCGGATTTAATATCGAGGAAGTCGAGGGCGCCAATGAAACCTCATCCCTCGGCAAAGACGGCGGGCTCGATCGTATTCGGGCCTTTCTGAAGCAGTTTTACCTTCGCAACAAGGCGGATGGATTTCCACTGAATGTGCGGGAGTTTCAGAACGCGGAACGAAACATTCTCGAGCCGGGCTGGTGTTCGCGTCCTGACGGCGGGTATTACAATCAGGAAGCGGATCCGTTCGGTATGGTCAATGTGGACTGCTTCGGAAACTTCTCCTCTTTCTCGCCCGAGTTGCTCGGTCAGTCTACCGAGAAATACGAATCTTTCACCTTCGGCAACCTGCTCAGTGGCTCCCTTTTTGATGCCACCGTCAACGGTGCCTTTCAGCATGTTCTCGCCGACATCGAAGCCGGTAATCAGAAGTGCTCGGAAACCTGCCAATTTTACAAATACTGCGGAGGTGCTTCTCCCTCGAACAAATACTACGAGAACGGCACTTTCGACTCCACCGAAACGCACCAGTGCCGGTCCACGGTCATGATGCCGATGGAGATCATCCTGGAGGATCTGGAAAATGATCTTGGGATCACTGAAACGGTGTCTCCCCTGATCGAAATGCCGAAGCCTCCCGGAGTCTGAAACCAATTTGCTGGCCTCCGCTGACTGCACCCGGCAGTTTTGCGAAGCCATCAATCAAACCAAAACCAAACCAAGGAAAATAACATGGCTATACTTAGAAGTAGTGACGGAAAGTTCTACGATGTCGCGGATGACCAGCTCGAAGACAAGCTGATCCCGGCAGAAGAGATCAAAGAAAAACTCGGTGAAGTCGGCGTCGGTCCGGCTCCCGGTTCAGTGGGGCCCGGCCCTGAGATGGTTGTTCCCGGTACCGGTGGACAAGTTGTAATCCAGATCCACACCGGCGGTGCGCCCATGGGGCCTCCGATGGGTGGCAGCGGCTACGAGCAGGGCCCGGAAGGGGAAGTAGAAGGAGATGTCGAGGCACACGGATGGTGCTGGCGTCGGAATTACTTTTGTAACCACTGGCGACGCAATTGCTGGCGCAACCACTGCCACTGATCAAAGGGGGTGAAAATCCCCTCGTGAAGCAATCTTCGGTTGCCGGACGGGGCGCGAAAGCTCCTCTCCGGTGATCCGAAGATTTTCTTTCCCAGCTTTCCTAACCGACATAAAAGGTCGCATAGTTTTTCTCTCCTGTTCGTCTCAGAAGAGGTGCGAATGTTCCGCCGCTAACCAGGTTGGATTGCTTCGCAAAGACACGCAACAACGTCTGGATGATGACTCAACCCTGTTAGCTGCCCCGAATCCTGACACTTCTTTTTTCATGAATCAACACGAGCACCCCTACGGAATCGGACTTGCCTACCGCTTCAATGTTCACGCGGAAGCGGTCGCGCACCGCTCCGAAATCGACCTTCTCGAGATCTCGACCGAGGACTATATCGTTCGCGAGAGACGGACCTACTCGGATCCCAATGAACGCCTTCTCAAGGATGCATTGGGAACTTTCCCCTGTGTTGCTCATGGTTTGAGTCTCTCCATCGGAACGGTCGGTGAGTTGAATGAAACCTATCTGAATGCTACGAACCGCTTCCTGGAGGAGCACGGGCTGAATGTTTTCAGTGAGCACCTTGCCTTTCACAGCGTCGATGGAAACGACCTCACCATGTTTCTCGCGATTCCGTTCGAAGAAGTGGCGGTCCAATGGGTCAAGGAAAACTACTATGCGGTTCGCCGAAGGCTGGGTCGGCCCTTTGCGCTGGAGAATGTTACCTATTCCTTTCCTGCTCCTCACAGTTCGCTGAGCGAAGCGGATTTCCTCCGGCGTATCTGTGAGGAAACCGACTGCACTCTCTTGCTCGATGTCACCAACGTGTTCAACAACTCCCGAAACCACGGCTACGATCCGATTGAGTTTTTTGATAAACTGCCAATGGATCGCGTTTCGCAAATGCACCTCGCGGGAGGGCATCAACTTCCCGATGGGCGATGGGAGGACAGTCACTCCGCGCCGGTTATGGAGGAAGTCTGGCCCCTGTTTGACGAAGCGGTGAAGCGTTCGGCGAATGTCAGGAATGTCATCCTGGAGCGGGACAGTAAACTGAGGCCTTTCGCTTCGGTGATGCAGGATATCCGCAAGGCCCGGGAGATTTTCTATTCCCATCGCCCGACGGTGGCACCCGATGTTCCTGCGCCCGGTTATTCCGAAGTGGACGTTGCGGGCCCGGATCCGCTTCACCCGGAGTTCTCGGGATTGCGCAGTTTTCAGCGGACACTGATGGGGCGGATCTCTGATCCTTCCTTCCGTGAAGAGTTCCTCGCCAATGCGCCCGAAGCCGTGAAAAAATTTGGTCTTACCGATCCCGCGTGGTTTCAGCGGATTGTCGACTGTGACGGCAGGCTCGTCCACGAATTTGAAGAGGCGTGGGACTACTTTCAAAAGGAAGACAGGGAAGTCGCGGATGATTATGAGAAACGGGAGTGGGCTGCCTGGGCGGACCAGTTGGGGCCGGGTGGCTGGTAGATCTTTTTGTATGTGCGGTCGGCAAGTGGTCTGACATTCAGTATTTTTGCAGGTGAATTATCCCGTCGCCTTTTTGATTCCCGATTTGGAAGCGAAAACGCTTAAGCACAAATCGGACGAATTTCGACTGAAAGCCTTCCAAGGGGCCTAAACCATCAAAAAGGGGGCGGGACCTATGCTCTTTCTTGCTGCGGCGAAGCGGCGTTTGTGTTCTATTCATTCCATGTCCGACTTTGCGACCGCGCTCAAACGAATCAGGAGTCACGGAGACGGTATCCTTACCGATGCGGCAGCGATGCTTCGCCAACTGGTGCGCGATACCTGCGAAGCGATCTCCGCCTCGGAAGGGTCGATTCTTGTTCCCTCCGGCGACGAAACCGAGCTTCGCTTTCTCGTCTCGATGAATCCGGCGCTTGACCCGTCGGATATCACGGTGCCGGTAGATGGATCCGTGAGTGGCTATGTTTTCAGTTCCCGCCAGGCCATGGCAAAGATTCATCCGGACAGTGTCGGGGCCAGCACCGTCGACAAGGTCGCACAGATCGAGACCAAGTTTCTTCTCGCGGTGCCCATCGTCGATGATGATCGCGTTTACGGCGTTGCCACGTTCGTGAACCGGTCCGGCGAAGCGAGCGACACGCCCTTCTCGATTGAAGATTTAAAAATGGCACAGGGATTCGGCGAAATCTACGCGACCGGGATGAAGCTATACCGGAAGATTGAATTCAGCACCTCGGTGGCGGGGCTGGAGATTGCCGAGCACGCCAGGGAATTCGAACTGGAAGGACTCGGGGAGGCCGCAAACGCCGGAGCGGTTGCTTTAAAATATCGCATGCCCGCTCTGATCGCCGAGAAATCGCTCACCCTGCCGGAGAAGGAGAGGGAGATGCTCTATCGAATGGCCGATTTGCTTGGCGAATTCGCTGCGAGAGACGAAGAAGAGGGAGCGTATGACCTTTGATCAGATTCTCGACAGCGACCGTCTTCGTGAATGTCTCGAATCCGGTACTGGAAAGGGAGTCCGTGTCGGGATTCTCGATTCCGGTGTAGCCTCGGAGATTCCTGAACTGAACGGTCGGGTGGCCGGAAACTATGAAGTCGTGGAACGGCGCCCTGCCAAGCCCACCGTCGTGTCTCTGGAAAAGGGGAAGGATGTCATCGAACACGGCACCGCCTGCGCCTACATCATTCACAGGCACGCGCCGGATGCAGAACTCCACAGCATCCGCGTAATCGGAGCTTCGCACAGTTCAACATCGCAGAAGCTCCTCGCTGCCCTGGAATTCGCTGTGGAGCAGAAATGGGATGTTCTCAATCTGAGCCTGGGAACCGAGTCCAGCTATGAGCAACTCGCCCGGATCGCTGACAAAGCCTACTACCAGGGGATGCTCTGGGTCGCGGCGAAAGACAACAAGCGGAACAAGGTGGGCTACCCGGCCGGACTTTCCTCGGTGGTCGGGGTGGATATGGATTATTTTTCGGATCCGCTCCATTTTCGATTCGATCCGGGAAGGACGACCGAAGTCGAGGCCTGTGGAGTATACGTCGATGCACCGACTCCCGGGGGCGGTTGGCAGCAGTTCACAGGAACGAGTTTTGCGTGTCCCCAGGTGACGGGCATTGCGGCTCGTCTCAGGGAGCACTTTCCCGACCTGACTCCCTTTCAACTGAAAGCCGCGCTTGCCAGCCTGCGGGAAAATCAGGACTCTTCCAAATCCGGGTAAAAAAGCGCTCCGCAAAGGGAGTGGTCATGCCGGAAGTTGCAGCCCGCGATCGGTCCGAACTCGCCGTTGGAAAAGAGCCCGGCCATGGGAAAGACACCCAGATGCTCTTCGAGAATCCGAATATCGCGTTCTTCGGCCTCATAGAGTTTTCGACCACGTCCCTGCCCGCTGCAAAAGACGGCTGCAAAGGGGACCCCGTGCGCTTTCCTGATCGCGGTGGATTGGTCCCGCAGCACCACTTCGGAAGAGGTCGCATCCCGAAGCTGAAATTGCATGGTTTGTCCAATCCGTGGCGTCGTCGCGAGTTGCAGCCATCCCTTCGCCAGGTTGGCACTGACAATGTGGCGGATCAGGAAATTTCCCGTGTCGAAGTTTTCCACCTCCTCCAGCACGGCCAATCCGGCAAAAATACTTCCCTCGGCTTCGGCCTGCAACTCTTCCGGTAGCGCCTCGAAAGTATCTTCGAGCACGGAAAAGGCCTTTCTCCGTCCGATTGACACGACGTCGTCGGAGGTGGTTCCGGTAACGACAAAGGGCTCTCCAATGGGTCGGCAGCTTTGCGCCACGAGTGGTTCGATCCGGATCGGACCATCAAAGCGGATCGACAGCATCGGGGCTTTCAAAATTCCGTTTTCCGTGAAGAGAAACAGATCTTCCGGATCCGGGCCCCCGGTGCCGAGCCCACCTACTACCGGAATGCCGGGATAGCTGGTATTCCATCTCCCGAGATCGTCCTGGAATTCGCTTTGGACCGGGTTGCCGAAAAGCAGGAACCCGGCAGGGGGCTCACGGTTTGGTGCCGGCCCATCTTTTTCGAACTCCGTCGCGGTTGTGAGAGTGACCTGTGGCATCTTCAGAAAGAGCAGAGACAGCCCGGAAGCGTTTTCCTGTTCTTTCCCGACTCCGAAAACGCCCCCTGCGGAGGTGCCGACGATTCGAGTGGCATGCCCATCGATTCGCAGGATTTCGATCAATTCCGCGAGATCGGCACGATAATCAGACGATACGAATGCGATTACGAGATCGGGATCCGAGGCCAGATTTTCGAGACAGCTGCTGGCGGCGTCGGTCAGAGTCGCGGGATCGAAGGTAAACGGGATCAGGCAGGAAACGGAGTTGCATGTCTCCTTCGCCTTTGGGCCGCTATTCTCGGTTGTCGGTTTCCTTTCCTCCATGTGATTCTGTCTTCGCTTGGTTCAAAGACGAATGGAATCAAGGAAATATGCGGCCTCCTCCCGACTCTTCCTGCGTCAAAACGCGATGGAATCCTCTTTGAAAAACTCTGGACGTACCGCGGAAACCTGTTCTAGGCTCTCCGCCTCCTTCAAAGAAGATCTATACTTATGAAAAAAATTCTTTTTGCCACACTGGCTTCTGTCGTTTTCGCCTCAGTTGCTTCCGCTCAATCAGGGGGCGTAGCCGTCCTTGATATCGATGCCGTTGCTCGTCAACTTGGCGTCGAAGAGAAAGTCCGCGTCGACCTGATCGGGATGCAAAACTCTCTGAATCAGGAACTTCAAAAAACGCAGGGCGCCCTTCAAAATCAAATGATGGGAGTGGAGCGTGCCGCCGGTGAGAATCCTACCGAAGAGCAGCGCCGCCAAATTGTTGCGACGAATCAGCAGCTCAACTCGGAGTTCAACCGGCTCAAGAGTCAGGCGCAAAATACACTCGCACAGGAGCGGGTTCGCTTGATTAACGAGTTCCGCATTCAGCTGGAGCCGATCGCTCTCAAGGCGGCCAAGGCCAAGGGAATGGACGTGGTCCTGATGAAAGTGACTCCGCCTGTTTTCGCTTACACGGCTGAAGTCGACATTACTCAGGACACCGCAAAGCTTGCCGAAGAGGCTGGAATGAAGGTGGAAGTGACGGCTGCCCCGGCGGCCGCACCTGCTGCGACACCAGTGGCCGCACCTGCCGCTGGCGGCAACGGTGGCAAAGCCAAGGAAAAGGCAGGCAAAGCCAAAGCCAAGGAGTAATCTCCTTCTCCCTGACCGCATCAAATTTTTTCGATCCATTTTATGGCTATCAAAGTTGGAGTAATCGGAGCTGGCGGAATGGCCAGCTATCACATTGACGGGTTTCGTCAGGCTGGTGGCGAGGTCGTGGCCATGGCGGACGTGAACGAGGCCGCTGCGAAGGCTTCAGCGGAGGCGAACAACATTCCCAATGTGTTCGGTGACGTTGCCGAGATGCTCGCGAGCGACATCGATGCGGTGAGTATCATTGTGCCGAACAAGTTCCACGCGCCATTAGCGATCCAGGCACTCGAAGCCGGAAAGCACGTGTTTTGTGAAAAGCCTCCTGCGATCTCTGCGGAGGAAGTCGGAGAAATGATTGCTGCCCGCGATGCGTCCGGGAAGTATCTCATGTTCAACTTCAACAACCGTGCTCGTCCCGAGTCACGCGAGATGATGAAGCTCATCAATGACGGGGTCGTCGGACGGATTAACTCCGCTCAGGCCAAGTGGTGTCGCCGCACCGGGATTCCCGGATTCGGAGGATGGTTCACCACGAAAGCGCTTTCCGGTGGAGGACCCGTCATCGACTTGCTTCACATGCTGGATCTCGCCATGTATTTCATGGGGAATCCAACGCCAAGCTACGTCATGGGTGGAACCTTTGATGATCACATCACGAACAAAGGCTTCAAGGGTCCCTGGGGAATTCCAGATCGCGAAGACGGCGTCACCGACGTCGAGTCGGCTGCGCATGGTTTCGTGATGTTTGAGACCGGGCAGACGCTCAGTTTTCAGATGTCGTGGGCGGAGATGGTCAAGCGCGAGGAAGTTTCCGTCGTGTTTCAGGGCGTCAAGGCCGGTGGAAAAGTCGAGCGCCTCTTCGGAAGCGACGGCGACGACGCTACCGCCATCGATACTTGCGAACTTTACGTCCAGGAGGATGGCAAGTCGGTCGATAAGTCGATCGAAGTCGAGGAATGTGAAGACATGGGGCGGATCAACTCTGCGGCCAACTTCATCGAAGCGATCGAAGGCACGGCTGAGCCACTCAACAATGCCGAGCAGGGTCTTGCCCTGATGCAGATCATCGACGCTGTCTACCGGGCCGCGGAAACCGGGAAACCGGTTGCGATCTAGTCTCCGGTATCACTACTGATTTCAGAAAGGGCGGGGGAGCAATCCTTCGCCCTTTTTTGTGAACATGAAGACCATTCACGAGTTGCGAAACCGCATTCCCGGAGCGGGACGGATTGAGTGGATTGGAATTCGACCGGGGCATCGGGAGCCCATGATGGCGTTTGAGGAGGCCACCCTGCTGGAAGGCGCCGGGGTCGAGGGAGATCACGCAGGCACGCGAGTTCGTCCTGATGCAACACGTCAGGTTACGCTTTTCCAGTGGGAACACCTTGCCGTGATCGGCTCCATTCTCGGGGACAAGACCATTTCACCGGATTCCCTGCGGAGAAATATCGCCGTGAAAGGAATCAACCTGCTCGCGCTGAAAAACCGCCGATTTCAAGTCGGGGATGCCCTTCTCGAATACACCGGCCTTTGTCACCCCTGTTCCCGGATGGAGGAAACGTTCGGCCCGGGAGGGTATCAGGCGGTGCGTGGACACGGAGGAATCAACGCCCGGGTCGTCCGCGGTGGAAAGATTACCCTTGGCAGCCTGCTCGCAGCGGTCGAGGCAGAGTAGTGGGGGCAGGGGAATTGATCCGCTACTTCTTTGCTTGTCCCTTCTTCTTTCCTTTCTTCTTCCCGGATCCCGGGGAGGACGGGACTTCTTTTTTCGGAATGACTCGACCGAGTTTCGCTTTGATTTCCGATATTTCCGGATCGGGGCTGTTGGCCCGGTTGGTCGCTTCCAGCGGGTCGTCTTCGTGAAAATAGAGTTCCTCGCTCCCATCTTCGTAGCGAATGTATCGGTAGCGGGGACTGCGGACGCCGTGATTGCCGCGACCATGAGTGGTCAGGGCAGGGCGATTCCATTTTGTCTTCGGATCCTTCAATAAGGGCATCAGGGAAGGTCCTTTGACATGCTCCGGAATCGGAATGCCGGCAATCTCGCATACGGTGGGATACACACTCATGAAATCGACAGGCGCCCGACACGAACTGGCCGCCTTCGTGACTCCGGGAAGGGAAATGGAAAACACACAGCGGGTTGCCTCCTCCCAGAGGCTGAATTTTCTCCAGTGCTCCTTTTCCCCGAGATGCCAGCCGTGGTCGCTCCAGAGAACGACGGCCATCTCCCCGCCGCGCGGGCTCTTCTCCAACCCCTCGAGGAGGCGGCCGATCTGGTCATCGAGAAACGAGTTGGTGGCG